>WBUF01000042.1 GCA_008933825.1 Rhodocyclaceae bacterium | reverse complement strand
CATTTCTTCTTGCGCTTGGCCTTGGCGGCCGGCGCCTGCCGCGCCCATTGCACCGCGTCGGCGATGTCCTGCTCCTGCAGGCCGAGTTCCGCCAGCTTGGCGCGCACGGCGTCGCCGCGCTGGATGCGCACGGGCGTCAGCACGATCTGGCCGTTGCGCGCTTCCACTTCGAAATACTCGGGGGAGTCGACGGCCGCGGTAATGCTCTTGGGCAGCGTCAGCTGGTTTTTCGAGGTCATTTTGGCGAGCATGTCCGCCCTCTGGCCGAAAGTAAGGAATCCTTACTTTACGCCGCTGGAGGCATGTGCGCAAGCCGCCGCCAGTCGCGGACGGCTTTCGGCGGCGTTTGTCAGCCGCTGCGCCCAAACGGATCAGGGCCTGTTCACGCTAATTCTGTCGGTGCGAACGGGTCTTTCCGGGTGCAGGGCAAGGCGCGGCGGCGAAGACAGTGGTTATTCCACGGCAAGCCGCCGCAACGCGGCCATGCGCCCGGAAAGACCCGTTCCCTTCGGGTTGCGGCCAAAAGCGCCGGCTGCGTCGTTGCGCTCCTCGTCAAGGGGGCGGCCATTGACTTCGTCGCGCGTCTAGCAGCCAACGCTTTTGGCCACAACGCATCCGACAGAATTAGCGTGAACAGGCCCTAAGCAGCCGGACGCCCAGGCCTTCATAGTGCCTGACGTTGCGCGTGACCAGCGTCAGGTCGTGGATCAATGCGGTTGCGGCGATCTGCTTGCCCAGCGGGTTCTCGGGATGGGGCACGCGCAAGCGGCCCCAGACCTGCCCGACCTCCGCATCGAGGGGCAGGATGTTTTCCGCGCATTCGTCGAGCACGCGCTTCAGCCATTTTTCGAGCTGGTCGGCCTGCGTACGATCGCCGCGGTGGCGAATGCGCTCGACGCCGCGCCGCAGTTCGCCGACCGTGATGGCGGAGAGGTAGAGCGCATCGTCGTTGCCGGCGGCTTCGCGAAAGAAGGCCAGCACGGCGGCATCGGCCTTCTCGCGCTTGCGCGCCTCGCTGATGACGTCCGTATCAACGAGATACACGCCGCGCCTCTGCCGGGTCTTCGATGCGCGCGAAGTCCTCGTCCGCCCCCACGTCGGGCATGGCGGCCAAAATTTCGGCGAAGCTTTTCCGCCTTGTCCGGCGCAGCGCCTTCGCCAGGATTTCGCGGTGCTCGGCCTCGGCGCTGCGGCCGTGACGGGCCGCCCGCTCGCGCAAGGCCTTGACGAGGGCCTCGTCGACATCACGAACCAGGAGCTGGGCCATGTCGGACTCCATGTGCTGATTGAATGCTATCAATGATAGCACCGGTGCCGCCGCAAGGGCAAAGGGGCGATTTTTCTTGCGCTCATTGTCAGATTCATTCAGGAAAACGGTGCCGGAGTCGATTGACTCTCCGTCTATGCCTTCAATTCCGGATGAGTCCTGGCGAGCCAGGCATCCACCTCATCCAGCAGTCGTGCGGCTTCCGATATGCACGTGCCGAGGGAGGCGCGATCGATGTCGCGGCCGGAGTAGTCGGACAGGTTGCGCTTGTTTCGCAGCGCATCGAGCACGGCGACGCGCGTTCCCGGCAGGCCGATGGTCTTGGGCAGCGAATGGATGACCGTCTGGTGATGGCCCGGCGCCTTGGTGTCGGGGCGGAAGCCGTTGGCCATCAGCGCCGCCAGCGCGGATTGCATGATGCACTTGTAGGCGGCGTCGAAGCGGTTCTCGGTGCTGATGTTCTCCGCGCCGGCATCGGCCAAGTTGCGCCGCGCGGCTTCGAGCAGGCGCGCGATGTCCGCGGCGTCAGGCGTGTGCGGCTTGAGCTGGCCGGTTTTCAGCAAGTTGTCCAAAGTCATCCGGGGTTCCGATCACGAAAAGCTTGGGTTCCTTCATGACGCGGGCGATGAAGCGGTCCTTTTCTGCGCGCTGGACGGCGAACTCGGCGGCCGTCATTACCACGGGATTCACTTCGCGGCCGAGCCTTGCCCGCAGTGGCGACAGCGCGCCGACGACTGCTGCGAACGAGACGCGGCCGATGACGAACACATCCACGTCGCTGCCGCCACGTTCCTTGCCCTGCGCCATCGATCCGAAGACGAAGGCAATCCGAATCCGCTTTGCGAGTGGCGCCAGGGCATCGCGCAGGATGTCCGCCATCCCGGTCGTCTTGCGGAAGATTTCGGACAGTTCCGGGTAGAGCGGGGCGGCGCGGTTGGCGCGGTAGCGCACCTGGTTGCCGGCCGGCTCGCGCAGCAGCAGGCCGGCCTCGGTGAGGGTGCGCAGCTCGCGGTGCAACGAGCCGGCCGGCACGCCGGTGAGGCGCGCGATTTCCCGCACGTGCAGGCTGTCGTCCGGCCGCAGCAGCAGCAGGCCGAGCACCTGGCGGCGGTAGGCGGTGAAAAGCAGTTCGACAGGATTGGCGGTCATGGCGTGCCCCGACTGTTCTCAAACACGCTTCAATCGTAGCACAGATGAGAACAGAATGCGAATGGGTCACGGTTGGCATCCGCAATGATCGCGCAGCTCGATGACCGGCTCCCTCAGCAGGCGCAGCAGCGCATCGAGCCATTCCCGTCGGTCCCGGTCTTGCCGTCCCGGCTCGTCGCGGGCGGGTTTGTCGGCCGCTTCCTTCGACTTGCCGTAGGCGTCGATTATCAGCAGGGCAATATCCAATGGCTGGCGGGCCGCCCAGGCGGCCGCGGCCGGCAGGTGGTCCCGGCCGGCAAGGCCGACGAGCAGTGCGGCGAGCGCGGCAAGCACGGCGAGTTTCATCGCCGGCCTGCGGCCTCGTGCCTTCGGTGTGAAATCGGCGCCCATCCCGTCCTCCAGGGTTTGGGCACATTGTCCGGCCGTTGCTGGCTCAGGAGGTGAGCCTGTGTGGGAGGGGGTGAATGCCGGACCTAGTGGTAGTCCTCTTCCCGCTGATGCCTGATGGCGAGAATGGTGACCGTTGCAGAGTCCTCGATTTCGAACAGCGCCACGTAGCCGGCGCTGCCGAAGGGGATGATCATCTCGCGCAACAGGGGGTTGGGCGGGCCGCCCAGGGCCTTGCGGCAAGAGAACGGAAACAGTTGCAGGAAGGCCAGGCCCTTGGTTATCGCGGTCTGCGCGCGCACGGCGGCGGCGAGATCCTGCTCCGCAAGATGATCGAACAGCCGAAGCAGATCGTCCTCCGCCTCGGGCGTGAAGCGGACCTTGTATTTCATTTCGCCCGAACGCTGCGCTTCGGTTTGGCTTTGCGCGCCCGGTCCAGCCTTTTCTCCAGTTTGGCCAGGACTTCCCCGGCCGGGACATGGTTGCCGGATTTCCTCGCCGCCTCGGCGGAGGCGAGCCCGCGGGCGATGAAGGCCTGCTGGGCGTAGCGGAACTCGACCTGCCGGCGCACCGATTCCTCGACGAAGCTGGACAGGGTTTCGCCTTCCTGCAGGACGGCCTCGGCGGCCTTTCTCAACTCAGGTGCGACGCGCAGCGAGGGAAGGGTGGCGGTTTTCATCGGGCGGCTCCTTGCGTTGCAAATGCGATGCAATCATCGCGCTTTTGTGCAAGCGGGTCAAGGCGGAATCGCCGTGCTGCGGGGACGGACTTTTGCTTTGGTGAGTGCGCTACAGCCCTGCGTGCGCGGCCCAGAATTGCGCCGGGGTGACGATCGGGTAGTGGTCGGCCAGCGCCAGGAGGTCCTTGTCGCCGGTGATGAGGTAGTCGGCACCCGATTCGGCGAGCGCCGCCAGCAGGGTGTCGAGCACCGGCTGGTCCTTGGCGTCGCGCAGTTGCGGGTCGGTGCCCGGCTGCGGCTGGATGATTTCGGCCAGGATGGAGAGGATGTCCACCATGTCCCCGGTTTCCGCCGGCGTCAGTCCGTGGCGATGCGCAAGTCTGGGCAGCACGCGCCGCAGTTCGTCCAGGATGTAGCCGGAGAGCAGGATGTCGACGGAACCGTGGCGCCAGGCCGCCATGATCCGGCCCGGCACGCTGGCCGGATAGGCGATGCCGGAGAGCAACACGTTGGTGTCGAGGACGACTCGCAGCGCGGCCAAGGCTCAGCGCCTTTTGGCCGGCGTTTTCTTCTTGCGCGGCGCGCCGGTCCGGGCGCGTTCGGCCGCGACGGCGGCGTCGATCTCGGCCAGGCCTTTTTCCTCGGGCAGGTTCGCGAAGCCGGCTTCCAGGCGCTGGCACAGCGCATCGAAGCGGCCCTGCATGCGGCGGATGCGTTCGAAGAGGCGGGCGTCGACCAGCGCCGCCACCGGCTTGCCGTCCTTGTTGATGATCACGCTGTCGTGCCGGTACTGCACCTGGTTGATCATTTCGCCGAGGTTCTGCCGGAAGGCGACCGCATTGGTTTCGGTAATCATGGCATTCCAATCGATATGATCATGCTGGTCATTATGCTTTCTCGCCCGGCGAGCGTCAACCCGGCTCATGCGGCGATTCAGCCGGCCTGGCAGCGGCAGTGCGGCCGCAACTCGACGATTGGTTTCCTCAGCAGGCGCAGCAGCGCATCGCGTGTGAAATCGGCGCCCATCCTATCCTCCAGGGTATGAGCGCATTGTCCGGCCGCTGCTGGCTCGGGAGGTGAGCCTGTGCGGGGAAGAAATGCGTGGCAATCGGGCCGGGGCCGCCAGACCGAAGCGGTGTATCTTTGCGCTTTTCGGGAGGTCGGGCGTGGATGTTCGGGCAAGAGGCGCGGCGCTGGCGTGGGCGGTGCTGGCCCTGCTGTTGCCGCATGCTTTGCGGGCGGAGCCGGCGACGTTCTTCGAGGCGGATTTCGTGTACCTCGAAGGCGCCGGGCCGCCGCACGATGACGCGCCCTGGCAGCGGCAGGCACTGCCCGACGACTGGCGCAGGACGCGGCCCGCGGCGAGCGGAAGCGGCTGGTACCGCCTGAAGGCAAGCCTCGGGGCGGACACGCAAAGGATGCACGCCCTGTACGTGCCGCGCGGCGGCGACCAGATCGAGGTGTTCGTGAACGGCGTGCTGCTGGGCCGCACCGGGGGCAAGGACGATTCGCCGGTGCTGACCTGGAAGCGTCCGCAGCTGTTCGCCATTGCGCCCGCGCGACTGCGGGAAGGCGAGAACAGCCTCCACATCCGCGTCTGGGGGCGCAGCGGCAATCAGAGCGGCCTGTCCCCGCTGCGCTTCGGCCTCGAGGAGGAACTGCGCGGCGAATACTGGCGGCGCTTCGCCCTGCAGACGGTGGGGCCGGTGGCGCTGGCCGCGGCGCTCGGACTGATCGGCGTGTTCTTCCTCGTGCTGTGGGGCCGCCGTCGCCAGGACGCGATGTACGCCCTTTTCGCCGCCGCCTCGCTGCTGTGGGCGGCGCGCAATGTCATCGACCTGCTCTATTACCAGGCCATTCCGCAGCCGCACTGGGAGATATGGCTGGCGCTGCTCTACCAGGCCTTCGTCGCCCTGCTGTGCCTGTTCTCGCTGCGCTTCGTCGGCGTGCGGCTGCCCCGCTACGAGCGGCTGCTGCTGGCCTCGCTGCCGGCCTCGCTGGCGGCCTATTACGCGCTGCTGCCCTGGGTGCCGGCGCAGGCCACGACGCGCTACGGCCTGCTGTTCGCCCTCGCCCTGGCCGCGGTGCCCGCCTATGCCATCGGCCGCGCCGCGCTGCGAAGCCGCGAGGGCGGCACGGTCATGATGGCGGTGGTGGGCGCGGTTTCGCTGGCCTTCGGCGCCTACGACTGGCTCGGTTCGTTCCGGCCGCAGATGTTCGACAGCATCCGCCTGATGCCCTACCTGGCGCTGTTCTTCACCACCACGGCCGGCTGGCTGCTGATCCACCGCTTCGGCGAGGCTTACGGGGACCTGGAGCGGCTCAACGCCGAGCTGGACCGGCGCGTCGAGGAGAAGAGCGCCGAGCTGCGGATCAATCTGGAGCACCTCGATTCAGCACGCGCGCGGGCGGAGGAGGCGAACCGTGCCAAGTCGCGCTTCCTCGCCGCCGCCAGCCACGATCTGCGCCAGCCGCTGCATGCGCTCGGACTGTTTGCCGTCGCGCTGCGCGGCGAGGTCAGCCTGCCGCACACCCGCGACCTGGTCGGCAAGATCGGCCGCTGCGTGGACGACCTGGAAAAGATGTTCGGCGAGCTGATGGACATCTCGCGCATCGATGCCGGCACGGTAGCGGCGAAGATATGCGATTTCCCGCTGCAGGGCCTGTTCGACCGGCTGCGGGCGGACTTTCAGCCGCTCGCCGGGGAAAAGCGGCTGCGGCTGCGCTTCCGGCCGACGCGGGTTTGGGTGCGCAGCGATCCGCTGATGTTCGAGCGCATCCTGCGCAACCTGCTGTCCAACGCCCTGCGCTACACCGAGCGCGGCAGCGTGCTGGTCGCCTGTCGCGCGCGTGGCGAAACGCTGTGGATCGAGGTGCGCGACAGCGGCATCGGCATTCCGCCGGCCGAGCAGGCGCGCATCTTCGAGGAGTTCCATCAGGTCGGCAATCCCGAGCGCGACCGCAGCAAAGGCGTCGGCCTCGGCCTGTCCATCGTCCGGCGCCTGGCCGAGCTGCTCGGCGAAAAGGTGGCGCTGCGTTCCGCGCCGGGGCGCGGCGCGACCTTCCGCTTCAGCGCGCGACGCGCCCAGCCGGGCGCCGCTCCCGCGGCCGGGCAGGTGCAGACCGGCGATGCCGGACTGCACGGCGAGCCGCTGCTGGTGGCGCTGCTCGAGGACGATTTCCTGTCGCGCGAGGCGATGACCCGGCTGCTCGAGCAGCAGGGCGCGCGGGTGGTCGCCGGCCGCGATGTGCCGGAACTGATTGTGCGCCTGCAGGCGGCGGCCCGGCCGCCCGACCTGATTCTTGCCGATTACCAGCTGCGGGGCGGGGAGAGCGGCGTCGCAGCGGCGCGGGTGCTGCGGCAGATGCATGGCGCGGCGATCCCGGCAATCCTGGTCACGGGCCAGACTTCCGAAGAGCGGCTGGCCGAGGCGAAGGCCAGCGGCCTGCCGATCCTGCGCAAGCCGATCAAGGGCGGCAAACTGCTGGCCCTGATTCGCGCCGTGCTGGCCAAGGAAGAGACGACCGGCGGCTGACAGGCGGCGGGCGGCTTTGATCGCCAAATGCAACTTTCATTTTGCTTCGGCGACGGCCAGCCGGCGCCGAACGGCTTCCGCCGCCGGTTCCGGACGCGAGGCATACGAATAGCCGCCCGCCATGAATAGCGCGCCGGCCACGGCGTTGCCCAGCGTCACCCACAGCAGGTTGTGCGCCATGCCGGCGAGGCTGACCGCCTCGCCGTGCTCGGCCAGCAGCGCGATCGAGAAGAGGGTCATGTTGGCGACGCTGTGTTCGAAGCCGCTGGCGATGAAGGCGAACAGGCACCAGAAGATCACGCCGAGCCTGGCCGCGTCGCTGGCCGTGCGCGCGGCCATCCAGAGGGCCAGGCAGACCAGCCAGTTGCAGAGGATGGCGCGGGCGAAGAGTTCGACGGCCGGCGCGTTCATCTTGCCGGCCGCCGCCATTTGCAACAGGGGCGCGCCCTCGGCGAGCAGCGCGCCGCCGCCGCCGGCGACAAAAGTCAGTCCCAGCAGGACGGCGCCGGCGAGATTGCCGAGCCAGGTGAGCGTCCAGCTTGCCGCCAGCTCGGCGTTCGTCACGCGCCGGCGCAGCCGGCCGATGGTCATGAACATGGTGTGGCCGGTGAAGAGCTCCGCGCCGGCGAAGGTCACCAGGGTCAGGGCGATGCCGAAGCAGGCGCCCATCGCCAGGCGCCGCCAGGCCGGATCGAGCGAGGCGCCGACGCTGAAGATGAGGATGATGCCCAGCCCGATGTAGGCGCCGGCCATCATGGCGCCGGCGAGGAAGGGCAGCGGGTGATTGCGGATCAGCGCCGCCTTCTTCTCGGCGACGGAGGCGAAATTGTCCAGCGTGTCTGCGTACATGATCGCACTAGCCCAGGTTGAGGAAGACCACGCCCTTGTCGACCCGCACGCGGTACTTGTGCGTGCAGCCTTCGTCGGGCGCCTGCGCGTGGCCGGTGTCGAGGTGCACCGTCATGCCGTGCAGCGGGCAGGCGACGCGCCGGTCGAAGACGATGCCCTGCGACAGCGGGCCGCCCTTGTGCGGGCAGCGGTCGTCGACGGCGAAGACTTCGTCCTCGGCGTTGCGGAACACCGCAATGTCCGCGTTGCCGACGCCCTTCACCACTTTCGCGCCGAGGCGCGGGATGTCCTCAAGCGGACAGATTTTCAGCCAGTCGCTCATCGCTGCTTTCTCCCGAAACGCAATCCCTGGAATGAAACCTCATCGGCCGGAATTCTGCGGCATCGAAACCGGCGGCGCGCTCGGCCCACGGGTCTTTTTCCACCGACAGCGCCTCCTTCATGCGGGCGTACAGCGCGCGGCGGCCCTCGCCGTCCTCGACCACGCGCTGCTTCACGGTGTCGAGGCCGACGCGCGCCACCCAATGCACCGTGCGGTCGAGGTAGCGCGCCTCCTCGCGGTAGAGCTGGATGAAGGCGCCGGCGACCTCCAGCACCTCCTCGCGCGTCTTCACCTTGCAGAGGAACTGCGCCACCTCGGTCTTGATGCCGCCGTTGCCGGCGACGTAGATCTCCCAGCCGGAATCGACGCCGATGACGCCGACGTCCTTGATGGCGGCCTCGGCGCAGTTGCGCGGGCAGCCGGAGACGGCGAGCTTGGTCTTGTGCGGCGTCCATAGCCGCTCCAGGTCGCGCTCCAGGTCGATGCCCAGGCCGGTCGAGTCCTGCACGCCGAAGCGGCACCACTCCGAGCCGACACAGGTTTTCACCGTGCGCAGGCCCTTCGAGTAGGCGTAGCCGGAGGGCATGGCGAGGTCCGCCCAGATGGCGGGCAGGTCCTCCTTCTTGACGCCGAGCAGATCGATGCGCTGGCCGCCGGTGACCTTCACCGTCGGCACGGCGTATTTCTCGGCGACCTCGGCGATGCGCTTCAGTTCCGCCGGCGTGGTGACGCCGCCGTACATGCGCGGCACCACCGAATAGCTGCCGTCCTTCTGGATGTTGGCGTGCGCCCGTTCGTTGATGAAGCGCGACTGGGCGTCGTCCTTGTATTCCTTCGGCCAGGCGCACAGCAGGTAGTAGTTGAGCGCCGGCCGGCACGAGGCGCAGCCGGTCGGCGTGCGCCACTCGAGGAAGCGCATGGCTTCCGGGATCGACAGCAGGCGATTGTCCTTGACCGCCTTGCGCACCTCCTCGTGGGTGTAGTCGGTGCAGCCGCATATCGGCTTTTTCTCCGCCGCCACCGGCTGGTAGGCGCCGCCCACCGCCGAGGCGAGGATCTGCTCGACCAGGCCGGTGCACGAGCCGCAGGAGCTCGAGGCCTTGGTGTGCCGGCGCACCTCTTCCAGGGTGAACAGGCCCTTTTCCTTGATCGCCTTGACGATGGTGATCTTCCTGATGCCGTTGCAGCCGCACACCTCGAAGTCGTCCGGCAGCTCGGCGGCGCGGTTCCTGCCCTCGTGGCCGGCGCCGCCGTGCGACTGGCCGAGCATCAGCTTGTCGCGCAGCGGGCCGACGCACTTCTTTTCCTTCATCAGCTGGAAATACCAGCCGGAGTCGACGGTGTCGCCGTAGAGGACGGCGCCGACGATCCTGTTGTCGCGCAGCACCAGCTTCTTGTACACGCCCCCGCGCTTGTCGGCCAGCACGATCTCGTCGTCGTCCGGGCCGCCCATGAAGTCGCCGGCGGAGAAGACGTCGATGCCGGTCACCTTGAGCTTGGTCGAGATGGCCGAGCCGGCATAGCGGGCGATGCCGAACTCGGCCAGGTGGTTGGCGGCGACCTTGCCCTGCTCGAACAGCGGAGCGACGAGACCATATGCAACACCTCTATGGGCGACGCACTCGCCGACGGCGTAGATGCGCGGATCGTAGGTCTGCATGGTGTCGTTCACCACGATGCCGCGGTTGCAGTGCAGCCCCGCCGCCTCGGCCAGCGCGGTGTTCGGCCGGATGCCGATGGCCATGACGACGAGGTCGGCGGGGATCTCCGAGCCGTCGGCGAAGCGTACCGCCGCCACGCGCCCGTCGGATTTCTTCGTGCCGCGGACGAGCTCCACGGTCTGCCTTTCCAGCAGGAACTTCAGGCCGCGCGCTTCGAGCGAAGCCTGCAGCATGTCGGCGGCGCTGCGATCGAGCTGGCGCTCCATGATCCACGGCGCGAGATGCACGACGGTGACGTCCATGCCGCGCGCCTTCAGCCCGTTGGCCGCTTCCAGGCCGAGCAGGCCGGCGCCGATCACCACGGCGCGGCCGCCGCGCGCCGAGGCGGCGATCATCGTTTCGGTATCGGCGATGTCGCGGTAGGCCAGCACGCCGGGCAGGTCGTGGCCGGGGATGGGCAGCATCACCGGCGTCGAGCCGGTGGCGAGCAGCAGGCGGTCGTAGCGCTCCTCGGCGCCGTCGTCGGCCACCACCCTGCGCCGCACGCGGTCGATGCGCACGATCTTGCGCCCGGTGTGCAGCGTGATGCCGTTCTGTTTGTACCAGTCGACATCGTTGAGCATGATTTCCGGCAGCTTCATCTCGCCGGCCAGCACCGGCGAGAGCAGGATGCGGTTGTAGTTGCCGTGCGGCTCGGCGCCGTACACCGTGATGTCGTAGAGGTCCGGCGCCAGCTTCAGCAGTTCTTCCAGCGTGCGCACGCCGGCCATGCCGTTGCCGACCAGGACGAGCTTGCTTCTCTTCATTTGGGCATCCCCCGTAAACCCTTTACGGCCTGAAACAGCAAGCCTCATGCCATGCGGGGTTATCGGTCGGAGACCCAATGCTGATGCGGCTTTCCGCCGGATGTCCTGGTTTATCCGGGTGCGCGCGGATGGTGCGGCGCTGTCGCCGCATGCGCCGGATTGGTGCGCCACCGCGCCCGGCACTTGCGATGCGTTGGTGGCCTGCCCCGTCCGTAGCTGCGCCGGCACGCCGAGGCGGCCGGCCGCCTCGTGACGGGCAGTTCAGTCGTACTGCTTCGCGTAGGCGGCGTCGTTGTAAAGGCCTTCGCCGAAGCGCAAGCGGCCGTATTCGGCGATGATTTTCTGTCCTTCGCCCGAAGCGACGAAAGCGATGAACCGCTCCGCCGTGTCGCGGCCTGGCGTGGCGCCGGGGGGCGCGGTCAGGGCGTGGTAGGTGTTCACCAGGAACTTGTCGCCGCGATAGAGGATCGCCAGGTCGGGTGCGACGCCCTTCTCCATGATCCAGGTGCTCGAGTCGGACATGAAGTAGGCGCTTTCGGCATTGGCGCGCTTCAGGCTGGCGGTCATGAAATCCTTCGTCACGATA
The DNA here is from genome assembly GCA_008933825.1 of Rhodocyclaceae bacterium. Lineage (GTDB taxonomy): Bacteria > Pseudomonadota > Gammaproteobacteria > Burkholderiales > Rhodocyclaceae > Desulfobacillus. Next base: position 13,802 of record WBUF01000042.1, on the reverse strand, counting down.
TACCAGTCGCCGCCCGGCTGCAGGCCGGCCTTCTGCCATATCTGCAATTCCTTCTGGTGCGTGCCCGAGTTGTCGCCGCGCGAGACGAAGCGCGCCTTCGCCTCGGCGATGCGGCGGTAGGCGTCGGCGGCGCTCGTCGCGCGGACGATGCCGGCCGGATCGGACTTCGGGCCGACGATGTAAAACTCATTGGAGCCGATCAGCGTCTTGCCGACGGCCCAGCCCTCCTTGAGCGCCTTTTCGACCTGGGCCGGCGCGTGCACCATCGCCATGTCGACCTTTCCCTGCTGCAGCAGCTTGAGCGAAGCGCCGGTGCCGGCCTTCACCCACACCATCTGGGCGTCGGCACGGCGCGAGAATTCCTCCGCGAGCTCCTTGAGCAGGCCGAGCTCTCCGGGGCTGCCGGTGGCCAGGGCGAAGCGATTGCGGCCGGTGCCGTAGGTGGCGCCGCTCTCGTCGGCAGCGAGCGTGGAGGCGGTCATGGCGGGCGCGAGGGCGGCGAGAACGGTACAGTGGAACAGGAAGCGGCGGGCGGTCTTGAGGGCGTTCATGGCGTATTGCTCCGGAGGGGATGCCGACAACCATAAGCGAACGCGGACGATCCCCAAATAGGGCGCGCCCGATCCTATTGCCTTCGTCCGAACCGTGCCGACGGATCCGATTCCTCACCGCGTGTCGAAGCGGCATTCGCTGCACGCCGAATGGTACATTGTGGCCCTGATCGCCCTGGAGATCTGCCCGATGGGCTACGAGACGCTTTTCACGCACCGACCGACAGAGGAGAGAAGAGCATGAACATCGGATTCATCGGCCTCGGCCTCATGGGCCGCCCCATGGCCATCAACATCGCCCGCGGCGGCCATACCCTGCACCTCTGGGCGCGCCGCGCGGTTTCCCTCGAGCCCTTCGCCCAGTTCGGCGCCCACGCCCATGTCAGCGCCGCCGAAGTGGCCAGGCACGCCGACCTCGTCGTCACCATGGTGGCGGATGCGCCCGACGTCGAGGAAGTGGCGCTGGGCGAGAACGGCATTGCGCAGGGCGCGAAGCGGGGCCTGCTGGTGGCCGACATGAGCACCATCGCGCCGGCGGCGGCGAGCCGCATCGGCATGAAGCTCGCCGACAGGGGCCTCGAGTTCCTCGACGCGCCGGTCTCCGGCGGCGAGGTCGGCGCCATCAACGCCACGCTCTCCATCATGGTCGGCGGCAAGGCCGCCGCCTTCGAGAAGATGAAGCCGGTCTTCGAATGCATGGGCAAGAACATCGTGCACGTCGGCGACTCCGGCGCGGGGCAGGTGGCCAAGGCCTGCAACCAGATCGTCACCGGCATGGGCGTGGCGGCGGTGGCCGAGGCCTTCAACTTCGCGAGGAAGAGCGGCGCCGACGTGGCCCGCGTGCGCGAGGCGCTGCTGGGCGGCTTTGCCTACAGCAAGATCCTCGAAAACCACGGCCAGCGCATGATCGAGCGCAACTTCAGGCCGGGCTTCAAGGCCTGGATGCACCAGAAGGACCTGCGCATCGTCATGGAGGAGGCGCACCGCCTCGGCCTGATGCTGCCGGGCGCCGCGGCGACGGCGCAGATGTTCAACGCCATGGTCGGTTCGGGCCTCGGCGGGGACGACTCGATCGCCATGCTCAAGCTGCTGGAGCGGATGTCGGATCCCCAGAAATGAAGGTCGGCTTCATCGGCCTCGGTGCCATGGGGCGGCCGATGGCCCTGCACCTCCTCGAGGCCGGGCACGAGCTGTCGGTCTACGCGCGCCGCGCCGAGGCGGCGCAGCCGCTGGTCGATGTCGGCGCAACGCGGCGTGCCACGCCGGCGGAAGTGGCGGTGGCGAGCGAAGTGGTGTTCACCATGGTCACCACCGGCGCCGATGTCGAGGCGGTGGCGCTGGGCGAGGGCGGCATCCTCCACGGCGCCAGGCCGGGCACGGTGCTGGTCGACATGGGCACCATTCCGCCCGGCACGGCGCGGCGCATCGCGGCGGCGCTGGCGGCGCGCGGCATCGAGGCCATCGACGCGCCGGTCTCCGGCGGCGAGACCGGCGCGCAGAACGCCACGCTGGCGATCATGGCCGGCGGCAAGGCGGAGGTGCTGGCGCGCGTGCGGCCGCTGCTGGAAAAGCTCGGCAAGACCATCGTGCACGTCGGCCCGAACGGCGCCGGCCAGGTAGCGAAGGCCTGCAACCAGATGATCATGGTGTCCTGCATCGAGGCGGTGGCCGAGGCGATGCTGCTGGCGGAAAAATCCGGCGCCGACCCGGAAAAGGTGCGCCAGGCGCTGGCCGGCGGCTCGGCCGGCAGCCGCGTGCTGGAAGTCTTCGGCGCGCGCATGACGGCGCGCGATTTTGCGGCCGGTGTCGAGGCGCGCCTGCACCACAAGGATTTCGGCATCCTGCTCGACGAGGCGGTGACGCTCGGCGCGCCGCTGCCGATCGCGGCGCAGGTGTGGCAGCAGCTGAACGCCCTCATGGCGCGGGGCTGGGGCCGCGAGGATACGTCGAGCCTGCTGCGGGTGCTGGAACAAGAGGCGCGTCCGGCTGCATGAGTCCCTCTCCCCGCTTGCGTGGAGAGGGCTGGGAAGAGGGGCATTCTTTGGAGGCTGCCATGACTGCGTCGGAAATTCATTTCGTCCGGTCTAATCTGTCAGAATCGCCGCCGTACCGGGAAGACTGACTTTTGCGTCAAACGTTGGGACCGTCATGAAGAACCACCGAATCGAACAGCTCCACCGCCTGGCGCGGCAGTACCACCGCAACCGGCGCGGCGACTCCTTCGAGCAGGGCATCCTGCTCCGCCACTATTACGGCGAGGTCGATCCGCATGGCCTGTCCTGGTGGGACGACGTGATGTTCGTTCACGGCAAGGTGCGCATCAATGTCGCCTGGCAGCATCCGCGGAATGTCTATCAGGGCATGATCGAAGAGGCCGCGATGAAAGCGACGGCGCATCTGAGCGACAAGATCGAAGGCGACATGTTTTCCGACGCCGAAAAGACCTACGCGAAGCTCGGCCGCAGACGGAAGAAGGTGCTGAGCTATACCACGGTACGCCGCCCCGGCGAGGACGAATGGTTCGCTGCGCTGCGTGCGGAAGAAGAACGGCTCAGCGCCGCCGCCGAATTCGCCGCGACACCGAGCTTCAAGGTCGAGACGCTCGATTGGTGCCGCTTCGTCGGGATCGTCGCGCCGGTCGAGGTGCGCCAAGCCGGCGAATTGCGCGCCCTGGCCGACCTGGTGCGCCGCATCCTCAAAGGCGAGGCGACGCTGGAGGCTGAGTTCCCGGGGTACGTCTATGGCAAGGCGCAATGGGTGGCCGACGGCCTGGCCGGGCGGCCGCTGTATCCGGTTTCGCATCGGATCGCGGGGACGTAAGCCCGCGGGCTCCCGTTTTCCGCAGGCGATCACGCCCTCCTTTGCAAGTCGCCGTATTGCGGTGACTGACTTGCCGGTTATCAGATTTAACAGGCTCATCCAGTGAGCCTCGGCCGCATTATCCTTCTCCGAAAGGCTTGATATTGAAAATGACTGATGGCGGCAAATCAATGCTTACCCGCTGAGGAAGTACGGGCGCATAATTGAGCCCGGCTTGGAATGCTGGCAAATCAGGGAGGAAGGATGGGCTACTCCGCATTTTTCTCGGCTCTGACAGGCAGTGCGCCCTATTCCTACCAGGAGCGGCTCGCCGGCGAACCTTGGCCGGATCTGCTGGACGTGCCCACCGGCCTGGGCAAGACCAGCGCGGTGACCTTGGCATGGGCTTGGAAGCGCGGGCTGCGGCCGGGCGGCGTTCGATTAGCCGCCGATGCGCACACCCCCCGGCGACTTGTCTGGTGTCTCCCCATGCGCGTGCTGGTTGAGCAGGCTAACGAAAGCGTATGCAGCTGGCTGAGTGCCGCCAATCATCTTGGTGCGGCTGGCGAAGGCAAAGTGTCCGTCCACCTCCTCATGGGTGGCGAGGATGACCTCAAGACCTGGGCGGAATGGCCCGAGGAAGACATGCTCCTCATCGGTACCCAGGACATGCTGCTTTCTCGCGCGCTCATGCGCGGCTACGGCATGAGCCGCTATCAGTGGCCGGTGCATTTCGCCTTCCTGCACAACGATGCCCTGTGGGTGTTCGACGAAGTACAGTTGATGGGGGCGGGGCTTGCCACCTCTGCGCAGCTTGCGGCCTTTCGCCACGATCTGCCGCTCGGGGCCGGCTCTCGCTCCCTGTGGATGTCCGCTACGCTGAATGCCGACTGGCTCGCCACGGTGGATTTACGGGGGCACCTGCCTGGCCTTTCACGCTTTTCGCTGTCGGAAGGTGAGCGTTCCGGCGAACCGGTGCGTAAGCGGCGCGAAGCGCTCAAGCGACTGGCCTATGCAAACCTGGCGCTTGCCAAGGAAGGTGTTGCGGCCTACGCCAAATCGCTGGCCGAAGAGGTACTCGCTGCGCATGCGCCGGGCGCCCAGACCATCGTTATCGTCAATACTGTCGGTCGTGCCCAGGCTGTGTTCACAGCCTTGGACAAACTCAAACCCGCTGCCGAACGCCTGTTGGTCCACGCCCGCTACCGTGCGCGGGAGCGGGCCGAGCTCAACCGCAAACTCTCGGAAACTCCAGACCCGGCCGGCCCCGGCCGCATTGTTGTAGCCACCCAGGCAATCGAAGCCGGCGTGGATATTTCAAGCAAGACGCTCTTCACAGAACTCGCCCCGTGGGCCTCGCTGGTCCAGCGATTCGGTCGATGCAACCGTTACGGCGAATGGAACGACACAGGGGGCGCCAACGTCCTCTGGATCGACTTGGCTCAGGACCAGTCCGGCCCTTACGACGACTCCGACCTCGCCGCGGCGCGCGCCAAGTTGGAAAGGCTCCAGTCCGCCAGCCCGGCCGATCTGCCCGCTACGACTGAAGCTGCGCCGCTTAGCCAAGTGCTGCGACGGCGCGACTTCCTCGATCTCTTCAACACCGATCCCGACCTCTCCGGTTTCGACACTGACATTTCTCCGTACATCCGCGACGCCGACGACCTCGATGTGCAGGTCTTCTGGCGCGATCTCACCGGCGGCGTCGAAGGGCAGCCGCAGCCGGCGCCGGAGGAAATCTGCCGGGCATCGCTTTCGCAACTCGGCGCCTATCTCAAGAAACGCAAAGGCGAGGTTGCCGCGTGGCGTTGGGATGCCCTTGCCGGTGAATGGAAGCCGCTCCGCGGCGGAGCCCGACCGGGGCTCGTGCTCATGCTCGATGCCCGCCGGGGCGGCTACGACACACGGCTGGGCTTCGACCCAGATCAGGACAAGCTCCTTGTGCCGGTCTTGATACCGGCGATGCCGAAGCCGACTGCCGATGCGTACGACGGCGATTCCCTCAGCCGGCAGAGCCGGCCTGTAGAACTCGTGGATCACTTGGCCGATGTAGAGCAGGAAGTGCGTGACGTCGCGGCAGCACTCGGATTGGCCTCGGCCGATACTGAAGCTGTCGCTCGAGCAGGGCGCTGGCACGACGTAGGCAAAGCGCACGATATCTTCCGCGCCACCTTGACCGCCTGCCGCGAAATGTCGGCACAGGCGGATCGCCTATGGGCGAAATCTCCCTGCCGCGGCTGCCACGCGCGGCCGCATTTCCGCCATGAACTGGCCTCCATGCTGGCGTGGATAAGCCATCGCCAGAACGAGCCCGACGCCGATCTCATCGCATATCTCATCGCCGCCCACCACGGCAAGGTACGCATGAGCCTGCGTGCGGTCCCGGAAGAACAGGCGCCGCCACAACCCGAGCGACGCTACGCGCGAGGCATATGGGAGGGAGACTCACTGCCGTCGATCGAGCTGCCTGCGGAAGCCATTCCTGAAACGACACTGCGCCTCGATCTCATGGAGTTCGGGGAGGGCGACATGGGGCCGTCCTGGACCGATTGCGTGCAACGGCTTCTCGATGCCTATGGCCCATTCCGTCTCGCCTGGCTGGAAGCCTTGGTGCGGATCGCGGACTGGCGAGCATCGAAAAAGGAACAGGAGGATCGGACATGAACGCGATCCAGGCTCCCGAAATTGCCCTCGACGGCTGCACTTCCACACCGCTCGCCGGCTACCTCAAGGCGCTCGGTGTGCTGCGCCTGTTGGGCGAACAAAAGCCTGAATGGGCGGTGCGCGGCGCCTGGCGGGAAGAACGTTTTGTTCTCAAGAGTGAAGCCTTCACCGGAGACTTGCAGGTGGATCGGCAGCGGTTGGCGGAATTCTTCCTCGACGAATACCGTCCCACGCCTATCGTCGCACCGTGGAATGGTGGCAGCGGGTTTTATTTTCAAGAAGGGAAGCTCAACGAGCGTGATCCGATAACCGGGAAGAAGATCAAGACAGGAGTGCGGAACCAACCGACCGAGGCAACGAAGACTGTGGAGACAATCCTCGGAAGTACGAGTACTCGATTGGCTGGGTATCGCGAAGTTCTGCAATTGTCCAAGGCGGTAGTTTTCGAGTCTGGCTTTCAGGAAGCCCCAAAGGAGGAAGAGAAGCGAGACCTGCTCCAGCGTTTGCGCGGCTTGTTGCCGGACAAAGCGCTGCCGGCCCTTGATGCCGCGCTAGTGCTTACTGCGGAAAAGCCAGGCTATGCCCCCCTCCTTGGAACGGGTTGGAACGACGGCAATCTCGATTTCACCAACAATTTCATGCAGCGGCTCGTTGAATTGGTTGATTCGGCGACGGGCAATGCAACCGCAAGCGCACGTGCTTGGCTCCCCGCAGCACTATTCAGCGAGGCAGTGCCGGGAATGAAGAGCGCGGCCATCGGTCAATTCAACCCTGGCGGTGCGGGCGGCCCCAACGCCAGTACCGGCTTCGAAGCAGACTCTCTCGTCAATCCCTGGGACTTCGTGCTGATGCTCGAAGGCGCGTTGTTCTTCGCTACCGTTGCCACCCGCCGGCTGGAAGCCACTGAGCCGGGATTGTTGGCCTACCCGTTTACCGTGCGCCCAGCCGGGGCCGGCAGCGGCGGCATCGGCCCCTCCGACGAGGCACAGGCCCGAGCGGAAATCTGGCTGCCGCTGTGGCCGGGTTTTGCCTCGGTCGGCGAGATCAAAGCCCTGCTCGCCGAAGGACGCGCCACGCTCGGTCGCCGTCCGGTGCGAGATGGCTTGGGCTTTGCCCGAGCCGTGGCAGCGCTGGGGGTAGATAGGGGTATCGCAGCTTTCCAGCGCTACGGTTTCCTCATGCGCTCCGGCAAAGCGTATCTGGCCACCCCCTTGACCCGCGTAACGGTGCGCCGCAACCCCGATGCTGACCTCATCGGAGAGTTGGAAGCCGGCCATTTCCTCGACCGTTTGCACCAGTTTGCTCGCAAAGAGGATGCTCCAGCCCGCATTCGTTCACGGGTTCGCCGGCTGGAAGATGCTCTCTTCGAACTTACCCAACGAGCGGAACCTCGCGCCATTCAGAACGTGCTCGTTCATCTGGGCGCGCTATCCCTGGCGCTGGGCAAGTGCCGCAAAGGTCGGGAAGAGGTGCCGCCCGTGCCCGAGTTATCTGAGGCGTGGGTAGTAAAGGCAGACGATGGCAGCCCTGAATTCCGCTGTGCCGCTGCGCTGGCCGGACTCTACGGCGTGGACCTGCCCATGCTGCCCTTCGTGGCGCCGGTGCAGCGGGAAAAGCACGGCGGCTGGGGCTGGCATCCGGAATCGCGTATGGCCGTGTGGGGCGAGGGTGGCTTGACGGCGAACCTCGGCCGAGTCATCGTCCGGCGCCGGTTGGAAGCGTCGCGACAGGATGTCAGCGCGAAGCCCTTTCAGTTCTGTGCGGGCGCAGCGAGCGGCGATGTGGCTTCCTTGCTTTTCGGTCGGCTGGATGAAGACCGTCTAGCCGAGCTGGTTGCCGGGGTTGTACATGTCCGCGTTCCTGCGAGGTTGGTCAGCATCGGCGCAACGGCGGCGCTACCCGCGGCGTATTGCGCGCTCAAGCCCTTCTTCGCGCCCGATACGCTGCTGTCCCGCTTCCTGCCGCCGGAGCGAACCCTGTCCTTGCCCGGCGAAATTGTGGCCAAGTTACAAGCAGGCAGGGTGCAGGAGGCGACGGACCTCGCCTGGCGGCGCTTGCGTGCTGCCGGCTTTCCGTTGCCGTCTCATCCAGGAACCGCGCCGTTGGCCCAGAGTCTTGACGGCCCGCGGCTGCTGGCCGCTCTCGCCATCCCACTTGAACCCGCGGAACTCGCCCGCTGCCTGGGCGCGGTGACCCGCGAAATCCTCGTTGAAACCGCTTGAATCCATACAGGGAGAACCACATGAACTTCGACACGCTCAAGACCGCCCCCCGCCTTCTTATCGAAGTCCAACTCCAGCCCGTGCAGGGCACTCGTTTTCAGCCCACTGGCTTTCCCGATCTGGGCGCGGCTTCCTACGACGGCCCGGACGGCCGACGCATGCTGCTGGTGGAATCCGCCCAGAGCATGGCGAACCGGCTGGAGACCGTATGCTGGGACGGGGTAAGCAACGATTGGGTTGGTGCGCTGAAGGGGCTGCCAGTCATCAAGGTGGTGGATGGCAAAGGGGAGCCCTTGACCAATTCCGTGCTGGAAGCGCATCGCACCAACTCGCCGTACATTCTGGAGGGCAAGGACACCAGGGTGCTCGATATGCTCAAGCAAGAGCTGGCTGGTATGGACGAAGGTGCGGTGGACATTCGCAAGCTGGCGGCAGTGCTGCTGCGCTACGACACTAACGCGCTATTGCATGGCGTATTCCTCGTCAAGAGCGAGTTGGCTGGCGGACGCCTGCGTTTGCCCCGAGCGGTTTCCGCCTTCATTGAGGCTGAGGACGTTCGAGAAGCACAGAGCGGTGGTGTGAAGAACGACCATGTACGTCCGGGACGGGGGGGCGAGGGGCAGACTTCGAAGGAGGGTTTCGGCAACATTCCTTATTCCCGTACCGAGTTCGCTTCGCCGAAAATCACCGCCTACTTCAACCTCGATCTCGCCCAGGTTCGTGGCTTCGGTTTGGGAGCAGCGGCGGAAAACCTGCTTATTGCACTAGCCCTTTACAAGATTCGCCGCTTCCTGGAAACCGGACTTCGCCTGCGTACCGCCTGCGATCTGGATGCCGTGGAGGTGCAAGTCGCCCGGCCGGCACACTTCACACTTCCCGCCACGGCTGAACTCGAATCTGCGCTGCCGGGACTCATCAACGGGGCGTTTAAGGACATCCCTGCCGAGCAGCGGGTTACTACGGTCAAGTGGGACGGCACCGCTAAAAAGGCAAGGAAGGACAAAGGCGCAGACAACGTGGAGGAATAAGCCATGCTCGCCGTCGCCTTCACTTTCCCGGTCGGGCGCTATCACGCCACGCCATGGGGCCGGCACGTCAACGAGGCCGATCTGGAATGGCCGCCTTCGCCATGGCGCATCACCCGCGCGCTCATTGCCGTCTGGCACCGCAAGCTCGACCCGGCACGGCGCGAAATCGCGCTGCTGGAGCGCCTGCTTGCCAAGCTTGCCGTGGAAGCGCCGCATTACCGCGTGCCCGCAGCGGTTCACGCACATACCCGCCATTACATGCCTATCAATGGCCGCAAACCTGCGCTCATCTTCGACGCCTTCGCACGGCTCGATGCCAAGGAAGCGCTGACCGCTGTCTGGCCGTGCGTGAACCTGGAACCCAATGAGGCCGAATTGCTGGACGAACTGCTGGCGGGGCTTGGTTTTCTGGGCCGTGCAGAAAGCTGGGCGGATGCGTCGCGGCTTGCCGAGTGGTTCGATGAGTGCAACTGTGTGCCCGGAGAAGCGGAGGTTGATACCGCCACTGGCGAAGTGCGGGAGCGGCTGGCCCTGCTCGCACCCATGCCGCAGGCCGACTATTCTGCGTTCCAGCAAAGCCAGATCGAAGTTGTTTCCAAATGCGCCGACCTCAAGATAAGAGAGCGGAAAGCCGTGTCTGCCACCCTGCCCGATTCATGGCTGTCTGCGGTCTCTCAGGACACAGGCAGGCTGCGTGCGGCCGGATGGAGTGCTCCGCCGGCCGCGCGGCGCATCACCTATCTGCGTCCTGCCGGCTTGCTGCGTCCTGCGGCGCAGACCCACCGACGCACGCTTGAATTGCCTTTGGTCACCACCCTTCGCTTCGCCCTCTATGGCAAGCCGTTGCCCCGCATCGAGGATGCGCTGCGGGTCGGCGAGTGGCTGCGGGCCGCGGTCATGAGCCGGGCCAAGCGCGAATACGGAGAAGGCGCGATTCCACCCGTGCTTTCGGGGCACGGGCTGGAGAAAGCGGATGTCCACGGCCATGCCTTCTGGTTGCCCGAAGATGCCGATGGAGACGGACGTATCGACCATCTTTTGGTACATGTTCCTGCCGGCCTGTCCGGCATATCTCGCGCGGCGGTGGAGTCACTGCGCCGGCTATGGAATCGCGATGGCCAGGAATGGGAAGTGGTATTGGAAGGCGCTGGAGAAGTGGAGCGTTTCGCGGGGTCAGGAATCGCCGGGTCATTTCTCTGCGATAGCGGGCAAATATTTGAGACTGTGACGCCCTACCTCATGCCCTGGCATGTCAAGCCGCGCTTTGGCGTGGAAGAACAGATTCGCCGCGAATGCCGTGCGCGTGGCCTGCCAGAGCCGACGAGCGTGGAAATATTGCAGCGGATTCGTGTCGCTGGGCGCGAGCGAAAGCCGCTCGATTTCCACCGCTTTCGCACAAAGCGTGGGCAAATCCAGCCCGACACGCGCGGGTGCTTTTTGCGCCTGACTTTTTCAAAGCCGGTTTATGGGCCGCTGGCCCTGGGCTTCGGCTGCCACTTCGGGCTTGGGCTGTTTGTCGCCAAGAGATCGTAGCCGCAAGTAGCGTCTTCCACCGAGGGCAATTAGAATGAATATGTCAGCCCGCCAATCAAATATTTTGACAAGGCAGAGAGACACCATGATCAATCCAATGCTAAAAGTTCCGCGCGACAAGCTCCCGGAGTTTTGCCGGGCGCATCATATTCTTGAGTTGGCCGTGTTCGGCTCGGCCACGCGCGCCGATTTCCGGCCGGACGAGAGCGATGTGGACTTGCTGGTCACGTTCGATCCGGAGGCGAAGTTCGGCTTGCTTGCCTATGGCCGCATCGCGCGCGAGCTTTCGGAATTGTTCGGTCGCAGGGTCGATCTGGTGGAAAAAAAGGGGCTGAAGCCGGCCGTGCGCGAAAGCGTGTTGGGAACGGAAGAGATCTTGTATGCGAAGTGAGAAGGTCTATCTTCAGGACATGGTCGAGGCATTGCGAGAGCTGGCCGCGTTCGTGAAAGGCGCGGACGATCCGGGCTTTCGGCAGAATGCGATCTTGCGCAAGGCCGTGCTGATGCAGCTCGTCATCGTGGGGGAAGCAGGGAATCATATCGGGCCGGAGTTGCGGGCCAAGTACCCCGCAATCCCGTGGGCCGACATCATCGGCTTTCGCAATTACGCCGTGCATGGTTATTTCCAGATGAACTGGGAAATCGTCTGGCGCACGGCTGTCGAGGATGCGCCTGCTTTGCTGCCCGGCATCGAATCGATCCTCGCGAACGAGTTTCCAGAAGACCCACTCCATCGCCGAACGGACTGAGCTCCACGCAAGGAAGCGACCATGTCACGGGACGATGCGGGTGGAGTTGCGGCCGGTCTTCCAGGCCCTTCCGACAGCGTTCCGCCGATCCCCGTGCGGATGCTGAATGAATTCGTTTATTGTCCCCGGCTGGCCTGGCTGGAGTGGGTGGCGGGGGAGTGGGCCGATTCGGCCGATACGGTCGACGGGCGCTTCAGGCACCGCCGCATAGACCGGCCCGGCAGCGAATTGCCCGCCGCGCCCGAGGAGCACGCAACGATTCATGCGCGCTCGGTAACGCTCGGTTCGGAAACACTCGGCATCGTCGGCAGGCTCGACCTGGTCGAGGGCGACGGTGTCCGCGTCACGCCGGTCGATTACAAGCGGGGCAAGCGGCCGCATATCGAGGGTGGTGCCTGGCAGCCGGAGCGTGTCCAGTTGTGCGCCCAGGGATTGCTGCTGCGCGAGCACGGCTATGCAGTCGGCAGCGGCGTGCTTTACTTCGCCGCTTCGCGCGAGCGTGTGCCGGTCGAGTTCGACGACGCGCTGGTGGTGGAGACGCATGCCGCGATTGCCGGGTTGCGCGCGCTGGCGCAGGGAGCGACACCGCCCGATCCGCTATCCGACAGTCCGAAATGCCCGCGCTGCTCACTCGTCGGCATCTGCCAGCCCGACGAAATCGCCTTTCTGCGCCGGCAGGCCGGCACGGTGCGGCCACTCTATGTCGCCGACTCCCATGCCCTGCCGCTGCATGTGCAATCCCCGCGTGCCTATTTGCGCAAGGAAGGCGACTGCATCGTCGTCGAGGCCGATCGGGAGAAGATTGCCGAGGCGCGCTTGGCCGACGTGTCGCAGGTGGTGGTCTATGGCGGCGGCGGCATGACCACGCCGCTGCTGCACGAACTGATGGGCCGCAACATTCCCGTTACCTGGCTTTCCTACGGCGGCTGGCTGATGGGGCATACGGTGGGGGCAGGGCACCATAATGTGGACGTCCGCACCGATCAGTATCGGGCGAGTTTCGATGCCGGCAAGTGTCTCGCGCTCGCGCGGGGTCTCGTTGCGGCGAAGATACGCAACTGCCGCACGCTGCTGCGGCGCAACTGGCGCGGGGAAGGCGCCGAGGCGCCGGCGGAACTGCTGATCGCGCTCAAGGAAGATGCGCAGCATGCCGAGCGGGCGGTCTTCCTGGAATCGCTGCTCGGTATCGAGGGCAGCGCGGCGGCGCGCTACTTCGTAAATTTTGGAAGCATGCTCAAGGCCGATGCGCTCGGTGCTTTTGCATTTTCCGAGCGCAACCGGCGTCCGCCGCGCGATCCCGTGAATGCGCTGCTCTCGTTCGCCTACTCGATGCTCTCGCGCGAATGGCTGACGGTGCTCTCTGCCGTCGGACTCGATGCCTATCGCGGCTTCTACCACCAGCCGCGATTCGCGCGGCCGGCGCTGGCGCTCGATCTGATGGAGCCGTTTCGCCCGCTCGTCGCCGATTCGTCGGTGATCACCGCAATAAACAACGGCGAGGTCGGCGCGGCGGATTTCGTGCATGCGGCCGGTGGTTGCGCACTGACGGATCGCGGCCGGCGCGCGTTCATCGCCGCTTTCGAGCGGCGCATGGCCACCGAGATCACGCATCCGCTGTTCGGCAACACCGTCAGCTATCGGCGTCTGCTTGAGGTGCAGGCGCGCCTGCTGATTCGCTGGCTGGCGGGCGAGATTCCCGACTACCCGAATTTCATCACGCGATGAGCGCGACGGAACGTCTCTGCATCGTCTGCTACGATGTGCGCCACCCGCGCCGCTGGCGCCGTCTGTTTCGCATCATGAAGGGCTACGGCGAATGGCTGCAACTGTCGGTTTTTCAATGCCGGCTGGACGCGCAGCGACGGGTGACGCTGGAAGCGGAACTCACCGAAGTGATCCGGGCCGGAGAGGATCATGTGCTCATCATCGACATCGGCCCGGCGGACCAGGTGGCGCCGCGGTTTCACAGCTTGGGACAGGCGTTTGACCCCTTGGAACGTGGGCCGATGATAGTTTGACTGCCGATACCGCGCGAGCGCGACAGCGGCAGTGACTGAAGCATAGGCGCTCGCAGAGTATGAGTTCTTTGAAAATTCGGGTAAATTTCCATCATTTTGATGCGAGGGATATCCTTGCTACTGAAGGTTTGTGCGCGAAAGGTATAGCGCTCGCGAAACGTTCTGGGACATCAGATAGAATACGGGTCTCCGAGCGGTAGGTTTTCCGGAGCAGCGATGCTCCGGCCTCATTGAAGCC
>WBUF01000041.1 GCA_008933825.1 Rhodocyclaceae bacterium | reverse complement strand
CGCCGCAGGCTGGCCGGCTTTTCGGCGAGCCTGCGGCGTGGCGCCCGGCGGCGGTCTGGAGCAGCAGCGGCGAACGAAGGCACGGAGCCGCGAGCGGAGCCTGGCTGCGCGCGCGGGGTTGGTGCGCAGCCGGGCGGAGCTGGCGGCGGGGGTCAGACCGCGCAGGCGCAGCGCTGGCGGGCGGGTTGCAACGCAAGCCGCATGAATGCGCGGGTGGGGTGGGACATCACGCCTCCGATTCTCATTATTTCACCTATTTCATGCATATAGTTATTGTGTAGTTGCATTAACGATGTCGTTCTGTTAATTTTCGTCGCATGAAGGTATCCAAAGAAGAACTCATCGCCGTCCTTTCCCAGTTCAACCCCTGGTGGCGGGAAGAGGCCATAGCCGATCTGCCGAAGTGGCGGCGTGCCGCTTTCCGGGAACTGCAGACGTGGCTGAGTAATCCGCCGGCGCCGCGCGCCGTGCTGCTGTCCGGCGCTCGCCAGATCGGTAAAACCACCCTGATGCTGCAGGCCGCCGATGCGCTGCTCTCCGGCGGTGTGCCGCCGTCCAACATCCTCTACGCCACCTTCGACCATCCGATCCTCAAGCTCGCCGGCATCGAGGCGGTGCTCGAGGCATGGCGCGAACGCGAGCCCCGGGCCGAGGGCCCGGAATATCTCTTCCTGGACGAGGCGCAGTTCATCCGCGACTGGGGCACCTGGGTCAAGCACCAGGTCGATTTCGCCAAGCAGCGGCGTATCGCCTTCACTGGCTCGGCCATGCCGCTGGTGGAAAGCGGGCAGGAATCCGGCGTCGGCCGCTGGCACACGATCCGCCTGACCACGCTCTCGTTCTACGAATATCTCCAGATCAAGAACCTGTCGCTGCCAGCGCTGCCACGGCTCAAGTCGCTGCGCGACCTGTTCGACTGGCCGCAGGCGGATTTCTACCGCGTCAAGGACGCTGCCGGTCCTTATGTCGGGCATTTCCACGAATACCTGGTGCGCGGCGGCTTCCCGCAGACGGCGCAGATGGAGAGCGTCACCCAGGCCCAGCGCCTGCTGCGCGAGGACATCATCGACAAGGTGCTCAAGCGCGACATGACAGCGCTGTTCGGCGTGCGCCGCGTGCTCGATCTCGAACACACCTTTCTCTATCTGTGCATGCACGATGGCGGGCTGCTCGACATGCCCGACCTCTGCGCCAACCTGGAGGTCAAGCGGCCGACGGCACAGAGCTTCATCGAGCTGCTGGAGGCCACCCACCTCATCTACCGCCTGCCGCCCTTCGGCTACGGCAAGGACGTGCTGCGCGCCCGCTTCAAGATCTATCTGGCGGACGCCGCCATCGCCCCGGCGGTGATGCTGAAAGGCAAGGCGGTCCTCGAGGATCCGGCTGCGCTCGGCGTGGCGACCGAGACCGCCGTCTTCAAGCACCTCTTCGCGCGCTACTATCCGCAAAATGTCCGCTTCTGCTACTGGCGCGGCAAGAAGGACCGCGAAGTCGATCTGGTCGCCGAGGTCGGCGGGCAAATCATTCCCTTCGAGGTCAAGTACCGCGCCCAGCACACAGGTCTGCGCGATCTGAAGGGGCTGCTCGACCTGTGCCGGCAGAAATCCATCGACCGCGGCTATGTGGTGACCAAGTCGCTGGACGACTTCGGCCCGATTTCAGATTTGTCCGACGCCACTACCAAGATTTTGAGGATTCCAGCGCCACTGCTCTGCTACTGGATGGGGGAATCCGAACTGGCATAGCGTGCCATTTTCTGGCGCGTTTATTCCAGAAGTAGGCTTCGGTAGGGGGATAAATCCCGCCCCGCGATGCCGCCACTCCCAAGGCTGCTGCTGCAGCCCCGGCACGGCCCAGATGCCCCGCCCTGCCGTCCTGGCTTCGCCCTGCGTGGCAAGGGAGGCTTCGCCGCTCGGCATTTCCGGTGCAGTTCCGCCGGCATGGGGGTCTGAAACTGCGAATAATCGCAATGCCATGCCGCGTGCGCGAAAAACCGGCGTTTCCAGGCATGATGCCCACGCGGAGGGTTTTGGCTGCGCTCATAACGCTTCTCCCGATTTCCTCATGACTTCCGCGACCCCCTTCCAGAAGTCCTCGATCAGCTTGCCGGCACTGGCGTAACGCCAGGGGCTGGCGGGAAAACGAGCGCCCTTATGCCTTGCGGTAGACCTCGGCGCCGGTGCCGACGAATTCCGCCGCCTTCTGTTCCAGGCCCTTTGCCAGCGCCTGGTCGAAAGTCAGTCCCTGGGAAGCGGCGAAGTCGCGCACGTCCTGGGTTATTTTCATCGAGCAGAATTTCGGCCCGCACATCGAACAGAAGTGCGACTGCTTGGCGCCTTCCTGCGGCAGGGTCTCGTCGTGGAATTCGCGCGCCTTGTCCGGGTCGAGGCCGAGGTTGAACTGGTCGTCCCAGCGGAACTCGAAGCGCGCCTTCGACAGCGCGTTGTCGCGGATCTGCGCGCCGGGGTGGCCCTTGGCGAGGTCGGCGGCGTGGGCGGCGATCTTGTAGGCGATGATGCCGTCCTTGACGTCGTCCTTGTCGGGCAGCCCCAGGTGCTCCTTCGGCGTGACGTAGCAGAGCATGGCGGTGCCGAACCAGCCGATCATCGCCGCGCCGATGGCGCTGGTGATGTGGTCGTAGCCGGGGGCGATGTCGGTGACCAGCGGCCCCAGTGTGTAGAAGGGCGCCTCCTTGCAGTGCTTCAGCTGCAGCGCCATGTTTTCCTTGATGAGGTGCATCGGCACGTGGCCGGGGCCCTCGATGATGGTCTGCACTTCGTGTCGCCAGGCAATGTCGGTAAGTTCTCCGAGGGTCGCCAGCTCGCCCAGCTGCGCCTCGTCGTTGGCGTCGTGCACCGAGCCGGGGCGCAGGCCGTCGCCGAGGGAGAAGGCCACGTCGTAGGCCTGCATGATCTCGCAGATGTCCTCGAAGTGCGTGTACAGGAAATTCTCCTTGTGGTGGGCGAGGCACCACTTGGCGAGGATCGAGCCGCCGCGCGAGACGATGCCGGTCAGGCGCTTCGCCGTCATGGGGATGTAGCGCAGCAGCACGCCGGCGTGGATGGTGAAGTAGTCGACGCCCTGTTCGGCCTGCTCGATCAGCGTGTCGCGGAAGATCTCCCAGGTCAGCTCCTCGGCGCGGCCGTCGACCTTCTCCAGCGCCTGGTAGATCGGCACCGTGCCGATCGGCACGGGCGAGTTCCTCACGATCCACTCGCGCGTCTCGTGGATGTTCTTGCCGGTGGACAGATCCATTACCGTGTCGCCGCCCCAGCGGATCGCCCAGGTCATCTTCTCGACTTCCTCCTGGATGCTGGAGCCGAGCGCCGAGTTGCCGATGTTGGCGTTGATCTTCACGAGGAAGTTGCGGCCGATGATCATCGGCTCTGCTTCCGGGTGGTTGATGTTGGCCGGGATGACGGCGCGGCCGCGCGCCACCTCGTCGCGCACGAACTCCGGCGTGATGAGCTGCGGGATGGATGCGCCGAAGGTCTCGCCGGGATGCTGGCGCAGGATCAGCTCGGAGAGGTTCTCGCGCCGCTGGTTCTCGCGGATGGCGATGAATTCCATCTCAGGCGTGACGATGCCGCGGCGGGCGTAGTGCATCTGCGAGACATTCATGCCGGCCTTGGCGCGGCGCGGCTGGCGCTTGAGGTCGAAGCGCAGCGCGGCCAGCGCCGGATCGGCGAGGCGCGAGCGGCCGTAGGCAGAGGAGAGCTGCGGCAGTTCCTCGCTGTCACCGCGCTCCTCGATCCATTGCTGGCGCAGGGCCGGCAGGCCCTTGCGGATGTCGATCTTTGCAGCCGGGTCGGTGTACGGGCCCGAGCAATCGTAGACGCAGATCGGCGGGTTCTTCTCCGCGCCCATGCCGGCCGGCGTGTCGGACTGGCTGATCTCGCGCATCGGCACCCGGATGTCCGGGCGGCTGCCCGTGACGTAGATCTTGCGCGACTGCGGCAGCGGCTGGACGGCGGCATCGTCCACATGAGCGGACGCGGCGGTGAATTGCTCCTTGGCGTTCATGGCGGTTCCTTCCGGGGGCAATGCGGCAAGGAAGTCCCGAAGGCTTCCCTACGACGGCATTACCCGTACAGGTTCAAAGGGTATGATCTCAGCCGCGCATTCCGCCCGGCACCCCCAGTAGCCGCAAACTACTGCAAACCGTGGCAGGATGCAAGGTGATCGCTGAATCGGGAGGCGCATGACGGTTGTTACTATCCTGGCGGCGGTGCTGGCCGTCATCCTGCTGTGGGGCATCGTGCTCTACAACCGGCTGGTGGCGCGGCGCAACCATGCGCGCGAAGCCTGGAGCGGCATCGACGTGCAGTTGAAGCGCCGCCACGACCTGCTGCCCAAGCTGGTCGAGGCGGTGAAGGCCTATGCGGGCTACGAGCGCGAAGTCCTGCGCGAGGGCGTCGAGGCGCGCACCGGGGCACCGTCGGCCGGGCGCGCCGCTGCCGAGAACGCGCTGACCGGACGCCTGCGCGAGCTGCTCGCCGTGGTCGAGGCCTATCCCGACCTCAAGGCCAGCCGCTCCTACCTCGACCTGCAGGCGCAGATCTCGGAGGCCGAGGAGCAGATCCAGTACGCCCGCCGCTACTACAACGGCACGGTGCGCGAGCTGAACATCCAGGTCGATTCCTTCCCCGGCAACCTGGTCGCGCGCCTGTTCGGCTTCGGGCACATGGACTACTTCGAGATCGAGCTGGCCACCCAGCGCGCCAGCCCGGAGCTGCCCTTCCGATGAGGCGGCTGCTCCTCGTCGCCGTCCTGTGGACGCTGACTTTTTCAGCCCCGGCCTCGCAGTTCGGCGGCGAGACCATTCGCGAATACGACGCGCTGATCGAGGTGGGCGCGGACGGCGCGCTGGAGGTCACCGAAACGATCCTGGTAAACGCCGAGGGCCGCGAGATCAAGCGCGGCATCTTCCGCGATTTCCCGACGCTCTATCGCTCCTGGCATGGCCGCGCCGTGGCGCCCTTCGAGGTGCTTTCGGTGAAGCGAAACGGCGCCGCCGAGCCCTGGCACACCGAGGAGCGGCAGAACGGCGTGCGTCTCTATGCCGGCCGCACCGGGCACAACATCGCGCGCGGCCTGCACCGGTACGAGATCCGCTATCGCACGGGCTGGCAGATCGGCTTCTTCGCCGACCGCGACGAGCTGTACTGGAACGTCACCGGCAACGGCTGGTCGTTCATCATCGAACGCGCCACGGCCGCGGTCGTCCTGCCCCGGGCGCTGCCCGAGGCCTCGCTGAGGCTGGAAGCCTACACCGGCCACGCCGGCGAGAAAGGGGGCGACTGGCGCGCGCGCGTCGACGCCGAGGGCCGGGCGCGCTTCATGACGACCGCGCCGCTGATGCCGAACCAGGGCCTGACCATCGTCGTCGGCTGGCCCAAGGGAATGGTCGCCGAGCCGACGCGCGAACAGCATCTGGCGCGCTGGGTGCACGACAATCCGGAATGGCGCGCCGGACTGCCCGGCCTCGCCCTGCTGCTCTTCTACTACCTCGTCGTCTGGCACCGCTACGGTCGCGATCCGGCCGGCGGCACGGTGATCCCGCGCTTCGCCCCACCGAAGGACGTTTCCGCGGCCGATGCGCGTTTCCTCGATCGGCGCGGCTACGACGAGCGCGTCTTTGCCGCCGCCGTGGTGGCGCTGGCGGTCAAGGGGCAGCTGCGCATCAGGGAGGAGGACCGCGATTACACCCTCGAACGGCCGAAGGAAGCCGCGGCCGAGCCGCTGTTCAACGACGAAAAGACGCTGCTCGGCGCGCTCGGCCTGGCGCCGGGCGGCGCCTTGCCCCTGCGCAGCGAGAACGCCGCCAAAGTGGGGGCCGCGCACAAGGCACTCAAGGACGCGCTGAAGAAGGAGCACCTCAAGCAGCATTTCGTCACCAACGGCAAATACCTGGTTCCGGGCCTGATCGGCAGCTTCCTCGTGCTCGTCGTCGCCACCTTCCAGGCGAGCCAGCCCGATCCGCTCTCGCTGTTCATGCTGTTCTGGCTCACCGGCTGGACCTTCGGCGTTTACATGATCGTCTCGCGGGCAGTCGATGTCTGGCGCCAGGCCCTGGCGGGCAAGTGGCTGCTGGCCGTGCCGGCGCTGATGATCAGCGCCTTCGCCCTCCCCTTCATCGGCGGCGAAGTGGCAGGGCTGTATGTCCTGTTCACCCAGGGTTCGCCGCTGATGGCGGCACTGCTGCTCATGCTGGTCGGGGTCAATTACCTTTTCTACCGCCTCCTGCAGGCACCGACCCTGGCCGGCCGCCGCCTGCTCGACGAGCTGGCCGGTTTCCGCATGTATCTGGAAGTGGCAGAAAAGGACGGGCTGCGCGCGCGGCGTGGGCCGAATCGCACTCTCGCGCTGTTCGAGAAATACCTGCCCTATGCGCTGGCCCTCGGCGTCGAGAACGCCTGGGCCGAGCAGTTCTCCGACATCCTGTCCCAGGCCAGGGGGGCGGGCGGCGCCGACGCCGTGCCGCGCTGGTACAGCGGCTCGTCGTGGGATGCGCCGGGCAGCGGTTTCGCCGGCGCACTGGCCGGCGGCCTGTCGGGCGCCATCGCTTCCGCCTCCAGTTCGCCGGGCAGCAGCTCCGGAGGAGGCGGGGGCGGTTCCTCAGGTGGTGGCGGCGGCGGTGGCGGCGGTGGTGGCTGGTAGCCCCTCACGCTCATGTGCTGGACGAGCACGGGGTGGCTGCGCTAGGCGATGTACAGTGGAGCGTCGTCCATCCGTATTGATAACTGCCAACCGACCATGATTCCGAAAATCTTCCAGGGCCGCATGACGGCCCCCGTCATCGCCGCGCCGATGTTCCTCGTCTCCGGCCCGCACCTCGTGATCGAGTCCTGCAAGTCCGGCGTCGCCGGCACCTTTCCGACGCTCAACGCGCGGCCCATCGAGGTGCTCGACGAGTGGCTGACGCAGATCAACGCCGAGCTGGGCGCGGCGCTGGCGGCAAATCCCAAGGCCCCCATCGCGCCCTACGGCGCGAACCTGATCCTGCACCACTCCAACGCGCGCCTGGCGCAGGACTTCGCGCTGGTGGTGAAGCACAAGGTGCCCTTCGTCATCACCAGTCTCGGCCATCCCGGCGAGGTGGTGAAGGCGGTGCACGCCTACGGCGGCGTGGTGTTCAGCGACGTCATCCACGCCTACCACGCACGCAAGGCCATCGACGCCGGCGTGGACGGCATTGTCTGCGTCGCGGCGGGCGCCGGCGGGCATGCCGGCACGCAGAGCCCCTTCTCGCTGGTGCGCGAGATCCGCGAGTTCTGGGACGGTGCGCTGGTGCTCGGCGGCGCCATCTCCGACGGCGCCTCGGTGCGCGCGGCGGAAGTGATGGGCGCCGACTTCGCCTACCTGGGCACGCGCTTCATCGCCACGCGCGAATCGATGGCGACCGACGACTACAAGCAGATGCTCCTCGACTGCGCGGCGAAGGACATCGTCTACACGCCGGCCATCACTGGCACCCATGCCAACTTCCTCTGGCCGAGCCTGGAAAAGGCCGGCTACAAAAAGGAGATGCTGGCGAGCACCGATGCGAAGGAGGATTTCGGCTCGGGGGCCAAGGCCTGGCGCGACACCTGGAGCGCCGGCCACGGCGTGGCGACCATCCACGACGCGCCGCCCACCGCCGAACTCGTCGCGCGCCTGGCGGCCGAATACCGCGCCGCCTGCACGAAGCCGGCCAGCCCGGCGCTCGGCTAGAAGCGCGTCTTCGAAAGGTCCTGCGAGATTTCCAGCGGCTTCGCCGGCGCGCGCGCGCCGAAGACCAGCCGGCGAAGGCCGCCGGCGACGGCCAGCCAGAGCGGGACGAAGGCCAGCATGTAGAAGGCGGCCACCGCCGGCCACAGCTTGCTGTCGGCCGTGTCGGCCATGCTCGCGCGCACGTAGAAGGCAACGGCGACGGCCAGCAGCAGGCCCAGCGCCAGCGCGCCGAGATTGAAGGCCCGCAGTGCGCCGGCAGCTGGCTTCGGCGACAGGCGCCAGAAGATCCACACGGCCAGCACCAGCAGCGGAATCAGCAGGGAAACGGCGAAGAGCATCAGTCCTTGTCGCACAGGAAAAGATCGATGGCACGCTCGGCGACCTGCTCGATGCTCATGCCGCCGCCCGGCCGGTACCACTGAACCACCCAGTTGAGCGCGCCGAAGAGCAGCAGGCGCGCCACCTTGCCGTCGTCGTTGAGGCGGCCGGCCTTCTTCAGTTCGCGCAGCACAGGCTGCCAGACCGCCTCGTAGCGGTCCTTGACGGCGATCACTTCGGCGCGGGATTCGTCCGACAGCGCGCGCCATTCGTAGAGCAGCACCGGGAACTCGGTGTGGTCCTCGAGGATGATGCGCAGGTGGCTCTTCACCAGTGCGCGGAACTTCTCCTCGGGATCCTTGAGGCCGGCCACCGCCGCCTGCTGGGCATCGAGCGCCGCCTGCAGGCCCTCGATCATCACCGCCTTGAGCATGTCCTGCTTGCTCTTGAAGTGGTAGAAGGGGCTGCCCGAGCGCATGCCGACGGCGTCGGCGATGTCGCGGATGGTGGTGGCGTCGAAGCCCTTGTCGACGAACAGCCGGCCGGCGGCGCGGATCAGCTCCGCGCGGCGGTTGCCTTCATCGGCAGCCGCCGCCTTGCGCGGCGCCGGTTTTCTTTCAGAACGCGCCATGCTTTCCCTCCCCTTTTCCGAAGCGTGCGGCGCCCTGCAGCCACTCGCCGCTTTCCAGTGCTTTCAGTCCGTGCGTGAACTCGTTCGCCAGCGCCTGTGCCGGCGGCAAGCCCCATTGATCGAGGCTCGACAGCCGGTCGTGGCGCAGGCAGCTCTGTGGATGCTTCGCCAGCTCCGCCGCCAGCGCCTCGGCCGCTTCGCGCGCCGTGCCATCGGCGACAACGCGGTTGGCCAGCCCCATCGCCAGCGCTTCGTCCGCGCCGACCGGCCGGCCGGTGAGGATCAGGTCGAGCGCACGCGACTGGCCGATCAGCCGCGGCAGGCGCAGCGTGCCGCCGTCGATCAGCGGCACGCCGAAGCGGCGGCAGAACACGCCAAACACCGCACTACTCTCCGCCACGCGCAAATCGCACCAGCAGGCCAGCTCAAGCCCGCCGGCGACGCAGTAGCCGGACACCGCGGCGATCACCGGCTTGGTGAGCAGCAGGCGCGTCGGCCCCATCGGCCCGTCGCCCTCGGGCGAGAGCGCGTTGCACCGCGCCTCCTCCGAAAACGCGCCGAGGTCGGCGCCGGCGCAGAAATGCCCGCCCGCGCCCCACAGCACGGCGATGTCGGATTCGGCATCGGCCTCGAAGGCGCGGAAGGCCTCGGCCAGCGCGGCGGCCGTGGGCCGGTCGACGGCGTTGCGCTTCTCCGGACGGTCGAGGACCACCGTGGTGACGCGGCCCTGCTTTTCGATGCGGACGGTCATGTGTCGATTTCCATGCGCAACAATGCGGCGGCGGCGCATTTTCCCAGATTGTCGCTGCGCAGGGAACGCGCCGCGCCGCCGGAGAGGGCACCGTTGAGCACGATCTTCAGCGCCAGCAGCTTGTCGAGCGGGTAGAGCTCGACCGCGCCGCTGGCCATGCCGGCGAAGTGGCGGGCGAGGCGCTCCGGCGTCACCTCGCGTTTCAGCACGGCGTAGGTCGCCGCATCGGGCGCGAAGAGGCCGAGGTCGCAGCGGTCGCCCTTGTCGCCGCTGCGGGCGTGGGCGATGTCCACCAGTTTGCGTTTCATGCTGCCTCCGCCGGGCCGCCCCAAGGAGGCAGCAAGTCAGCAACCGGAAGCCGCGCATCACGCGGCTGAACCGTCGTCACCCCTTTCCTCGGGAAAGGGGTCGGGGGATAGGCTGTCATTGTGCCGTCTCCTGCAGACTGACTTTTATTTCCGGTTCGATCAAATCGCGCCGCACCAGCGTCGGCCACAGGCCGAGGAGTTGCCGCGCCGGCTCGATGCCGGAGAAGCCGCTCGCCGTCGGCGGGCCGGACAACGCGAGCCAGGGAAACTGGCGCGGGAAGGCCTCGGCCAGGCGCCGATCCTTCGCGCGAACCGACATCTTCAGGTACACCTCGTTGAGCTCCTCGATGCGCGAATCGTCGGCGAGCGTGCCGAGCAGCGAGTTGAAGCCGAGGAATTCGGTATGGATTTCGTCGTAAGCAAGCTTCGCCTCGGCAAGCTGCTGCCGGACGATGGCCTCGGTGGCGCGCGCCTTCTTCATGGCGCCGGGCCAGGAGTAGCCGATGGTGGCGGTGCCGGCCCAGCCGTCGTCGAAACCGGCGACGATCTTCAGTTTCTCCGGCCGCGGCTGCCCGGTGGCGCCGCTGACGCGCACCCGGTCGCCGCCAAGGTCCTCGAGTTTCAGCGTGCCCATGTCGAGCACGACGTCGGGCGAGTAGTAGGCATGCGGGTTGTGCACTTCATAGAGCAGCTGCTGGCGCACGGTGTCGAAGTCCACCCGGCCGCCGGTGTCCGGCGCCTTGGTGATCACCGCCGTGCCGTCGGCACTGACTTCCGCGATGGGGTAGCCGATGTGACCGAGGTCGGGCACCGATTCCCAGCCGTTTCCCAGATAGGAATTGAAGTTGCCGCCGCTGCCCTGGCCGGAGCATTCGAGCAGGTGACCGACGGTGAGGCCTGCCGCGAGACGGTTCCAGTCGTCCGCCGCCCAGCCGAACTCGTGGATCAAGGGTGCCAGGAACAGCGCGGCGTCGGCGACGCGGCCGGTGAGGACGATGTCGGCGCCGGCCTCCAGTGCCCGCACCAGCGGCTGCGCGCCGAGGTAGGCGTTGGCGAAGAGCATCCGCTCGCGCACGCTGTCGATGGCGGCACCGCCGTCGAGATGGGCGAGCGGCTCGCCGGCCGCGCGCAGCGCGTCGATGCGATCGATCACCGCGTCGCCGGTGACGGTGGCGATCTTCGCCTGCCAGCCGCGTTTATTGAATTCCGCGACCAGCGCGTCGCGCGCGCCTTCGGGGTTGAGGCCGCCGGCATTGAGCAGGAACTTCACGCCATGCTGCTGCGCCAGCGGCCACAGCGTAGTCAGCATCGGCACCAGGTCGCGCGTGTAGCCGGCGGACGGATCGCGCTGGCGGTCCTTCTGCAGGATCGCCAGCGTCAGCTCGGCGAGGTGGTCCGAGCCGATGTACTGCACCCCGCCGCGCTCGATGCTGGCCGCCACCGGCCGCCACGAATCGCCGTAGAAGCCGAGGCCGGCGCCGACGCGGATGGATTTCACAACCATTCACCACAGAGACACAGAGGCACAGAGAAAACCGGAACTCGAAAACTCTGTGTCTCTGTGCCTCTGTGGTTAAGGGTTTTAAGCATGTTCCGGCCAGGCGCGCCTGAGGATGGATTCGAAATCGCTGTTCTTCGGCAGCGTGCCGAAGGCAAAGCCCCAGTCGCCGGCCAGGCGCGTCGCGCAGAAGGCCTGCGCGACATAGTCGGGCGCGAAGCGCAGCAGCAGCGCGCCCTGCAGCGCCAGCGCCATATCCTGCACGAGGCGGCGCGCGCGATTCTCGATGGCGTCGGCATCCTGCAGCTCGTCCTTCAGCCAGGACACCCAGCGGTCGAACACCGCGCTCCTGCCGAAGGCCGGCTCGATCTCGGCCATGAGGAATTCGACGCTGCGCGGGTGCTTGGCCATGGCGCGCAGCACGTCGAGGCACATGACGTTGCCCGAACCCTCCCAGATCGAATTGAGCGGGCTCTGCCGGAACAGGCGCGGCATCGGCCCTTCCTCGACGTAGCCGTTGCCGCCGTGCACCTCCATGGCCTCGGCGACCAGCGTCGGACAACGCTTGCAGATCCAGTATTTCGCGAGCGGCGTGAGGATGCGGCGCAGCTGGCTCTCGGCTTCATCTTCCTGCGCGTCGAAGGCGCGCGCCAGGCGCAGCGACAGCGCGGTGGCCGCCTCGACCTCGAGCGCCATGTCGGCCAGCACGTTCATCATCAGCGGCTGGTTGCGCAGCAGCTTGCCGAAGGCGGCGCGCAAGCTGGTGTGGTGCAGGGCCTGCGACAGCGCCGCGCGCATGATACCGGTCGAGCCGATGGCGCAGTCGAGGCGGGTATACACGCCCATCTCCAGCACCGTCGGGATGCCGCGCCCCTCCTCGCCGACCAGCCAGCCGGTCGAGCCCCAGAACTCGGCCTCGGTGCCGGCGTTGGAGCGGTCGCCCATCTTGTCCTTGAAGCGCTGGATGCGGATCTCGTTCAGCCGCCCGTCCGGCGTCCAGCGCGGCACGAAGAAGCAGGAGAGGCCCTTCGGCGACTGCGCCGTGACGAGGAAAGCATCGCACATCGGCGCGGACAAGAACCACTTGTGGCCGACGATGCGCCACGTTCCGTCGCCAAGCGGTTCCGCTCTCGTCGTATTCGCGCGCACGTCGGAGCCGCCCTGCTTCTCGGTGAGGCCCATGCCGATCAGCACGCCCTTCTTCTGCATGGCCGGGATGAAGCGCCTGTCGTACTCGCGCGAGAGCAGCGGCGGCATCCAGTCGCGGGCGATCTCCGGCACCTGCTTCAGCACCGGCACGGCGCCGTAGGTCATGGTGGTCGGGCAGAGTGAGCCGTCCTCGATCTCGGCGAACATGATGTAGGCGGCAGCGCGGGCGACATGCGCCCCCTTCTTCGGCTCGGCCCACGGCCCGGTGTCGCAGCCGTGGCGCTTCAGCCAGCCGAGGCACTCGTGCCAGGAGGGATGGAACTCCACCTCGTCGCGGCGGTTGCCGTAGCGGTCGAACAGCCTGAGCTGGGGCGGGTTAACGTTGGCCAGCCGGCCGTGTTCGATCCACTCGGCGCTGCCGACCTCGGCGCCGCGCGCCATCAGCCAGTCGTGGGCCCAGCCGGCGCCCTCGCGTGCGGCGGCCTCCTGCAGCGGCAGGTTGCGGGCATAGGCGTTGTAGTTCTCCAGCG
This sequence comes from Rhodocyclaceae bacterium, assembly GCA_008933825.1. Classification (GTDB taxonomy): domain Bacteria; phylum Pseudomonadota; class Gammaproteobacteria; order Burkholderiales; family Rhodocyclaceae; genus Desulfobacillus. Next base: position 12,168 of record WBUF01000041.1, on the reverse strand, counting down.
CATGGGCCTGATTGATGACTTCGTGCGTCGCCATCAGCGGCGGATGCTTGGCTTCCATGGGACCTCCAGAAACGGAATGCTGCACAACAAAGCAATTGCTTGCTTGACAGAGTTTTTGCACTTTACTACCCTTCACCGCTCATCGCAACTGGAGAGGGAAGATGATCGAACGCACCCTGTTTACGGAGGAACACACGCTGTTCCGCGACGCCGCGCGGCGCTTCATGGAAACCGAGGTGCAGCCGCACCGCGAGCGCTGGGAGGAGCAGGGCTACGTCGACCGCGAGGTGTGGCTGAAGGCCGGCGCGGCCGGCTTCCTCTGCCCCTCGATGCCCGAGCAGTACGGCGGCGCCGGCGCCGACAAGCGCTACAGCTCGGTGCTGATCGAGGAGCAGTACCGCATCGGCGACTCGGGCCTCGGCTTCAGCCTGCACTCCGAGATCGTCGCCCCCTACCTGCTGCACTACGGCAACGAGCACATCAAGCAGACCTACCTGCCGAAGATGGCCAGCGGCGAGATGATCGGCGCCATCGCCATGACCGAGCCGGCCGCCGGCAGCGACCTGCAGGGCATCAAGGCCACCGCCGTGAGACAGGGCGAGCACTGGCTGCTCAACGGCTCGAAGACCTTCATCACCAACGGCTGGCACTCGGACCTCGTCATCGTCGTCGCCAAGACCGACGCCACGAAGGGCCACAAGGGCATCAGCCTGTTCGTCGTCGACACCGCGATGCCCGGCTTCTCCAAGGGCAAGCGCCTGAAGAAGATCGGCATGAAGGCGCAGGACACGGCGGAGCTGTTCTTCGACAACGTCAGGGTGCCGGCGGCGAATCTCCTCGGCGACGAGGGCGCCGGCTTCGTGTACCTGATGCAGGAACTGCCCTGGGAACGCATGCAGATCGCCCTCGGCGCGGTGGCCGCGGCCGAGGCGGCGCTGGCGTGGACCGTCGCCTACTGCCACGAGCGCAAGGCCTTCGGCAAGGAGGTGATGGACTTCCAGCACACCCGCTTCACCCTGGCCGAGCTGAAGACCGAGATCCAGATCGCCCGCGTCTTCGTCGACCGCTGCATGGAGCTGCTCCTGCAGGACAAGCTCGACGCCGTCGACGCCTCGATGGCGAAGTACTGGACCACCGACCTGCAGTGCAAGGTGATCGACGCCTGCCTGCAGCTGCACGGCGGCTACGGCTACATGTGGGAATACCCCATCGCCCGCGCCTACGCCGACGCCCGCGTGCAGCGCATCTACGGCGGCACCAACGAAATCATGAAAGAGATCATCTCGAGGACCCTGTGACCATGGCCGAAGCCTACATCTACGACGCCGTGCGCACGCCGCGCGGCAAGGGCCGCAAGGACGGCGCGCTGCACGGCGTCACGCCGATCGAGCTGGCCGCCACCGCGCTGCGCGCCGTGCGCGACCGCAACAATCTGGACACTTCGCTGGTGGACGACGTCGTCCTCGGCTGCGTCGAGCCGGTCGCCGAGCAGGGCGCCGACATCGCCCGCGTCGCCGCGCTCTACGCCGACTACGCGCAGACCGCCTCCGGCGTCACCGTCAGCCGCTTCTGCGCCTCGGGGCTGGAAGCCTGCAACCAGGCGGCGGCGCAGATCATGTCCGGCCAGTCCGACCTCGTCGTGGGCGGCGGCGTCGAGTCGATGTCGCGCGTGCCGATGTTCTCCTCCGGCGGCGCCTGGCCGACCGACCCGCAGGTGGCGGCGAAGACCTACTTCGTGCCGCAGGGCATCTCCGCCGACACCATCGCCACCAAGTGGGGCTACTCGCGCCGGGAACTCGACGCCTACGCCGCCGAAAGCCAGCGCCGCGCCAAGCAGGCCTGGGACGAGGGGCGCTTCAAAAAATCCATCGTGCCGGTGAAGGACGTGAACGGCCTGACCATCCTCGACCGCGACGAGTACATGCGCCCCGAGACCACGCTCGAGTCGCTCGCCACGCTGAAGCCGGCCTTCGCCGAGCAGGGCGAGCAGTACGGCTTCGATGCGGTGATCCTGCAGCGCTACCCGGAGCTCGAGCGCATCGAGCACGTGCACCACGCCGGCAACAGCTCCGGCATCGTCGACGGCGCCGCGGCCATCTTCTTCGGCACGAAGGAGATGGGGCAGAAGCTCGGCCTCAAGCCGCGCGCCCGCATCCGCGCCTTCGCCTCGACCGGCTCCGAGCCCTCGATCATGCTGACCGGCCCGGCCCCCGCCACCGAGAAGGCGCTCAAGCGCGCCGGCATGTCGGTGAAGGACATCGACCTCTACGAACTCAACGAGGCCTTCGCCGCCGTCGTGGTGCACTACATGCGCCAGCTCGGCATCGCGCACGACAGGATGAACGTGAACGGCGGCTCCATCGCCATGGGCCATCCGCTCGGCGCCACCGGCGCCATGATCCTCGGCACGCTGCTCGACGAGCTCGAGCGGCGCAACCTGACCACGGGCCTCGCCACGCTGTGCGTCGGCGCCGGCATGGGCACCGCAACCATCATCGAACGGGTGTAAGCGAAATGATCAACTACAACGTCGACGCCGAAGGCATCGCCACCCTCGAGTGGGACCTGCCGGGCCGCTCGCAGAACGTCTTGAACGAAGAAACCATGGCGGCCTTCGCCGCCGCCGCACAGAAGGCGCTGGCCGATCCTGCCGTGAGGGGCATCGTCGTCGCCTCGGCCAAGGCCGACTTCATCGCCGGCGGCGACCTCGACATGCTGCTCAAGGCCACCGACGCCCAGGCCATGAGCGACAACCTGAAGCTGTGGCACAAGCTGTTCCGCACGCTGGAGACCGCCGGCAAGCCGGTGGCGGCGGCGCTGAACGGCGCCACCCTCGGCGGCGGCCTGGAACTCGCGCTGGCCTGCCACTACCGCGTCGCCGCGGACAACCCGAAGGCGCGCTTCGGCTTCCCCGAGGTCACGCTGGGCCTCTTGCCGGGCGCCGGCGGCACGCAGCGCGCACCGCGTCTGATGGGCATCCAGCCGGCCCTGCTCTTCCTCACCGAAGGCAAGCGCATCAAGGCCGCCGATGCGCAGAAGCAGGGTCTCGTCCACGCCGTCGTTCCCGCCGGAAAGGAACGCGACGCGGCGCACGCTTGGCTGCTCGAAGCCGCGGCGAAGGGCGGCAAGACCCTGCAGCCCTGGGACCAGAAGGGCTTCAGGATCCCCGGCGGCGGCGTCATGACGCCTGCCGGCATGCAGACCTTCATGGCCGGCAACGCCATGCTGCGCGAGAAGACCCACGACAACTACCCGGCGCCGAAGCACATCCTCTCCTGCGTCTTCGAGGGCATGCAGACCGACATCGACACCGGGCTGGCCATCGAGACGCGCTACTTCGTGAACCTCGTGCGCAGCCCCGTGGCGAAGAACATGATCCGCAGCCTGTTCTTCTTCATGCAGGAGGCGAACAAGCTGGCGCGGCGGCCGAAGGACGTGCCGGCACAGAAGTACACGAAGATCGGCATGCTCGGCGCCGGCATGATGGGCGCCGGCATCGCCCATGCCGCGGCGACCGCCGGCCTCGAGGTGGTGCTGCTCGACAGCACGAAGGAGAACGCCGAGAAGGGCAAGACCTACTCGGCGAAACTGCTGGAGAAGCGCGTCGCCAAAAGTCAGTTGTCCCAGGACGGCGCCGCTGCCGTGCTGGCGCGCATCAAGCCCACCGCCGACTATCGTGATCTCGCCGGCTGCGAGCTGGTGGTCGAGGCGGTGTTCGAGGACCGCGCCCTCAAGGCCGACGTGACGAAGAAGACCGAAGCGGTGATCGGCAAGGACGCCCTCTTCGCCTCCAACACTTCCACCCTGCCCATCACCGGGCTGGCCGAGGCGAGCGCGCGGCCGGCGAACTTCATCGGCCTGCACTTCTTCTCGCCCGCCGACAAGATGCCGCTGGTGGAAATCATCATGGGCAAGCAAACTTCGCAGCAGACGCTGGCCCGTTCGATGGACTTCGTGCGCGCCATCGGCAAGACGCCGATCGTGGTGAACGACGCGCGCGGCTTCTACACCAGCCGCGTCTTCGGCACCTACCTGTCTGAGGGCATGGCCCTGCTGCAAGAAGGCGTCGCCCCGGCGCTGATCGACAACGCCGGGCGGCTGGCCGGCATGCCGGTGGGGCCGCTGGCGCTGGCCGACGAGGTTTCCATCGAACTGGTGCACAAGATCGCCAGGCAGACCAAGGCCGACCTCGGCGACAAGTACGTGCCGCGCGCCGCCGACCAGGTCGCCGCGCTGATGGTGGAAAAACTCAATCGCCTCGGCAAGAAGAGCGGCCATGGCTTCTACGAGTATCCGGCCGATGCGAAGAAGCACCTGTGGCCGGGCCTCGCCGAGCATTTCCCCGTCAAGGCCGAACAACCCTCGCTCGAACAGGTGGTCGAACGGCTTATGCTGATCCAGTCGCTCGAGACAGTGCGCTGCCTGGAGGAGGGCGTGCTCACCTCGCCGCAGGACGCCGACGTCGGCGCCATCCTCGGCTGGGGCTACCCGCCCTTCCGCGGCGGCCCGATCGGCCAGATCCACACCATGGGCGTGGCCAATTTCGTCGCCGCCTGCGACCGCCTGGCGGAACAATGCGGCGAGCGATTCCGTCCCACGGAAGGCCTGCGCAAAAAGGCAGAAGAGGGCGCACAATTCTTCGCTGTTTAAGCCATAATCGCCGCACGCCAAATTGGCGGAAGATGGTTTTGCGCTGCGGAACGGCCTGAGCAACAAATAAACAGGCAGTCGGAGGAGAGGATTTGCTGCAATTCCTGCAACTCGTCGCGAGCGGCATCGCACAAGGCTGCATTTACGGGCTGATCGCGCTCGGTTTCGTGCTCATCTACAAGGCCACCGAAACCATCAATTTCGCCCAGGGCGACCTGATGATGCTCGGCGGCTTCCTCGGTCTCACCGGCACGCTGGCGCTGGGCCTGCCCTTCTGGGCCGCCTTCGCCGCCGCGCTCCTCGTCATGCTGTTCTTCGGCATGGCGCTCGAGCGCGTCGTGCTGCGGCCGCTCCTCGGCCAGCCGGCCTTCACCGTGGTGATGGTGACGATCGGCGTCGGCTACCTCGCGCGCGGCCTCGTCACCATGATTCCCGAGTGGGGCACCGACACCCACGTCCTGCCGGTGCCCTACAAGGACCAGATCGTCAGCCTCGGCGGCAACGGCACCGAGGGCGGCCTCATCATGTCCATGGAGCACGTCGTCGTCATCGCCGTCACGGCGCTGCTGATCGTGGCGCTGTACCTGCTCTTCAAGCACACCAGGATCGGCATCGCCATGCAGGCCACCTCGCAGAATCAGCTGGCGGCCTTCTACATGGGCATTCCGGTGCGCCGCATCAACATGCTGGTGTGGGGCATCTCCGCCGCCGTCTCGGCCTGCGCCGGCCTGCTGCTGGCGCCGATCACCTTCGTGCACGCCAACATGGGCTTCATCGGCCTGAAGGCCTTCCCCGCCGCGGTGGTCGGCGGCTTCGGCAGCATCCCCGGCGCGCTGGTCGGCGGCCTCATCATCGGCGTCGTCGAGACGCTGGCCGGCTTCTACCTGCCGGAAGGCTTCAAGGACATCGCCGCCTACATCGTCGTGCTGGTCATGCTGGCGGTGAAGCCGAACGGCCTCTTCGGCGAAAACCTGCGGAAAAAAGTCTGATGCGATTTCTGTTCAAGACCGACTACCGGCAGGACCTCCGCCTCTTCAAGCACGGCGGCCAGGTGTTCTGGTACGGCGCGCTGCTGCTCGCGCTCGCCGCCGCGCCCTGGCTGCTGCCGGACTACTGGGTCTCGCAGCTGATCTTCGTCTGCATCTACGCCATCGCCGGCATCGGCCTGATGGTGCTGGTCGGCTTCACCGGCCAGGTCTCGCTCGGCCACGCCGCCTTCCTCGCCATGGGCGCCTACACCGAAGCCTACCTGCAGAGCCACGGCTGGCCCTTCGTCCTGTCGCTCGCCTTCTCGGCGCTGGTGGCCGGCGCGACCGGCATCATCGTCGGCCTGCCGGCGCTGCGCGTGAAGGGCATGTACCTGGCCATCGCCACGCTGGCCTTCGGCTTCATCGTCGAGGAAGGCGTGGCGCGGGCGGAGAGCCTCACCGGCGGCAACGCCGGCAAGATGCTCGGCAGCCTCGAGGTCTTCGGCCTGCCCATCGACAGCGACCAGCGCTTCTACTACCTGGTGCTGTTCTTCCTCGTGCTGGTGGTGCTCGGCGTCATGAACCTGCTGCGCAGTCCGACCGGGCGCGCCTTCGTCGCCATCCGCGACTCGGAAATCTCTGCGCAGAGCATGGGCATCAACCTGGCGCGCTACAAGACCACCGCCTTCGCCCTGTCGGCCGCCATCGCCGGCATCGCCGGCGCGCTCTACGCGCACAAAATACGCTTCCTCTCGCCCGACCAGTTCACCTTCCTGCAGTCGATCGAACTGCTGATGATCCTGGTCATCGGCGGCGTCGGCTCGATCTACGGCGCCATCTTCGGCGCCGCCTTCTGGATCGTCGTGCAGCAGCTCATCGTGCTGGCCAAGGACTGGCTGCCGCCGGCGATCGGCCAGCAGACCGGCCTGCAGCCGACCGTGTTCGGCCTGATCCTCGTCGCCTTCGTGCTGTTCGAGCCGATGGGCCTGTACGGCCGCTGGCTGAAGATCCGCACCTTCTTCCAGCTCTTCCCCTTCTACCGCAAGGGCCTGTTCCGGCGGCAGAAGAGCTACATGAAGTCGGAACGCCTGAAATGAAGCCGCTGCTCACCGCCAACCATCTCTCGGTGCAGTTCGGCGGCCTGAAGGCCGTGAACAACGTCTCCTTCGAGGTGTGGCCGAACGAGGTGTTTTCGCTGATCGGCCCCAACGGCGCCGGCAAGACCACCATCTTCAACCTCATCAGCGGGCTCTACCGGCCGAGCGCCGGCTTCGTCACCTTCGAGGGCGAGAAGATCTCCCACCTCGCGCCCTACGAGATCGCGCGCCTGGGCATCGCCCGCACCTTCCAGAACATCGAGCTGTTCGAGCACGCCACGGTGCTGCAGAACCTGCTGGTCGGCCGCCACTGCCACCGCCACACCGGCTGGTGGCAGGACCTGCTGTTCACGCCGCGCGTGCGCCAGACCGAGCTGCAGTTCCGCCGCACCGTCGAGGAGGTGATCGAGTTCCTCGAACTGCAGCACTACCGCGACAGCATGGTGGCGGGCCTGCCCTACGGCGTGCGCAAGGTGGTCGAGCTGGGGCGCGCCCTGGCCATGCGGCCGAAGCTGCTGCTGCTCGACGAGCCCTCCTCCGGCCTCAACGTCGAGGAGACCGAGGACATGGGCTTCTGGATCGAGGACATCAAGCACGACCTCGGCATCACCGTCATCATGGTCGAGCACGACATGGGCCTGGTGTCGCGCGTCTCCGACCGCGTTTTCGCGCTGAACCAGGGCGAGGAGCTGGCGCTCGGCACCGCGTCCGAGGTGCAGTCGCACCCGGCCGTGATCGAAGCCTACCTGGGGGGCACCGAGGATGACGGCCCACCCCCCAGCCCCCGCCCCGCGGGCGGGGGTGACGGCGGTCCGCCGCCTGGCGGCGGGAGTGAACATGTCTGACGTGATCCTCCAGCTGAACAACGTCGAGTCGTCCTACGGCCCGGTGAAGGCCATCCGCGGCGTTTCGCTCAAGGTGAGCCAGGGCAGCGTCGTCACCGTGCTGGGCGCCAACGGCGCCGGCAAGTCGACCATCCTGAAGACCATCTCCGGCATCATCGACCCGCAGAAGGGCAGCGTGGTCTACCGCGGCGAGCCGATCCAGAAGAAGGACCCGGCCTGGATCGTGCGCCAGGGCATCGCCCACGTGCCGGAGGGCCGCGAGATCTTTCCGCTGCTGACGGTGCGCGAGAACCTGCTGATGGGCGCCTACACGCGCGCGCTGGGCGAGCGCGCCGCCGTCGAGCAGGAGATCGGGCAGGTATATGGCTACTTTCCGATTCTGAAGGAACGGGCGAACCAGCCCGCCGGCCAGCTCTCCGGCGGCCAGCAGCAGATGCTTGCCATCAGCCGCGCCCTGCTGGCCAAGCCGACGATCATGCTGCTCGACGAGCCGAGCCTGGGCCTCTCCCCCAAGCTCACGCACGAGATCTTCGAGATCATCCGGCGCATCAACGCCGAGCGCGGCGTCACCATCCTGGTGGTCGAGCAGAACGCTCGCGTCGCGCTGAAATACGCCGACTACGGCTACGTGCTCGAGGTCGGCCGCATCGTCATGGAGGACCCCTGTTCCGTCCTGCGCGAGAAGGAGGACGTCAAGGAGTTCTACCTCGGCATCAAGGACGCCGGCGTGCGCGGCACGCGGCGCTGGAAGAAGAAGAAGACCTGGCGATAACAGTTATGTGGTGGACAACCGACAGCAAGCAACACTGGTCGACCCGGGACGTCGTCGTTCCCGGCGACACCGTTCCGCGCCTGTTCTGGAACGCCGTCGGCAAGCGCACCGACAGGGTCATCTTCCGGCAGAAAGCCTTCGGCCTGTGGCAGGCGCTGACCTGGCGCGGGCTGGCCGACATCGTGCGCGAGATCGGCATGGGCCTCGTCGAGCTCGGCTTCGCGCCGGGCGAGACGGTCTCCATCCTCGGCAACACCCGGCAGGAATGGCTGTTCTGCGACCTGGGCGTCCTCTGTGCCGGCGGCGTCAGTTCGGGCATCTACCCGACCGACTCGGCCACGCAGGTGCAATACCTCGCCGAGGACTCGCGCTCGGTCTATCTCTTCGTCGAGGACGAGGAACAGCTCGACAAGGCCCTGGAGGCGCGCGAACGGCTGTCCCTGCTGCGCAAGATCGTCGTCTGGGACATGGAAGGCCTGCGCGGCCTCGACGATCCCGACGTGATCAGCCTGGAGCGCCTGCGCGAGACCGGCCGAGAGCGCATCGCGCGGCTTGGCGCCGCCGCGGCGGAATCCGAATGGCAGGGGCGCATCGACAGCCGTCGGCCGGAGGATCTCGCCATCCTCATCTACACCTCCGGCACCACCGGCAGGCCGAAGGGCGCGATGCTCTCGCACCGCAATGTGCTCCATTCGATCCGCGGCTTCAACCTGATCATCGCCCAGGACGAGTCCGACGAGCACATGTGCTTCCTGCCGCTGTGCCACGTCGCCGAGCGCATGGCCGGCGCCTACTTCTCGCTGTACACCGGCGCCGTGCTCAACTTCGTCGAGAACCCGGAGACCATCCCCGAGAACGTGCGGGAGATTCAGCCGACGGTATTCCTCGCCGTGCCGCGCATCTGGGAGAAGTTCTATTCCGGCGTGATGATCGGCCTGGCGGAAGCCACCGGGCTGCAGAAGCTCGCCTACAAGTGGGCCATCGGCGTCGGCATGAAGATGGTCGCCCTGTACGAAGCCGGCCAGCCGATCGGCGGCGGCCTGCGCGCCCTGCACTGGCTCGCCCGCTTCCTGGTGCTCGACAACGTGCGCAAACTGATCGGCATCCACCGCTGCCGCTTCCTCATCACCGGCGCGGCGCCGATTTCGCCGGATCTCGTGCGCTGGTACATGGCGCTCGGCATCCCCATGCTGGAAGTGTGGGGCATGACCGAAACCGGCGGCGGCGCCACATGCACTCCCGCATCGAAGATCAAGCCCGGCATGATCGGGGTGGCCAATCCCTATTGCGAGGTGATGGTGGGCGAGAACGGCGAGCTGCTGGTGCGCGGCGAGAACATCTTCATGGGCTACCTCAACCAGCCGGAGAAGACCGCCGAGGCCATCGACACCGAGGGCTGGCTGCACAGCGGCGACGTCGGCTACAGGGACAAGGACGGCTACTTCAGGATCTCCGACCGCCTCAAGGACATCATCATCACCGCCGGCGGCAAGAACATCACCCCGTCCGAGATCGAGAACCAGCTGAAATTCTCCCCCTACATCACCGATGCGGTGGTGATCGGCGACCAGCGGCCGTACTTGGTCTGCCTGATCATGATCGACCAGGAGAACGTCGAGAAATTCGCCCAGGACCACGACATTCCCTTCTCCAACTACGCCAGTCTGTGCCGCGCCCCCGAAGTGCAGCGCCTGATCGAGGGCGAACTGGCGCGGGTCAACAAGGAATTCGCCCGGGTGGAGCAGGTGAAGAAGTTCCGCCTGATAGAACAGAAGCTTACGGCCGAGGACGAGGAGCTGACGCCGACCATGAAGCTGAAACGCAAGTTCGTTAACCAAAAGTACGCAGACCTTATAGAATCCATGTACCGTTCATGACGGATAACCTGAGGAGAGGAGACCTGAACATGAAGAACTTCAAGATGAAACTCGCCCTGCTGGCGACGGCGGCCACCCTGGCCTGGCCGGCCCAGGCCCAGCAGCTCGGCGTCACCAAGGACCAGATCGTCGTCGGCTCGCTGCAGGACCTGTCCGGTCCGCTCGCCGGCTTCAGCAAGCCGGCCAAGAACGGCATGCAGATGCGGGTCGACGAGATCAACGCCGCCGGCGGGGTCAACGGGCGCAAGATCAAGCTCATCGTCGAGGACAGCGGCTACGATCCGAAGAAGGGCCTGCTCGCCGCGCAAAAGCTGGTGCAGCAGGACAAGATCTTCGCCATGATCGGCAGCATCGGCACGGCGGTGGCCATGGCTTCCATGCCGATCCTGTTCGAGAAGAACATCCCGCACCTGTTTCCGCTCACCGGCGCCCGCGAGATGTACGAGCCGCTCAACAAGCTGAAGTTCTCCTTCGCCGCCCCCTACTACGACCAGATCCGCATCGGCGTGAAGTGGATGGCCAAGGAGCAGGGCTCGAAGAAGTTCTGCATCATCTACCAGGACGACGAGTACGGCCTGGAAGTGCTGCGCGGCGCCGAGGACGGCCTCAAGGACATCGGCCAGACGCTGGCCGAGAAGACCACCTTCAAGCGCGCCGCCACCGACTTCTCCGCCCAGGTGGCGAAGATGAAGGGCGCCGGCTGCGACACGGTGGTGATGGGCACCATCATCCGCGAGGCCATCGGCACCATCGCCACGGCGCGCAAGATGGGCTGGAACCCGCAGTTCCTCGGCTGCTCGGCCTCCTACACCGATCTCATCCACAAGCTCGGCGGGCCGGCCATGAACGGCCTGTTCGCCATGCACCAGGTCGGCGTGCCGTATCCGGACGACGCCTCGAAGAACGTGCGCGACTGGGCGGCAGCCTACAAGGCGCAGTTCAAGGAGGACCCCGGCCTGTTCTCCGCCTACGGCTACGTCATCGCCGATTTGTTCTACCAGACCGCCAAGCGCGCCGGCCCGAACCTGAGCACCGAGACCTTCGTCAAGGCGCTGGAGAGCGCGCCCTTCCCGCGCGACATGTTCGGCAGCCCGGAGTACAGCTTCACCGCGACCCAGCACCTGGGCAACCGGAAATCGCGCGCCAGCCAGATCCAGAACGGCAAGTGGGTGGCCGTCACCGACTACCTGACGAATTGAGCGTCTTCTGGTCCGAAACGGGGCGCCGCGGCGCCCCGTTTTCATTTGCGCGGCAGGGCAAGGATGGCGGTCATCCCGCCGCCTTCGCGCGCCTCCAGGCGAACGTCGCCGCCGTGGGCGCGGGCGATGGCGCGGGCGATGGCCAGGCCGAGGCCGGCGCCGCCGGTATGGCGCGCGCGCGAGGATTCCAGCCGCACGTAGGGCTCGAAAACGCGCTCGCGCTCCTCGACCGGAATGCCCGGCCCGCGGTCCCCGATGCGGATCTCGACGACATCGCCGTCGGCGAGCGCCGCGTCCACTTCGCCGCCTCCGTAGCGGCGCGCGTTGTCGATCAGGTTGGCGAGGCAGCGGCGCAGCGCCTGCGGCTTGGCCGTGACCGGCGCCGCCGTGCCGCGGAGACTGACTTTCGCGCCGGCGGCCTCGGCGTCTTCGGCGAGGCCCTCGATCAGCGCGACGAGATTCAGCTTCACCGCCTGCTCGCCGTCGCTGCCGGCACGCAGGAACTCGAGCGTGCCGCCGACCATGGCGTCCATCTCTTCGATGTCGCGCTGCATCGCCGCACGCGCCGTGTTCTCGGGCAGCTGTTCCAGGCGCAGGCGCAGGCGCGTGAGCGGCAGGCGCAGGTCGTGCGAGACGCCGGCCAGCGCCTGGGCGCGCGTCTCCAGATAGGCTTGCAGGGCGCGCTGCATAGCGTTGAAGGAGCGCGCCGCACGCGCCACCTCCTGCGGCCCGTTCTCCGGCAGCGGCGGCTGCTCCAGAT
>WBUF01000096.1 GCA_008933825.1 Rhodocyclaceae bacterium | reverse complement strand
TGCCACCTCGAACCTGCGACCGCTCGACGATCAGTTTCCCGCCGTCGTGCAACAGCACTTCCTCTTTCCAGCTGGCCCCGCCGCCAATTGCATCCGCTTGCATGCTCGCCCCCATGATCGTCAACGAGAGACCTACAGTCTTGAACATCTTGGCTGCCATGCTCATGCCGCCCTCCTCCATTCGTAACAGTTCGACGGCGTGTAGCTCCCGCCTTGCTGTTGAGCGGCACGTCTTTGTTGGCGCACATACTCATACGCCGCGTATTGCGCCAGCGCACCGCCCAACGATTGGCCAGTGGAGTGAATATTGGCGATGGTGCCACCCATATTGCTGCTATTCTTTAGAGCGTCCAGTCTGCCGAAAAGATTCCCACGCTCCGGATCGACAAGCGCTTCCCATTGTTTCCAGCCGACGCTCTGTGTATTGGTCACCCAATCCGGCAGATCCAGACCGTCGGTGCCGCCGAATGCGACGATGACCTGCTTGGTTGCAGTATCCTCATAGATCACGGCCTTGGCACCTATCTCGGGTCGTTCCATCACCTGATAGACCTTGTAATTCGACGTGGTCGAAAACTGCGGCAAGTCCCGGTAAATGTCCGGATTGGCGTACGCCGGGTCGTTGCTGCTCTTGTCCGGCAACGGGGCCAAAGACATCCCCGTTGCAAGGGTGCCGTAGTTGAAGTAGCTCTGATCGCAGGCGACCAGCAACAGTTTGGACAAATCAACGTTTGTGCGGACAGTCATTTTTTCTCTCCCTTGCAAAGATCGATCACTTGAAGTTTGTATTGCCGCGGGCCATCGACTAGCCAGCGGTCGTCGTTGCCGAAAGCGAGCTTGCATCCGTCCGGGGATAGCGCCCATGGCCCGATGCGGCCGGCCACGACACGCCTGCGCTTGTTGTCGTCGTAATACCGGAACAACCCGTACAGGCCTACGTACGATGTCAGCGTGGTATCGGCGCCGATGAAGTAAACCCCCGAGCGCGCCGGGATAAAGGAATTCGCGTTGGCGAGGGGCCAGGATTTGTCGCGGGTGTAGCTGACGATCTCTTCGACCCGGCCGTCCGGGTATATCCACCAGAGTGTGGTACGCACGCCCTCCGGAAGCGGGCTTTGGTAATGCTGGGTGCGGAGGACGTAAGCGTTTCGATGCGGATAGTACAGCAGCGTACTGTCGTACCGAGACACGCGCTTCAGATTTTCCCTAAAGAACTCCGGCAACGCGATGCCGCTTTCCGCTTGGCCGGCGGGAGGAATGATCGCGGCAGGGTATTGTCTGAGTACGTGTGGCGGATCGCCTGACCTCTTTGCAAACTCGACCCAGCCGTGTTCCGGTTTGAGCCGGACGAATTGGCTGCTCACGGTTTTCCTGCGAACCGCCAACTGATCTGGTAATGGTGGAATCTCCGACTCGAATCGACATCCTTGAAGCGGGTCCATCCGATCACCGTGTGGTGATACCTTCGGCTCCGGGGACGAAATGATTTCTCCTACAGGTCCCGCAAACCATTCAGCAGTCGGTTGTGATGGCAGAGTGCTCGACAAACTACTTTTTGGTCGCCAATAGCGCAATTTGCCATCGTAGACACATAGCCCTCCTCCGATCGGGCCTATATCGTTAAGACGGCGGCGGCCAACATCAAATTGAAGCAATCGCATTCCTTTCTGAGCTGGATTGGAGCTTGCTTCTTGGGTACCTACAAAAACTACCGATTCGGTATCTAACCAATATACGTTGGTGACAAATCCTGTCGGAATCACGTAGGCACCTGCATCAACAACACCCATCTTCTCAGCTGCGCCACACATAGCTGTCAATAACGTCAGGCAGCCACTGAACCATACTTTTCTCATCCACAATCTACTCATTACACAATCCTCCTCCGGTCGCCCTTGCAAAGGTCAACCACTTGAAGTTTGTATTGCCTGGCGCCATCGACCCGCCGACGGTCGTCGTTGCCGAAAGCGAGCTTGCATCCGTCCGGGGATAGCGCCCATGGCCCGATGCGGCCGGCCACGACACGCCTGCGCTTGTTGTCGTCGTAATACCGGAACAACCCGTACAGGCCTACGTACGATGTCAGCGTGGTATCGGCGCCGATGAAGTAAACCCCCGAGCGCGCCGGGATAAAGGAATTCGCGTTGGCGAGGGGCCAGGATTTGTCGCGGGTGTAGCTGACGATCTCTTCGACCCGGCCGTCCGGGTATATCCACCAGAGTGTGGTACGCACGCCCTCCGGAAGCGGGCTTTGGTAATGCTGGGTGCGGAGGACGTAAGCGTTTCGATGCGGATAGTACAGCAGCGTACTGTCGTACCGAGACACGCGCTTCAGATTTTCCCTAAAGAACTCCGGCAACGCGATGCCGCTTTCCGCTTGGCCGGCGGGAGGAATGATCGCGGCAGGGTATTGTCTGAGTACGTGTGGCGGATCGCCTGACCTCTTTGCAAACTCGACCCAGCCGTGTTCCGGTTTGAGCCGGACGAATATACTTCCCGTTGCCTTCCCTCGCGCCTCTACCCCTGCTGGAAGCCGAGGAAGTTCAGGTTCAGTCAAACACGAATTTTTATCTATCGTACTGGTTAGTGATAGTTTCTCTTCCCTACCGAACTGTCCATAGTATCGATCGATCTCATCGTATTTTCCCTCCGATAAACGGCGTCTGAAGTAGCGAATAAAGCCATCGCCGACACAAAGACCGCCCGCTCCGGACAAACCGTGTCGAGCGAACTCATTGGATTCGACATTCCACACGACGATGCTTTCCACACCTTTCTTACTACCATCCGGTGCGGTCCATAGTTCATTCTCGAAGATGAGTGCAATTACTCTGTTGTTGTCCAGCCAATAAATGGTCTGGCTAAACGTGCTAGGCAGAGTCAGCTTCGAATCTATTAATGCTGTCGCTCCAACCGGACTAATGCCAATGACTAGCGCGACAGTTATCCAAATCAACCAAACAACTCTCATTGTCTTCTTGCTCTTCACTCGGCAGCCCTCCTGTCTCCTTCGCAAAGATCGATCACTTGAAATTTGAATTGCCTCGCTTCTTCGAGTCGTATTATTCCAGCCACATCCTGCACGGGAAATCTCACTCCGCCCCTCCTAGCGCCGCCTCACCGCGACTGACTTTTTCGTACCCATTACGCATGCGCTCTCGCACCCTACCCCAGCACCGCCAGCTCGGCGCCGCGCCGGCGCAGGCGAATTTCGCCCGGCGCATGGCCGCCCAGCAGCAGGCGGTCGCGGCCGCCGTTGATCTCCTCCAGCAGGAGGTCGCCGCCGTCGCCCTTGAGGAACACATAGGTATCGTCGTTGCCGCCGCCGGACAGGGCGTCCTCGCCGTCCCCGCCGGCCAGGGTATCCGCCCCGTCGCCGCCATTCAGGCTGTCGGCTCCTGTGCCGCCGTCCAGGATGTCCTCCCCCGCGCCGCCATGCAGCACATCGTTGCCGCCGTGCCCCTCGATACGGTCGTCCCCCGAAAAACCGCTCAGCACATC
>WBUF01000040.1 GCA_008933825.1 Rhodocyclaceae bacterium | reverse complement strand
CCCCCAGGCCCCGCTTTTTCTGGTGCTCAGTTTTCTGCCCCTCGCGTACTGCCTGAAACTCGAGAGGATCGTTGCGGCGGCCATGCAACGCGCCGGCTATCGCGTCGCCTTCCTCACGAATGACGCATGCCGGGAGATTGTCATGGAGTACCACCATGGCTGTGGGCCTGCTCCGGTACTTGTCCTGGAGGACCATTTGGAGTTCTTGCAGTCGTGGCAGAAGCGTTCGCAGCTAAAGAGGCTATTTGCCGACAACGACCTCTCGCTTGGGAAGATCAAGTCCTTCAGGTATCTCGGCTGCTATGTCGGCCTGCATGCGCTGGCGACGTTGTCGGCTTCGACCAAGGACGGGAGGCTTCAACTCGACGGGGCAGTGCGCCGACGTCTGAAGAAAATCATGCTGCATTCGATGATACTGGTCGACACCGCCCAAGCGGCAATCAAGCAGCTGAAACCGTCGATCGTGATGGGGGTGGAGAAAGGGTTTGTCGGGACCGCCGAAATATTTTACGCGGCCTTGGAGAACAGCGTCGATTACGTGCAGTGGACCGGTTGCCATGAGCCCAACGCGATCATGCTCAAGCGTTACCGATGGAGTAACTACAGGGAGCATCCATTCTCGATTTCTGCGGGCAGTTGGGAGCGGATCCTCTCGCTTCCCTGGGATGACAGGTATCACAGTGGTGTCATGGCCCAGTTCGAGACCGGTTACAAGGAAGGGGCCTGGTTCAAGTACAAGAGTCTCGCGACCGACCAGCAGCAGCGTGAAAAACACGATCTGATGGCACAGCTGGGGCTGAATCCCGGAAAAAGGACGGCCGTCATTTATTCCCACATCCTCAACGACGCCAATCTGTTTTACGGGGATGATTTGTTCTCGGGCGGTTACGAGGAGTGGCTGGTCGAGACGGTGCGGGCTGCTGCGGCGAATCCAGAGGTTAACTGGGTGCTGAAGCTGCATCCGGCGAATGTCTATCGCAATGCCAGGCTGGGCTATTCTGGGAAATACGGTGAGCTGCTTGCCTTGGAGCAAGCGTTTGGCGAGATCCCTGGTTTTCTGCGAGTGGTTTATCCGGAGGAGAAGACGAGCCCGCTGTCGTTTTTCAAGATTACCGATTTCGGCATCACGGTACGGGGAACGGTGGGGCTGGAACTGCCTTGCTTTGGCATCCCTACCCTGACGGCGGGGACGGGGCGATATGCCGGCAAGGGGTTTACGGTGGACTCCAAGACCAGACAGGAATATCTCGAGAAAATTCGATTGATACATGAGATTCCCGCATTGACAGCGGAGCAAGTACGGCTGGGTCAGCGATATGCCTACTTTGTTTTCCGGGCGCGCCCGGCCCGCTACGGCGACATGTTCTCCGATGTGTATAATTTCCCGGTAAATCATCCCCGCCATAGGGATTTGGCTCTGGGAGACAAGTCCCCGAATGCCATTCTTGAACATTCCCAAATGCAGAAAATCGTCTCCTTCCTTCGTTCCGGCGAGGAGGATTTCCTCGACCTGACTGTTGCATGACGAAGAATCTGAAAACCGGCTTTGGCAGATGCGCCATTTGCGGTGGCCAGCTCATTCGCGAACTGCTCGCCATTCAAGAGCCTGATCGCTTCGAGCGCCATCTGGGTGTGACGCGTGACGGATATGTGCGCCGCTGGGTGGAGTGCGACAGTTGCGGTGCTGTAACCAATGTATACCCGGAAGGCGTCATTGCGCGTTTGGAATCGCTGGCAGCGGGCTACTACGAGGTCGATTTTAGGAGTTCCACCATCGGTCAGAAATATGCGGAAGTAATGTCCCTGCCCGCGGCGCGGTCTGATAATGCGCAACGTGTCGGTCGGATACGATCATTCCTTGCCGAGTGGTGTGCCGCGGAGGGGGGTAAGGAATCGCGGGCGCTTGATATCGGCGCCGGGACAGGAGTATTCCTGTCCCGGTTCCTTCAGGATACTTCCCGGGACAGCCAGGCATGGTCTGCGATTGCGGTAGAACCTGATCCGGTGGCTGCCGAGCATCTTCGCAGCCTGGGCCAATTCAACGTCAGGCAGGAGGTATTTTCGGCAGACTCCGGTCTCACAGGCTTTGACTTGTGCACTTTGAACAAGGTCATCGAACATCTTGCCGATCCGGTGCGGCTGCTCCACGAGGCGAGTAGTGCGCTAAGCCCTCAACAAGGGGTGCTCTATGTGGAGGTGCCGGCGAAGGAGACGCTCCTCCACCGCCCCCCGGAAGACAATATTCTGGGAGCATTGCATCGCCACTTGTATGATGTGGCCAGCCTGAATGCTGCCATCGGCAGGGCCGGCCTGGTCGTGATGAGAATTGATCGGCTGTACGAGCCGAGCGGGAAGATATCCATAGCCGCATTCGCCGCCAGGCCGGAGGCGGCAGAGATCCGAAGCAGGAGGGGGGCAGCATGATCCGCATCATCGCCGAGATCGGCTCCGTCCATGACGGATCGTTTGGCAACGCGCTGAAGTTGATCGAGGCAGCGGCAGCCGCCGGGGCGGACGCGGTCAAGTTCCAGACCCACATCGCCGAGGCGGAGTCGCTGGAATCGGCGCCGGCTCCTGCCTATTTCTCCGATGAGCCGCGACTGGACTATTTTCGGCGCACGGCCTTTACGCCCGAGCAGTGGCGGAAATTGGCAGCCTATGCGAAAGGGAATGGCATCGTTTTTCTGTCTTCCCCGTTTTCACTCGAGGCGGTGGATTTGCTCGAAGAGATTGGCATGGCGGCCTACAAAATTCCGTCAGGCGAGGTATCCAACAAACCCTTGCTCGAACGCGTGGCCAGAACGGGCAAGCCGGTACTGCTTTCATCCGGGATGAGCGGATGGGATGAACTGGATCTGGCGGTGGCGACGGTAAGGAATGCCTGTGCGACGACGGTGATGCAGTGCTCATCCACCTATCCCTGTCCGCCGGAACGGGTGGGATTGAACGTGATCCGGGAGATGTCCGATCGGTATGGCTTGCCGGTGGGCTACTCTGATCACACCATGGGGTTTGCCGCGCCAGTTGCTGCAGCGGCACTGGGGGCCACGGTAATCGAAAAGCACTTCACCTTCTCGCGCCTGATGTACGGCAGCGATGCCCGTCATTCGATGCAGCCGGACGAGTTCAAGGCCATGGCGCATGCTTTAAGGGATGTCTGGACGATGCTGGGCAATCCGGTCAGCAAGGCCGACATCATCCCATATGCGGACATGAAGCGCATTTTCGAGAAAAGCGTGGTGACGGCGCGAGCAATAGCTTCCGGCGAAACCGTGACGGCCGACATGCTGGCATTCAAGAAGCCCGGCGATGGCATACCTGCGCGCGAATATGCACGCCTGATTGGCCGCAATGCCAGGCGCGCACTGCCCGCCAATCACAAAATCAGCGAGGACGACCTGAATTGAGCAACAAGCGAAAAATTTGCGTGGTCATCGGATCGCGCGCGAATTACAGCAGCATCAAGTCGGCGATGGCGGCGATCCGGGACCATGCCGACCTTGAATTGCAACTGGTGGTCGGAGCCTCCGCGCTGCTCGATCGCTACGGTGCCGTGGTTTCCCTGATCGAGCGGGACGGATTTACGCCCGCTGCCAGGGTACACATGCTGATCGAGGGGGAAACGCCGGAGACCATGGCGAAATCCACCGGCCTCGGCCTGCTGGAATTGCCGACAATCTTCGATCAGGTCAGGCCAGACGTGGTTCTGACGGTGGGTGATCGATTTGAAACCATGGCGACTACGCTGGCGGCGGCGTACATGAACATCCCCATTGCGCACACCATGGGCGGAGAGGTCAGCGGCACCATTGACGAAAGCATTCGCCATGCGGTAACCAAGTTCGCCCACATCCACTTCCCTGCCAGCAAGGAGGCCAAGGAGCGCATCATCCGGCTCGGCGAGCGACCGGAAGACGTGTATCTGGTGGGTTGTCCGCGCATCGACCTGGTTGCCGAGATCATGGCGCAGCAGGACGGCGAACTGGACGACCATCTTTTCGATGTCGGTGTCGGAGAACGGTTCGATCTGAGCAGACCATTCCTGCTGGTGTCCCAGCATCCCGTCACCACGGAATATGGCGCCGGTGAGCGACAGATAACCGAAACCCTCGAGGCCATCCGCGAGACGGGCTTGCCGGCGATCATCCTCTGGCCTAACGCTGACGCAGGTTCGGACGATATCGCACGCGGCATCCGCAAATGGCGTGAGCGCAAGCTTGACCACAACATGCATTTCTTCAAGAACCTGCCGGTCGCGACCTATATCCGGCTGATGAGGCGCACCGCCTGCCTGGTGGGCAATTCCAGCAGCGGAATACGGGAAGGCGCATTCATCGGCACCCCCGTCATCAACATCGGCTCGCGCCAGGACATGCGTGAGCGGGGGACAAACGTGATCGATGCCGAGCATGAGCGCCAGGCCATTCGAGAGGCGATCATGAAGCAACTGGATCATGGGCGCTACGAGAGCCAGCCGATTTATGGCGACGGGCAGGCCGGCAAACGGATTGCGGATATCCTGGCCCGTTGCGAGGTCCAGGTGCAGAAGCGAATCACTTACTGAATACGTGAAAATACTAGCCATTATCCCGGCTCGCGGAGGCTCCAAGGGAGTGCCTCGCAAGAACATCCGGTTGCTGAGGGGACAGCCATTGATCGCCTGGACCATTGCCGCCGCCTTGGCGGCAGAAAGCTTGGACAGAGTAGTGGTGTCCACTGAAGATGAAGAGATAGCGCAAATCGCTCGCGGTTTAGGGGCAGACGTTCCTTTCTTGCGCCCCAGCAGGTTAGCTGGCGATGAGGCCACTACTCTGTCGGTACTGAGCCACGTGATTTCCGAACTGGAAGCACTTGAGGGATATCGTTGTGATGCGGTGATGACTCTGCAACCGACTTCTCCATTGAGAAAGACAGCCCATATCGACGAGGCAGCCGCCTTATTCGCTTCTGACCCTCAAGCCGACAGCCTGGTAAGTTGTATTCCGGTACCACACATCTTCCATCCCCGTTCGGTCATGAAGCTTGATGATCAGGGTTATTTAGTGCCCTATCTGAGTGATACCCAACCTACGCGCCGTCAGGACAAAGAGACGGTTTTTGCACGCAATGGCGCTGCCATCTATATCACCAGAAGATCCTGCCTTGATAGATTTGTTTTCGGTGGTCGGCTGCTTGCCTACATGATGGATGAGCACTATTCGATTGACATCGATACGGTGGTCGATTTCGAACGCGCAGAAGCGATGATGGCTCAAACAGCATGACATCACCTTCGGGTTCAGCTTCGGCAAACCGACATCAGACACCCCCCGATCCGGGCGAATTCTTCGTCGGAGGCACGCTTACTCAACGGCAATTTGATATTTTTGCCGCTGCGCTGGGAGGGGATGTGCAGCTTGAGGGGAACTGTCTTTCCGCGTCGGGCGGAGATTGGCCGATCGATGGTGGTATCGTGCGTTTCCGCTCCAGCGACGGTTATAACGCGACGTTTGCAAAGCAATGGAAGGCTTTCCAACTCACACAATACGACGAATACAACAAGACGGCGTTAACCCGCAATCGTTTCCTCAAGGAAACCGGCTGGCCTGCGAGTGGTTTGGATGGCCAGTTGATTCTTGAGGCGGGATGCGGGGCAGGCCGTTTTACACGATTACTGGCAGGGACGGGAGCAAAGGTGCTGTCCTTTGATTATTCGTCTGCCGTCGAGGTCAGTCGCGAGCAGAATGGCAGTTTTCCGAATGTCGCTTTCGCCCAGGCAGACATCCTGGCCATGCCCTTTGCGGATGGAAGCTTCGACCGGGTGTTTTGCCATGGTGTCATTCAGCATACGCCCGATCCGGCAGCTGCCTTTCAGGCGCTAAATCGGGTATTGCGGCGGGGTGGGCTACTGTCATTCGACGTCTATCATCGTGATGGCAGGATTAGGCCGTGGAAATCCAAGTATCTTTGGCGGCCAATTACCACCCGTATGAATCCTGACCGATTACTGTCGTTTCTGGAGTGGTTCATCCCCAAATGGCTGCCTATCGATACGATTATCAAACGCATACCCTTGCTGGGAAATTATCTCGGCGCGGTCATTCCATGCTGGAACTATTTTTTCACCGACTTGGAACCGGCAGATAAGGTGCGCTGGGCAATTATGGATACTTTTGATGCGCTGGCTCCCACATATGATTTGCCGGTGACCAGAAGTGAGGTGGTCAAGTGGTTCAGATCCGCTGGTTATACGAATTTCGAAGTGCATGAGGGGGGGACAGGGCTTGTCGGAAATGGAACAAAACCCTGAGTCACAACAAACGGGGATCTCCGGGGGGTACCGTCAGCTTCCATGGGATGATGAGAAGGTCACACGCTTTTGGCGCTGGCAATCCCAGTTCCCTGAAGAGTATTTCACCAACCAGTTTGGTGACCGAATAGCCCGTATCCTCGCCCCATGGCTCAAGAGCGGGAACGGCAGTGTTTTAGATTATGGCTGCGGGCTTGGTTTCCTTACACGCCATTTGGCGGCTCTGGGCAGCAAAGTCTGGGCGACGGACTTTTCACAGGAGGCGGTTGCCATCACAAATCGTCGCAATGCCGGAGTCGAAGGATTCGGAGGGGCGGATACAGTAGCTGCAATACGTAGCCGCGGGCAACGTTTTTCCAGAATAGTTTCCATTGAGGTAATCGAGCATTTGGATGATCGTCATATTGCCTCGTTCTTCGAGGCCATTCGCGCCATGCTGGCATCCGATGGCTTGGTTATCATCACCACCCCAAACGAGGAACATCTGGAGAAATCCCAGATTTATTGCCCATGCTGCGACCACGTGTTCCACCGCTATCAGCATGTGCGCTCTTTCTCGGCTGCCACGCTCGGCGAGATGGTTCGCGCCCACGGCCTGGAGCCGATCAAGACCTTCACCACGGATTTTAGCCGACGTGCGTGGTGGCACCCCAAGCAAATTGTGCGCGATCTGATTGCCATCAGTTCCGGAGTATCCCGACGGCAGCCGCATTTGGCCTGTATTGCCCGGAGAGCCTGACCAGTGTGCGGCATTGTTGGCGTTGCCGGCCCACAGGAGGATGATTGGATCGCCACCATGAGCGGGACGATCGTTCATCGCGGCCCGGACGACTCCGGCGTTTTTCGCGATCGGGACGCGAAGGTATCTCTGGCCATGCGGCGTCTTGCGATCATCGATCTGGCGGGCGGGCATCAGCCCATGAGGACGCCGGACGGCCGTTATTCGATCGTCTTTAACGGCGAGATATTCAATGCCGCCGAACTCAGGCGGGAACTGGAAGGTGCGGGCACTCGCTTTTCCACAGGCAGTTCGGACACCGAGGTTCTGCTCCATTTGTTGGCGCGGGAAGGCAAAGATGCCTTGCAGCGTTTGAATGGGATGTTCGCCTTTGCTCTATGGGACAGCCACAGGCGCGAGCTGTTGTGTGCAAGAGATCGATTCGGCATCAAGCCGTTCTACTTCAGCTCCCGGCAGGGCCGCTTCGCCTTTGCTTCCGAGCTTAAAAGCCTGCTGGCGCTGCCATGGGTGGATAAGGGGATCAATCGGAAAAGTCTGTACCACTACATGAGTCTGATGTATGTGCCGGGCACGGAAACGGCGATAGCTGGTATTTCAAGGCTGCCTGCCGGGAGCTGGCTGATCTTGCGCAAGGATGGCAGCATCGAGTCGGGGCGCTGGTGGTCGCCGAAGGTGGGACATATTCCGGCGGTGCCGCGTGCCGAGGCGATTCAGAATATCCGCGCATCACTTGAGGAGGCGGTAGCGGCATGGTCGGTGTCCGACGTGGCGGTTGGCTGCTCGCTCTCCGGAGGGCTGGATTCCTCCGCCATTGTCGGTTTGCTGGCCAAGCAGGGGCAGCAGGTGCATACCTACTCCGTGGGCTTCAGCGGGCAGGGTGAAGGCGCGTGGAATGAGTTACCGCTTGCCCGTCAGGTGGCACAGCGATGGGGAACGACCCATGAGGAGATCGTCCTCGATCCTGACCGCCTGCTGGATGATCTCGTGGAAATGGTATGGCATCTGGACGAACCCTATGGCGGCGGACTGCCATCCTGGGCGGTTTTCAAGGAAATGTCGCGCAGCGTCAAGGTCGGCATGACGGGCACGGGGGGCGACGAGCTGTTCGGCAACTACGGGAAATGGCGGCAACTGGAAGGTGGCTGGCTACGGAGGATTTTTTTCGGGAAGCGCGTAGTCCCAGACCGCTTTCGCAAAGAGTATTTCGACCGCTACTATTACCTTCATGACCAGGCTAAGAGGGAACGGGTCTTCCAGGACTATCCCCCGGGCGTCGATACGGCGGATTGGCTGTATCAGGCCATCTTTGAGCAGGACGAGGCCGCGAACATCCGCGATCGCTGCGCCATGGTCGATCTCGCGACTCAGCTGCCCGAGGAATTCCTGATGATGACGGATCGCTTTTCCATGGCGCATTCCGTCGAGGCGCGGACCCCTTTCCTGGATCACCGCCTTGCGGAATATGTGCTGGGCTTGCCGGCCGGGCTGCGGACCCGGCGAGTGGATCTGAAGGGGCTTCTCCGTGATGCTGTGGCCGACGTGCTGCCACCCGAATTGCTGAAAGCCCCCAAGCGTGGTTTTGTCATTCCGCTGACATTGTGGTTGCGGGGCACCTTGCGGCCGCTCGTGGAGCGCCTGCTGGATGCGAGGAGGCTGGCGTCACAAGGTTTGTTCCGCCCCGAGTTCCATGAGCGCTACGTGCGGCCGCACGTGGAGGGTCGCGGTGACTTCACGCAAGTGGTTTGGGCAGCGCTGATGTTTCAGCTCTGGCATATGGTCTTCATCGAAGGCAATGGCGAGAAACCCCAGTTCAATATTCGGGATCTGGCGTCATGACCGGTTCCCGAAGCGTGGTGCACTTGTCGGCTACGGACAACGAAGGGGGGTCCGGGCGTTCTGCCTATCGCATTCATGATGGATTGCGCGGACTGGGCTGGCGGTCCCGTATGCTCGTCGGGACCAAGGTCACACGCGATCCGGACGTGGATACGGTGTATGGCGGCAGCAGGGCTGTTAAATGGGCCGGATACCTCATCGACAGGGCGACGAGGAATGTCGGTCTTGCCTACCAGTGGCAGCCATGGAGCGGACGGCTTCGATGCCATCCATGGCTCGGTGAAGCGGATGTAATTCAGCTTTTCAATTTGCATGGGGGCTATTTCCCCATTCGGCTGCTGCCATCAATGTCGCGCCATGCACCGCTTGTCTGGCGTCTTTCGGATATGTGGCCCATGACTGGACACTGCGTGTATTCCGGAACCTGCGAAAGATGGAAAAGCGGCTGCGGTGCATGCCCGATTCCCCGCGATTACGTCGAACTGGGGATCGATACTTCCGCATTCCTGTGGAGGCAGAAGGAACGTTTGTACGCGAAATGCGACATTACGGTCGTCGCTCCTTCCAGTTGGACCGAGAAACTGGCGCGTGAAAGTCCCCTGTTGGGAAGATTCCCAGTATGTAGGATTCCGAACGGACTGGACACGCAGATTTTCAGGCCCGTCCCCCGAGAAGTAGCGTGCGAAATTCTGCACTACGATCCTTCCATCAAGAGGATTCTCTTTGTCGCGCACGGCCTCGATGACAATCCGCGCAAGGGCGGCTCTTGCCTGATGGAAGCCTTGAAGCATATGGGGGCGTTGCCGGGAACGGAGTTGCTGCTGGCGGGTGTCGGCGGGGAAAGCTGGGAGCGTGCGGGATTGCCTATCCGGGTTCGCCATGCCGGCTACATCACGGATGATCGCCTCATGGCGGCGCTGTACTCATGCGCCGATTTGATCGTGGTGCCGTCCTCCGTCGAGAATCTGCCCAACACCTTGTTGGAGGCAATGGCCTGCGGATTGCCGGCGGTTGCCTTCGACACAGGGGGGATGGCCGATGCCGTGCGCGACGGGGTCACCGGGCACCTTGTCCGTTCAGGAGACACCGCCGCGCTTGCCTCCGCGATCCGGCAGCTGCTCGCGGTCAATGGCGAGCAAAGGGCGAGGATGCGCGACGAGTCGCGACGCCTGATCGAGAGGGAGTTCTCATCCGAGATACAGGCGGAGCGCTTTGCGACCTTGTACGGTGAAATCATCGGTCGTCGCGGCAAGGGGCGCGCATGATGGATGAGGCCCCCCGGGTTTTGTTTCTGACCTCTTCGGCATTCAACAGGGTGACGGGTGGCGGCATCACCTTCAGCAACCTTTTTGCGGGTTGGCCCAAGGACGCCATCGCTACCGTTCACAATGACCCGGTGCCCGTGTCGACAGATGTCTGCGACCGGTATTTCCGGCTTACCGAGCGCGAGATCCATCGTTGGGGCTGGCTCAGGCATGTGCCGCTCGGCAAGCCGCCGGTGTCGATTTCGGCAGGGGCCCCGAGACACCAGAGATCGAGCCTTTCCAATTCCCTATTGAAGCGGGTGAAGACGTGGCTGTTCGGGGATGCCATTCCCGATGTCGCGTTCCTTACGCCCGAGCTGGAAGAATGGATCGAGACATTTCGGCCCGAGGTGATTTACACCATTCTTGGTTCGAATGCGATGATGGAATTGGCAGAGCGCCTGCGAGCCCGCTTTCGCCTGCCCCTTGTGATTCACATCATGGACGATTGGGTCTCGGTGCTCTACAAGGGCGGGCTGTTGTCTCCATTCCAGCGGAGGAAGAAGGAACGGCTGATGCAGCACCTGGTGGATGTGTCGGCCGCTAGGCTCGCCATTTGCGACGACATGGCCGAGGCATATCGGGTTCGCTACGGAAAGCCCTTTCTTTCGTACCAGAACGCGATTGACGTAGGGCGGTGGGCGCAGTATGCAAAGACCGATCTTGGAGTAAAGCGCCCGGTTAGAGCGGCATACATTGGATCGATCCTGCCGTTTGCCCAACTCGAGAGTCTGATTGACTGCTGCACGGCGATACAGGCTCTTGATGGCGAGGGCTTCCCGATCCGCCTGGACATCTATAGCCCCGCATTTCTTGCAGAGCAATACCGGCAACGCTTGGTTGTTGGTTCGGCAATTGCCCTGCATGACACGATTATCGACGACGCAACCTTCTTCCGCACCATGCAGGAAGCGGACATTCTGCTCCTGCCGGTCAATTTCGATGACTACACGATCGAATATATCCGCTTCTCGATGCCGACCAAGGTCCCTGCCTATCTTGCCACCGGGACGCCGATCCTGGCTTATGGGCCAGCGGAAGTGGCGCAAATCTCCTATGCGGCAAGCGCCGGCTGGGGGATGACGGTGACCAGGCGCGATACGGATTTTCTCAGACAGTCGGTCAGGCAGCTTGCATCGGATATGCAACTTCGGCGTCAATTGTCAGCGCGTGCCCGGGATACGGCAGCAGAGAGGCACGACTCGCAGGTAGTGGCGTCGGCTTTCCAGGCTACCCTCGCTTCTGCTGCCTGGCAGCAAGATGTCTGATTACCATTGATTCGTAAGGTATACTTTCGCGTCTTCATCTGAATGCCTTCGGCGTGTGAAACAAATACTCCTGATTGATGGTCGTCCTGCCGCTGAAGAAGTCCCCGATCCGGTAGTTGAAAAGGGGTCGGTACTGGTAAGAACTGCCTTTTCCTGCATTTCCAGCGGGACCGAACTGGCGGCTATGCGCTCGGTTGCCGAACCTTTGTGGCGTCGCGCCCTCCGGCAGCCGGAACGGGTCCGTCAGGTGTTTACGCGTGCTGCGCGCGATGGAGTGTTGGCAACCATCCGGGGCATTAACGATAGGCTGGGTGCACCGGTTGCGCTGGGATATTCGGCGTCCGGCGTGGTGGCGGCAGTGGGTGAGGGCGTTACCGAATTCCATGTGGGGGATCGGGTGGCGGTTGCGGGATCCCAATGCGCCTACCATGCAGAAATCCTGAATGTGCCAAGAAATCTGGCCGTCGGTATTCCTGAGCATGTCGGGCTCGATGCGGCAAGCACCGTTGCGCTGGGAGCGATTGCCCTGCAGGGAGTGCGGCGTACAGATCCGACACTTGGTGAAACAATTGCCGTGCTTGGCTTGGGCGTTTTGGGACAACTGACCTGCCAGATCCTGAAAGCGAACGGCTGCAGGGTCATTGCCGGGGATGTTGATCAAGCCAGGGTGGATCTGGCACGCAAGCTGGGTGCGGACGCAGGCGTCCCGATTACGTCGGATGCCGATGAGGCTGCATTGCGTCTGACCGGAGGCATGGGTGCAGATGCGGTGATCGTCGCTGCAGCCACGACTTCGAACGACGTCGTGTCGCAAGCATTCAGGATGTGCCGCCGCAAGGGTCGGGTTGTGCTGGTGGGGGACGTTGGCCTCGACCTGGATCGTGCCGACATGTACGCAAAGGAACTGGATTTGCGCGTGTCCTGCTCTTATGGACCGGGCCGCTACGACAGCAGGTTCGAGGACGAGGGGGTCGACTATCCGTACGCTTATGTGCGTTGGACTGAAACGCGGAATATGGCCGAGTATCTGCGGCTGCTTGAAATCGGAGCCGTCAGAGTCGAGCCGTTGATCCGTGCCCGATTCCCGACTGAGCGGGTGGCGGAGGCGTATGCCGTTCTCGAGGAAAAGGGGGCCGGTCCGTCGCTGAGTCTCTTTGAGTACCCCGCCTTCACCCCGTCGCCGGTGCATTCGGTTGTAACAGGTACTGTCGGCAACGCCATCCCTCACGATGGCCGGATTCGTCTGGCTGTGATAGGGGCAGGAAATTTTTTCAAGGGCGCACATCTGCCGGTATTGAGAGGAATGGCCGATCAACTGTCGATTCGGGCGGTAGTGAGCCGAACGGGGCACAACGCAAAAGCCGTGGCGAACCAATGCAACGCCGAATATGCGGCAACGGATCTGGAAAAGGTTCTCCAGGATCCCGACGTAGATGCGTTGCTGATCGCAACGCGCCACCATCTCCATGGAGAGATGACCTTGCGTGCACTGGCCGCGGGCAAGCATGTTCTGGTGGAAAAGCCGCTGGCGCTCACCCATGAAGACCTTGACGCAATCGAACATTTCTATGCCTCAGACAATCAAGTCAAGCCACTTCTGATGACGGGATTCAACCGCCGTTTTTCTCCCTATGCGGAAAAGCTTGCCGGACTTCTTGCTGCCAGGAGCGGGCCAATGCTGATCACCTATCGGATGAATGCCGGCCATATCGCGGCGGATCATTGGGTGCATGGCTTAGAGGGGGGAGGGCGCAATCTTGGCGAGGCTTGTCATATCTACAACCTGTTCCTGGCACTGACAGGTGCCGCGCCGACGCGCACCGAGGCGGTTGCTCTTGCCCCGGCAAACGCCTACTTCCGTGGAGACGACAATTTTGTCGCGACCATCCGTTTCTCGGATGGATCAGTGGGAACGCTTGCATTTACGGCGCTGGGGGCAGCCAGGCATTCCAAGGAGCAGATGGAGATCTTCTGTGACGGGGAAGTGTACCGCCTCGACGACTATGTCTGCCTTACCCGAACCGGCAGCGGCAGACCGCTGGTCGAAAGCAAATCCCCGGACAAAGGGCTGCGGGAGCAATGGCAGGCTTTCTTTACGGGTATCCGAACAGGGGTGTGGCCGGTGTCACTCGGCGAGCAATTGACGACCTCGCGGCTGGCGCTGGATATCCAGTCGCGCCTTGCTTCATGAGGAAATTCCTGCGACGACTTCTCGGAATCGCGCTATCGCCCGTATTGGCGCTGACTGCCCCTATTTATGCACTGGCGGCAAGAACCGGTATTGGCGCAGCATGGTGCCGCCGATTTGGCTGGCAGCCGATAAGAGTGCATTTCTATCAGCCGATACCGGAATACGAGAAAATTCCCCCGGCCTACTTCGAGGTTCCGCGCAGCATGCCGGGGGTGCGGTTCGATGAAGGATCGCTTCCGGCGACCCTGGAATCCCTGGGGGCTTATGCCACCGAGTGCCGGTGGCCTGAAGGGGAAACGCCGGAAGGTGTCTATAGCGCAACCAATGGCGCCTTCGGATTCACATCCGCAGCCCTGTTGCACGGCATGATCCGCTCAGGAAGAATCCGCCGCGTCATAGAAATCGGTTGCGGCTTCTCGACCTTGATTACCCTGGATGCCCTGCGGCTGAATGCCGGCGATGGGATGCAGGGAGTAGCGCTGACATGTATCGAACCCTTTCCTGCACAGTGGCTGAGAAAGACGCTCTCGAAGGCGGCCATACCGGTCGAGTTGATCACCAGCGGAGCGGAAACCGTTGGCATGGCCCATTTCGAATCGCTTGGGGAGGGAGATCTGCTGTTCATAGACAGTTCCCACGTGGCGAAACTGGGCAGTGACGTCAACTTCCTCTTTCTCGAAGTGCTTCCTCGGCTCCGGGCAGGTGTATTGGTACACGTTCATGACATCTACCTGCCCTACGAATATCCGGCGATCCACTTCTTCGGGGAAAACAAAATCTACTGGAACGAGCAATATATCCTGCAGGCTTTTCTTGCCTGCAATAACCGTACTCAGATTCTTGTCCCGGGCTTTTTTGCGCTCCGGCATCACACGGAGGCATTTCGAGCTGCTTTTCCGCAGTACGACCCGGTGCGGCATCGCCCGACTTCCAGTTTCTGGTTCAAGTTCGTGGAATGAGCATCAAGGCAGGCAGGGAGAGAGACGCCATGTTTTCCGCTTCCGTGGCCGATTATTTCGACGGCGTGGCGGGACTGTGGTCACGTAATTATTCGCCGCAGGGGGCCATGCGGGCCCGCATCGCGCGTTTTTCAGAGGCTCTTTTCGCTCAGGGGATAGATTCCGGCCGCTTGCTCGATTTTGGGTGCGGTACCGGCGCCATTGCTTCCGTTCATGCCGGGTTGGGCTTCAAGGTAACCGGTTGTGATATCGCCCGGCATATGCTCGATGTAGCCAGAAGGGAGCATGCGGATTCCGGTGTGGAATGGGTCCAGCTGCCCCCGGGGAATACGCGCCTGCCTTTCGAAGACGGATCTTTCGACGCAGTGATTGCATCGAGCGTCCTGGAGTACGTGCCTGAACCGGCACATGTGCTTCGCGAATTTCATCGAATCCTCAGCCCCGGCGGCGTTGTCTTGTGCTCGTTACCGGATGAGCGGCACCCGGTTCGCAAGAAGGAACAAGAATGGCTTGCCTCCGCCGAACAGCCCGTTTGGCGGGCGATATTGGGCTGCCTGCCCCGGTTTATACCCCTCCGCAGGCGTTACGATTACCTGAAGCTTTCTGTTACTCGGTGGCCGATCGAAAAGTGGCGTTCGGTTTTTCAGGAAGCCGGGTTCGATGTTGCCGACCCCTCGAGCTGCGATGATCCATTGCTGATACTCGCCGGCAGAAAGCCCAGCCCGTCCCATGTTTGAGGCTGAGGATTCGTATGGACTGCGCAAGCGTCTTCAGTATGCCGCGTCGATAATCGAAGCCCTCCAGCCCGGCTCCGTGCTGGAGATCGGATGCGGGACGGGGGCCTATCTGCTGGCACCGCTGTCGGAACTTTTTCCCCAAACGCGTTTTGTCGGGGTCGACTCGGATAAGGCCAGCGTCGATTTTGCGCGGACACGATTCGGGAAGGGCAATCTCCATTTCGAGTTGTCCGGATCCGTTATTCCGCCCGGGACGCATGATTTGGTCATCGCTTCGGAGGTGCTGGAGCACGTTGATCGCCCAGTCGATTTCCTCAGGCAGGCGCGGGAAGCGGTTGCGCCGGGAGGGAAGATCCTTATGACCGTTCCCAACGGTTATGGCCCGTTCGAGTTGGTTTCAATGCTGCAGGGGGCCTTGGAAGGCTTGGGACTCATTGACGCCATGCGACGGTTGAAAAGGCGGACAACGGGACAATCCTCATCTGCCATCGAGGGGGTTCCGATGAGTCTGGCCAATAGTCCTCATGTAAATTTTTTTAGCTGGGGCGCAATCAACCGCGTCATCCAGGCTGCAGGACTGCGAGTAGAAGACTCTCGAAACCGGACTTTCCTATGCGGTTTTGGCCTCGATATCCTGGTCGGCAAACTTGGGATGGCTGGATGGAATGCGAAAATTGCAGACCGGTTGCCGAAGCCTTTTGTCAGCGACTGGATGTTTTTGCTGTCGCCGACTGCCGAAACTTTTGCATCGGGAGAATATATCCCAGGAGCCTGGGCGAAATTCCGCCGGCGCTGGAATATAGCTTTGGCCGCGAAGAGGGGCTGATGTCTTCCATTGCCCGTCTTCTGAAACATCCGTCACGGCTGTGGGTTCCATTGGTCCTGCATAGGGCGGGAACCACTCTGCGGCGCAGTTTCGAATCGTTGTGCGACGGTTTCCTGCCGTCATTCAGCAGGAAGGATTCGCTGACGCTGTCGTACAGGCTCGCTGCGCCGAACCAGGATATGATCGTCAGATGCTGTCCCTGGCTAGGTGAAGTGACGGATCTCTTCATGGGGCACAAGTTCGACTGGCTGGGCTTGGGTTGGCAGTCTGTCGGATATGGATCAATCCCGACCGGAATGGGTGGACGCAGATACGAATCGGACAAAATCAGGCCCGATGCGGGCGGCGATTGGCTCGATTGTGTGGTGTCGCGGCCCAACCGGCAGGAAGCCCGGCGTATATGGCGGATGCTGGAAGGGCAGTATGAGCCGATTGATTGGCAGCGGGATCATCGCTCCGGATACAGGTGGGATGGCTCGGCCCGGGCATCAACCTTGCCGATCTATCCTTGTCTTGGCGCTGATATCAAGCAGCCGTGGGAGCTTGCGCGCCTGCAGCATCTGCCTTTGGTGGCGCTGGCCTACCGGTGCAGCGCAGCAGGCATGGTGGGTTTTCGTGAGAGCGACCAGTATCAGAACGAATTCCGCAACATGATCCTGGATTTCGTGGCAACCAATCCGCCTCGCCACGGGGTGAATTGGATATGCGCTATGGATGTCGGGATACGTGTCGCCAACATGGTCGTTGCCTGGGACCTGTTTCGTGCGGCGGGAGCACGATTCGACAAACCGTTCGAAGACCTGCTTGCCCGTTCGGTATTTGAGCATGGGCGGCATATCCGCGCCCATCTTGAGCGCCGACCCGACTTTCGCGCGAATCACTATCTTGCCAATCTTGCCGGCCTGCTTTTCTCCGCAGCCTACTTGGGTGCGGAAGATGCCTGCAGAAGGTGGTGGGAGTTTTCCCGTTGCGAGCTTGCAAGGGAAGTTGAAAGACAATTTTTCCCGGACGGCTCGAACTTTGAGTCATCGGTGGGATATCACCGTCTGTCGGGTGAAATGGCAGTCTGGGCCATAGCCCTGATTCTCGGCGTTGATGGGGAAGGGTGCCTGGCACAAGGCGTAAAGGATCGTCTTGCGGGAATTGGCGATTTCGTGCGCGCGTCGGCTCGGCCGGATGGATCGGTTGTTCCGATAGGGGACCTGGACAGCGGCCGTTTCATGAAAATTTCAAGCGCCTTTGTGCCCATGTCGAAAGCCGAGGTAGTCGCGACCTACGACGGCCTGGATGATTTCATCGATCGTATCCCGGAACGCTGGTGGGACGAGCAGTTGAACAGGCATGGGCATCTGTCGGATGCATGCGATGTGCTTTTGGGTACACGGGGGACTATGAACTGCCCGGAAACGTTCATGCTGCGGACGTTATGCGGTGGGCGCACCCTGACGGGCTCTGCGCAGACAGTCCCAAGGAAAATGTATGGGGGCGACTGGGAGGCGCTGCTAGCGGGAGTACGCAACAACGCTCGGCATCCGGCTCGCAGGTATTCGATCCCACTCGACCTCGGGTGCCATCCAGAGTTGCACGCTTATGAGAAATTTGGTTTGTATATTGTCCGGGACGGGAGCCGGATGATCACGGTGCGCTGTGGTCCCAACGGACAGGAAGGCAATGGAGGGCATGCCCATAACGATCAGCTGTCGCTGACCTGTTTCAAGGACGGCATGGCCATCATCGAAGATCCGGGCTCGGCCATCTATCATGCGATGCCGGCGCAGCGAAACGCTTATCGCTCGGTATCCGCGCATTTTGCCCCGCGCCCGGCCCGTGGCGAGCCTGCCAGCCTCGATGTCGATCCATTCAGGCTGCCAGTCGGAGGGGAAGGGGTTTGCCACTGGTTCGGGCCGGAAGGATTCATCGGATCTCATCGAGGGTTCGGTTATTCGGTCACGAGAGTGGTGGTCTGGAGCGAGGGCCATCTTGTCGTGGAGGACTACTCGGAGGGCGATTGTCTGGTCGATCTCGGCCTGGATGGGGGCGGCGGCAGATGGCAACCCCCAGTCAGAGTGGCAAGCAAATATGGACGTCCACTCAAATGACGGTGCAAGAGAAACGTCTCAGCATCCTGGTTATCAGCTTTTCGTATCGTCCGCTGAATAATCCACGTTCGTTCCGGTGGTCTCACCTGACGGAGCAATTCGCCAAGCTCGGGCATCGGGTCGACGTCGTGACATCCTGGGTGCCGAGCATGGACGAGATTGAACAGGATGGCTTGCTGACCATATATCGCGTCGGGTGGAAAAAGATCGAACGCCTGCGTGCAAGGCAACGCGACTCCCGCTCGCAGGCCGGGACCGGGACAGCGTCGGCCAAATCTCCGTTTGGTGCCTTGCGCGGGATGCTGCTCGGTGCAGTCATCCGGACATGGCGCGCCATCCATTGGCCCGATGCCGCCTGCCTCTGGTATTTCCCGGCTCGTACAAAGGCGCTTTCGCTTGCGAAGGCGCATCAGTACGATGTGGTTGTAAGCGTCGCGCCGCCTTTTACCGCTGTATTGGTGGGCAGATATGTCCGGAATCGTTGTGAGGCCCCTGCCTGGATACTCGATTTGGGTGACCCCTTCAGCTTTCTTGAAGGAGCCCCCCCGAACAACCGCGCCCTCTATGGTCGACTCAACGAAACCTACGAGCGAGCGGCTTTCCGCGAGGCAGATGGCGTCTCCGTAACCAATCCCCAAACGATGGAACGCTACGAAGCGGTTTTCCCGGAGTCCAAGGGGAAAATACGGGTGATACCCCCATTGCTTTCCATGCCTCCCATTTACGCGTCGGCAGCACCGGTTCGGGGAAGGCTGGTCTATGTTGGGACGCTTTATCGACATATTCGCGAACCGACTTTTCTGCTTGAGCTATTTACGCGTGCCTGCCGGGACGACCAGGACGGGAAAATCGAGCTTCATTTCTTCGGCGATGTCAGCGCATGCATCGATATCCTTGGACGGTACCAGGAGCGTCTTGGCAAGCGTCTTAGCATCCATGGCTTGGTTGGCAGGGAAAAGGTGGCCGAAGCAATGGGAGAGGCCGATATACTCATCAATATTGGCAACGATACGACGTACCAATTGCCGAGCAAGGTGGTCGAATATGCTGCAAGCGGAAAGCCGGTAGTAAATATCGCCAAGACAGAGCAGGATAGCTCTGTGCGTTTTTTTTCGAACTTTCCGTATGCGCTTAACCTGGTCACCCATGACGGGATGCCCAGCGATTCCCATGTGAGCCAGTTTTCCGATTTCATTTGGCATCCGCCGGAGCGAGCCTCCCGATCTTTGCTTGACGCATGGCTTGCTCCCTATGGAACAGATAGCGTCGTCGGGGACTATCTTGACCTGTTGAGGAGAAGGCGTGGCTGAACCGAAGAAGATTGTCTGTGTGGTAGGTGCAAGGCCCAACCTGATGAAAGTGGCGCCGATTCTCAGGGCATTCGAAGGCCGGCAAGATATATTGCATGGATTGCTGGTCCATACCGGACAGCATTACGACTACGCCATGAATCACCGTTTTTTTGAGGATCTGGAACTGCCATGGCCGGCAGTCAATCTTGGCGTTGGTTCGTCAAGTCATGTCGTACAGATTGCGAATGTAATGCTACGCTTTCAGCCCGTCATGGAGGCTGAGAAGCCCGAGGCCATATTGGTCGTTGGGGACGTCAATTCAACCCTGGCTTGCAGTCTCGTTGCCAACAGAATGGGGGTGCCGGTCATCCATGTCGAGGCGGGATTGCGCAGTTTCGATCGCACGATGCCGGAGGAAATCAATCGCATATTGACCGATCAGCTCTCGGATTTGCTGTTTACGACCGAGGCCACGGCTGAAGCCAATCTTCTGCGGGAGGGGATTGCGTCCGATCGAATTCGCTTTGTCGGCAATGTGATGATCGATTCGCTTCAGACGCATCTGCAGAACGCGATCCCGATGGCGGAGACCATGGCCGCGGACGAGAGATTCCTGACAGCCAAGGAGGACGGATACGGCTTGGTGACACTCCATCGACCTTCGAACGTGGATGATCCAGAAGTATTGAGGAATCTCGCTGGCGCATTGCGCAAAGTGGCCGAGCGATTGCCCCTGGTGTTCCCCATGCATCCGCGTACGCGTGTCCGATTGGGCGAGGATGGCATCGCGGAACTGACGCAAAACGCCAGAATTTTCGTGATTGAGCCACTTGGATATCTGGAAATGCTTGGCGCAATGAGGGATGCGCGACTCGTACTTACTGATTCCGGCGGTGTTCAGGAGGAGACAACGGCGCTTGGCGTTCCCTGTCTGACCTTGCGCAAGAATACCGAGAGACCGATTACCGTAACGCAAGGGACAAATCATCTTGTCGGCATCGATCCGGAAGCCATTCAGTCTATGGCCAACCATATTCTCGACAAGGGAAAGACAACAGGAGCAATCCCCGATCTTTGGGATGGCCGGGCGGCTGAGCGGATAGCCAAGGAAATCGAGATATGGCTGGCCAGGCGCAGCGATGGTTGACGCAACTGTCCCGATCTCTGTTGTGGTTCCGGTGCGCAACGAGGCGGAAACCTTGCCCGAACTGCTTGCTGCACTGATTCGTCAGAGCATTAAGCCAGCTGAAATTGTGTTGGTCGATACCGGCTCGACCGACAACAGCATTGCCATAGCCCGGGAGTGGGGCGGGGCTGCCAAGCAGGCAGGGATTTCCTTGACCTTGTTGCGGTTGCCCGATGGTTATCCCGGCGCTGCAAGGAATGCAGGGGTGCGTGCGGCGGCGCATGAATGGATCGCCTTCATCGACGCTGGCATTGTCCCCGCAGACGACTGGCTGGATGCGCTGTGGGCATGCAAGGAGAGTTCCGGCAGTGAAGCGGTGTTTGGCGTCTGCCGCTTCGTCTCCGATGGCATGCTCGGCAGAATACTGTGCGCGCTTTCTTACGGTTACGGCCGTATCTTGCCAGTATTGCCGGCCTCGCTTTTCCGGCGTGACTTGTTCGACAGGATAGGGTTTTTCGAGCCCGACCTGAGGTCTGGCGAGGATATCCTGTGGAAGCGGGCGCTGGCGGCCGGGGGTGTCCTCATGCAATCCTGCAGCGACGCACGGGTGGAGTATCGGCATTTTCCCGTCACGCTGCCGCATGCTGCGAACAAGTGGTATACCTACGAGCGCAGCGCGACGATTGCCGGCATTGGCGGTGGGGTGCGTGCCGTGGCCCTGTTTGGTGTTTTGATTCTCTTTGGCCTGCTGTTCGTTGTGCCCAAGTTGGGGGCGATGGGTCTTGCGGCCTATCTGCTTCTGAGAGGGGTTGCGGATCCGCTGCGCCGCAGCGGCTGGCGTCCATGGTGGGGTGCGGCACCGTGGGCAATCCTGGCGGCCGTGCCTGTGGCTGCAGTTCTGGATGTATCGGCCGCCGCCGGTCGTGTTGCAGGGTTGGTTGGAGGTAGCCGTCATGCCGGCCATTAGACGATGCCTGGCAGTATTGGCGCTTATCATGGCATTGCTGGCAGCGCTTGCGGTTGTTTTCCTTCATGCGGCGGCGGGGTGGCTGAAGGGAGGGCAATCGGAAGGGCCGGCGGATGTGATCGTTGTCCTGGCGGGCAGTTTCGAGCGCTCGATGCATGCCGGCGATTTGTATAAAAAAATGGTCGCGCCAAGAGTCATGGTCAGTGTGCCAAAGGCCGAACGGTCCCTCGTCAAGCTTGAGGAACTCGGGATCGCCTATCCCAGGCCCGAAGTGATCTACAGGGAAATCCTGCGGCGCAAAGGCGTGCCGGACGATCGCATCGAAATGGTGGCCGCTGACGCGATCAGTACGGCGGATGAGGCGGCGGCATTTGCTGCCAGGCTTGATTCCGGCGGGATGCGTGTTCTGGTAGTGACCTCTCCCTATCACGTCAGGCGGGCGGCCATGGCGTTTCGTGATGCCTTCGGCGGCAAGGCGTGGATCATGGTGACCGGCACGCCTTATGAACATTTCCCGAATGACTGGTGGCGTTCGCAGGATGCCGCGCGCAATGTGCTGTTGGAAACTGCGAAAATCATCCTCTATCTCGCAGGAGGACGCTTCAGTGCCGAACAGGGGCAGCCGTGAAGGGTTCCTCCGGCAGCGAAGGCGTATGCATTTATCAAGTTACAATAATGTCATGATACCGAGTGTGATGCCGCCCGATGCATCGGCAGCCTGTCCAGGTTGCGTGGCATGACCGAACGCTTCATCCGGCCTCTGCCTTCGCCGATCGTTTTCCTGCTGTTTTTCAGTTACGCGACGGCAACGGCGCTGCTGTTCCAGAAGTTCCTGCTTCCATTGGCGGGCATAGCCCACCACGGTCAAGGTCTGGTGGAAGGCGATTCTGCATATTTCCATGCAGTTGCAGTGGATCTGGCAGACCGTATTCGACTGGGCGGTTGGTCGGAATGGCGCGTCTATCCTAGCGAAGGGGCGACTGGCAACGTAGCCCTCCTGGCGGTTCTCTATGTGCTGTTCGGTGAGGATCCTTCGTTGATGGTGCCGGTGAATGCAGCCACTCACGCGCTGACCGGAACGCTTTTCTTGCTGGTCGGCCGAACGCTGTGGCCGTCTCGCATCGGCACGCTGGCCGGAATGATCGCAGGCATTCTGTACGTCGTCTTTCCTTCATCGCTCAACTGGTACGGCCAGATCCACAAGGACGGTTTTGCCATCGCGGGGTCGATGCTGGTGCTGACCGCCTGGGTGGGCACCGAGACTGGGAACTCCAGTCGCCAAAAGACCGCCGCCATCCTTGCGACAACCCTTGCCGGACTGGCGTTGATCGCATTCGTTCGTCCATACAACCTGATGCTGGTATTCGGCGGCGTGTTGCTGATGCTGACTTTCAGACTTGCTGCGTTCTGGCATGATTGGAACTTTCCGGAGTGGCGGCGAATCATGTCGCTGCAGATTGCGCTCACCGTCCTGGTAGGCACTGCCGCGGCAATGGCGCCGCGGGCTGGCGCAGAAGCCCAGAAGTATGCGGACTGGGGCATGGCATCCGGGAAATGGGGGGCGCATGGGAAGGTCGCCGAATGGCAGTGGCAGTCCACGGGTTGGGTGCCCCAAATTGTCGAGCGTTATGCCGAGGTGGTGGCTCGGACGCGAGCCGGACTGATCGACCAAGGTCTTAAGGTTCAGGCCGGCTCACTCTACGACATCGATGCCGTACCGGCGAGCACGCCGCAGGTGGCGGCTTATGCGCCGCGTGGTCTGCAGATCGCGCTGTTCGCGCCGTTTCCCACGCGTTGGTTAGAGAAACTCAGTGCGACGCGCCTGGTGGCGGTTGGTGAAATGGCGATCTGGTACCTGGTTGCTCCGGGGCTGCTGCTGGCGCTGTGGTTCGCGCGGTCGCGCGGCGCGCTGTCGGTGGCGGTCTTTGCGTTGGCCCTGCTGACGTTTTACGGCATCACCATAGCGAATGTCGGCACGCTGTACCGCGTCCGCTATCTCTATCTGTTCCTGCTGATGCTTATCGGCCTGGCGGGCTGGCTGGGCTTTTTCGATAGACGCGGCTGGTTGCCGAAGGAGAGCGGACAGCCTCCGCCTGGCGAACCGCCCACGCCGGACGCAGGGAAGGAAATGAAGCAGGCCAGATCCGTCCTGATGGGTTCGGGCATTACCGTGGCGGCAGTTACGGCGATCACCTTTGTCGGCCTGTTCGTTCGGGACATCGTCATGGCGCGGTTGTTCGGCCTGGGCGGCGAACTCGACGCGTTTGTGGTGGCGGCAGTGGTGCCTATGTTCCTGGTCGCAGTTCTCAGCGTGCCGATCGGTACTGCAATCGTGCCGGTGTTCCTGGCCGTTCGTGAGCGTGCCTCGGCTGCGGCGGCGCAGGCTCTGGCTAGGCGCATTGCGATGACCTTCCTTGCCGCTGGCCTGGTGCTTGCCGTTGTTGTAGCCCTTGCCGGCCCCGCCTTACTGGAAACAGCGGGATGGGCTGCACTGCCGGAAAAGTCTGCTCGCGTGCAGGCGATCACGTTGTGGATGCTGGCAATTTTCGTTTTCAGCGGCCTGGTTACGCTTGCCAACGGACTGCTCAATGCCCTTGGACACTACGTCGTGCCGGCTGCGGCGCAGGTGATCGTGCCGGTCGTGGCCATAGCTGCCCTGCTGGTGTTCGGCAATTCGCATGGTGCGATCGTTGCTGCCATGGCAATGTTTGTCGGCCAGTTGGTCAATCTTGTCTTGGTCCATCGGGCCCTCGCTGCGCGAGGCGTTTCGCTGTGGGCGTCTGATAAATTCGACGGCTCCGGTTACGGACAGTTTGTCTCGCAGTACCTGCCGCTGGTGGCGGCGGCGGTATTCATGCAATTGACCATACCGGTGAGCACCGCAATGGCTTCGGTGCTGCCGGAAAGGGGCGTTGCTGCGCTTGGACTGGGCAGCAAGGCTGTCTTGTTTGCAACCGGACTGATCGGTGCTTCCATAGCATCGGTGGTACTGCCTTACTTCTCACGCTACATGGCGCAAAGCCGACTTCTGGATGCGCGCCGGGAACTGTCGTTCCTGCTTTTGGCGGGTACGGTCATCTCGATCCCGGCCACGCTGGTGCTGCATCTGCTGTCGGAGCCGTTCGTCCGTCTGGCTTTCCAGGGCGGCGCCTTCGGCTCTGCTGAAACCAGCATCGTCTCGCGCGTGATGGCCAACGGCATCCTCCAGTTGCCGTTCTTCGTCATCAACCTGCTGCTGCTGAAATTCGCCATCGCCATCCGTCATTCGGGCAGGGTCATGCTGGCGGCGGCCGTAGGCCTGGCGGCGAATGTATTACTCAACCTTGTGCTGATGCCCCGCCTCGGGGCGCCGGGCATCGCGCTTTCCATGTCGATAGCCGCCGCAGTCTCGGCAGGGCTGATGCTGCTGCTGTTTTGCCGTCTTGGCGATGTGGCCTGGGTGGATATGGTATTCATCGTGACAAACTGGATACTGTTTCTCGCACTGGCTGTTTGCCTGCATTACAAGAGCTACCCTGGCGCCATCGCCGCCGGCATTGCGTTCGTCTTTCTTGTTCTCGGAGAGTGGGCGGTGACCTTCCGACCGCGCTCGGTACATGCAAACTCCCCATGAGCCAGGCACGTATTTGTTTCGTCGTCTCCAGCCCATTGACGGCCAGGGCGTTTTTGAGCGGACACATTGCCACCTTGAGTCGGCACTACTCAATTGATCTGGCGGTGGATGCGGGAGGACCTGACGGACTGGGCGACATTCCATCCCACGCGCGTATCGTGCAGGTGCCGATCAGGCGTAAGGTGGCACCGCTCGCAGACCTTATGGCGCTTCTTCGCCTCGTAGTGTTGTTTCGACGCGAGCGCTATGCCGTCGTCAGTTCGGTCACCCCCAAGGCGGGCATGCTGGCCATGCTGGCCGCTTCCTTGGCCAGGGTGCCGTTGCGGACCCATATCTTTA
>WBUF01000039.1 GCA_008933825.1 Rhodocyclaceae bacterium | reverse complement strand
GACGGCAACCGCCTGGTGCACAACAGCGCGGTCCTCGCCTTGTTCAAAGCCGATGTTTAATCCCAGCCGCGACGAGGCCCGCCGCTTCTTCATCGAGGCCTGGCGCAAGCACCGGGCGCACGAGCTCGTCACGCCGCTGGAGGACACCGCCGCCCGCATCGTGGCGCAGCATCCCGAGTACCATGCCCTCCTCGACGACGCGGAAGGCGCGCTGGCGCGCGAGTGGACGCCCGAGTCGGGCGAAGCCAATCCCTTCCTCCACCTCTCGCTGCACCTGGCCGTGGAGGAACAGCTCTCCATCGACCAGCCGCCCGGTCTGCGCGCCGCCTTCGAGGCGCTGCTGGCGAAGCGCGGCGAGCGCCACGCCGCCCTGCACGACGTGCTCGAATGCCTCGGCGAGACGCTCTGGCGCGCCCGTAAAAGTCAGTCTCCGCCGGACGGCGCGGCGTACATCGAATGCGTCCGGCGCAAGACGGGCCGATAGGCGCCACGGGATACGCTGCGCAGCGGACTCACCTCTCCCGCAAACTCTCGTCCTTGTACTGCAACAAGGGGCTGAGGAAATACTCGATTACTCGCCGCTGAGCGGTCTTGACCTCCACCGTTACCGCCATGCCCGGTGAGAGATTGACGGTCTTGTTCTCCACCTGGATAGTTGAACGCGCGAGATTCACGCGCGCAGGGAAGATCAGTCCCCGCTTCTCGTCATTTACCGCGTCGTTCGAGACATGGGTCACCTTGGCCTCGATGGTGCCGTATTTGGTGAGCGGAAAGGTCTCGATCTTCACCACCGCCGCCTGGCCCGGATTGACGAAGCCGATGTCCTTGTTCTCGACATAGGCTTCCACCTCGATCATGTTGTCCTTCGGTACGATCATCATCAGGGGCTGGGCCGGGGTGACGACTCCGCCCACGGTATGCACGGCCAATTGCTGTACCGTGCCGTCGACCGGGGCGGTCAGGGTCATCAGACGGCCGCGGGTGTCGGCAATTCAGCAATCTGCGGCCAAGCTTTTCTAAGAATTGCACCACTATTACCTTTTTCGTGACAACAAGTTGCAGATCATTCCCGAGATACACCCGATGCCATATAGCGTTGATCGAGAGCGTTTATGGCTCACTATTTCTTCAAGGTTTAATACTGACGCCAAGGCAGGATCGCTTAGACCCCACGCAACCAGAGCGATCCCTATCCCAGCAGTTACGTAGCGGAGCGCATGATTCTCTGCGGAATTAAGCAGCCTACAAACTAAAAATGCCAAAACAACCAAAACGAGAACGTTGAAAAACATTAAGATCATTGTCGTGTCGGAACGATCGTGCTAATTGCGCTGATAATGCCGCTAAGAACCGCTGATTTACCCGGGTTGTCGGGCAATGCGAAGGCCATGATGAAGGAGGCGGCCCACATCAAGAAGAAGATCTGATTTTTTCCAAGTCGCATCGGTCTGGCCCTGTTTCGAATGTTCTTCTGGGTGCGCGGTGTTCAGCAACTGGCGTCATGCTTTGACGCCCGCATATGCCGTCAGAAAGAATATCCTACCCCCCCCCCGTAATGTCAAGTGGATATGGCGAAAGACATACGCTGCGCCACACTTGACGCCGGCGGCGAAACAAAAGTCAGTCCCTGCGACACGGCGAGCAGGGCGCCGGTTGCGGGCCGTTCGCGCCAGGCGAGGCCGCCATTCTCAAAGGCCACGCCGCGCATCGAAATACCAACCCCCGCGGCTGACCGGATCAACGACATCGGCATCCGCCCAGTGAAAGAGGATTTCCTGGACAAGCCGGCTTCTTCCATGAAAGTCGGTTTCGCCGATGAATTGCGTGACAAGGGACTGGAGCGCTCCCGAGCCATCCCGGGCCATGGCTTGATGAAGGTCGAATACGGTTCCTGTTCCCGTCGCATTCGGAAGCGATTGAATATCGGCCGGCACTTCAACCCACTCCAATGGTATGGTTTGAAGCATATTGCGTTGGAACCAGACATCCGTAGCTGCGCCTATTGTTCCATCAGTCCTCGAGAAACCGCCCACTTGCCGGTGCTCGTTTCCGGCCGGATCGACAAAATTCGAATTGGCATAACCAGTGGAGATGGATGCTACGCCTGCGTCAGACAAGGACAAGAGCTCATTCGATGCCGAGTAGCCGTCACCGTCCAAATCGCGCCAAACCTTCAGGTTCGCCCAAACGGCATCCTGGTCGTTAATCAATCCATCTGCATTGGCGTCGAATTCGT
The DNA here is from genome assembly GCA_008933825.1 of Rhodocyclaceae bacterium. Taxonomy (GTDB): domain Bacteria; phylum Pseudomonadota; class Gammaproteobacteria; order Burkholderiales; family Rhodocyclaceae; genus Desulfobacillus. Next base: position 23,825 of record WBUF01000039.1, on the reverse strand, counting down.
TCAATGCCTCGAACCCGTTCGCCGCCTTTTCTCCATTTGCCAGCAGGGTTTCACTGCCAAAAAGCTCCCTGCCAGAATCAATCCGCCCATTTCCGTCGCGGTCGAAAACAAGCAGACCGTCATCGGCGCCGACCCAGCCGGTCGACTCGGCGAAGCCGTCCGCGTTGTGGTCGAAATAGGCGCCGGCGCCAACGGCCATGGTTTCGACGCCGTCGCCATCGAGATCGAGAATGATTGGCGATCCTTGTCCAGGCGGAGTTGTTTCTGCTGCTCGGAACTGGTCGGTCCAGCCTTCGAGATCCATCAAACTTCCTGGAAGGCTTTCTGATTCATCGTTTAGTGGCTTACCCGAACCGGGTGACCAATAATCAAAAAAATCGTCAAATTGCGGCTCTGGAAGACCTGCACGCCTTAGCGCTTCATCTACAGCTGTATTAGAATTTTGATTCGGCCAATATGGATGCTTCTCAGCTTTAATTGCATCCATTGCCTGTTTAATACTCTCCCAGAATCCAGATAAATCTTCACCTGAAATAATGGTTTCCTTCGGGTCATCTCCTTCCTTATCCCAATCTGGATGATCAACTGTGTAACAATTGTAGCTTGTAATAATGTTGCCAAGATCAGATTTTGAAGGATCATTTCTACCCTCTACTGCGCCAGGTCCGTAGTACCCTGGGCCACCTCTGGCAACATATTCATTTCCATTTCGGTCTGTATATATGATGTATTTATGTTTTGCCGGAAAGTAAGGCCCTAAAGCAGTATGGCTATATCGAACTTCAATTTTCTCGCTCACAATACCCCCCCATCACCTTTATGCTTACTCAGATTCCGATCAAAAAAATCCAACCCCGGATTTCAAGAATATATTCCCCATCTGATTGAATAATTATTCGAGTTCTCTCAGCAAGTATTACCTTCTGGCTTTCCTCCTTCTCAGCCAAGAACCATAGTTGTCCCAATGGAAGGTTTTTCTCTTTGTGGGGAGTTACATTAAATCCACGATCTTTTAGGTATGTAAAAGCGCTCTGTAAATCAGTGCCAGGAGGAATGTGCTTCTTTACAACGTCGGAGATGTCTACTCTGTCTTTGCCAGTTGGTCTTGGTATCTGTGCAATCTCCGAATTGAAGGCATCGTTTTTCATTCCACACCCTTGGATTGCTACAATTAATGAAAGTAAGCTCAGGAAATAGAATCGAAAACATATCGATGCAAACCCGTTTGAATTTGATTGACTGCAGCACTGCTGTCCAAAACAGCCGAAACCGGGCGGGTGGCCCATTGAATTGACACGGATTTCGGACGGGTCATGACGGGATTTCAAGATCGAGCCTCCTTGTGCTGTCCAAGATCAGTCGAAGGCCAGCGCCGCCTGGGGATACGTTTGCGGATCGGGCGGGGCGGCGAACGGCTCGTTCAGCCAAGCGCGCAGGTCGCGATGCGTGAAGAGATTCATGCGCAGCAGCGCAACCAGGTTGGACAGGCTCCAGCCGAAGCGGGAGATCAGTTGCAGGTAACGGAGCAGCAGCATGGCGATCAACGCCGTCCAGATCTGGATTTTCACCGCGTTGGCCGAGGTGCCGACGAAGGTCTTGATCTTCAGGTTCTGCTTGAGCGCCTTGAAGAACAGTTCCACCTGCCAGCGCTCCTTGTAGATGGCGGCCACGGTGGAGGCGCCCAAGCCGTGATGGTTGGTGAGAAACACCAGCGTCTCGCCGGTGTCTTCCCGCAGCGCTTCCACCCGGCGCAACAGGTGCGGGCATTTCGCTTCGGCGCCGATGCCGGTCAGGCGGATGGTCTGATCCTTGAGGATGTTCCGGTTCTGCGGCACGGCATGTTCCTCGACCACTTCGAACTGGGCGTTGTCCTTCATGCGGGTGACGAAGAACACGCCGGATGCCGTCCAGTAGGCGAACAGGCGATAGTCGTTGTAGCCCCGGTCGTCGACCACCACCGTGCCGGCCGGGAAGGGAATGCGCCAGGCGACCTTGACGTCATGGATGTTGCCTTCCGTAATCACCCCGTAGCAGGGCAGGTAACCATCGTGGTCGAGCACCAGATGCAGTTTCACCGCCCCCTTGGTGCGGCGAAATCTGGCCCAGTCGAACTGCAGTTACGTAGCGGAGTGCATGATTCTCTGCGGAATTAAGCAGCCCATAAACAAAAATGGCCAAAACAAACAAAACGAAAACGTTGAAAAGCATTAAGACCATTGACCAGTCGGAACGATCATGCCAATTGCGCTGATAATGCCGCCAAGAACCGCCGATTGGCCCGGGTTGTCGGGCAATGCGAAGGCCACGATGAAGGAAGCGGCCCACATCAAGAAGAAAAGCTGATTTTTTCCAAGTCGCATCGGTCTGGCCCTGTTTTCGAATGTCCTTCTGGATGCGCGGTGTTCAGCAATTGGCGTCATGCTTTGACATCCGCATATTCCGTCGGAAAGAATATCCTACCCCCCCCCGTAATGTCAAGTGGATATGGCGAAAGGCATACGCCGAGCCGCTCTTGGCGCCGTCCATAACCCACTGATCGACAGATCAAAGGGCGTGGCTGCGGTCGCTGCGCGCGAAGCCGAGCAGCGGCTCTCCGATTCCTTTTCCCAGCGCCGGCACCTTGAACAGCTCGCCCATCTCGGCCGGGCTGATGAGCTTTTGCGCGCCGGAGGCGAGCGCGGCGTAGGCGGCGGCGCCGTTGATGGCGCCGCCCGCGTCGAGCAGGGTGAGATTCTCCACGTTGGCAGTCAAGGTATGGGTGACGGTCGCCTGCACCGTGTCGACGCCTTCGCCGGCCAACTCGGTCACGGAATCGGTGGCGCTGTCCACTACGTAGGTGTCGTCGCCTGCACCACCGATCATGACGTCGTTGCCGATGCCGCCGTCGATGAAGTCGTTGCCAGCGCCGCCGCTCAACGCATCGTTGCCGCCGAAGCCGAAAATCCGGTCGTCGCCAGCCAGGCCGTCGTAGGTGTTGGCGCCACGCCGCCCTGCACGACGTGCTGGAGTGCCTCGGCGAGACGCTATGGCGCGCCCGGAAAAGTCAGTCTCCGCCGGACGGCGCGGCCTACATCGATTGTCTGGGCAGGAAGCGCTGAGCGCTCAGCCGGCGCGGTAGGACTGGATCTCGCTCAGGTCCACCGCCAGGCCGCGCGTCAGGTCGTCGACGTCGTCCTCGAACCAGCCGAGGTGGGCCAGCGCCGTCTCCCGGTCATGCTCCCACTCGGCTTCGTCGGGATAGCCGAGGAAACGGGCGACGATGTGCTCGGAAAGCAGGCGGATCGCCACCAGCAGGCAGACGTCGGACGTGGCATGCCCGCGCGGCGCCGTGAGAACGGACAGGTCGTGGTGGTAGCGGATCGCCCACACCACCCGGTCGGACAGGTACCAGCCGCGCGCCAGCATGGCCCCGACGACGACATGGTTAACCCGATGGCGCCCGTCCTCGATCCCGGTCACGCCCGTGGGCGCCGCATTCGCCTGCGCCATCGTCTGGCGGTAGTCGGCAAAGCGCTGCATCAGGATGGCGATGCCCGCATCGTGGAACAGGCCGAAGGCATAGGCGTCGTCCGTGGCCACGCCGGGCAGGCGCCCGGCCAGATAGGAACACACCACGGCGTTGTAATGGGAGCGCTCCCAGAAGCGCGGCAGAGGCGGGCTGCCTTCCCCGCCGAGGCTCTGCCTCAGCACGACGCCGTAGACGATCTTCAGCAGGTTGCGCAGGCCGAGCACCGCCACCGCCTGCTGCACGGACTGCACCTTGCGGCGCAGGGCGAAGAAGGGGGAGTTGGCCGACTTGAGCACGGCGGCGGCCAGCGCCACGTCGCCGGTGATCAGGCGCGAGATGCGAATGAAGTCGATGTCCTCCCGCTGAGCCTCGTCGAGCAGTTCGACGACGATGCCCGGGCAGGGCGGAACGGCGACCTGCCTCAGCGCCTCGAGCGCCGCTTCGTCGGTCAGATCGGAATCGAAGAATTCCGTGGCGTCCATCTCCTCTCCATTCCCGGGGCCGGCAGCCGCCGGAAACGCATTGTAGCGAAATAAGCAGCCGTCCCGTCGCGGCCGGGCGGGCGTTTATAATGAGGCACACCCCTCACCGGATCCCTCCCCATGCGCTTCGAAGGCTCATCCGAATACGTCGCCACGCCCGACCTGATGCTGGCGGTCAACGCCGCCATCACCCTGCAGCGGCCGCTCCTCGTCAAGGGCGAGCCGGGCACCGGCAAGACCATGCTGGCCGAGACCGTCGCCGCCGCGCTCGGCCTGCCGCTCCTGCAGTGGCACATCAAGTCCACCACCAAGGCCCAGCAGGGCCTCTACGAATACGACGCGGTCTCGCGCCTGCGCGACTCCCAGCTCGGCGGCGAACACGGCAGCCGCGTCCACGACATCGCCAACTACATCGTCAGGGGCGTGCTGTGGCAGGCCTTCACGGCCGAGACGCCGACGGTGATCCTCATCGACGAGATCGACAAGGCCGACATCGAGTTCCCCAACGACCTGCTGCGCGAGCTCGACCGCATGGAGTTCTATGTCTACGAGACGCGCGAGCTGGTCCGGGCGCGCCACCGCCCGATCGTCTTCATCACCAGCAATAACGAGAAGGAACTGCCCGACGCCTTCCTGCGCCGCTGCTTTTTCCACTACATCAAGTTCCCCGACAAGGAGACGATGCAAAGCATTGTCGACGTGCACTTTCCCGGCCTCAAGCAGACGCTGCTGCGCGAGGCGCTCGAAGTATTCTTCGAGCTGCGCGAGATTCCCGGTCTGAAGAAAAAGCCCTCCACCTCGGAGCTGCTCGACTGGCTCAAACTGCTCATGGCCGAAGACATCCCGCCCGAGGCGCTGCGCAGCAAGGACCAGAAGGCCGCCATTCCGCCGCTGCACGGCGCGCTGCTGAAGAACGAGCAGGACGTGCACCTCTTCGAGCGCCTGGCCTTCATGGCGCGACAAAACCGCTGATTGCGCAGGGCAGCCGTCCCCGCCGCCCGCCATGCCGACCGACGCGACCGTCACCGGTGCCATGCTCGCGCTTGCGCTGCTGCTCGGCGTTGCGGTCGCCGTGCTGGCGGGGCTGACTTTCATCCTCTCGCGCCGGAATGCCGCGCTGCGCAGCGAAGCAGCCGGTTTGCGCGAGCACGAGAAGAAGTTCCGCGCCATCGCCGACACGGCGCCCGTGGCCCTGTTCATCACCCGCCCCGAGGACGGCCGTACCCTCTACGCTAACCCGGCCGCGGCCGAGCTGATCGGGCTTCCGCTGGCGCAGGTGATCGGCGGCGACGCCTCGCGCACCCATGCCAGCGCCGCCGCACGCAAGGCATTCCTCGACGAGCTGCATGTCCGCGGCGCCCTCCACAACCAGCCGATCGAGTTCATCCGCAACGACGGCACGTCCCTGCCCTGCCTGCGCTCCGCCTCGCTCGGGCTCCTCGACGGCCGTCCGGCGCTGTTCGTCGCCGTCACCGACCTGCGCGAGCGCCTGCAGCTGGAAGCCGCCCTGAGGGTGCACAGCGCCGCCATCGACGCCGCCGCCGAGGGCATCGCCATCACCGACCCGCAGGGCATCATCGAATACGTCAATCCCGCTCTGGTGCGCAACAGCGGCTACACGGCGGCGGAACTGATCGGCAGGCACACGCGTATCTTCAAGAGCGGCGTGCATGACGCGGCCTTCTACGATGCGCTGTGGGAGACGGTGCGTTCCGGCATGGTCTGGCGCGGCGAGATCATAAACCGGCGCAAGGACGGCAGCCTGTACACCGAATTGCAGGCCATCGCGCCGGTGCGCGACGACCGTGGCGAAATCATCCGCTTCGTTGCCGTCAAGCACGACATCTCCGAGCGTAAGCGGATGGAAACGGCGCTGCAGGAAGGCAATGCGATGCTCCAGCACCAGATCGAGGAGACCCACCGGCTGCAGGAAGAGCTGCGCGAGCAGGCGGTGCGCGACGGGCTGACCAACCTGTTCAACCGGCGCTACCTCGACGAGACCCTGGAGCGCGAGCTGGCGCGCGCCAAGCGGGAGGGCTATCCGCTGTCGCTGGTGATGATCGACATCGACCACTTCAAGAAGCTGAACGATGCCTACGGTCACCAGGCCGGCGACAAGGTGCTGCGCGAGCTGGCGGCCCTGCTCTGGGGCAACATCAGGGCGGAGGACGTGCCCTGCCGCTACGGCGGCGAGGAGTTCCTGGTCATGCTGCCGCGCATGCCGCTGGAAATCGCCCTGGAGCGCGCCGAAGGCTGGCGGCTGACCTTCGAGGCAGCGCGCGTGTCCTTCGGCGATTTCCTTCTCGGCGCCACCATTTCCTGCGGCCTGGCGGCGTATCCCGAGCACGGCCGTACCCCGGAGGAGCTGCTGCGTTGCAGCGACGAGGCGCTCTACTCCGCCAAGCACGCCGGCCGCAACCGCTGCGAGAAGTATCATGTCCATCATCCTCTGCACAAGTAGGCCGCACGCATGCTGATCGATTTTTTTCACCACCTGAAGCAGGCCAGGCTGCCGGTCTCGACCAAGGAATTCCTCACCCTGCTCGAAGCGCTGCAGAAGCACGTCGCCGGCCACAGCATCGACGAGTTCTACTACCTCTCGCGCGCCTGCCTGGTGAAGGACGAGTCGAACTACGACAAGTTCGACCGCGCCTTCGGCGAATATTTCAGGGGCGTCGAGCGCATCCCCGGCCTGGCGGCGGACATTCCGGAGGACTGGCTGCGCCTGATGGCGAAGAAGCATCTCACGCCGGAAGAGAAGGCGAAACTGCAAGCCCTCGGCTGGGACAAGCTGATGGAGGAGTTCAAGAAGCGCCTGCAGGAGCAGAAGAAGCGCCACGCCGGCGGCAGCAAGTGGATCGGCACCGGCGGCACGAGCCCCTTCGGCGCCCACGGCTACCACCCGGAGGGCATCCGCATCGGCGCAGAGTCGGCCGGCAACCGCACGGCGGTGAAGGTGTGGGAAAACCGCGAATTCCGCAACCTCGACGACAAGGTCGAACTGGGCACGCGCAACATCAAGGTGGCACTGCGCCGCCTGCGCCGCTTCGCCCGCGAGGGCGCCGAGGATGAGCTCGACCTCGATGGCACCATCGCCTCGACGGCGAGAAACGCCGGCTGGCTCGACATCCTGATGCGCCCGGAGCGCCACAACAAGGTGAAGGTGCTGCTGTTCCTCGACATCGGCGGCTCGATGGACGACCACGTCCGCGTCTGCGAGGAGCTGTTCTCGGCGGCGAAGACCGAGTTCAAGCACCTCGAGTACTTCTACTTCCACAACTGCGTGTACGACCACGTCTGGCGCGACAACCGGCGCCGCCACTCGGAGCGCTTCCCGCTGTGGGACGTGCTGCACAAGTACGGGCCGGACTACAAGCTGATCCTGGTCGGGGACGCCACCATGAGCCCCTACGAGATCCTGCAGCCGGGCGGCTCGGTGGAGTATATGAACGAGGAATCCGGCGCCGCCTGGATGCGACGCCTGCTCGACACCTACCCGCACGCGGCCTGGCTCAATCCCGAGCCGGAGCACCTCTGGCCCTATCGACACTCCATCACGATCCTGCACGGCCTGATGGGCGGCAGGATGTTCCCGCTGACGCTGGAAGGCCTGGAGCGCGCCATGCGCCTGCTCAGCAAATGAGGGACAATAGCGCCCTTGCAAGGAGAACGACATGAACGAACAGGAACGCCAGCGCCTCGCCCGGCGCGAGACACTGCTCAGGCTGGCCGCCGCGGGCGCACTCGGCGCCGGCGGCATCCTCGGGCTGGTGCGCGACGCACTGGCCGCTGGGAACCTGCCGGCCACGCCCGGCTTTCGCCACATCAAGGGACCGGTCGGCGTGGACGACACCCGCGCCTCGATCGGCCTGAACATCAAGCCGGGCCAGACGGTAATGACCGGCGAAGGGGCGGAAGCCGTCTACATCATCGGGCCGGACGCCTTCCTGCAGCGCGAGAAAACCAAAATCGCCTTCGAGGAAAGCGGCGGCGCCCAGGTCATGCGCATCATCACCGGCAGGGTGCTGAGCGTCTTCGGCCGGAACAAGGAAAGGGCGCGCAACCTGTCACTGGTCACCGCCACCGCCACCATCGGCATACGCGGCACCGGCTGCTACATCGAGGCCGAGGAGGCGCGCACCTATTTCTGCCTGTGCTACGGCGAAGCCGAGGTGACCGCGAAGGCCGATCCGAGGCAGAAGGAATCGATCAAGACCCTGCACCACGAACACCCGATCACCATCGGCGCCGCGGGCGACCGGATGCTGGCGCCGGCGAAGGTGATCAACCACACCGACGCCGAGCTGATCATGCTGGAGAACGCCGTCGGCCGCTGGCCGCCGTTCTACGGCCAGGATTACAAGAAATACTGAGTGCGACTCACTCGCTCTGGGCCGGCGGCGCCACCTGAAGGACCTCCTCCAGGGTGGTGTGGCCGGCGGCAACCTTCATCGCGCCGGAGATGCGCAGGGGCTTCATCCCCTCGCGGCAAGCCAGTTCGCGCACCTTGGCGAGGTCGGTCGTCGGCGTGACCAGCTTGCGCAGCTCGGGCGACATCAGCATGATCTCGTAGAGGCCGACGCGGCCCATGTAGCCGGTCATGCGGCAGTCGAGGCAGCCGACCGGGCGGTAGATCTGCGGCGGCCGCGCGGCCTTCCAGGGCGCCACCATCGCCTGCCAGATTTCCTCCTGCTCCGGCGTCATCGGCGCCGCCTGCTTGCAGTGCGGGCACAGGGTGCGCACCAGGCGCTGCGCCATCACGCCGAGCAGCGTGGCGTTGAGCAGGTAGGCCGGCGTACCGAGATCGAGCAGGCGGGTGACCGCCGTCGGCGCATCGTTGGTGTGCAGGGTGGACAGCACCAGATGGCCGGTCAGCGCCGCCTGCACCGCCATGTCGGCGGTTTCCCGGTCGCGGATCTCGCCCACCATGACGATGTCCGGGTCCTGGCGCATCAGCGCCCGCACGCCGGCGGCGAAGGTCATGTCGATGTTGTTCTGCACCTGCACCTGGTTGAAGGACGCCTCGATCATCTCGATCGGGTCCTCGATGGTGCACACGTTGACTTCCGTCGTGGCCAGCTGCTTCAGCGTGGAATAGAGCGTCGTCGTCTTGCCCGAGCCGGTCGGCCCCGTCACCAGGATGATGCCGTTCGGCTGGGACGTCATCTGCGTCCAGCGCGCCTTGTCGTCCTCGGTGAAGCCCAGCTCGGCGAAATCGCGCACCAGCACCTCGGGGTCGAAGATGCGCATCACCAGCTTCTCGCCGAAGGCCGTCGGCAGGGTGGACAGGCGCAGCTCGATCTCCTCCCCGTCGGCGGTGCGGGTCTTGATGCGGCCGTCCTGCGGGCGGCGCTTTTCGACGACGTCCATGCGGCCGAGGATCTTGATGCGGCTGGTCATCGCGTTCAGCACCGACATCGGTATCTGGTAGACCTGGTGCAGCACGCCGTCGATGCGAAAGCGCACCAGCCCCATCTCGCGGCGCGGCTCGATGTGGATGTCGCTGGCGCGCTGCTCGAAGGCGTACTGCCAGAGCCAGTCGACGATGCTGACGATGTGCTGGTCGTTGGCGTCGAACTGGCGGTTGGTCTTGCCCAGCTCGACCAGCTGCTCGAAGTTGGAACTGCCGCTGCGCACCTCGCCCTGCTGCTCGGCCTTCTTCACCGAGCGCGCCAGGTTGTAGAACTCGACGAGGTAGCGGTCGATGTCCTGCGGGTTGGCGACGACGCGGCGGATGTCCTTGCGCAGGATGGGCTTCAATTCCGCCTCCCACTCGCGCAGCCAGGGCTCGGCGGTGGCGATCGTCACCTCGCGGGTCGTCACCTCGACGGGCAATATCTTGAAGCGCGTGGCGTAGGCGTTCGACATCACGTCGGTGACGATGCTGAAGTTGATCTTCAGCGGGTCGATGTGCAGGTAATCGAGCCCGGCCCGCCCGGCCAGCCATTCGGTGAGGCATTCCAGCGTCAGCGCCCGGTGCGGCTCGGCCAGCGCCTTCCATTTCTGGTCGGCAATGACGATGAGCGGATGGATGTCGCCGCGAAAATAGCGCCGCTCCTTCTTGAAGTCCTCGCCGACGCCCTTCGGGATGAGGCCGTCGGCGACCAGCCAGTCCACCACCTCGGGCAGGGTCAGGCGGTGCTCGCGGACGGGCGCTCCCTCGCTGGTCTTGTTCATGGCAGCCGATGTCGATGGACTGGCTGCACTATAGCCGAGCGGCAGGCTCCGCTCAATGGCCGCGGGAACAAAAGTCAGTCCCCGCGGCGCGGCGATCAGCGGCCGCCCAGTTCCAGCATCAGGGCATTCACCCGCCTGACGAAGGCCGCCGGGTCCTCCAGCTGGCCGCCCTCGGCGAGCAGCGCCTGGTCGAAGAGCACGGCGCTCCAGTCGTCGAATCCCTTTCCCTCGTATTTCAGCCGCTGCACCACGGGGTGGTCCGGATTGATCTCGAGGATCGGCTGCGAGGCCGGCACCTTCTGGCCGGCGGCCTTCAACAGGCGCGCCAGGTTGCCGCCCATGTCGTGCTCGTCCGCCACCAGGCAGGCCGGGCTGTCGGTGAGGCGGTGCGTCACGCGAACGTCCTTCACGCGCTCGCCGAGCGAGGCCTTGATCTTCTCCACGAGTTCCTTGAACGCACCGGCTTGCGCCTCCTGCGCCTGCTTCTCCGTTGCGTCCTCCAGCTTGCCGAGGTCGAGGCCGCCCTTGGCCACCGATTGCAGGGCCTTGCCCTGGAATTCATGCAGATGGCCGAGCACCCATTCGTCCACGCGGTCGGAGAGCAGCAGCACCTCGATGCCCTTCTTGCGGAAGATCTCCAGGTGCGGGCTGTGCCTGGCGGCGGTAAAACTGTCCGCCGTGACGTAGTAGATTTTCTCCTGCCCGTCCTTCATGCGGCCGAGGTAGTCGGCCAGCGAAACGCCTTCCTCCTCGGTGTCTGCTTGCGTGGAAGCGAAGCGCAGCAGGCCGGCGATCTTCTCGCGGTTGGCGTGGTCCTCGCCGACACCCTCCTTCAGCACGCGGCCGAATTCCTTCCAGAAGGTGGCGTACTTGTCCTTTTGATTTTCAGCCAGGTCCTCGAGCAGGCCGAGCACCTTCTTCGTGCAGCCGGCGCGGATCGCCTCGATGTCCTTCGACTCCTGCAGGATCTCGCGCGAAACGTTGAGCGGCAGGTCGCTGGAGTCGACGACGCCGCGCACGAAGCGCAGATAGACGGGCATGAGTTGCTCGGCGTCGTCCATGATGAAGACGCGGCGCACGTAGAGCTTGATACCGTGGCGCTGGCTGCGGTCCCACAGGTCGAAGGGCGCATGCGAGGGAACGTAGAGCAGCTGGGTGTAGTCCTGGCGGCCCTCGACGCGGGCGTGCAGCCAGGCCAGCGGCGCGTCGAAGTCGTGGCCGACGTGCTTGTAGAATTCCCTGTACTGCTCGTCCGTGATGTCGGCTTTCGGCCGCGCCCACAGGGCGTTCGCCTGGTTGACCGTCTCGTCTTCGTCGGTGACAACCTGCTCGCCGTCCTTCCATTCCTCCTTCTTCATCACGATCGGCTGGACGATGTGGTCGGAATACTTGCGCACGATCTCGCGCAGCTTCCAGCCCGACAGCAGGTCGTCCTGCCCCTCCTTCAGGTGCAGCGTGATCTCGGTGCCGCGCGCCGGCTTGTCCACCATCTCGATGGAGAACTCGCCGGCGCCCTCGGATTCCCATTTCACGCCCTGGTCGGCGGCGAGGCCGGCGCGGCGCGTCAGCACCGTGACACGGTCGGCGACGATGAAGGAGGAATAGAAGCCGACGCCGAACTGGCCGATGAGATGCGCGTCCTTCTGCTGGTCGCCGGTGAGCGCCTGGAAAAACTCGCGCGTGCCGGATTTGGCAATGGTGCCGAGGTTGTTCACCACCTCCTCGCGGCTCATGCCGATGCCGTTGTCCGAGACGGTCAGCGTGCGCGCCGTCCTGTCGAGACTGACTTTTATCTTCAGGTCCGGATCGGCCTCGAACAGGCTGCCGTTGTGCAGGGCCTCGAAGCGCAGCTTGTCGCAGGCGTCGGAAGCGTTGGAAATCAGCTCGCGCAGGAAGATTTCCCGGTTGCTGTACAGCGAGTGGATCATCAGCTGCAGCAGTTGTTTTACCTCGGCCTGGAAGCCGAGGGTTTCTTTCGTGGCTGTGGTCATGACACTCTCCGGATGAAGACGGGAGGGGAAATGGGGGCGCGCGCGGTCGTTTTCAAGCCCTCGCGGCAAGGGTTACTCGTAGCGTATTTCGACGATTTCCAGCTCGCGCAGGCCCGCCGGGCTTTGGAAGCGCACGGCGTCGCCCTCGCGTGCCTTGAGCAGGGCGCGGGCCAGGGGCGAGATCCAGCTGATGAGCCCCTGGCCGGCATCCGCCTCGTCGATGCCGACGATCTGGTAGATGGCCTCGCAGCCCTCTTCGTCGCATACCGTGACGGTGGCGCCGAAGAAAACCTGCTGCGTGTTCTCCTGCTGCGCCGGATCGACCACGACGGAATGTTCCAGGCGCTTGATGAGGAAGCGGATGCGCCGGTCGATCTCGCGCAGGCGCTTCTTGCCGTAGATGTAGTCGCCGTTCTCCGAGCGGTCGCCGTTGGCGGCGGCCCAGGCCACGGTCTGCACCAGGGCCGGACGCTCGACCTTCACCAGCCGATCCAGTTCGGCCTTGAGCAGGGCATAACCGCGCCGCGTCATGTAGTTCTTCGTCCCGGCAGGCAGCAGCGGAGCGGACGGCCGGTTGTCCTCCTCCTCGGGCGCGTCTTCCTTGACGAAGGCCTTGTTCATCGGCGGAAATTCCGGTTTGAATGCGATAATTATAGCGTTCGACGAACAACCGTCCGACGCATGACCTCCTCCGACAGACAGCAGGCGCTCCTCGCCGGCGCGCGCGCCTGCCTGCCGCTCTCGCCCGGCGTGATGCTCTTCGGCATGGTCTGCGGGGCGGCTGCGGCCGCGGCAGGCCTGACCCCGGGCCAGTCCTTCGCCCTGTCCTGGCTGGTCTTTGCCGGCTCCTCGCAGATCGTCGCCACACAGCTCTTCGCCGCCGGTGCGCCCGGCTGGGTCATCGTCCTCACCGGCTGGGTGGTCAACCTGCGCTTCATGATGTACAGCGCCACGCTGGCCCAGCATTTCCGCGGCACCTCGCGCTTCGAGCGCTGGCTGGCCGGGTATCTGCTTACCGACCAGGCTTTCGGCGTCACCCTGGCGCGGGTGCTCGACGGCCGCCGCGACATCCCCTGGTTCTTCCTCGGCATTGCCGCCACGCTGTGGCTCTTCTGGCAGATCGCCAGCCTGGCCGGCATCTACCTCGGCGCCCTGGTGCCGGCCAGCTGGTCGATCGACTTCGTCGTCGCCCTCACCTTCATCGGCGTGCTGGCGCCGCTCTTGCGCGACCGCGCCATGGCGGCGGCCGCCGTGGCGGGGGGACTGACTTCCGTTTTCGTGGTCCTGCCGCTGAAGCTGAACCTGATGGCCGCTGCCCTGATCGGCGCCGCCGCCGGCATTGCACTGGAGAAACTGTGGCCGAGCTCGCAACCTGGGGCGTGATCGCCGCCCTCGGCCTGGCGACCTTCGCCACGCGGCTGTCCTTCCTGGCGCTGCTGGGCGAAGGCGAACTGCCGCGCTGGCTGAGGCGCGTCCTGCACTACGTGCCGCCGGCCATCCTCGCCGCCATCGTGGCGCCGCAACTGCTGGCCGGCGCGCCGGGACTGGCGGCGACACTGGATGGCCCGCGCACGGCGGCAGCGCTGGCCGGCCTCGCCGTGGCGCTGCTCACGCGCAGCACCCTGGCCACCATCGCGGCCGGCATGGCGGTATTGTGGGGCCTTACCCTCTTGCGCTGGTAAGCGACCGGCTCACTTCACTTCGTTCATCAGGCGCTCGACCTGCGCCACCGGCAACTGGCGCTGCACCACCGCCCCATCGGCAAAAACCAGGGTCGGTGTAGCGGTGAAGCTGTGCCTGGCGCCGATCTCGGCAATCCTGGCAAGCGGATCCTGGCAAGCGGCGGGCGCCTGGGGAGGTGCTATGTTCTTCAGCATCAAATCCTCCCAGGCCTTGGCAGGCTTGGCGGCGCACCATATCTGCCGCGCCAGCGCGGTCGCGCCGCGGTTGAGGTGCTCGATCGGGTAGAGAAAGGTGTGGATGGTCACGTCGGTCAGGGACGCGAGTTCCTGCTCCAGCTTTCGGCAGTACGGGCAGAGGGGATCGGAAAAGACGACCAGTTGGCGCTTGCCATTGCCCCTGACTGTCCTGATCGCAAGACCGAGCGGCAGCGTCGAGAACGGAATCGCGGTCAGCTTGCGCAGGCGCGCGTGGGTCAGGTTCTGCCCGCTGGCGACATCGACCAGATAGCCGACAATCATGAAGCTGCCGTCCTTGTCGGTATAGGCGATCTGATTGTCGAAATACACCTCGTACAACCCGGCATAGGGCGTCTTCGTCACCTGGTCGATGCGGGCCGACGGCAGCCTTGCGGACAGGTTGCGGCGGATGACGGACTCGTCCGCCTGTGCCACGAAAGCGGACGCCAGCAGCGCCAATCCGGCAAACGGCAGTTTGAACCCCATGGCCAACCCTCCAGACAACAAGCTCTGGGAATGATTATAGGGCATGGGCCGTATCCGGCTGCCCCCAAACTCAGTGATAAACGACGGGCTGGGTCAGCAGGGTGCCGTACTCTTCCAGCAACTCGCCGAAGGCGTCGATGTCGGGTTCGCCGGATACGAGCGCCCTGAGTTCGGCGCGGAAGCGTTGCGCCGCGCCATTGCGCATCAGCACGCCCTTGCTGACGCGCTTGTCGATCACCTCCACGGCATCCTGTGCCGGGTAATCGACCACGTGCATCACCGGATTGTCGAAGACGATCATCATGCCGCGCACCTCCTGTCGCCTATGTAGGCGCGCCGGCGGGATTTTCAACCCTGCGCGGACTGTTGTTTTTTCCGGCAGCGCCGCATAATAGGCCCATGCAGGAATCGAAAGACATCGCCGCGCTGCGCCTCAGGCTGCACGAAATCCAGGTCGAGCACCGCGACCTGGACGAGATCATCGAGCGCCTGACGCAATTCCCCCCGCACGACGATCTCATGCTGCGCCGGCTGAAGAAGCGCAAGCTGCTGCTGAAGGACCGCATCGCCATCCTCGAGCGCTTGATCGAGCCCGACGTCCCCGCCTGAGCCGCCTCACCGTCCTGCGCGGACTGACTTTCCGCAACTGGACAATGGCATACCCCGTGCTAGACTGAAAAATCACATGGAAAGGGGAGCTCATGCCATGAACGCCAAATCCGCCCTGGCCGGCATTCTGCTGCCGGCTGTCCTGCTGCCCGTCTGCGCCAGCGCCCTCGCCGCCAAGCCGGAGAACGGCACGGTCATCTCGCTGCGCGGCGGCACCCTGGAGCGGCTGGACAAGAACGCCTGGCGCGAGATCGCGCAGGGGCAGAAGGTCGGCATTGGCGAGCGGCTGCGCACCGGCAAGGCAGCCGTGGCGGTGATCGAGATGCCGGACGTCGGACGCTTCGTCATGGGCCCCGGCTCGGAAATCGAACTGGGCCGCGAGCCGAAGGATTTCACGACGAAGATGAACCGCGGCGCACTGTGGATGCAGACCGCGCTGCCCGCCGGCAGCCGCGCCGCCATCAGCACGCCGATCGCCATCGCCGGCGTGCGCGGCACCGCCTTCTCGATGGTCTTCGGCGAAGGCGAGAAGGCGGTCTGCGCCTGCACCTGCAGCGGCAATATCGAAGTGACCTCCCCCGACGGCAGGAAAGTCGGCGTGCCGAAGGGCGAATACGTCGCCATCGACGCCGGCCAATCGGTGCCGGCGAAAGCGCAGGCCTCGGCCCCGGTGCTCGAGAAGAGCGGCACCGTGTTCGACTTCTGCCAGGCCTGCCATGTCGTCGGCGGCAAGGGCAAGCTCAAATCCGACTGGAAGTGAAGCTGCCCCTGGCCGCGGCGCTGCTGGCGGCCGCCGCGGCCAGCCTCGATCCGGGCGGCCAGCTGGACAACTTCGAGCGGCGCACCCTCGACGCCCGCGCCCGCCACCACGCCGCGCCCACCCCCTTCAGCGAACGCATCGTCGTCCTCGACATCACCGAGGAGACGATCGAGCGCCTGCGTCCGCTCTACGGCCGCTGGCCCTGGCCGCGCTCCCTGCATGGCGAGGTGGCCGAATACCTGGCCGCCGACGGCGCCGCCGCCATCGGTTTCGATCTGCTCTTCGCCGAACCGGTGACGCGGCGCGAAGTGGATGGCGATGACTGGGAAGCGCTCGCCGCGCTGGCCTCGAGCGCCGATCTGGCCGAAGTGCGCGGCGAGCTGGTGCGGCGCATCGACGCCCTGCAGCCCGGCCTGGGCGACAGCCGCTTCGCCACCTCGGTGGCCAGGGCCGGCAACGTCTTCCAGGCGGCGGTCTTCGCGCCCGGCGAGGGCGCCCCGGCAGGGAGCGAAACCGCCCTGCACCCCGCCGTGCCCGTCGCCGCCGCATCCGACGCGGCCGTGCGGGGCCAGGCCCTCCTGCCCTATGCCGCACTGGCGCAGGCCTCGCGCGGCATCGGCCACATCAACGCCCTGCCGGATGACGACGGCACCTACCGCCGCTTCTTCCCGCTGCTCTGGCCGGGCGAGCGCCAGGCGGCCCACCCGGCCCTCGGCCTGGCCATCGCCGCCCACGTGCGGGGCGTGCCGCTGGGCTCGCTGCGGCGCGAGGCGGCCGGACTCGCCATAGGGGACAGCGTGCTGCCGCTCCTGGCCGACGACAGCGCCTGGATCGCCTACAGCGGCGGCAGGCTGCGGCGGCAGGCCGACGGCAGCGAGCAGTTCGAGTCCTTCTACCGCCACATCCCCTACGAGCAGGTGCTCGCCACGAAAGACCTCCTCGCCGCCGGCCAGGCGGCGCCGCTCGCGCCCGGCGCCTTCCGCGACAAGATCGTCCTCGTCTCGGCCCAGGCGGCCGGGCTCTCCGACCTGCGCGCCACGCCGTTCTCGCCGGTGACGCCGGGGATCGAGATCCACGCCAACATCATCGACAGCCTGCTCGCCGGCCGCTTCCTGCGCGCACCGGGCGCGGCGGCCGCCTTTTTGCTGACGCTGGCCGCCAGCCTCGCCGTCGCCTTCTACGCGCAGGCCCTGCGCTTCCGCTTGAGCGTGCCGCTCGCCCTCGCCACCGGCGGCGGCTATGCCGGTATTGCCTGGGTCGCCTACGGGCAGGGCTGGATACTGCCGCTCGTCGTGCCGGGCATGGCCATGGCGCTCGCCTACGGCGGCGTGCTGCTGGCGCGCGCCGCGCGGGCCGAGCGCGACCGGCGCTGGCTGCGCACCGCCTTCGGCCATTACCTGGCGCCGGCCGTGCTGGAGGAAGTGCTGCGCGCGCCCGACAGGCTGCGCCTGGGCGGCGAGCGGCGCCGCATGACGGTGCTGTTCTCCGACGTTGCCGGCTTCACTTCCATCTCGGAGAAGCTCCCGCCGGAGCGGGTGAGCGCGCTGCTCAACGATTACCTCGACCGCATGACCGCCTGTGTCGCGCGAACCGACGGCACGCTGGACAAGTTCGTCGGCGATGCCGTAATGGCCGAATGGAACGCACCGCTGGCGCAGCCCGACCACGCCGCGCGCGCCTGCGAGACGGCGCTCGCCATGCTGGAAGAAGTCAGTCGCCACGGCACGGCGTGGCAGGATGCCGGCGGCGGCGCGCTCGCCATCCGCATCGGCATCAACACCGGCGAGATGGTGGTCGGCAACATGGGCTCGCGCCAGGTCTTCGACTATACGGTGATCGGCAACGAGGTGAACACCGCCTCGCGGCTGGAGCCGCTCAACAAGGCCTTCGGCACGCGCATCATCGTCGCCGGCGCCACGCGCGACGAGGCCGAGGCGCAGCGGCCCGGCCATTTCGCCTTCCGCCCGCTCGGCCGCGTCAGCCCCAAGGGCCGCGCGGAGCCGCTCGCCATCTTCGAGCTGGCCGGCCGGCGGGAAGAACTGGACGAGGCGGCGCTCGATCGCCTGGCCGCCTTCGAGAAAGCGATGGAACGCTATCTCGCGCGCCGCTTCGGCGAGGCGCTGCCCCTTTTCCGGCACATCCTCGATCAACAGCCGCAGGACGGCCCTGCCGCCGTCTTCGCTGCGCTGTGCCAGGACTGCCTCGCCGACCCGCCGCCGGCCGGCTGGGACGGCGTATTCGTGCAGACCGAGAAGTAAGCCCTCTGACGCCTTAGGGAAGGACGCACGGCGTATCGCTGTTGTCATTCTCCCCAGCGCCGCATACCATAGCCGGGCTTTCCGACCCGGACACGCCGATGAGCAAAACCGCCGCCTACAACTTCGATACCCTGAGCCTGCACGCAGGGCAAGCCCCCGACCCGCAATACGGCGCACGCGCCGCACCCATCTATCTGAGCACCAGCTTCGTCTTCAAGGACGCCGACCAAGCCGCGGCGCTGTTCAACATGGAGCGCGCCGGCCATGTCTATTCGCGCATCTCGAATCCGACCAACGCCGTGCTGGAGGAGCGCATCGCCGCCCTCGAAGGCGGCGTCGGCGGCATCAGTGCGGCCTCCGGCCAGGCGGCGCTGCATCTGGCCATCTGCACCCTGATGGGCGCCGGCGGCCACATCGTCGCCTCGCGCGCGCTCTACGGCGGCTCGCACAACCTGCTCGAGTACACCCTGCCGCGCTTCGGCGTCACCACCACTTTCGTCGATCCGCGCGACCTGGACGCATGGCGCGCCGCGATCCGTCCCGAGACGCGCCTCGTCTTCGGCGAGACGCTGGGCAACCCGGGGCTGGACGTGCTCGACGTGCCGCGCGTGGCCGGAATCGCCCACGAAGCCGGCCTGCCGCTGCTGGTCGACTCGACCTTCACCACGCCGTACCTGATGCGCCCCTTCGATCTCGGCGCCGACCTCGTCTTCCACTCGGCGACCAAGTTCCTCGGCGGCCACGGCGTGGCCATCGGCGGCCTGCTGGTCGACAGCGGCCAGTTCGACTGGGAGAAATCGGGCAAATTCCCGACGCTCACGGAACCCTACGAGGGTTTCCACGGCATGGATTTCGCCGAGGAGTCCACCGTCGCCGCCTTCCTGTTGCGGGCGCGGCGCGAGGGCCTGCGCGACTTCGGCGCCTGCATGAGCCCGATGACCGCCTTCCAGCTGCTGCAGGGCATGGAGACGCTGCCGCTCAGGATGCAGCGCCACGTCGACAATACGCGCCGGGTCGTCGCCCACCTCGCCGCCCACGCCGCGGTGGACTCGGTGTCCTATCCGGAGCTGCCGAGCCACCCCGACCACGTCCTGGAGAAGCAATTGCTGCCGAAGGGCTGCGGCTCGGTGTTCAGCTTCGTCCTCAAGGGCGGGCGGGCCGCGGGGCGCAAGTTCATCGAGACGCTGCGCGTCTTCTCGCACCTCGCCAACGTCGGCGATGCCAAGAGCCTGGTCATCCACCCGGCCAGCACCACCCACTTCCGCATGTCCGACGAGGCCCTGCGCGCCGCCGGCATCCACGAGGGCACGGTGCGCCTCTCCATCGGCCTGGAAGACCCGCAAGACCTCATCGCCGACCTCGACGCCGGCCTGCGCGCGTCCCAAAAGGCCTGACCATGGAACTGACCGTAAACAACAACAAGGCCTACGCCTACACCGGCGGCAAGCCCTTCAATCCGGAACTCCCCACGGTCGTCTTCATCCACGGCGCCGAGAACGACCACAGCGTATGGGCGCTGCAGAGCCGCTGGTTCGCCCACCACGGCTTTTCCGTGCTCGCCGTCGACCTGCCCGGTCATGGCCGCTCGGCCGGGCCGCTGCTCGCCAGCGTCGAGGCGCTGGCCGACTGGATCGCCGCCCTGCTGGACGCCGCCGGCGTGCAGGAGGCGGCGCTGGTCGGCCACAGCATGGGCTCGCTCGCCGCCCTGGAGGCCGCCTCGCGCTATCGCGAGCGCGTGACGAGGATCGTCCTCGTCGGCACCGCCGTGCCGATGCCCGTCTCGGAGGGGCTGCTCAGCGCGGCGCGCGAGGCGCGGCCAAAGGCGGAAGGCATGGTTAACGTCTGGTCGCACGGCCCGCGCGGCGCCATCGGCGGCAGCAGCGTACCCGGCCTGTGGCTGATGGGCGCCGGCCTGCGCCTGATGCAGCGCGCTGCGCCCGAGGTGCTGCACAACGACCTCAACGCCTGCAACGCGTACGCGCGCGGCATGGAGGCGGCAGCTGCCGCAACCTGCCCGGCGCTGCTCGTCGTCGGCAGCCGCGACATGATGACCTCCCCGCGCGGCGCGCCGAAGCTCGCCGCCGCCATGAAGGATGCCCGCATCGCCACGATCGAAGGCAGCGGCCATGCCCTGATGGCGGAATATCCCGACGCGGTGCTCGACGCCCTGCGCGCCTTCACGCAGTGAAAAGTCAGTTGCCGCGACACGGCGCCGGCTACTCGGCGCGATGCTGCGCGCCGAGGTAGTCGCGCGTGCGCATCTCGATCAGGCGGCTGACGGTGCGGTGGAACTCGGTGGCCTGCGGGCCTTCGCGGTAGAGTTCGGCGGCCTCGCATTCGGCGGTCATGACAAGCTTGACCTTGTGGTCGTAGAAGACGTCGACCAGCCAGGTGAAGCGGCGCGCCTCGCTGGCCTGCTCGCGCGTCATGCGTGGCACGCCGGAGAGGAACACCGTGTGGTAGCGGCGGGCGATCTCGAGGTAGTCGTTCTGCGAGCGCGGCCCCATGCACAGGGTCGGGAAGTCGAACCAGATGACGCCGATGGCGCGGCGCTGCACCGGCAGCTCACGCTCGAGGATGTTCACCGGCCGCCGGTGGCCCTCGCCCCCCGATATCTCGCGGAAGGCGGCCTCCATCTTTGCCTCGCCCTCGGCGTCGGCGGGGACGTGGTAGACCTCGACCTTCTCCAGCGCGCGCAGGCGGTAGTCGATGCCGCCGTCGACCTCCAGCACGTCGAGCCGGTCCTTCAGCAGCTGGATGGCGGGCAGGAAATTGTGGCGCTGCAGGCCGTTCGGGTAGAGGCCGTCTGGCGGGTAATTGGAGGTGAGGCAGAACACCACGCCGCGCTCGAAGAGGGCTTCCATCAGGCGGCCGAGGATCATGGCGTCGGCGATGTCGGAGACGTGGAACTCGTCGAAGCACATCAGCCGCGTCTCGCGGGCGATCCTGTCGGCCACCTTGAGCAGCGGGTCGGCCTCATTCTTCAGCGCGCGCAGGCGCTCGTGCACCTCGCGCATGAAGGCGTGAAAGTGCACGCGCCGCTTGCGCTGGTAGGGCACGGTGTCGAAGAAGCAGTCCATCAGCAGGCTCTTGCCGCGCCCGACGCCGCCCCAGAGATACACGCCGCGCGGAATCGGCGGATTGATGACGAGCTTGCGCAGCTTGCTGCGGCGCTTGTGCTTGAAGGCGACGAGTTCGTCGTAGAGGCGCTGCAGGCGCCCGGCGGCGGCCTGCTGGGCCGCGTCGGGAACGATGTTGCGCGACTGGAACTGTGCATCCAGCTCCCGCAGCATGCCTTGCTGTGCCGGCCGGGCAGCCATCCTTGCCTGCCCAGCCGCTTAGAAATGCAGCGGACGCTTGTCGACCGCCAGCGCCGCCTCGTGCATGGCCTCGGAGAGCGTCGGATGGGCATGCACGATACGGGCGATGTCTTCCGAACTGGCGTGGAATTCCATCGCCACGACGGCTTCCGAGATCAGTTCGGAGGCGTTGGTGCCGATGACGTGCACGCCGAGTATCTGGTCGGTTTTGGCATCGGCCAGCATCTTGATGAAGCCGGAAGTCTCGCCCTGCCCGAGGGCGCGGCCGTTGGCGGAGAAGGGGATCTGGCCGGCACGGTATTCGATGCCGGCGCTCTTGAGCTGCTGCTCGGTCTTGCCGACCCAGGCGATCTCGGGGTGGGTGTAGATGACCCAGGGCACGGCGTCGTAGTTGCAGTGTCCGGCCTGGCCGGCGATCAGCTCGGCGACCATGACGCCCTCTTCCATGCCCTTGTGCGCCAGCATCGGCCCGCGCACCACGTCGCCCACCGCCCAGACGTTGGGCAGGTTGCTGCGGCAGTGGTCGTCGACCGCGACGCGGCCGCGCTCGTCGAGCTGCAGGCCGACCGCCTCGCAGCCGAGGCCCTCGGTGTTCGGCACGCGGCCGACCGAGACGATGAGCTTGTCGCATTCGAGGACGTGGCTCTCGTCGCCCATCTCGTATTCGACCGCGATGCCCTTCTTGCCGGTCGTGACCTTGCCGATCTTCACGCCGAGGCGGATGTCGAGGCCCTGCTTTTTCGTGAACACCTTCCAGGCTTCCTTGGCCACCGCGCTGTCGGCCGCGGCGAGGAATTCCGGCAGGGCTTCGAGGATGGTGACCTCGGCGCCGAGGCGCTTCCAGACACTGCCCAGTTCGAGGCCGATGACGCCGGCGCCGATGACGCCGAGGCGCTTCGGCACGGCGTCGAAGGCGAGCGCGCCGGCGTTGTCGCAGATCAGCTTGTTGTCGACCGGGATGCCGTCGAGGTGGCGCGGGCGCGAACCGGTGGCGACGACGACGTGCTTCGCCGTGACCGTTTCGCCAGCGATGTCGACCTCCCAGCCGTCCTCGCCGCCGCCGATGAATTTGCCGTGGCCGGACAGCAGCGTGACCTTGTTCTTCTTGAACAGGCCCTTGATGCCGCCGGTGAGCTGCGTGACGATGTTGTCCTTGCGCTTGACCATGGTCTTGACGTCGATGGCGACGTCGCCCGTCGAGATGCCGTGCATGACGAAGCCGTGGCGGGCGTTCTCGAAGTGCTCGGAGGACTGCAGCAGCGCCTTGGAGGGGATGCAGCCGACGTTGAGGCAGGTGCCGCCGAGGCGGACTTCGCCCTTCGGGTCGTCGTAGGCCTCGGATTCGCAGCAGGCGGTGTTGAAGCCGAGCTGTGCCGCGCGGATGGCGGCGACGTAGCCGCCGGGGCCGCCGCCGATGACGAGGACGTCAAATTGTTTAGCCATGTTGAAACCCCTTTTTCACCACCAAGACACCAAGAACACCAAGATTCACCAAGATGAACCTTTATGCTCCTTGGTGTTCTTGGTGCCTTGGTGGTTAGCTTTTTAACTCAAATTTCCAGCAGCAGCCGTGCCGGGTCTTCCAGCGCTTCCTTCATGGTGACGAGGCCGAGCACCGCCTCGCGGCCGTCGATGATGCGGTGGTCGTAGGACAGCGCCAGGTAGTTCATCGGGCGGATGACGATCTGGCCGTTCTCGACCACGGCGCGGTCCTTGGTGGCGTGGATGCCGAGGATGGCCGACTGCGGCGGGTTGATGATCGGCGTGGACAGCATCGAGCCGAACACGCCCCCATTCGAGATGGAGAAGGTGCCGCCGGTGAGCTCCTCGATGGAGAGCTTGCCGTCCTTGGCCTTGGCGCCGAACTCGGCGATCCTCTTCTCGATCTGGGCGAGCGAGAGCTGGTCGGCATCGCGCAGGATGGGCACCACCAGGCCGCGCGGGCTGCCCACGGCGATGCCGACGTCGAAGTAGCCGTGGTAGACGATGTCGTTGCCGTCGATGGAGGCGTTGAGCACCGGGTACTTCTTCAGCGCGGCCACCGCGGCCTTGACGAAGAAGCTCATGAAGCCGAGCTTGGCGCCGTGTTCCTTCTCGAACTTGTCCTTGTGCCTGTTGCGCAGCTCCATCACCGGGGCCATGTTCACCTCGTTGAAGGTGGTAAGGATGGCCGCGGTCGATTGCGACTGGACCAGGCGCTCGGCGACGCGGGCGCGCAGGCGGCTCATCGGCACGCGCTGCTCGGTGCGCTCGCCGACGATATTGTCGACGTTCACCGGCGCGGCGGGCTGGGCCAGGGCCGGACGCTGCGGTGC
>WBUF01000038.1 GCA_008933825.1 Rhodocyclaceae bacterium | reverse complement strand
GCCCCCCCCCGTCCTTCCCACGGCCGCGGAAAGCGGGAAGGGGGAAGGGGCGCAGGAACGCGCCCGGCGCATCGCCTCCATGGACTGGAATGAGCTGAAAGCGGCGGTGGCGCAATGCCGCGACTGCCCGCTGTGCGAGCGGCGCAAGCAGGCAGTGCTCGGAGTGGGCGACCCCGAGGCCGACTGGCTGTTCGTCGGCGAGGGCCCGGGCGCGGAAGAAGACGAGAAAGGGGAACCCTTCGTCGGCCAGGCCGGCAAGCTGCTCGACGCCATGCTGGCGGCCATTGGTCTTGCGCGCGGCGACAAGGTCTACATCGGCAATGCGGTGAAATGCCGCCCGCCCGGCAACCGCACGCCTGAGGCGGAAGAGATGGCGGCCTGCTTCCCCTACCTGCAGCGGCAGATTGCGCTGATCCGGCCCAAGCTCATCGTCGCGCTGGGCAAGCCGGCGGCGCAAACCCTGCTCGGCATGGAGGTGAAGATCGGCGCCGCGCGCGGGCAACTCTTCGACCATGGCGGCATCCCGCTCATCGTCACCTACCACCCCGCCTATCTGCTGCGCAACCTCACAGACAAGGCGAAGGCCTGGGAGGATTTGTGTTTGGCGCGCTCCCTCATGCGCAAGGCGCGCAGGCAGGAGCCGTGATGCGGCGCTTCGCGTTCCTGCTGTGCTTCGTGGCGTTCCCTTCGCTTGCCCTTTCGGCCGAGATCGTGCGCCTGCCGAGCCGGGAGGGCGTCACCCAATCGTTTCTTCTCTTTCATCAGGGCGAGCGTCCCCAGGCGCTCGCCCTGCTTTTTCCCGGCGGGGACGGGCTGCTCCGGATACGGGGCGGCGGTTCGACGCTGTGCCGGCCCGGAGAGGAGGGGGAGGGTGAGCGGTGCATCCAGCTCGACATGCGCGGCAACTTCCTGGTCAGGACCGTCGGCCTGCTGCGGGACGCACGCATTGCGGCGGCGATTATCGACGCGCCTTCCGACCTCGACAGGCTCGGGATGCGTCCGGCCGCGCGGCTGACTGCGGAGCATGTCCGGGATGTCCGTGCGATCCTCGACTGGTTGCGGCAAAGATTCCCCGCGGCGAAAGTGTTCCTCGTCGGCACCAGTGCAGGCACGCTGTCCGCCGCCCATGCCGGGAAGGCGCTGGATGGCGATCTCGATGGCATCGTGCTGACCGCCTCCGTGACGAATGCGCGGCATCCGTGGTTTTCCGTCGGCGGCTTTTACGGCCTGGCGAAATTCGACTTCTCCGGCATGGGCAAGCCGGTTCTGCTGGTCCATCACGAGGAGGACGCGTGCGTGTTGTGCCCATTCGGCGAGGCGCAGGAGATTGCCGAGAAGCACCGGTTTCCGCTGGTGAAGATATCCGGCGGGTTGCCGCCGAAGTCGGGGCCTTGCGATGCCTTGTCGCCACACGGCTTCTACGGCAGGGAACAGGAGACCGTCGATGCCATCAAACGGTGGATCCTGGAGATTTCGGGGAGATAGAACGTATGTCATCGCATGGCCACGGCAACGAAGGCTCGGTGCGCGCCATCCTCTACGCGCTGGGCGCGAATTTCGGCATTGCCGTCTCGAAGTATGGCGCGGCGTGGTGGACGAACTCCGGCTCCATGCTGGCCGAGGCCATCCATTCCACGGCCGACTGCGTGAACCAGCTCCTGCTGCTCTTCGGCATGAAGGAGGCGAAGCGCCCCGAAAGCGCCGACCACCCGCTCGGCCACCACCGTGTCACTTATTTCTGGGCGATGATCGTGGCGCTGCTGCTGTTCTTCATGGGCGGCGCTTTTTCCGTGTATGAAGGCATCGAGCGCCTGCGCCATCCGCATCCCATCGAAAACGGGCTGATTGCCCTGCTGGTGCTCGGCGTCGCCGTCTTCCTCGAGGCGTTCTCCCTCGCCGGCGCCCTGCGCGAGATCCGCAAGCTGGCCGGCGGCAAGCCCTTCCTGCGCTGGTTTCGCGAGACGCGCGAGTCCGAGCTGATGGTGGTGGCGGGCGAGGACATCGCCGCCCTGGCCGGACTGGTGCTGGCCTTTTTCGCGGTGGCGCTGGCGCTCCTCACCGGCAACCCGTTGTGGGATGCGCTCGGCACCCTGGGCGTCGGCGTGGTGCTGATGGTCATTGCCGTTCTGGTGATGATCGAAGTGAAGGGGCTCATCGTCGGCGAATCGGTGGCGCCCGAACAACGCGAGGCGATCCGCCAATTCGTCGCCGACCAGCCCGAAGTGGCCGAAGTGCTCAACGTCATCACGCTCGCCTGGGGCAACAAGATCGTCATCGCCGTCAAGGCGCGCATGGCGCAGGCGGCGACGATCAGCGGCGCCGAACTGGTGGCGCGCGTGAACGCCGTCGAAGCGCGCATGCAGGACGCGTTCCCGCAGGCGCGCTGGGTGTTCTTCGAGCCCGACGTGCGTTGACTTTCGCCGCCCCGCCCCGATATTCGATTCCGCGACATCACCAACCCGAGGAGACCGCGATGCGTCTGAAACTCTTGGCCCTGCTGGCGCTGGCCGCCAGCCTGCTCACCGGCTGCGGCTACAACCAGATCCAGACCACCGACGAGCAGGTGAATGCCGCCTGGTCGGAAGTGCTCAACCAGTACAAGCGCCGCGCCGACCTGATTCCCAACCTGGTGCAGATCGTGCAGGGCTATGCCGCGCACGAGAAGGAGGTGCTGACAAAAGTCACCGAGGCGCGCGCCAATGTCGCCGGCCTCAAGGCCACGCCGGAACTCATCAACGATCCGCAGGCCTTCGCCAAGTTCCAGGCCGCCCAGGCCCAGCTCTCCGGCGCCCTGGCGCGCCTGCTTGCCGTGGCGGAGAACTACCCCAACCTCAAGGCCGACGCCAACTTCCGCGACCTGCAGGCGCAGGTCGAGGGCACCGAGAACCGCATCGCCGTGGCGCGCAACCGCTACATCAAGGCGGTGCAGGAATACAACGTCACGGTGCGCGTCTTCCCCAACAACCTCACCGCCATGCTGTTCGGCTACCAGACCAAGGCCAACTTCACCGTCGAGGACGAGAAGGCCATCTCCGCGCCGCCGGCGATCAAGTTCGACACCGCGCCCGCCGCCAAGTAAGCGGCCATGCGGCGACTGCTGGCGGCGCTCGGGCTGGCGGCGCTGGCCCATTTCGGCCACGCGGCGGATGAACTCCTCGCCGTGCCGCCGCTGACGGCGCGCGTCACCGATCTCACCGACACGCTGAGCCGCGAGCAGGCGGCGGCGCTGGACGCCGGCCTGGCCCGGTTCGAGATGAGCCGCGGCAGCCAGATCGCCATCCTGCTGGTGCCCACCACGAAGCCGGAGGCGATCGAGGCCTATTCGATCCGCGTCGCCGAGGCCTGGAAGCTCGGCCGCAAGGGCATCGACGACGGCATCCTGATCCTCGTCGCCAGGAACGACCGCAAGCTGAGGATCGAGGTCGGCCGCGGCCTGGAGGGCGCGGTGCCGGATGCCGTCGCCAAGCGCATCGTCGCCGAGGTGATCGGTCCGCGCTTCAAGGAAGGCGACTTCTTCGGCGGGCTGCAGGCCGGCGTGGCGCAGTTGCAGGCCGCCATCGGCGGCGAGACGCTGCCGCCGCCGAAGTCCGCCTCGCCTGCAAGCAGTGCGGCGATGGACCTGGAAACCCTGTTCATCGTCGGCATGGTGATCGCCACATTGCTGGGCGCGGTGATGGGCAGGCTGCTCGGGCGGCTGGGCGGCTCGACCGTGACCTCGGGCGTGGTCGGTGGCCTGGCCTGGCTGGTGACGGGATCCCTTCTTGCCGCGCTGATCGGCGCCATCCTGGTGTTCATCTTCGTGCTCGCCTTCGCCTCCTCCGGCCGTGGCGGCGGCTGGTCCTCGGGCGGCTGGAGCGGGGGAGGGGGCGGCTGGAGCAGCGGCTCGTCCGACGGCGGCTTTTCCGGTGGCGGCGGCGACTTCGGCGGCGGCGGCGCCTCGGGAGACTGGTAATGAACGCCAAGCGCATCCTCAAGCACCTGCTTCTGCCTTCCTGGAGCGTCGCGCTGGCCTTCCCGCGGCGCAGCCTGCAGGCCATCGAGTCGGCTGTCGCCGCCTCCGAACAGCGCCACGATGCCGAGCTGCGCTTTGCCGTCGAGGCGGGACTGACTTTCGCAGCGCTCCTGCGCGGCCAGACGGCAAGGCAGCGTGCGATCGAGGTGTTTTCCCAACTGCGCGTGTGGGATACCGAACACAACAGCGGCGTGCTGATCTATGTCCAGCTGGTCGACCGCAAGGTGGAAATTCTCGCCGACCGCGGCATCGACGCCCTCGTGCCGCAGGCCGAGTGGGACGCCATCTGCCGCCGCATCGAGCAGCGCTACCGCGAGGGGGAATTCGAACAGGGCACGTGCGCCGCCATCGAGGAAATCACGGTCAGGCTGGCGCGGCACTTTCCGCCGCGGGCCGCCAACCCCGACGAGCTGTCCAACCGGCCGGTGCTGCTTTGATCCGGCAGCGGGCGCGGGCTGCTCCAGGCCAGCCGCAGCGTAGGCACGGAGCGTAGCAGAACTTCTGCCGTCCCCTCCGGGGAAGGGGGTGGGGGCGGGATGGTCAATGATGCGCGTTGACGCTCTTCGCTGCGGCGAGGAGGCGTTCGATCTCCTCGCCGTGCTCGCGCATGTTGCGACGGTGCCAGAAGCCGACCAGCAGCATGGTCAGGCTGACGAAGAGGCCGAACAGGACGATCACGGCGTAGATCGGCAGATCGAGGTAGACAAGCAGGGCGTAGAGCGCCAGCATGGCGAGGATGCTGGTGTTCTCGTTGAAGTTCTGCACGGCGATGGAGTGGCCGGCGCCCATCAGGATGTGGCCGCGGTGCTGCAGCAGGGCGTTCATCGGCACGACGAAGAAGCCGGCCATGGCGCCGACCGCCACCATCATGACCAGCGCCAGCGGCAGCCCGGTGACGAAGATCATGCCCATCACGACGACGCCCATGGCGATGCCCACCGGCAGCACCTTCACCGACTTGTCCAGAGCGACGGCCTTCGCCGCGATGACCGCGCCGATGGCGATGCCCAGCGCCACCACGCCCTGCAGCACGGTGGCCTTGTCGAGCGGCAGGCCGAGCGCCTTGTCGGCCCATTTCAGCACAATGAACTGCAGGGTGGCGCCGGCGCCCCAGAACAGGGTGGTGACGGCGAGCGAGATCTGCCCCAGCTTGTCGCGCCAGAGCAGTCGCACGCAGTGCCAGAACTCATGCAACAGGTAGGCCGGGTTTCTGTGCAGCGGCTTGTGGTCGACGCCGGTGTCGGGGATGTAGAAGTTGAAGACGGCAGCGATGAGATAGAGCATGGAGATCACCAGCATCGCGACTTCGGCCGGGGTGTCGATCGCGGTGTCGAAGCCGGGGATGTCGATCGAGAGCAGGAAGCCGCTTACCGTGGGATTGATCAGTATGCCCCCGAGCACCGTGCCGAGGATGATGGCGGCCACCGTCAGCCCCTCGATCCAGCCGTTGGCGATGACCAGCTTGTCATGCGGCAGGTACTCGGTGAGGATGCCGTACTTCGCCGGCGAATAGGCGGCTGCCCCCAGCCCCACCATGCCGTAGGAGAGCAGCACGTAATAGTAGAGGGGCAGGCCGAGAAGATCGAGCGCCGGGACGGTGGCTGACAGCAGCATGAAGCAGCCGGCGATCTTGATGGTATTGCTGATCAGCATGACGCGGCCCTTGGCCATCGAGTCGGCGAAGGCGCCGACGAAGGCGGCCAGCACGACGTAGGAGACGGTGAAAAAGAGCTTGAGCAGGGGCTCGAATTGCGCGGGAGACTGGATGTCCCGCAGCATGGCGATGGCGGCGATGAGCAGGGCGTTGTCGGCGAGCGCGGAAAAGAACTGCGCCGCCATGATGATGTAGAAGCCGAGATTCATGCGGCGGCAATCGGCCTTGCGGGATGGTGAGCCGTCATCGTTTTATGGGCCAAGGGTGGCGGCTTTATACCACGAAGTGTCGGCCGATGCCCGAAGCCATGTGCCGCCGGGCTGCACGATTCCCGTGCCGGATTCGAAGTGCCGGAGCAACAATCAGGCTTTCTTATATGCCTAATCTGTGCTTGAATGTCAGTCTATAAGAAACATCAGGAGAGCAGGTTATGGCAGATCGGAGACTTCAGGTTTTTCACGCCGTTGCCAAGCAATTGTCTTTTACCAAGGCGGCCGAGGTATTGTTCATGACGCAGCCCGCCGTAACCTTCCAGATCAAGCAATTGGAAGAGCATTTCAACACCCGGCTGTTCGACCGCGGCCATGGCAAGATCACGCTCACGCCGGCGGGCGAGACGGTGCTCGAATACGCCGAGCGCATCCTTGGCCTGTCCTCCGAGCTCGACGTGCGCCTGGCCGAGATGACCGGCCAGATCGGCGGACCGCTGCTGGTCGGCGCCAGCACCACCATCGCCGAATTCATGCTGCCGCGCATCCTCGGCGAGTTCAAGTCGCAATATCCGAACGTGCGGCCGCGCCTGATCGTCGCCAATTCCGAGTCGATCGAGACGCGGGTGGCCGAGCACACCCTCGACATCGGCCTCATCGAAGCGCCGTCGCACCAGAACAACCTGCAGTGCGAGGTCTGCTGCGACGATGAATTGCTGGTGATCTGCGCTCCGGGAACGCCCCTGGCCAGGAACAAGGAGCTGACACCGCAATTGCTGGCGACCCATCCCTTCGTCAGCCGTGAGCCGGGGTCCGGCACCCGGGAGGTGACGGATACCTACTTCCGCAGCGCGGGTGTGCCGCCGGAGAACCTGAACATCGTCATCGAACTGGGCAGTCCGGAGGCGATCAAGGGCGTGGTGGAGACCGGCATCGGCTTTGCCATCGTCTCGCGCGCCTCCGTGTCCAAGGAGAAGCGGCTCGGCGACCTGCTCGCGATCCCGCTCAAGCCGCGCCTGACGCGCACGCTGTCGATGGTCTATCCGAAGGAGAAATTCCGCTCGCGGCTCGTCAACACCTTCGTCGAGTTCGCCAAGGACAAGCTGAAGCAGTTCGCGGCAAAGCAGGGCTGATCCGCCGATTCCGACTTGACCCGCCCGATCCGCGCCACCATCGATCTTTCCGCCCTGCGCGGCAATCTGGCCGTTGCACGCCAGCATGCCGGTGCGGCGCGCCTGTGGGCCGTTCTCAAGGCCGACGCCTACGGACACGGGCTGATGCGCGTGGCCGGCGCCCTCGACGATCTCGCCGACGGCTTCGCGCTGCTCGATATCGAGGATGCGATCGCCTTGCGCGAAGCCGGCTTCCGCCAACCCATTCTTCTGCTCGAGGGCTTTTTCGAGGCGGACGAGCTGCCCCTTCTGGCCGAGTACGGACTGACGCCAGTGGTGCATAGCCTGGAGCAGGTGGACATGCTGACGAGCGCGGCCCTGCCGGCGCGGCTTCAGGTCTACCTCAAGCTCAACACCGGCATGAACCGCCTCGGCCTGTCCGCCGAGGAATTCCATCCGGGCCTGACCGCGCTGGAGACCACGCACAACGTCTCCGGCATCACCCTGATGACGCATTTCGCCGACGCCGACCTCGATCGCGGCATCGATTGGCAGATGGCGCGCTTCGAGGAAGCCGTGCAGGGCTGCGAACATCCCGTCAGCCTCGCCAACTCTGCCGCGCTGCTGCGCTTTGCCGCGACGCGCCGCGGCTGGGCGCGGCCCGGCATCATGCTCTACGGTTCTTCGCCTTATCCGCAGGACGAGAGTGCCGAAGCGCTTGGCCTGCGCGCTGTGATGACGCTCTCCAGCCAGCTCATATCCGTGCAGGAGCTGGCTGCCGGGGAACGCGTCGGCTACGGCGGCATCTTCACGGCGGAGAGGCCGATGCGCATCGGCATCGTCGCCTGCGGCTATGCCGACGGCTACCCGCGCCATGCCCCGGTCGGCACGCCGGTGCTGGTCGAGGGGCGCCGCACGCGCACCGTGGGCCGTGTCTCGATGGACATGATCATGGTCGACCTCGAGGGCATCCCCGCCGCCGGCATCGGCTCGCCGGTGGTGCTGTGGGGCGAGGGCCTGCCAGTCGACGACGTCGCCACCGCCGCCGGCACCGTCGGCTACGAACTGCTCTGCGCGCTGGCGCCGCGGGTGCCCGTGACCGAAAAGGAATAGCCAGGCTCATTCGGCGAGCCCGGCTGCAGTTAAGCTTTCCTCATGGCCAAGCAAAAAACCGTCTATACCTGCACCGAATGCGGCGGCGGCTCGCCGAAGTGGCAGGGCCAGTGCCCGCACTGTTCGGCCTGGAACACCCTCGTCGAAACCCTGGCGGAAGCGGCGGCGACCAACCGCTTCTCCGCCGTCGCCGGCAGCGGCCGGCTGCAGCGCCTGGCCGAGATCAGCCCGCGCGAGGAATCGCGCGTCGCCACCGGCATCGAGGAATTCGACCGCGTGCTCGGCGGCGGGCTGGTGGCCGGCGGCGTGGTGCTGATCGGCGGCGACCCCGGCATCGGCAAGTCGACCCTGCTGCTGCAGGCGCTGGCGCAACTCGCCGGACGCCAGTCGGCTCTGTACGTCTCCGGCGAGGAGTCCGGCGAACAGGTGGCCCTGCGCGCCCGACGTCTGCAGCTGGAGGTCGGCGGCCTGCAGCTCCTGACGGAGATCCACCTCGAGAAGATTCTCGCCGCACTGGCGGAGCACAAGCCGCGCATTGCCGTGATCGACTCGATTCAGACGCTGTATTCCGATGCGCTGCAGTCGGCACCCGGCTCGGTGGCCCAGGTGCGCGAATGCGCGGCGCAGCTGACGCGCTATGCCAAGCAGGCCGGCACCTGCATCGTCTTCGTCGGCCACGTCACGAAGGAGGGCGCGCTGGCCGGGCCGCGCGTGCTCGAACACATCGTCGACACCGTGCTCTATTTCGAGGGCGATCCCAATTCCAGCTTCCGCCTCGTGCGCGCCGTGAAGAACCGCTTCGGCGCGGTGAACGAGCTGGGCGTCTTCGCCATGACCGACAAGGGGCTGCGCGGCGTCTCCAATCCGTCCGCGCTGTTCCTCTCGCACCACGAGCAGCAGGTGGCCGGCTCCTGCGTGCTGGTGACGCAGGAGGGCACGCGACCGCTGCTGGTGGAGATCCAGGCGCTGGTGGACGAGGCGCATTCGCCCAGCCCGCGCCGGCTCTCCGTCGGCCTCGAGCAGAACCGGCTGGCCATGCTGCTGGCGGTGCTGCACCGCCATGCCGGCATCGCCTGCTTCGACCAGGATGTCTTCGTCAACGCCGTCGGCGGCGTCAGGATCAACGAGCCGGCGGCGGACCTCGCCGTGCTGCTCGCCATCGTCTCCAGCCTGCGCAACCGGCCGCTGCCGCAGAAGCTGATCGCCTTCGGCGAGGTCGGCCTGGCCGGCGAGATCCGTCCGGCGCCGCGCGGCCAGGAGCGCCTCAAGGAAGCGGCCAAGCTCGGCTTCACCCACGCGCTCATCCCGAAGGCCAACGCGCCGAAGCAACCTATCCGCGGCATCGAGGTCATCGCCCTGGAGCGGGTGGAGCAGGCGGTGGACAAGATGCGGGAGCTGCAGTGAACCTTTCCTGGCAGATGCTGAAGCGCGATTTTCGTGCCGGCGAGTTGCGCCTGCTCGGCCTGGCGCTGGTCATCGCGGTGGCCAGCCTCTCCAGCGTGAGCTTCTTCTCCGATCGCCTGTCGCGCGCGCTGGCGCGCGAGGCGCACCAGCTGCTCGGCGGCGACCTGCTGCTGCTGGCCGACCATGCCTGGGACAAATCCTATCGCGCGGAAGCGGAACGGCTCGGACTGCGCGTCATCGGCAGCGTCAGTTTCCCGAGCATGACGGCGGTCAACGGCGCCAGTCACCTGGCCGACATCAAGGCGGTCGAGCCGGGCTATCCGCTGCGCGGGTCGCTGAGGATTGCGCCGGCGCTCAACCGGCCCGATGCGGAAACGCAGGAGACGCCGGCACGCGGCGAGGTGTGGCTGGACGAGCGGCTGGCGGCGGCACTGGAGGCGAAGGTCGGCGATGGCGTGCGGCTTGGCAGCGCTGATCTCGCCGTCTCCGCGGTACTGACTTTGGAGCCGGACCGCGGCGTGAACTTTTTCAATATTGCGCCGCGCCTGATGATGCACGCCGCCGACCTGCCGGCCACGCAGCTGATCCAGGTCGGCAGCCGCGTCACCTGGCGCCTGCATCTGGCCGGCGAGGCCAAGGCCGTCGCCGCCTACCAGAAGTGGGCGGAAAAGCGCCTCGGCCGCGGCGAGCGGATCGAAAACCTGGAAAATGCCCGGCCCGAGGTGCGCAACGCCCTCGACCGCGCCGAGAAGTTCCTGCGCCTGGCGGCGCTGCTGGCGGCGGTGCTGGCGGCGGTCGCCGTCGGCCTGGCATCGCGCCGCTTCATGCAGCGGCACCTCGACGGCTGTGCCGTGATGCGCTGCCTCGGCGCACGCGAGCGCCAGCTGCTGCGGATATTCCTCGGCGAATTCCTGCTCTTCGGCGCCATCGCCTCGGCGCTCGGTTGCGCAGCCGGATTCGGCGCCCAGTTCGCGCTGGAGCGGCTGCTGGCGAACCTGCTGACGGCTGAATTGCCGCCGCCATCACCGTTGCCGCTCGCTTACGGCTTCGCCGTCGGCCTGGCGCTGCTGGCCGGCTTCGCCCTGCCGCAGCTCGCGCGCCTGCGCAACGTGCCGACGGTGCGCGTGCTTCGGCGCGAGTGGGCCGAGGCCGAGCCGCTGGCGTGGTCCGGCTATGCCTTCGGCGCCGCGGTGCTGGCCGGCCTCATGCTGTGGATGGCGGCCGACCTCAAGCTCGGCCTGTGGGTGCTCGGCCTGTTCTCGCTGGCAGTCGCCATTTATGCGGGCGTGGCGCGACTGTCGCTCGCAGCGGCCGGCCGGCTGCGCGGCGCCGCCGGCGCCGGCTGGCGCTACGGCATCGCCTCGTTGCATCGACGCCTCGGCACCAGCGTGATCCAGGCGGTGGCCCTCGGCCTCGGCATGACGGCGCTGCTGCTGCTGACCCTCGCGCGCGACGACCTGCTCGCCTCGTGGAAGCGCAGCGTGCCGTCGGATGCGCCCAACCGCTTCGTCATCAACATCCAGCCGGAGCAACGCGAGCCGGTGCGCGAACTGTTCGCCGCCAAGGGGCTGGATAAGCCGGACCTGCTGCCGATGATCCGCGGCCGACTGGTGGCGGTGAACGACCGGCCGGTCGTCGCGGCGGATTACGCGGAAGAGCGCGCCCAGCGCCTGGTCGAGCGCGAGTTCAACCTGTCGTGGACGGCGGAATTGCCGGAAGGCAATTCGCTTACGGCCGGCCGCTGGTTTGCCGAACGGGATGCCGGCATGCCGCAGTTCTCGGTGGAGCAGGGGCTGGCCGACACGCTCAAGCTGAAAATTGACGATGTGCTGTCCTACGAGATCGCCGGCCGGCGGCTGGAGGCAAGGATCACCTCGCTGCGCAAGCTCGACTGGGACTCGATGCGCGTGAACTTCTTCGTCGTCACGCCGCCCGGCGTGCTGGAGCCGTTTCCGACCAGCTACATCACCAGCTTCCACCTGCCGCCGGAGCGGGCCGGCTTCGTCGGCGAACTGGTGGCGGCGCACCCCAACCTGACGGTGATCGACGTCGCCTCGATCCTGCGCCAGTTCCAGTCGGTGATGGACCAGCTGGCGCGGGCGGTGCAGTTCGTCTTCGCGTTCTCGCTGATCGCCGGGCTCGCCGTTTTGTATGCCGCGCTGGAATCCACCCACGACGAGCGCGAATACGAGATTGCCGTGCTGCGCACCCTCGGCGCGCGCAACCGCCAGCTGCGCGCCGCCCTGGCGGCGGAGTTCGCCGCGCTCGGCGCCATCGCCGGCGTGGTGGCCGGCGTCGGTTCGGCCGTCATCGGCTGGCTCCTGGGGCGCTTCGTCTTCCAGATGCCCTACGAGCCGGCCTGGCTGGTGCTGCCGGCCGGGGTGTTCGGCGGGATTGTCGGCATCACCCTGGCCGGGCTGGCCGGCACCGCCCGCACCCTGCGTGCGCCGGCCCTGCAGAGCCTGCGCACCCTCGCCTGAACTTGTCCGGATTAATATCTCGAAAGGGATAGGCAAGCCAGTATTGCGCTGTTATACTCGACCTCAAAAATAGAACGCAAGCCTCTGTGATGTCATGGATTTTGCATGACTGGGCTCCACAGGGTGATTTGAGGGGGTCATGCCCGAACTTTGGACGGCGCTCGCGCTGCTGATTGCAGTCGCGGCAGTTATTTTCATCCTTTGGCGAATCGCCGCGCTGCATGCGGCGACGAAGGATATTCCATCCGGCATCGAAACGGCCCTGGCGGAGAAGCATCGCGCCATGCTCGCCGACCTGCATGATGGCCTGAATCGTCAGGGCGACCGCCTGCTCTCGCAGGGCGCCGAATCCGGCGAACGGCTGCAGAAGACGCTGGCGGAACTCAACGCTTCCTTCCAGTCCAAGCAGGACCAGCTGCGCGCCGAGGTCCTCGGGCAGATCATGCTCAAGCTGGCGGAGCAGGCGCGCGCAGACCGCGAACTGCTGCAGTCCGGCCTGGCGCAGGCGACGACGCAGCTTTCCGCCAGCATGGAAAGCCTCACCCGCAGCATCAACGAGCGCCTCGAGCAGATCAGCGGCCGCGTCAGCGAGCGCCTCGACGAGGGCTTCAAGAAGACCAACGAGACCTTCGCCAACGTCATGGCTAGGCTGGCCACCATCGACGAGGCGCAGAAGAAGATCGACGGCCTCACCAGCAACGTCGTCGGCCTGCAGGAGCTGCTCGGCGACAAGAAGGCGCGCGGCGCCTTCGGCGAGGTGCAGCTCGAGGCCCTGGTGCGCAACATCCTGCCGCCGGGCAGTTTCGAATTCCAGTACACGCTGTCCAACGGCATGCGCGCCGACTGCGTGCTGAAGCTGCCCGAGCCGACCGGGATGGTGGCGGTGGACGCCAAGTTCCCGCTGGAGAACTACCATCGCATGTTCTCCCCGGACGTCTCCGAGTTCGAGCGCCGCGCCGCGCAGACTGACTTTCGCGCCGACCTGAAGCGGCACATCGACGCCATCGGCGCGAAGTACATCATCCCCAACGAGACTTCCGACGGCGCCGTCATGTTCGTGCCCGCCGAGGCGGTGTTCGCCGAGATCCACGCCTACCACGCCGAGGTGGTGAACCACGCCATGCAGAAGCGCGTCTGGATCGTCTCGCCGACGACGCTGATGGCCGTCCTCAACACGGCGCGTGCCGTGCTCAAGGATGTCGAAACGCGGCGCCAGATCCACATCATCAAGGACGCGCTGGGCAAGCTCTCCAAGGACTTCGCCCGCTTCGACGAGCGCATGCAGAAGCTGGCGGCGCACATCGACCTGGCGCAGAAGGACGTGCAGGACGTGCAGATCAGCAGCAAGAAGATCACCGGCCACTTCGCCCGCATCGAGGGCGTCGAGCTGGACGGCATTGAGCAGCCGCCGGCGATCGCCGCCGTGCCCCTGCGCAAGTCGGGGGAGGAGTGATGGCTCGACGCGCACAGCTCATCCGGCGAATCCTTGCGGCGCTGAGCGTCCTGGGCTTCTGCGGCATGGCCCTGGCGCTCGGACCCGGCGACGGCAGCCCGCCGCTCGGCGTCGCGTGGTTCGCCGGACTGGGCAGCATCGGCGCACTCGGCGGCTGGCTGGCCTGGAACTCGATCACATCGCCGAACCGGATGCGTGAGCAGCTCGGCCTGGTCGACACCGCTTTCCGCTGCGTGGACATCGCCATGATCGGCCTGGACGATCGCGGCCGGATCTTCTTCGCCAACGCTGCCGCGGCCAGGCTGGCCGGCATCGAGGCCACGGATCTGGCCGGCCAGTCCTTCGACGAAGCCTTCCCGCTGCGTAGCGCGGCCGACGGAACGCCGCTCCCGATCGATCAGCTGCAGACTGCCTGCGGCGAATCGGCTGGCGCCTTGCGCGCGGTGCTGCGCGATGCCGCCGGCAGCGAGCATGTGCTCGACATCAGCAGCGCCTGCGATGACAGCGGCCGCCGCCAGGTGACCTTCCTCGCCATGGAGGACGTGTCCGTGCCTCGCGGCATTTCCCTCGAGCTGTTCTGGCAGGCCAATCACGATGCGCTGACCGGATTGGTCAACCGCCGCGGCTTCGAGGACCGGCTGCGCAAGGCCATCGGTGTCGGCGGCGAGCAGGACAAGCGGCACACGCTGCTGTTCCTCGACCTCGATCGATTCAAGCTGATCAACGACAGCGGCGGACATGCCGCCGGCGACGAGTTCCTGCGCCAGATCGCCGCCGTGCTGCGCTCGCGCGTGCGCACCACCGACGTGCTGGCGCGCATGGGCGGCGACGAGTTCGCCGTGCTGCTGCACGCCTGCCCGGTGGAACAGGCGCTGCGCATCGCCAACGCCATCCGCCAGGACATCTCGAATTTCCGCTTCGTCTGGCGCGAGAAGGTCTTCCACGTCGGCGCCAGCATCGGCCTGGTCGTTCTGTCCGATCCCGCCGCCAGTGCCGAAGAGGTGATGGAACAGGCGGACTCGGCCTGCTACACGGCGAAGGAGGCCGGCCGCGACCAGATCCGGGTCTATCACGCCAAGGCCGCCAGCCAGCAGCCGCGCGCAGACATGAACATCGTCGAGACGATCCACGACGCCATCGAGCGCAACGGCTTCCGCCTGTTCCGCCAGCGCATTGCCGGCCTTGACGAGTCCGGCGCCAGGACGCGCCATTTCGAGCTGCTGCTGCGCCTGGTCGACCGCGAAGGAAAGATCGTGCCGCCGATGGTGTTCATTCCGGCCGCCGAGCGGCACAACATGATGCAGGCCATCGACCGCTGGGTTTTCGCCAACGCCCTGCCGGCCATCCGCCGCGAGTGCGAAGCGACGCCGGATCGTCCGCCGGTGTTCGACATCAACCTGTCTGCGGACAGCATCAACGACGGCCGCTTCCCGGCCTTCGTCCGCGACCAGATTGCCCTGCACAAGGTGCCGCCCGAGGCGATCTGCATCGAGATCACCGAGACGCTGGCCGTGGCCAACCTGACCAAGGCGGCCGAGCTGATTCGGGAACTCAAGGAACTCGGGCTGCGCTTCGCCCTGGACGACTTCGGCGCCGGCATGTGTTCATTCGCCTACCTCAAGCACCTGCCGGTGGACTACGTCAAGATCGACGGCGCCTTCGTGCGCGACATGTTCGCCGAGCCGATGAACCTCGAAGTGGTATCCGCCATCAACAACATCGCCCACTCGCTCGGCATGAAGACCATCGCCGAGTTCGTCGAGACCGAGGGCACACTGGCGCGCCTGCGCGAGATGGGCGTCGACTTTGCACAGGGCCACGCCGTCGGCCGGCCCTTCTACTTCAGCTGAAAACCCCGAACCACAGAGACACAGAGACGCAGAGAAAAGCACAAGAGATGCACGCGAATTCTCTCCGTGCCTCTGTGTCTCTGTGGTTAATGGTTTTTCCTACACCAGGCCCTCGAAGGGCTGCACGTCAACCAGCTCGCCCGGCTCGACGTTGCCACGCTCGTGCTCGACGACGATGATGCAGTTGGCTTCGGACATGGAATGCAGCACGCCGGAGCCCTGCGTGCCGGTGGCGCGCACTTTCCACTCTTCGTTTTCCCGGAACAGGATGCCGCGCTGGAATTCGCTGCGGCCGGGGCGCTTCTTCAGGGCGGTGGTGCAGGGCACGCGGAACTGCGGCAGCGGCTCGACGGGCGCCACGCCCATCATCTTCAGCAGCGCCTCGCGCACGAACTCGTAGAAGGTCACCATCACCGCCACCGGATTGCCCGGCAGGCCGAACAGCCACGCATCGCCGATTTTGCCGAAGGCCATCGGCCGCCCCGGACGCATGGCGATCTTCCAGAACGCCACCTCGCCCAGCTTGGCCATCATGCCGCGGATGAAATCGGCCTCGCCGACCGAGACGCCGCCGCTGGTGAGAACCACGTCGGCCTCGGCGGCGGCCCGGCGAAAGGCCGCCTCCAGCGCCGCCGGCTCGTCGCGCACCACGCCGAGGTCGATGGCCTCGCAGCCCATGCGCGTCAGCATGCCGAAGAGCGTGTAGCGATTGCTGTCGTACACCTCGCCCGCCTTGAGCGGCGTGCCGAGCGAGCACAGTTCGTCGCCGGTGGAGAAGAAGGCGGCGCGCAGGCGCCGGCGGACGTTCACCTCGGCGGCGCCGAGCGAGGCGAGTAGGCCGAGCTCCGCCGGGCGGATCGGCTTGCCGGCACGGAGCGCCGGGCTGCCCTGGCGCAGATCCTCGCCCGCGCGGCGGACGTGCTGGCCCTGGCGCTGCTTCGGCGGCACGACGATGCGCTCGTTCTCGGCGCGCACCACTTCCTGGATCACCACCGTGTCGGCGCCCTCGGGAATGACGCCGCCGGTCATGATGCGCACGCAGTGGCCGGCCTCGAGATGGCCCGCGAAGGCGCGCCCGGCGAAGGCGCTGCCGGCAAGCCGGAGCGCGGTTTCGCCCTCCGGCGCCAGATCGGCGAAGCGCACGGCGTAGCCGTCCATGGCGGAGTTGTCGTGACCGGGCACGTTGGCCGTCGCCAGGACGTCCTCGGCTAGCACGCGGCCGAGCGCGTTGCGCACGAACAGGCGCTCCGTGCCGGCGACCGGCTCGACCAGGTCGAGGATCAGCTTGCGCGCCTGCTCGACGGGGATCGATTCCGGATCATGGCCGCCGGCGCAGGAGAGGGTTTTCAGCAGCGAGTTCATGGTTCGAGAGCGTTCAGTTCTTCAATGGTGTTGATATTGGCGAAGGCCTTTTCGTCGGCGAAGGGCACTTCGGCTACCTTGAGGGCGGCGTACCAGGCGTCGACCTTGCGGCCGCCCGACTCGAGGAAGGCGGTCAGGCCGTCGAGCGCCTCGCGTCGCACGAGGGAGAATACCGGATGCGGCTGGTTCCCGGTTTTCGCCACGGCGAGGTCGGCGCCGGCCGCCTCCCGTGCCGCACACAGGCGCGCCACCAGGTCTTCCGGCAGGAAGGGCGAATCGCAGGGCGCGGTGACGAGCAGGGGCGTCTTGCAGGCGGAGAGGCCGGCGTGCAGGCCGGCGAGCGGGCCGGCGAAGCCGCCGATGCGGTCGGGAATGACCGGATGGCCGAAGACGGCGTAGGCCTCAAGGTTCTGGTTGGCGTTGATGAGCAGGGCGTCCACCTGCGGCGCCAGACGTTCGATGGCCCAGGCCGCCATCGGCTTGCCACGGAAGGGCTGCAGGCCCTTGTCGCGTCCGCCCATGCGCCGGCCGAGTCCGCCGGCGAGGATGAGGCCGGTGACCTTCATGCCGCCGCCGCAGCAGACTGGTGGAAGCGCTGCGCGCCGGTGAACAGCAGGTAATGCTTGCCCTGGGCGCGGCCGATCATGGTGAGGCCGAGCCGGCTGGCCAGGTCGTAGCCCATCTGCGTCAGGCCGGAGCGCGAGACGAGGAAGGGGATGCCCATCTGCGCCGTCTTGATGACCATCTCGGAAGTGAGCCGGCCGGTGGTGTAGAAGACCTTGTCGTCGCCCCGCAGGCCGTCCAGCCACATCTGGCCGGCGATGGCGTCCACCGCGTTGTGGCGGCCGACGTCCTCGACGAACAGGAGGATATCCTTGCCCTGCGCCAGCGCGCAGCCGTGCACCGCGCCGGCCTGCTTGTAGATCGACTCGTGGTGGCGCACGGCGTCGAGCAGGCCGTAGAGCGTGGCCTCGTCGAGGTGTGCCTGCGCCGGCAGAACGACCTTGTCCAGTTCGTCCATCAGGTCGCCGAACACCGTGCCCTGGCCGCAGCCGGTGGTGACGGTGCGCCGGCCCATGCGCGCCTCGAGGTCGGCAGCGGAGCGGGTGGTGGTGACGGCCACCGAATCCGCCTCCCAGTCGACCTGCACGGCGGCAATGTCCTCCAGCCTTTCGACCAGGCGCTGGTTGCGCAGGTAGCCGATGGTCAGCGCCTCCGGCGCGCCGCCGAGGGTCATCAGCGTGACGATCTCGCGCTTGTCGAGGTAGAGCGTCAGCGGGTGCTCGCCGGCGATGGGCGTCGGCACGACCTCGCCGCGCTCGTTGACGGCCGGGATGGTGACGGTGGCCGGGCGGGCGGCCTGGGTGAGTTGCGGGCGGTAGGGCATCAGCCCCCCGTCATCGACATGAAGCGGACGACTTTCGGGTCGTGCATCTGCTCGTTGAAGTCGTGCCCCTTCGGCTTGATGCCCATCGCGTCGACGATGGCCCGGGCGAGCGGCGCGTCGTCGCCGGGGTGGGCACGCAGCACCGGCATCAGGGGCAGGGCGTCGTTCTGGCCGAGGCAGGGATACAGTTCGCCCTTGCAGGTGATCCTGACGCGGTTGCAGCTGTCGCAGAAGTTGTGCGAATGCGGCGAGATGAAGCCGATCTTGGTGCGCGTGCCGGGGATGCGCCAGTAGCGCGCCGGCCCGCCGGTGGTCTCGGCCGAGCTGAGCAGTTCGAAATGCGGGCGCAGCAGCGCCAGCGCGTCGTCGGAGCTGAAGAAGGTGTCGGCGCGCGAGCGGTCGATCGAGCCGAGCGGCATTTCCTCGATGAAGGAGAGGTCGATGCCCTTGTCCACGGCGAAGCGCGCCAGGTCGACGAACTCGTCGTCGTTCACGCCGCGCATCATCACCGTGTTGAGCTTGATGCCGTCGAAGCCGGCGGCGACGGCGGCATCGATGCCGCGCAGCACCTTGTCGAGTTCGCCGACGCGGGTGATGGCCTTGAAGCGGTCGGCCCGCAGCGTGTCGAGGCTGATGTTCACGCGCTTCACGCCGGCCTCGCGCATTTCGCCGGCGTAGCGCTCGAGCTGCGAGCCGTTGCTGGTGACCACCAGTTCCTTCAGGCCCTCCAGGCGGGCGGCCTCGCGCAGCAGCCACATTGCGTTGCGCCGCACCAGCGGCTCGCCGCCGGTGATGCGCACCTTGGTCACGCCCATGCCGACGAAGCTGCGGATGACGCGCAGGCATTCCTCCAGGCTCAGCAGGTGGTCGCGCGGCAGGAACTCCATCTCTTCCGCCATGCAGTAGAAGCAGCGGAAGTCGCAGCGGTCGGTGATCGACAGGCGGATGTAGGTGATGTGGCGGCCGTACTTGTCCACCAGCGTGCCGGGGGCGTGGCCGGAGGTGGCCGGCGTCGTCGAAGGTACGAACTGATCGAGGCCGGCCGGAACCGATTCGGGATTCAGGGATTCGTTGCGCATGGCTGACTCAAATCTGAGGATTCAACTTTCCGCCAAAACGGCAGCTTGTGCAAGCCCTCAGGTCAAAAACGAAACCCTTTCATTTACATGGGGA
This sequence comes from Rhodocyclaceae bacterium, assembly GCA_008933825.1. GTDB lineage: Bacteria > Pseudomonadota > Gammaproteobacteria > Burkholderiales > Rhodocyclaceae > Desulfobacillus. The sequence continues at coordinate 6,936 of WBUF01000038.1, read as the reverse complement.
TACGCTGCTCACCCGTAGAACCGGACGACTTTGGCAGCCTTTCCCGTTCAACCCCGGCGGATTCATTGCGGGAAGGTTTCGGCAACTTGTGCGCATATTTTAAAGTGCTATAATGCGCGTATAACAAGCTTTGATATTGCAGCAGGCAGCTGCGATCCATCGGGCCGCAAGGCCACCACAAGAGGAGGGTTCAACGTGCAAGTCACCAGGCGGCAGTTCTTCAAGATCTGCTCCGCCGGGCTAGGGGGATCCAGCATCGCCATGCTGGGCTACTCCCCCACGGCAGCCCTGGCGGAAGTCAGAGAATTCAAGCTCGCCCGCGCCACCGAAACGCGGAACATGTGTCCGTACTGCTCGGTGAGCTGCGGCGTTTTGGCCTATTCGATCGGCGACAAGTCGAAGAATGCCAAGGCCGAGATCATCCACATCGAGGGCGACCCGGACAACCCCGTCAACCGCGGCACCCTGTGCCCGAAGGGCGCGGGACTGCTCGACATGGTGCACAGCCCGAACCGGCTGAAGTACCCGGAAGTGCGCGAGCCTGGCTCGAACGAGTGGAAACGCATCTCCTGGGACGAGGCCATCGCGCGCATCACCAAGCACATGAAGGCGGACCGCGACGCCAACTTCATCGAGAAGAACGCCGAAGGCACCACGGTCAACCGCTGGAACACCTTCGGCTTCCTGGCGAGCTCGGCGGCGGCCAACGAGCCTGGTTACCTGACGTCGAAAATCCTGCGCGGATTAGGAGTCGTAGCGCTCGACACCCAGGCACGCATCTGACACGCCCCCACGGTATCCAGTCTGGGTCCGACATTCGGGCGTGGCGCGATGACCAACCATTGGGTTGACATCAAGAACACCGATCTCGCCATCATCATGGGCGGCAACGCCGCCGAGGCCCACCCCTGCGGCTTCAAGTGGGTGATCGAGGCCAAGAAGGAGCGCAAGGCCAAGCTGGTCGTCGTCGATCCGCGCTTCACGCGCTCGGCGTCGGTGGCGGACTTCTACGCCCCGATCCGCGCCGGCAGCGACATCGCCTTCCTCGGCGGGGTCATCAACTACCTGATGACGAACGACAAGATCCACCACGACTACGTCAAGAACTACACCAACGCGGCCTTCCTCATCGACGAGGGCTTCAAGTTCGACGACGGCCTGTTCTCCGGCTACAACGCCGAGAAGCGCAGCTACGACAAGTCGACCTGGTCCTACCAGAAGGACAAGGACGGCTATGCCATGGTCGACGAGACCCTGCAGAGCCCGAACTGCGTCTTCCAGCTGATGAAGAAGCACTACTCGCGCTACACGCCGGAGCTGGTGAGCAAGGTCACCGGCACGCCGAAGGAGGACTTCCTCAGGATCTGCGGCATGATCGCGGAGACGGCGGCGCCGAACAAGACCATGACGGTGCTCTATGCGCTGGGCTGGACCGAGCACACGGTGGGCTCGCAGAACATCCGCACCATGGCCATGATCCAGCTGCTGCTCGGCAACATGGGCATGGCGGGCGGCGGCATCAACGCGCTGCGCGGCCACGCCAACGTGCAGGGCATCACCGACATGTGTCTCTACTCCGAGGTGCTGCCGGGCTACCTGTCGGCGCCGACCGATGCCGACAAGACGCACGAGGAGTATCTCGCCAAGCGCACGCCCAAGGCCCTGCGGCCGGGCCAGATGAACTTCCCGCAGAACTTCCCGAAGTGGTTCAACAGCCTGATGAAGGCTTTCTACGGCAACGCCGCCACCAAGGAAAACGGCTTCTGCTACGACTGGGTGCCGAAGAAGGACGGCGCCTACGACGCCATGGACATCTTCGAGCGCATGCACCAGGGCAAGATGACCGGCTTCGCCTGCCAGGGCTTCAACCCGCTGGCGTCGATGGCCAACAAGCGCAAGATCGGCGACGCGCTGGCCAAGCTGAAGTACCTGGTCATCATCGATCCGCTGGCGACCGACACCTCGGAGTTCTGGAAGCACCACGGCGAGTTCAATGAGGTCGACGCATCGAAGATCCAGACCGAGGTGTTCCGCCTGCCTGCCAACCTGTTCGCCGAGGACGCGGGCAGCTTCACCAACTCCGGCCGCGTTGCCCAGTGGCACTGGAAGGCGGCCGACGGCCCGGGCGAATCGAAGGGCGACTCCGAGATCATGGCGGCGCTGTTCCTCAGGCTGAAGGAGCTGTACGCCAAGGACGGCGGCAAGTTCCCCGACGCCATCCTCAACCTCGCCTGGCCATACCGGCAGCCGGCCAAGCCCGCGCCCGAGGAACTCCTCATGGAGATCTCCGGCAAGGCGCTGGCCGACGTCACCGATCCGGCCGACAAGACCAAGGTGCTGGTCAAGGCCGGCGACCAGGTGCCCGGCTTCGCCCTGCTGCGCGATGACGGCTCGACCTCCTGCGGCAACTGGATCTACGGCGGCTGCTGGTCGCAGGCGGGCAACCTCACCGCGCGGCGCGACGCCTCCGATCCGTCCGGCCTCGGCCAGACGCTCAACTGGGGCTTCTCCTGGCCGGCCAACCGGCGCATCCTCTACAACCGCGCCTCGGCCGACATGGCCGGCAAGCCCTGGGATCCGAAGCGGCCGGTGCTGAGGTGGACGGGAACTGCCTGGGGCGGCAACGACATCCCCGACATGCGGCCGAACGCCGCGCCGGACGAGAAGGTGATGCCGTTCATCATGGCGCCGGAAGGCGTGGCACGGCTGTTCTCGCCGATCATGGCCGACGGCCCGTTTCCCGAGCACTACGAGCCGTTCGAATCGCCGCTGGACAGCAATCCCTTCCACCCGGGCAACGCCAAGGCGAAGAGCAACCCGGCGGCGCGGGTGTTCAAGGGCGACATGGACAGCTTCGGCACGGCCAAGGACTTCCCCTATGTCGCGACGACCTACCGCCTGGTCGAGCACTTCCACTTCTGGACCAAGCACGCGCACATCAACGCCGTGCTGCAGCCCGAGCACTTCGTGGAGATCGGCGAGGCGCTGGCCAAGGAGAAGGGCATCCAGGCCGGCGACAGGGTGAAGGTGCGCAGCAACCGTGGCCATATCAAGGCCGTGGCAGTGGTGACCAAGCGCATCCGCGCGCTGGAGGTCGACGGGAAGAAGGTGCACACCATCGGCATACCGCTGCACTTCGGCTTCAAGGGGGTGACCAAGCCCGGCTACATCACCAACACCCTGACGCCGTTCGTCGGCGACGCCAATTCGCAGACGCCGGAGTACAAGGCGTTCCTGGTCAACATCGAGAAGGCATAACGGGAGGAACCATGGCACTGCAATCGCTAGACATCAAGCAGCGCTCGGCGACCACCACCCCGGCGCCCTCGGTGCGCCAGACCACGGCGGTGGCGAAGCTGATCGACGTGTCCACCTGCATCGGCTGCAAGGCATGCCAGGCGGCCTGCATGGAGTGGAACGACATCCGCGACGAGGTCGGCATCAACCACGGGGTGTTCGACAACCCCGTCGACCTGACAGCGAAATCGTGGACCGTGATGCGCTTTGCCGAGGTGGAGGAGAAGGGCCGGCTGGAGTGGCTGATCCGCAAGGACGGCTGCATGCACTGCGCGGATCCGGGCTGCCTGAAGGCCTGCCCGGCGCCCGGCGCCATCGTCCAGTACGCCAACGGCATCGTCGACTTCCACGAGGAGCACTGCATCGGCTGCGGCTACTGCATCACCGGTTGCCCCTTCAACGTCCCGCGCATCTCCAAGGAGGACGGCAAGGCCTACAAGTGCTCGCTGTGTTCCGACCGGGTTGCGGTGGGCCAGGCGCCGGCCTGCGCCAAGGCCTGTCCGACGGGCGCCATCCAGTTCGGCTCGAAGGAGGACATGAAGGACTACGCCGCCAGGCGCATCGGCGACCTCAAGGAGCGCGGCTTCGACAAGGCCGGGCTGTACGATCCCGCCGGCGTGGGCGGCACCCACGTCCTGTACGTCCTGCACCACGCCGACCGGCCGCAGCTCTACAACGGCTTGCCGGCGGACCCGGGCATCAGCCCGCTGGTGTCGCTGTGGAAGGGTGCGGCCAAGCCGCTCGCCTCGCTGGCATTGGGCGCGGTGGCGCTGGGCAGCCTGTTCCACTACGTCATGAAGGGTCCCAACGAGGTGTCGAAAGAGACCGAGCGGGATGTGGAGAAGGAGACCGAGCAATGATCCGCGATCCGAAAGACCTGCAGCGCTACACCCCGCAGGAGCGGGCCAACCATTGGGTGGTGGGGATCAGCTTCATCCTCCTCGCCCTCTCCGGCCTGGCCTTCTTCCACCCGGCGTTCTATCCGCTCTCGCAACTCTTCGGCGGCGGCACCTGGGCGCGGATACTCCATCCCTACATCGGCGTCTTCATGGCCTTCTTCTTCGTCCTGATGTTCCTGCGCTTCAGGAAGCTCAACGCCATGACGCCGACCGACAAGGAGTGGCTCTCGCGCATCGGCGAGATGGTGGACGGCGACGACCACAACATGCCCGAGCAGGGCAAGTACAACGGCGGCCAGAAGGCGATGTTCTGGGCGTCCGTGGTCTGCATGGCGCTGCTCCTCGTCTCCGGGGTGCTGATCTGGCGCGCACAGTTCTCGCCGCCGGTCGAGCTGGTGCGTTTCGGCGCCGTGGTGCACGCCGTGGCGGCGGTGGCGATGATCGCCCTGATCGTCATCCATGCCTACGCCGCCATCTGGGTGAAGGGCACCATCCGTGCCATGTGGTACGGCACGGTCACCCGCGCCTGGGCCAGGCAGCACCACCGCGCCTGGTATCGCGAGATGACCGGCAAGTAGTCCTGCAACAGTCAAAGGCCTGCGGGCGGCAACGCCCGCAGGTTTTTCTTTTCCCGAAAAATGACGACACTACTCGAACCCGGACAGATTCCCCAGGCCAGCGGCGAGCCGCCGCGCGTCCTGACGCCCGACGCGAAGGACGTCTTCGCCCACCGCGCGCGCCGCTTCGTGCAGCTGGCCGAAGGCCATCCCCTCGGCGACTACCTGCGCTTCATGAGCCGTCTCGCCCAGGCACAGCAGCAGGCCCTCGACGCCTTGCCGGCCGTGCCGGTGCCCGACGACGAAGCGAAAAGTCAGTCCAGCCAGCACGGCATGCCGCTGGTGCCGGCGCAGTCGTGGCCGCGCGATCCCGTCTGGCGCGCGGCATTGAGCATCATCCTTTGCGAGGCCGCCCCGGCGGCGAGCGAAACAGCTGCCGCCTCGATCAAGGCCGTCGGCGCCATCGACGATACGGCCCTCGAAGGGCTCGCCGAGCGCGTCCTGCGCACCGAACTTTACGGCGAGCACGCCGACAAGCTGCCCTTCGTCGCCGCCGCCTTGCAGGTCTACTGGACGAAGCTGGCCGTGCAGCTCGGCGCCGCCGCCATCGCGCCGCTCGACGTGCCTGGCGTCTGCCCCTGCTGCGGCGCGCTGCCCTCGGTCAGCGTCATCGGCGCCAGCCCCGAGGTGCCCGGCCTGCGCTACCTTCACTGCTCGCTGTGCAATACCGAATGGCACATGACGCGTGCCCAGTGCACCGCCTGCGACGCCGCCGAAAGCAGCGTCGCCTACCGGCACATCGAGGGCGACAAGGGCCTCGTCCAGGCCGAGACCTGCGACGTCTGCAAGTCCTACCTGAAGATCGTGCGCCGCGACAAGGACGCCTCCGCCGATCCGGTCGCCGATGACCTCGCCACCCTGGCGCTCGACATCCTCGTAGACGAATCCGGCTACTCGCGCAGCGGCCCCAACCTCCTGCTGGTGCCCGGCGGGGGTTAAAATCCTTTTCTCCACTTTCTGCCCGGTCCGGGTGAAAGCATGAACGAACTCAAAAACCTTCCGTCCGTCGACTGCCTCCTGTCCGAGGCGGCCCTGCAATCCCTCGTTGCCGAGCACGGCCGCGGCGTCGTCACCGACGCCGCACGCGCCGAGCTGACTTTCGTGCGCGAGGCGGTGAAGGGCGGGACGGCGCTGCCGTCGACCGCCGCGCTCGTTGCCGCCATCCAGCAGCGCGTCGCGCGCCACATGCGGCCGCGCCTGCGGCCGGTGTTCAACCTCACCGGCACCGTGCTGCACACCAACCTCGGCCGCGCCGTGCTGCCCGAGTCGGTCGTCGACGCCGTCGCCCGCGCCGCGCGCGCGCCCTGCGCCCTCGAGTACGACCTCGACACCGGCGGGCGCGGCGACCGCGACGGCGTCGTCGCCGGCCTGCTGCGCGAGCTGACCGGCGCCGAGGCCGCCACCGTGGTGAACAACAACGCCGCGGCGGTGTTCCTGCTGCTCAACACCCTGGCGCAGAGGAAGCAGGTGGTCGTCTCGCGCGGCGAGCTGGTCGAGATCGGCGGCGCCTTCCGCGTGCCCGACATCATGCGCCGGGCCGGGGCCAAGCTGGTCGAGGTCGGCACCACCAACCGCAGCCACCTGCGCGACTTCGACGAGGCCGTCAATGTGAAGACCGGCCTGGTGATGAAGGTGCACACCAGCAACTACGCCGTGCAGGGCTTCACCGCCGCCGTGCCGGAGGATCAACTGGCGCAGCTTGCCCACGCCCGCGGCGTGCCCTTCGTGGTCGACCTCGGCAGCGGCACGCTGGTCGATCTGGAGCAATGGGGCCTGCCGCACGAGCCGACGCCGCGCGAATCCATCGCCGCCGGCGCCGACCTCGTCACCTTTTCCGGCGACAAGCTGCTCGGCGGGCCGCAGGCCGGGTTGCTCGTCGGCCGCCGCGAGCTGATCGCAAAGATCAAGCAGAACCCGCTCAAGCGCGCGCTGCGCGTCGGCAAGCTGACGTTGGCCGCGCTGGAGGCCACGCTCATCCTCTACCGCGACCCCGAGCGCCTGCCGCTGCGGCTGGAGGCGCTGCGCCTGCTGACGCGCCCCGAGGCCGAGATCCGCGCCCAGGCCGAGCGCCTGCTGCCGGCGTGGCAGGCGGCGCTGGCGAACCGGCCGCTCGACGCCGCCAT
>WBUF01000037.1 GCA_008933825.1 Rhodocyclaceae bacterium | reverse complement strand
TCGACGACTTCGCGCCGAACCTGTCCTTCTTCTTCAGCAACGGCATGGACCCGGAGTACTCGGTGATCGGCCGCGTCGCGCGCCGCATCTGGGCGGTGGCGATGAAGAACCGCTACGGCGCCAACGAGCGCTCGCAAAAGCTCAAGTACCACGTGCAGACCTCCGGGCGCTCGCTGCACGCCCAGGAGATGGCCTTCAACGACATCCGCACGACGTTACAAGCGTTAATCGCCATCTACGACAACTGCAACAGCCTGCACACCAACGCCTACGACGAGGCCATCACCACGCCCACCGAGGAGTCGGTGCGCCGTGCCATGGCCATCCAGCTCGTCATCAACCGCGAGTGGGGCCTGGCGAAGAACGAGAACCCGAACCAGGGCGCCTTCGTCATCGACGAGCTGACCGACCTGGTCGAAGAGGCGGTGCTGAAGGAGTTCGAGGCGATCTCCTCGCGCGGCGGCGTGCTCGGCGCCATGGAAACCGGCTACCAGCGCGGCAAGATCCAGGAGGAGTCGCTCTACTACGAGCACCGCAAGCACGACGGCTCCTACCCGATCATCGGCGTGAACACTTTCCGCAACCCGCACGGCGACGGCGTGCCCGAGAAGGTCGAACTGGCGCGCTCGACCGAGGAGGAGAAGCAGTCGCAACTCGCGCGCCTGGCCGATTTCCAGAGCCGCCATGCCAAGGAGTCCGGCCCGATGCTGGCGCGCCTGAAGCAGGCCGTCATCGAGAACGGCAACGTTTTCGCGGTGCTGGTGGACGCCGTGCGCTGCTGTTCGCTGGGCCAGATCACCCAGGCCCTGTTCGAGGTGGGCGGGCAGTACCGGCGGAGCATGTGAGAGAGCCGCCCCCCTTCCCGGGGAAGGGGGGCGGATGTTCGCCGCTCCGCGGCCCCATATTGTTTGTTGACTGTGCCGTCCTTGGGGGCCGCACGGGAGCGTCGCGCCTCGGAACGTGCGCAGCGGAGCACGGCAACAATCCGGCTTCACTGCGCAGCTTCGCAGGCGCGGGCGTTACGCCGAATTCCCGGCGGACGGCACGGACCCGGCCTACCCCTCGAATTTCCGCAGGCCGTCCAGGTCGAGCACGGTGATGCCGCCGTACTCGATGCGCAGCAGGCCGGCTTTTTCCAGGGTCTTCAATGCCTGGTTGGCGCGCTGGCGGGAGAGGCCGGCGAGGTAGCCGATCTCCTCCTGCGAAATCTGCAGCTGCGGGCCGAGACCGGGGTAGAGGTGGGGATGGAACATTGCCGCCAGGCTGCGCGCGACGCGGGCGTCAGGGTCGAGCAGGCGGTCGCACTCGAGCATGGCGATGAACTGGCCCAGGCGCTCGTTGAGCTGAACGATCAGGAAACGGTTGAATTCGATGCTGCTGTCGAGCAGGCGCATGAAGGTGGCCTTCGGCATGTAGGCGACCTGGCTATTGCGCAGTGCAACAACATCATATTTGCGCGGTTCGTTCTTCAGCAGCGAGCCTTCGCCGAACCAGCCGCCGGTCGGCAGGCCGGTGAAGGTGGTGGGCTTGCCGTCGGCCGACAGATTGGTCATCTTGCCCAGGCCGTCGATCATCCCGATCCAGTGTTCGACCGGCTCGCCCTTGCGGCAGACGAATCCCCCCGCCGCGATCTGGCGTGTGATGATCTCGCTCTCTGTCCGCCGCAACAGATCGGGTCCGAGGGAACGAGACCAGAGGCTGGCCCCCAGCATGTCGCCTAGCGTAGGCATGAAGCCGAGTTTACAGGATTGTCCGCCGGATGACAGCGTGGCCGGGGGGGCTTCAGTACCCTTGCGCGTCTGCCGGGGCACCCCGTGTGGCCGCCGGTTTGACTCGGCGGTGCGTCCGATGGAGAATCGCCGGACGCGGCAGCGAATAAGACAGACAGACCCGGACGCCTCGTCGCCCGGACGCCGGCAAGCCAGACAGGAGGAGTTCATGTCGGACGATGTTCGACAGCCGTCGCTCAGCACCTTTCCCCGGCTCTTGATGCACCATGCCAAGGTGCGCCCGGGCCATCCGGCCACGCGCGAGAAATACCTGGGCATCTGGCAGACCTGGAATTGGTCGCAGGTAGCCGAAGAAGTGCGCGCGCTCGCCTGCGGCCTGGCCGAACTCGGCTTCAAGCGTGGCGACAACCTGGCCATCATCGGCGACAACCGCCCGCGCCTGTACTGGTCGATGTACGCCGCGCAATGCCTCGGCGGCGTGCCCGTGCCGATGTACCAGGATGCCGTGGCGGCCGAGATGATCTTCGTGCTCCAGGATGCCGGCATCAAGTTCGCCATCGTCGAGGATCAGGAGCAGGTCGACAAGCTGCTCGAGAACAAGGCGCACTGCCCGGAACTCGCCCACATCCTCTACGACGATCCGCGCGGCCTGCGCCATTACAACCAGCCCTTCCTTCACGGCATCGACGAGGTGCAGGAGATGGGGCGCATCCACAACCGCAACCATCCGGACTTCCTCGACGGCGAAATAGAAAATGGGCGTGCGGAGGACGTGTCGGTGATGCTGTACACCTCCGGCACCACCGGCAAGCCAAAGGGCGTCTGCATGACGCAGGACGCCTTCATCGAGGCGGCCCGCGTCGGCTGCGAGTTCGACAAGCTCGGGCCCGAGGACAACATCCTCTCCTACCTGCCGATGGCGTGGGTGGGCGACCACCTGTTTTCCTTCGCCCAGGCCGCCTGGGGCGGCTTCACCATCAACTGCCCGGAGTCGGGCGACACGGTGATGACCGATCTGCGCGAGATCGGGCCAAGCTACTATTTCGCGCCGCCGCGCGTGTTCGAGAACCTCCTCACGCAGGTCATGATCCGCATGGAGGATGCCGGCGCCCTCAAGCGCAAGATGTTCCACTATTTCATGGGCGTGGCGCGCCGCTGCGGTGCCGAGATCCTCGACGGCAAGCCGGTGGGAGCGGGTGACCGGCTGCTCTATGCGCTCGGCAACCTGTTGATCTACGGTCCGCTGAAGAACGTGCTCGGCATGAGCCGCATTCGCGTCGCCTATACCGCCGGCGCCGCCATCGGGCCGGACCTGTTCCGCTTCTACCGCTCCATCGGCGTAAACCTGAAGCAGCTGTACGGATCGACCGAGACCTGCGCCGCCGTCTGCCTGCAGCCGGACGGCCAGATCAAGCTGGATACCGTCGGCCCGCCGGCCCCGGGCGTCGAGGTGAAGATCGCCGACAACGGCGAGGTGCTGGTGCGCGGCAAGGTCATGCTGAAGGAGTACTACAAGCGTCCCGATGCCACGGCCGAGGTGATCGACGCCCAGGGCTATTTCCACACGGGCGACGCCGGCTTCTTCGACGAGGACGGCCATCTCAAGATCATCGATCGCGCCAAGGACGTCGGCAAGCTGGCCAACGGCGCCATGTTTGCGCCCAACTACATCGAGAACAAGCTGAAGTTCTTTCCGCACATCAAGGAGGCGGTCTGCTTTGGCCACGACCGCGACCGGGTCTGCGCCTTCATCAACATCGACATGGGCGCGGTCGGCAACTGGGCCGAGCGGCGCAACATCGCCTACTCCGGCTATACCGACCTTGCCCAGAAGGCCGAGGTGTATGAACTCATCCGCGAGTGCGTCGAACAGGCCAACGCCGAGTTGGCGCACGATGCCATGCTGGCGGATTCGCAGGTGCATCGCTTCCTCGTTCTGCACAAGGAACTCGATCCGGACGACGACGAGCTGACCCGCACGCGCAAGGTACGGCGCGGCTTCATCGCCGACAAATACGGCGTGCTGATCGACGCCCTGTACTCGGGCAAGACCTCGCAGTTCATCGAGACCGAGGTGAAATTCGAGGACGGGCGCAAGGGCAAGGTCAGCGCCGACCTGAGGATCGCGGAGGCGAAGACCTGCCCGGCCCAGGCATCGAAGAAGGCGGCATAGGCAATCCGGGACCATCATGAGCGAAGGCAGGCAGATCGGCGAAGTCATCCTCGACCTGAAGAACATCTCGCTGCGGTTCGGCGGGGTCAAGGCGCTGACGGACATTTCCTTCGATGTGCGCGAGCACGAGATTCGCGCCATCATCGGCCCCAACGGCGCCGGCAAGAGCTCCATGCTCAACGTCATCAATGGCGTATACCGGCCGCAGGAGGGCGACATCGTCTTCCGCGGCCAGCACCACCGCGACATGGACACCTACGAGGCGGCCAAGGCCGGCATCGCCCGCACCTTCCAGAACATCGCCCTGTTCAAGGGCATGACGGTGCTCGACAACATCATGACCGGGCGCAATTTGAAGATGAAGTCGAACTTCCTGCTCGATGCCCTCTACTGGGGGCCGGCGCAGCGCGAGGAGATCGAACATCGCAAGAAGGTCGAGGAGATCATCGATTTCCTGGAGATCCAGCACATCCGCAAGACGCCGGTCGGCCGCCTGCCCTACGGTCTGCAGAAGCGCGTCGAACTGGGCCGCGCGCTGGCCGCCGAGCCCTCGATCCTGCTGCTCGACGAGCCGATGGCCGGCATGAACGTCGAGGAGAAGCAGGACATGTGCCGCTTCATCCTCGACGTCAATGACCAGTTCGGCACCACCATCGTGCTGATCGAGCACGACATGGGTGTGGTGATGGACATCTCCGACCGCGTCGTGGTGCTCGACTACGGCAAGAAGATCGCCGACGGCACGCCCGACGCGGTGCGCGCCAACCAGGACGTCATCGACGCCTATCTCGGCGTCGCCCACTAAGCAAGGCTAACGAAGATGCAATTCTTCCTCGAAGTTCTCCTCGGCGGCCTGCTCTCCGGCGTGATGTATGCGCTGGTCGCCCTCGGCTACGTGCTGATCTACAAGGCCTCCGGCGTCTTCAACTTCGCCCAGGGCGCCATGGTGTTCTTCGCCGCGCTGACCACCGCCGGCCTGGTCGACGCCGGCCTGTCGCTGTGGCTGGCGGCGCCGCTGACCATGGTGGCGATGGTGGCGCTCGGCCTGCTCACCGAAAAGATCGTGTTGCGCCCGCTGGTCGCCCAGCACGAGATCACGCTGTTCATGGCCACCATCGGCCTGACCTTCTTCGTCGAGGGCCTGGCCCAGGCGATCTGGGGCGCCAACGTGCGCAGCCTGGATCTCGGCATCGAGGACGTGCCGCTGGAGTGGCTGCTGGAGAATGCCAACATCGCCATCTCGCAGTTCGACCTCGTCGCCTCCGGCATCGCCGCGGCGCTGGTGACGATGCTCGCCATCTTTTTCTCCAAGACCAAGATCGGCCGGGCGCTGCGCGCGGTGGCCGACGACCACCAGGCGGCGCTGTCGATCGGCATCCCGCTGCAGCACATCTGGGGCATCGTCTGGGGCGTCGCCGGCTTCGTCGCGCTGGTCGCCGGCCTGCTCTGGGGCTCGCGCAACGGCGTGCAGTTCGCCCTGACCTTCGTCGCACTGAAGGCGCTGCCGGTGCTGATCCTCGGCGGTTTCACCAGCGTGCCCGGCGCCATCGTCGGCGGCCTCATCATCGGCGCCTCGGAGAAGCTGGCCGAGGTGTATCTCGGCCCGCTCGTCGGCGGCGGCATCGAGGGCTGGTTCCCCTACGTGCTGGCGCTGCTGTTTCTGCTGGTCCGCCCCGAAGGGCTCTTTGGCGAAAAGATCATTCGCCGCATCTGACGCGAGAAGACGGACACCATGCTCTACAGAGAAGCAGGCCAGTTCAAGGCCACCTATGCCGAGGACAGCCAGATCTTCCCGATCCGCCAGGACAAGATCGGCATCGTGCTCATTCTCGCCGTCGCTTTCGTCGGCATTCCCCTGATGTCGGTCGCGGGCTTCCTTTCGGATTACTCCTTCACCGCCATCCTGACGCCCTTCCTCATTTTCTCCCTGGCGGCGCTCGGGCTGAACATTCTCACCGGTTATGCCGGGCAATTGTCGCTCGGCACGGCAGCCTTCATGGCGGTGGGCGCCTTCGCCTCCTACAATTTCATGCTGCGCATCGAGGGCATGCCGATACTCGTCGCCTTCATCCTCGGCGGCCTTTGCGCGGCGGCGGTCGGCATCGTCTTCGGCCTGCCCAGCCTGCGCATCCGCGGCTTCTACCTGGCGGCCGCCACGCTGGCGACGCAATTCTTCATCGTCTGGTGCCTGACCAAGGTGGGCTGGTTTACCAACTACAGCTCCTCGGGCGTGATCACCGCGCAAAAAATCGAGATGCTCGGCTACACCTTCGACACCGCCTTCAGCAAATATCTGTTCGTGCTTTCGGTGGTGTGCGCGATGGCATTGCTGGCGAAGAACATGGTGCGCACCAACATCGGCCGCTCCTGGATGGCCATCCGCGACATGGACATGGCGGCGGAAGTCATCGGCTTCCGTCCGATGCGCACCAAGCTGATGGCCTTCGCCGTGAGCTCCTTCTACTGCGGCGTGGCCGGCGCCCTGTTCGCCTACGCCTATCTCGGCACCGTCGAGCCGGAGGGCTTCAACCTCGACCTGTCTTTCCGCATCCTGTTCATGGTCATCATCGGCGGGGTCGGCAGCATCCTTGGCTCCTTCTTCGGATCGGCCTTCATCGTGCTGCTGCCGATTTTCCTCAACGTCCTCATCCATTTTCTCGAGTCGTCGGCCGGCATCAACCTGCCCTCGGGCATTTCCTCGAGCATCGAGCTGATGGTGTTCGGCGCCCTGATCATTTTCTTCCTGATCGTCGAGCCGCATGGCCTGGCGCGGCTGTGGCAGATCGGCAAGGAGAAGCTCAGGCTGTGGCCCTTCCCCCATTGACCGAACCATGATGTAATGATTCGCCCTTAAAAAAACAACAAGTCGTCAGTCGTTCCGTTATCAACACACTGGAGGTAGACAATGAAATTCGTACAAAAAGCCATGGTGGCGGCGGCCTTCGCGACAGCAGCGCTGTCCGTTTCCGCGCAGGAGCAGTTCTTCCCGGTGCTGTCCTACCGTGTCGGCCCGTATGCGGCCGGCGGCTCGGGCTTCTTCGGCGGCGTCATCGATTATCTGAGCCTGATCAACGCCCAGGGCGGCATCAACGGCGTCAAGATGGTCTGGGAAGAATGCGAGACCGAATACAATGCCACCCGCGGTGTCGAGTGCTATGAGCGCCTGAAGAAGGTCCGCGGCGGCGCCACCATGGTCGAGCCGCTGTCCACCGGCATCGCCTACGGCCTGCTCGACCGCGTCGCGCAGGACAAGATCCCGATGACGACCCTCGGCTACGGCCGCTCCGATGCCGCCGACGGGCGCGTTTTCCCCTTCGTCTTTCCCCTCATTACCAGCTACTGGAACCAGGCCGCCGGCATGATGAAGTATCTGGGCGACAAGGAAGGCGGCCTCGACAAGCTGAAGGGCAAGAAGATTGTGCATCTTTATCACGACTCCGCCTACGGCAAGGAGCCGTTCGCGGTGTTCGAGGCCTACGCCAAGCAGTACGGCTTCGAACTGGTCAAGCTGGCCGTGCCGCATCCGGGCAACGAGCAGCAGTCGCAGTGGCTGCAGATCCGCCAGGCCAAGCCCGACTACGTGATCCTGTGGGGCTGGGGCGTCATGAATGCGACGGCGCTGAAGACCGCGCAGCGCAACGGCTATCCGAGCGAGAAAATTCTCGGCGTGTGGTGGGCCGGCTCCGAGGAGGACGTGATCCCCGCCGGCTCTGCCGCCAAGGGCTATACCACCATGACTTTCAACACCCCGGGCAACTATCCGCTGCTCGACGAGATCAAGAAGAAGGTCTACGCCGCAGGCAAGGGCAACCTGGAGGACAAGTCGCGCATCGGCTCCACCTACCACATGCGCGGCGTGACGGCGGCGATCCTGTGGGTCGAGGCGGTTCGCAAGGCCCAGGAGAAGCACGGCAAGGGCAAGGTGATGACTTCCGAGCAGGTGCGCTGGGGCTTCGAGAACCTCAACGTGGATGAGGCCCGCCTGAAGGCGCTCGGCGCGCTCGGCATGATGCCGCCGGTGAAGACCACCTGTCTGGATCACGAGGGCTCCGGCGCCGTCAAGGTGCAGCGCTGGGACGGCAAGGCCTGGAAGGCCGTCACCCCGAACTGGGTGGTGGGCGACAAGGCGATGATTCGCAAGATGCAGGAGGAGTCGGCCGCCAAGTATGCCGCGGAGAAGAAGATCACGCCGCGCGACTGCTCGAAGGAAGGCTAAGCCGCAAGGACCCGCCCTCTCCTCCGGGAGAGGGTTGGCGTGAGGCGCGGCGCTGCCGCGCCTCACGCCAACCCCGCACGAACAAGTCTCGACATGACCGCGCAAACCGCAACCCAGACGGCCCCCGCCTACCTGTCCGTCAACAACGTGGAAGTCATCTACGACCACGTCATCCTCGTGCTCAAGGGCGTCTCGCTCGACGTGCCGGAAGGCAAGATCGTGGCGCTGCTGGGCGCCAACGGCGCCGGCAAGAGCACCACGCTGAAGTCGATTTCCACCCTGCTGAAGGGCGAGCGCGGCGAGGTGACCAAGGGCTCGATCGCCTTCCGCGGCGAGCGCGTGGACCAGCTCACGCCGAACGAACTGGTGAAGAAGGGCATGGTGCAGGTGATGGAGGGCCGCCACTGCTTCGGCCACCTCACCGTGGAAGAGAACCTGCTGACCGGCGCCTATACGCGCAGCCTCTCGCGCGGCGAGCTGAAGGAGAGCCTGGAGCGCGTCTACCACTACTTTCCGCGGCTGAAGACGCGCCGCACCAGCCAGTCCGGCTACACCTCCGGCGGCGAACAGCAGATGACGGCCATCGGCCGCGCGCTGATGGCCAAACCGACCATGATCCTGCTCGACGAGCCGTCGATGGGCCTGGCGCCGCAGATCGTCGAGGAGATCTTCGAGATCGTGCGCGATCTCAACCAGCGCGAGAAGGTGAGCTTTCTGCTTGCCGAGCAGAACACCATGGTGGCGCTGCGCTACGCCGACTTTGGCTACATCCTCGAGAATGGCCGGGTGGTGATGGAAGGCGACGCCAAGGAGCTGGCCTCGAACGAGGATGTCAAGGAGTTCTACCTCGGCCTGTCCTCGGGCGGGCGCAAGAGCTTCCGCGACGTCAAGCATTACCGCCGCCGCAAGCGCTGGCTGGCATAAGAGCACGAATAACAACCGCATCAAACACAGAGGACGCAGAGGCACAGAGGACACAGAGAGAACCCGGTCAGGAAGGCTTTTCTCTGTGTCCTCTGTGCCTCTGTGATCTCAGCGTTGAAAGAGGTTCTTTTCTTCAATGAAATACTACGACGCCCTCGAAACCCGCGACCCCGAGCAGCGCGAGCGGGATCTTTTTGCCGCCCTGCACAGGCAGGTGGCGCACGCCAAGGCCAATGCGCCGGCCTTTGCCGAACTTTACAAGAGCGTTGATCCTGCCGCCGTGAACAGCCGTGCCGCGCTGGCGCGACTGCCGGTCATCCGCAAGCACGAGCTGACCGAGCGGCAGAAGGCCCTGCCGCCCTTCGGCGGACTCAACGCCACGCCGGTGGGGAATCTCGGCCGCGTCTTCAGCTCGCCCGGCCCGATCTACGATCCCGAGGGCAGCGGCGAGGACTGGTGGCGCTTCGCGCGCTCGCTTTACGCGGCGGGCTTCCGTGCCGGCGATCTGGTGCACAACACCTTCTCCTACCACTTCACGCCGGCCGGCTTCATGACCGACGGCGCGGCGCGCAAGATCGGCTGCGCGGTGTTCCCCGCCGGCGTCGGGCAAACCGAGATGCAGGTGCAGGCCATCGCCGAGCTGAAGCCGGCGGGCTACATCGGCACGCCGTCCTTCCTCAAGATCATCCTCGACAAGGCCGACGAGCTGAAGATGGACGTTTCCTGTCTGAAGAAGGCGGTGGTCTCGGGCGAGGCCTTCTTTCCGAACCAGAAGGCGCTGTGCGCGGAGCGCGGCATCGATGCGCTGCAGGCCTACGGCACGGCCGACCTCGGCCTGGTCGCCTACGAAACGGAAGCGCGCGAAGGGCTGGTGCTGGAGGAATCGCTGATCCTCGAGATCGTGCGGCCCGGCACCAATGATCCGGTGGCGCCGGGCGAAGTCGGCGAGGTGGTGGTCACCAGCTTCAACCCGGACTATCCGCTGATCCGCTTCGGCACCGGCGATCTGTCGGCGGTGCTGCCGGGCGCCAGCCCCTGCGGCCGCACCAACGTGCGCATCAGGGGCTGGATGGGCCGCGCCGACCAGACCGCCAAGGTGAAGGGCATGTTCGTGCATCCGAGCCAGGTGGCGGAAATCGTCAAGCGCCATCCCGAAGCGGGCAAGGCCCGCCTGGTGGTGGACAACGAAACCGGGCAGGACCGCATGACCCTGCGCTGCGAGGCGGCCGGCGCGCCGGACGGTCTCGCCGAGGCGCTCGCCGCCAGCATCCGCGACATCACCAAGCTGCGCGGCGAAGTCGCGCTCTGCCGTCCGGGCGAACTGCCCAATGACGGCAAGGTCATCGACGACGCGCGGAAATATGACTGAGAAGGCCGGGCGCGCCAAGCCGCTCGCCGGCCTGCGCGTGCTCGACCTCACCCGGCTGTTGCCCGGCCCTGTCGCCACCCAGCACCTCGCCGATCTCGGCGCCGACGTCGTCAAGATCGAGGACACCGGCGAGGGCGACTACGCCCGCACGATGGGCGCACGGCCGGGTGAGACGAGCGCTTTCTTCAAGCTGGTCAACCGCAACAAGCGCGCGCTGCGCCTCGACCTGAAAAAGCCCGAGGGTGTCGCCGTGTTCCGGCGACTGACTTTATCGGCGGACGTCGTCGTCGAGGGCTTCCGCCCCGGCGTCATGGACAAGCTCGGCATCGGCTACGCGGCGCTTTCCGAAATCAACCCGCGCCTGGTGCTCTGCTCGATCAGCGGCTACGGCCAGGACGGCCCCTACGCCCAGCGCGCCGGGCACGACATCAACTACATCGGCTATGCCGGCGTGCTCGACCAGATCGGCGCGGCCGGCGGCCCGCCCGTCGTGCCCAACTTCCAGATCGGCGATCTGCTCGGCGGCGCGGCTACGCCGCTGGTCGGCCTCCTCGCCGCCGTGATCGACGCGCGCGCCACCGGCCGCGGCCGCCATGTCGACGTCGCCATGACGGACGCGGTGTTCGCGCACGCCGTGTTTCCGCTGGCAGGACTCCTGGCGCGCCTGGCGCCGCCGCCGCGCGGCGCAGATCTCCTCTCCGGCGGCGTGCCCTGCTACGGCGTGTACGCCACGGCCGACGGCCGCCACCTGGCGGTCGGCGCGCTGGAGAAGAAATTCTGGGAGTTGCTCTGCGACACCCTCGAACGGCCCGACCTCAAGCCCTTCCATCTGGCCTTCGGTGCCAGGGGGGAGCAGGCCAAGCGGGAGCTCGCCGCCGTCTTCGCCGGCCGCACGCAGGCCGAATGGGCCGAGGTCTTCGACCGGGTCGATTGCTGCGTGACACCGGTGCTAAACATCGGCGAGGCGCTCGACAATGAACAGCTGCGCGCGCGCGGCATGGTGGTCGAGACCGACGGTCTGCCGCAGCTGGCGCCGCCGTACAAGCTCTCCGGCTTCGACTTTGCCATCGAGCGCGGCGCACCGTCGCCGGGCCAGCACAGCGAGGCGATTCTGCGCGAGGCGGGCTACGCAGCGGAGGATATCGAGCGGCTGCGGGAACAGGGCATAATCTGAGGCACTGACCGTCCGCCGCCCGATTCCTTGCACCCGGCCCTCGCACTGCTGCCCGATTTTGCGCTGATCCTGCTCGGCTTCGGCCTGCGCAGGTTCATGCACCTGGGCGACCATTTCTGGAGCGGGCTGGAGAAACTGGTCTATTTCGTGCTGTTCCCGGCCCTGCTGTTCCACGCCATCGCACGCACGCGCATCGATTTTGCCGCTGCCGCGCCCTTCATCGCCAGCGGGGCCGCGGCGCTGTGCGGCGGTGCGCTGCTCGGCTGGCTTGCGCAGCCGCTGTTCGGAGCCCGTCCGATGGTCTTCGCCTCCCAGTTCCAGTGCGCCTTCCGTTTCAACTCCTATATAGGGCTGGCGGTGGCGGCCAAGCTGCACGGCGAGGCCGGCATCGCGGCGATGGGCATCCTCATCGGCGCCATGGTGCCGCTGGCCAACCTCGCCTCGGTGTGGATGCTGGCCCGCCACGGCGGAGCCGGCGTGTTGCGCGAGATCGCGCGCAATCCGCTCATCCTGGCCACCGCTGCCGGCCTGCTGTTCAACCTGAGCGGCGCGACGCTGCCGGAGGCGGCGGGGCACTTTCTCGGGCGCCTGGCCGAGGCCTCGATCGCACTCGGCCTGCTGGCGGTGGGGGCGGCGCTGAAATTGCGCGGCGTGGCGGGCAACCCGCTGCCTTCGGCTTTCCTGGGTGGCGTGAAGCTGCTGGCCGTGCCGGCCATCGCCTGGGGAGCGGCCCGGGCGACGGGTCTGGAGGGAGTGTATTTCGACGTCGTGGTGGTGTTCGGAGCGCTGCCGACGGCCAGTTCGGCCTACATTCTGGCGATGCGCATGGGCGGGGACGGCGCCGGAGTGGCGTGGCTGATTTCGGCGACGACGCTGGGGGCGATGCTGACGCTGCCGCTCTGGCTGGTTGCGCTGGGCACCGCCTGAGCTATTTTTCCGGCGCGTCGTCCTTGGGGGCCTCGCCTGCCGGGGCGCCTGTCTGCATCATGTTCCATGGCCAGAGGGACGGATTGGCGAAGGGATTGGCATTGGCCTCGGCCGAGCCGGCCGACTGGCCGATGGCCTGCATGGCGGCGAGGGTGGCGCGCTGCATTTCCAGCCCCTGGATGCTCATCTGCAGCATGTTGAGATTCATGCGCAGCCAGCCTTCGACGGTCTTCAGGTCGGCGATGCGCTTGTCGAGTTCATTCACGTCCAGCGTCGGCGTCACCATGCCGGGCACGGCAAAGCCCATGCTGCCCCACATGCCCTTGAGGAATTCGAGCGGATCGGTGGCGGGATTCTCTGCGGACATGGTGTTCTCCGTTGCGTCGACAAGGCGAATGGTACGCCAGCTGCACGCGGTTGGCAGAAACGCTTGCCGGGCCGGGCGAACCGGGGCTCAGCGGGCTTCGATCGCCTGCAGCCGCCGCAGCAGCGCGTCCTCGCTCTCGATCGGGATGCCCAGGGAGTGCGCCACGTGCGGGTTGGTCGTGACGACGAATTGCCGGGGATGCTGCGGGGGAGGCAGGGCGCCGCGGGCAAGCGCGGCGTCGATCATGTCGGCGGCCTGTTCGCCGATCTGCGCCGGCGTCGAATGGAGCGATACCAGCGCGCCGGCGCGCGTATAGGCGGCGGAAAAGCCGACCAGCGGCTGTTGCCGGCGGTAGGCCGAGAGCAGGATCATCTGGATCGTGCCGGCATTGAAGACCGACGCATCCGGCACGGCGAGGAGCAGGTCGGTTTCCGGCAGCAGCGCCTGGAGTTCCGCGGCGAGCTCATCCGGCCGCGCGATCCGCCGGACCTTGAGATCGAGTGCCCGCTCGATGGCGGCGGCGGAGAGAGCATTGAAGCCCGAGCCCGCTTCCGTCCCCAGCAGGACGCCGATCCGCCTGGCTTTCGGCACGGCCAGCCGCAGCAGATCCAGCTGGCGCCCGACAGGCTGGTCGAGATAGACCGCGGAGAGCGGCCGGGTGCTGCCCCGGCTCCGGCTATCGGCGGCGAGGCGCTCGAACGCCTCCTGCGGCAGCAAGGTCACCAGCAGGGGGGTGTTGTCCCGGGCGATGGCCAGCCGGGCGGCCGCCTTGGCGCCGACCGCGACCAGCAAGCGCGCCTCGCCCGGCCCCGGAGCTACGTCCGCCGTCCTGTGCAGACTGACTTTTACCGCCGGTTCGAGACGGCTGCGGATGCGTGCCGCGACCTCCGCGTGGGCGGCGCCTTCCTCGCCGATGACGACTGCCACCGCGTCTGCTGCCAGCGCCGGTGCGCCGGCCGCCGTCAATATGGCCAATGCATATGACGGAAGCCGGCGCAGGAAACGTTTCATGCGGCGCACCGGGACTTCCTAGAATTCCAGGCTCAGCGTCGCGAAGCTGCGCCGCTCGAAGACGTAGTCAGTGCGGAATTCGCCGTGGGCCCCCTTGATGTTCTGCACGACGAGGGCGAACTCCCCCTTCATCGGGCCGCTCCTGAAGGGATAGCCGAGACGCAGATCCAGCCGGCGCTGCATCGGCAGGGCGTCGGCCCAGCCTTGCCAGCGGAAGCCGCCGACCCAGTGGTGGGCCAGGCTGAGCTGCAGACCCGACGGCAGTCTTTGGGAGACGAACAGCGCGGTCGAGCGTCGCGGCGCGGAGTCCGCCACGCGCCCGTCCTCCGCATCGATGCGCATGCGCGCCTGGTTGAGCAGCACCAGGGTGTCGGGGGTGGGCGCCCAGCGCAACTGGTACTCGAGGCCGCGCACCAGGGCGCTCCATCGGTTGAGGTAATTGGATGGCGTTCCGGTGGAGTCGATGATGCGCGTGACGTTCTCGTGGAATGCGCGCGCATCGACCGTGAAGCCGTGAGGGAACTCGCCCAGGTAGGACAACTCGCTGGCGCGCACCCGCTCGGGACGCAGGCCGCCCTGCGCCCGGACGGTCGTGATGACGGCAGGGAACGGAGCGGTCACGTAATAGCGCACGAGCGCCTTTTCCTCCGCCAGCGAGGGAACGCGGTAAGCGGTCGTCGATCCGATGCGCAGCGTCTG
Source organism: Rhodocyclaceae bacterium (assembly GCA_008933825.1). Taxonomy (GTDB): domain Bacteria; phylum Pseudomonadota; class Gammaproteobacteria; order Burkholderiales; family Rhodocyclaceae; genus Desulfobacillus. The sequence goes on along the minus strand of WBUF01000037.1, from coordinate 11,820 downwards.
TCCGGGCATGGGCTGGAAATTCAGCATCAGGCGGGGAGCGAAATCGCTGCCGGCCAGGCTGTGGCGTTCGGCGAGGGCGCCGGCGTTCAGCAGCCAGTGCGCCGACAGCCGCCACTCCAGGTTGCCGAACAGCCGGGCAAGCCGTGCGGTCTGCGGCCTTGCCGTGTCGAACATGAAGGCGGAGGCGACGGACTCGTGGCGCTGCTCCACCCCCCAGACCATGCGTGCCGCGGGATTCAGGCGGAAGATGTGCTGGAACTCCAGGTGGCTGCGCCGCGAGACCCTGTCGGCGTCGACCGGCGCGACGAACGGGCCGGCGCGGGCGGTGTACTCCTCCTGCGCGGCATCGCGCAGGTGGTAGGCATTGAGGGATATTTCGCCGTCGTTGTCGAGCATGCGCTTCCAGACGGCCTGGACATGATGGCCGCTTTCGTGCGGCGAGCGGATCGGGTCGCCCGGTGACATCGCAAAGCCGGCACCGAAGACGCTGCGGTTGGCGCCGAGCTGGATCTGCAGCTCGTCGCGGGGAGTCAGGTGCAGGTCGCCCCTGAAGGCGAGATAGTTCGTCTGCCGGCTGTCGTGGAAGCCGGCGAAGCCGTTATCGCTGCGCCTGCCCGCCGTGATGCGATAGTGCATGCTCCCCAGCATGCCGCCATGGCGCAGGACATGATCTTCGATGCCCTGGCTGCCGTGGCGGGCGGACACACGGGCGCCCTGGCTCTGACTCGGGTGGCGGGTGACGATGTTGATGACACCCATGAAGGCGTTGGCGCCGTAGGCGGCCGAATTCGAGCCGCGCAGCACCTCGATGCGTTCGATGTCGTCGAGCGACAGGCGCATGTTGTTCCAGTCGATGCTGCCGAGGAAATAGGGCGAATAGGCCGAGCGGCCATCGATCAGCACCTGCATCTGGCGGGAGAATTCGTCGGCGATGCCGTGGTAGGCGACCGCCGGGCGGGAATTGTAGGACATGCCGACCTGGAAGCCCGGGACCAGGCGAAACAGGTCCACGATTTCGCGCGCGCCGGAGGCCCTGATCAACTCCCGGTCGATGATCGTGATGGCGCCCGGCGCGTCCGCCAGAGGCTGCCTCAGGCGCGAGGCCGACAGGACGACCGGCAGATCCTCTAGAAAGACATGCTCGCTTGCGGTGTCGTGACCGGCCCATCCGCCTGCGGAAGCAGACAGAAGGCCGCAGAACAGAACATGGCGGGCGCGGGCGGGCTTTCGGCTCATGATGGCATCCTGGTCAGGCGGAAAACAAGTTCTTGTTCCATGCGGCGTGTCATGCCGAGAACATATCGTTGACCAGATGGCTGATCAGGGCGCGCAGCTTGGCCGGCTGCAATGGCCTGGAAAGTTCGTGAACGGGGCAATCGAGGCCCGGCGAGCGCAGGTCCGCCGGCAGCATCCCCAGGACAATCACTGCCAGGCCGCAGCCCGAGGCAATCGGATGCAGCAGGGGCCAGGCTTCCCCTATGGCGTCATCCTCGCACAGCACGATGTCCGGCCTGCGCTCCGGCGCCAGGCCGCGACAAGACGGCTGCAGGCGGTCGACCTCGCAATCCCAGCCGGCCAGCAGTTCCGCAAGCGTGTCACCGGCAGACGCATCGGCGCAGACCAGCAGCAGCCTGGCCCTGCGCCGGCCGTTGGCCGCCGCCGTTTCGTCGGCCTGGCGGGGAAGCGCGTCGGCGCGCGGCAGTGCGATGCGAAAGACCGATCCACGGCCCGGCCAGGAACGCATGCTGACCGGGTGACCGAGCAATCCTGAAAGTCGATCGACGAGGGACAGGCCGAGCCCGAGTCCTTTCCGGGGATCGCGCTCGGGATTGGCGACCTGAAAGAATTCCTGGTAGATGAGGGAGTGGTATTCAGTGGGGATGCCGATGCCGCTATCCCAGATGTCGACATGCAGCATGTCGCCGGCCGGTCGTACGCCAACCAGGATTCCGCCGCGCTCGGTGTATCGGATGGCGTTGGACACCAGGTTGGCGAGCATGCGATAGAGCAGGGCCGGATCGCTCAGTCCCCAGTATCGGCAGGGATGTACGCGCAGGCGAAGTCCCTTCGCGCCGGCGCTGCCGACATGCGCCGACAAAATCCGCGAAAGGATGTCATCGAGGGCGATCGGGCGGACGGACGGCTGCAGGGCGCCGAGATCGGCCCGCGAGACGTCGAGGAGGCTGGCGAGCATTTCCTCCATCGAGCCGACGGCCGCGCCGATCTGCCGGCAAAGGCTTTGCTGCGCCGGACCCGGGGGTGTCTCGGCCAGTTCCGCCGAGAACAGGGAAAGGGCATGGAGCGGCTGGCGCAAGTCGTGGCTCGCCGCGGCAAGGAAACGGGATTTGGCGATGCTGGCCTGTTCCGCCTCGTCCCGCTTTTGTTCCAGTTCGGAAGTGGCTTCGGCGATGCGGGCATTCAGCAGATCGCGTCCTGCTTGCAGGGAAGCCGCCATCTCGTTGATGCCATCCTCCAGGCTGCGCAGCGTGCCGGCCGGATGGGGAGTGGCGCGGGCGGCCAAATCGCCGGCGCGGATGCGCGCGACCATCGACTGCAGGGCAAGGACCGGCATCGTTACGGAGGACGCCAGGCGCAGCGCGAGCAGGCTGCCCAGCGCCAGGGTAAGGAGGGCGGACAGCAGGGTCACGGCCATCATTTCCGCTTTCAGGCGCTGCAGGCCGGCGCGTGACATCTCCAGCGTCACGCTGCCGACCGCTTCGCGTCGGTCGGGGGCCGTTTCCCGAGCGGCCAGGAGGGAGTCATGCAGATCGATCCGCGAGCGCCAGATCTTCGTGTGGTGGAACTGTGTCTTGCCGTCGTCCGCCGTGCCCGACCAGCTGTCCGGCAGCTGACGGGGATTCGTGTGCAGCCGCAGGGCCCCGAGGCTGGCCAGTGGGCGGCCGGAATGGTCATGGATCACGATACCGCTGACATCGGCCTCGTTGCGCAGGGCTGCGGCCAATCGCCCCAGCTCGCCCTCGTTGCCGGAGAACACGCCATACTCGGCAGCCGGCGCAAGCAGCGTGATCAGGGCATGACCGCGGCCGATGAAGGCGCGCTCCGCGTCGGCATAGCGCAGCAGCAGGAAATAGGCGGCAAGCAGGACGGCAATGATCGTCGCAGGCAGGATTGCCACGAGGATAATCCTTCTCCTGAAACTCCAGGGACTCATGCGCTCGCCCCACCCTGTCGACACGAAAATCGCAAAAGCATATCAGGCTCCGGCCCGTCGCGTGAGATGACGCCTTGCGATTTGCCGTTCAGCCGGCATCCGGTATCATTCCGAGAAAAATCGCTGAGCGCACAACAAGGGGGGGGTAATGCTCAGGCTGCTGGTGATCGACGATCATGCCATGGTCCGCGAGGGCTTGCTGCAGATCCTGCGCAAGCTCGGTCCGAATGTCGTTCAGTACGAGGCGCAGGACGCCGAGAGCGCCCTGCTGCTGCTGGAGACGGAGAAGGATTTCGACCTGGTCCTGCTCGACATCATGCTGCCGGGCACCAACGGCCTGCCCCTGCTGGGCATCCTGCGCAAGCGCTTTCCCGCCATCCCCGTCGTGGTGCTTTCGGCGCTCGACGATGTCGATACCGTGAATCGGGCCATGCGCCTGGGGGCGGCGGGTTACGTGACCAAGTCTGGCGACGGCGAGACGCTGCTGGAAGCCCTCAGGCGGGTGCTTGCCGGCGAGTTGTACCTGCCTGCCCATTTGCAGGACAGGCTGGCGGTCGGCCTAGGCGGCGGCCGCGGGACCGCGGATCGCTTCGGGCTGACCGATGGGCAGCGACGGGTGGTGGAACTGTTGCGGGAGGGCAAGTCGAACCGCGACATCGGGGAGTTGCTCGGCCTCACCGAGGGCACGGTGAAGGTCCATGTCTCCAAGATTTTCCGCAAGCTCGGAGTCGTCAGCAGGGCGGAGGCGATTGCCCTGCTGCAGCGTCAGCGCAGCAGGATTTGACAGCGCTTCAATGCCGAACCGGGTCCGTGGCGCCGGCCGGCTCGCAGCGATCGACGGCAGGCATGACCGCTTCCCCGGCGCCCTGCGCGGGCGCCTCGTCGTCGATCTCGGCCTCGGGGGGGTCGCAGGCGATTTCAAGCAGATCGAGGATCTGGTAGGCCAGGGCGCGACAGGCATTGCCGAGGGGGGTGGGCAGCTTGGCCGGGATGTTCCTCTGCAGCAGCAGCTTGCTCGCCGAAAGGGCGCTGACGGGCGGCAGAATGCGGTCGGCATGCTTGCCCAGCTGTTCGCGGACGGTTTTCTGCGCGGCCTCCTGTTGCCAGGGATTGGTCGGCCACTGGGCGGGAACGGCCCAGGCACGGGGGAACATTTCAAGGTCGCGAATCACGGTGCGGATGTCCTCGTGCGAGTCGCGGAAAGGCAGCAGCACCAGGCCGGCCAGTCCGTAGAGCTTGCGGTCCATCTCGCTGCGGTTGCCGCCCCCGTCGATCACGCCGAGCCAGCCCGGCAGGCTGCGAATCTTGTCTACCACCTTGCCCAGCGCCTCGCGCGTGCGCGCGTCGGCGACGAGGTAGCGCCTGCCTTCCGGATCGAGCGGCTCGCGCTGGGTGTCGGTGAGCACGCAGACGGAGCGCTGGCCGAGCAGCCCCAGGCCCTGGCACAGCATGTGCGAGAGCGTGGTCTTGCCGGTGCCGCCCTTGTTGCCGATGATGCAGACGATTTCGGCCATATTGCCTCCTTGCCGCAGATTATTGCCGGGAGGTCGGCATTCCAATATGGCGAATTGAGGGGGAAATTGCCAGCAATTTCACTACATGCGGTAGCAGTACAGCGTGGCGCCGCGCCGATCGGCCACCGCGACCATCCATTCGGGGGCGACGTTCTGCACCGGGAAGCTGCTGCTCACTAGCAGGCTGCCCGGGCGCATCTCGGCGCGGGCTTTCTGCCACAGGCGCGGCATGACACGGGGCGACAGGAAGACATAGACGACATCCTCCTCGCCCAGCGGCTCGCGCCACAGGTTGCCGCGCCGGACGGCCAGGTTGGCGAGGCCGCCGGCGTTCAGCCGGGCGGCCAGATACGGCAGCGGCGCGTGCTCGATGCCCGTGAAATGCGCATCCGGCCGCGCCTGCGCGAGCCGGCGCAGCAGCCCGCCGGTGCCGGCGCCGAGGTCGATCATCCTCAGGCCGGGGCGTGGCGGCAGCAGCTCGAGCAGCGCCTCGGCGGCGGCGCGGCTGGAGAGAAACAGCGGCACCTCGCCGCGAAACGTCGTCCAGAAAACAAAAGTCAGTCCCGCCAGCACGGCGAGGTAGAACCCTGGCGGCAGATCGAACCGCAGCGCGAGAAAGACCGCCGGCGAGAACACCAAGTGAATGGCGACCCACCAGCGCTCCGAGCGCAGCAGCATGCCCATGCCGGCGGCGGTGACGCCCTGGGCGGCGGCGAGCGGCAAGGATGAGGACAGAGGCTGCTGGCCGAAGGCGATGCAGCCTGCAACGACCAGCACCCAGGCCAGCAGCTGGGCGGCGAGCGCCTTGAGTGCCGCCACGCCGGCTGCTCAGGCCGCCTGGGCGGCGGGCGCCGCCACGCCGCGCATTTCCGCCAACAGGGCCTCGCGCCTTTTTCGTGCCGCCTCCATCGTGCGTAGCTTGACATGGCCGAAGCCGCGGATCTGCCCGGGCAAGCCGGCCAGCGCGACGGCGGCGTCGAGATTCGACGCATCGAGCCGGGCCAGCACGTCGGCGAAGTCCCGTTCGTACTCGGCAATGAGTGCGCGCTCCAGGCGGCGCTCCGCCGACTTGCCGAAAATGTCCAGCGCGCTGCCGCGCAGGAACTTCAGCTTCGCCAGCCAGCGCAAGACGCTGAGCATCCATGGCCCGTAGGCGCGCTTCACAGGTCGGCCCGTGGCCGGATCGGTCTTGGCCAGCAGCGGCGGCGCGAAGTGGAAGTTGAGCGTGTAGTCGCCCTCGAAGGCGGCGGCGATTCTGGCGTGGAAGGCCGGGTCGGCATGCAACCGGGCCACCTCGTACTCGTCCTTTACCGCCAGCAGCTTGAAATAGTTCCGCGCCACCGCCTCGGCGAGCCGCGTCGAGCCGAGCCGCGCTTCGGCCATGCGCGCCTTGCCCACCAGCGCCCGGTAGCGCGCGGCGTAGGCGGCATCCTGGTAGGCGCCGAGGAATTCGGCGCGGCGCGCGACGAGTTCGTCGAGCGATTGTGTGCGCGGCAAATCGATGATCGCTGCCGGACGGGCGAAGCGTTCCACCGCCGTGCAGTCGTGGGCGGCGCGCCGCCCCCACAGGAAGGCCTTCAGATTGGCCTCCACCGCCACGCCGTTCAGCTCGATGGCCCGCTGCATCGACGCCAGGGACACCGGCACCAGTCCCCGCTGCCAGGCGTGGCCGAGCAGGAACAGGTTGCCGTAGATGGCGTCGCCCATCAGCGCGGTGGCGAGGCCGTTGGCGTCGATGAAGTCGGCGCCGCCCTCGCCCGTCGCTTCGCGGATGGTCTGCTGCATCTTTTCCAGCGGGAACTGCCAGTCCGGGTTGCGGATGAATTCCGCCGTCGGTGTTTCGGTGCAATTCACCACTGCGCGCGTGAAGCCGGCCTTCATCTTGGCCAGCGCCTCGGTGTTGGCGGAAACCACGATGTCGCCGCCGATGACGGCATTGGCCTCGCCCGCCGCCACGCGCACGGCGTGGATGTCCTCCGGCCGCGCGGCGATGCGCACGTGCGAGAAGACGGCGCCGAACTTCTGCGCCAGGCCGGTCATGTCGAGCGCGGTGACGCCCTTGCCGTCGAGGTGCGCCGCCATGCCGATCAGGGCACCGAGGGTGATGACGCCGGTGCCGCCGACGCCGGTGACGAGGATGCCCCACGGCTCCTGCGTCTCGGCGATGCGCGGCTCGGGCAGGGCGGCGAAGCCGCTCTCGTCGGCGGCGATGGCCTTGCCCTTGCGCAACCTGCCGCCCTCGACGGTGACGAAGCTGGGGCAGAAGCCCTTCAGGCAGGTGTAGTCCTTGTTGCAGGCGGACTGGTCGATGGCGCGCTTCCTGCCGAACTCGGTGTCCACCGGTACCACCGCCAGGCAGTTCGACTGCTCGGAGCAGTCGCCGCAGCCTTCGCACACTGCATCGTTGATGAAGACGCGCCGCCCCGGGTCGGGAAACTTGCCGCGTTTTCTGCGGCGGCGCTTTTCCGCCGCGCAGGTCTGGTCGTAGATCAGCGCCGAGACGCCGGGGAAGTCGCGCAGCTCGCGCTGGACGAGGTCGAGCTCGTCGCGGTGGCGCAGCGGCACGTCCTGCGGCAGGTCGGCCGCCGAGTAGGCGCGCTCGGTGCCGTCGGTGACGACGACGATGCGCCGCACGCCCTCGGCTTCGAGCTGGTGCGCCATCTGCGGCACGCTGAGGTTGCCGTCCACCGGCTGGCCGCCGGTCATGGCCACCGCGTCGTTGTAGAGGATCTTGTAGGTGATGGGATGGCCGGCGGCGACGGCCTGGCGGATGGCGAGCAGGCCGGAGTGGAAATAGGTGCCGTCGCCGAGATTGGCGAAGACATGGCGCGTCTCGGTGAACGGCGCCTGGCCGACCCAGGCCGCGCCCTCGCCGCCCATGTGCGAGAAGGTGGCGGTGCTGCGGTTCATCCAGGTCGCCATGAAATGGCAGCCGATGCCGGCCAGCGCGCGGCTGCCCTCGGGCACGCGCGTCGAGGTGTTGTGCGGGCAGCCGGCGCAGAAATGCGGGATGCGCTGCACCGGGATCACCGATTTCTCCAGCGCCCGCTCCTTGGTCTCGAGGAAGGCCAGGCGCGCCTGGATGCGGTCGGAGGTGACGTAGCGGCCGATGCGCGCGGCAATGACGCGGGCGATCATGGCCGGCGTCAGCTCGCCGCAGGCCGGCAGCAGCCATTCGCCGTGCGGCTGCGCCCACTCGCCCTTTTCGTCGAACTTGCCGATGACGCGCGGCCGCACGTCTTCTCGCCAGTTGTAGAGCTCCTCCTTCAGCTGGTACTCGAGCAGCTGGCGCTTCTCCTCGACGACGAGGATTTCCTCCAGCCCCTCGGCGAAATGGCGCACGCCCTCGGATTCGAGCGGCCACACCATGCCCACCTTGTAGAGGCGGATGCCGATCTCGGTGGCGAGCCGGTCGTCGATACCGAGGTCGTCGAAGGCCTGGCGCACGTCGAGGTAGGACTTGCCGCAGGTGATGATGCCCAGGCGTGGGTTCGGGCTGTCGATGACGATCTGGTTCAGCCGGTTGAGGCGGGCGTAGGCCAGCGCGGCGTAGAGCTTGTGGTGCAGCAGGCGCTCTTCCTGCACCAGGCGGTCGTCCGGCCAGCGGATGTTGAGGCCGCCCGGCGGCAGCGGGTAGTCGGGCAGCGCGATCTGCACGCGGTGCGGATCGACGTACACCGAGGCGGAAGACTCGATGGTATCGGCCACGGCCTTGAACGCCACCCAGCAGCCCGAGTAGCGCGACATGGCCCAGCCGTGCAGGCCGAGGTCGAGGTAGTCCTGCACGCCCGAGGGTGCCAGCACCGGCATCATGACGGCCTTGAAGAGGTGCTCGGTCTGGTGCGCCACGGTGGACGAGCGGGCGGCGTGGTCGTCGCCGGCCACCGCCAGCACGCCGCCGAATTGCGAAGTGCCGGCGGCATTGGCGTGGCGGAAGACGTCGCCGCAGCGGTCGACGCCCGGCCCCTTGCCGTACCACATCGAGAACACCCCGTCGTATTTTGCGCCGGGGAAGAGATTCACCTGCTGCGTGCCCCAGATGGCGGTGGCGGCGAGGTCCTCGTTGACGCCGGGCTGGAAGCGGATGTGATGGGTATCGAGCTGCTTCCTGGCGCGCCACAGCGTCTGGTCGAGTCCGCCCAGCGGCGAGCCGCGGTAGCCGGAGATGAAGCCGGCGGTGTTCAGGCCGGCGGCGAGATCCCTTTCCCGTAGCATCATCGGCAGGCGGGCGAGGGCCTGGGTGCCGGTGAGATAGACGCGGCCGGATTCGAGGGTGTACTTGGTGTCGAGCGTGATGTCGGCTGCCGGTCCGGAACGAACCGGGGTGGCGGTGTCCGCCATGGGATGTCTCCTCCGCAAAAATCGTGTTTTTGACGTGGCGCCGCTTGTAAGGCCCCGCTTGGTCGGGCGCCTTGTGGGCGCCGTCCGCAGAAAGATTCTACACGGGGTGTAGCACCCTCAGGGGAGGATCTTGCCCGGATTGAGCAGGTTCTCCGGATCGAGCGCCCGCTTCAGCGCGCGCATGACGTCGACGGCGCCCTCGCCGTGTTCCGCGACGAGGAATTTCTGCTTGCCGATGCCGACGCCATGCTCGCCGGTGCAGGTGCCTTCCATGGCCAGCGCGCGGGCGACGACTGCATGGTTGATGCGCTCGGCTTCGGCCACCTCCTGCGGATTGTCCGGATCGATCAGCACCACCAGGTGGAAATTGCCGTCGCCGACATGGCCGAAGAGCGGAATGGGGATCGCGCTGCGGGCGATGTCCTCGTTGGTGGCATGGATGCATTCGGCCAGCCGCGAGATCGGCACGCAGACATCCGTCGGGAAAGCGCGGGCGCCGGGCTTCAGCTGCAGGCAGGCGAAGTAGGCATCGTGGCGGGCCTGCCAGAGCCGGCTGCGGTCCTCGGGCCGGGTGGCCCACTCGAAGTTCATGCCGCCGTGGCCGGCGGCGATTTCCTGCACCAGGGTGGCCTGCTCCTCGACGCTCGAGGGCGAGCCGTGGAATTCGAAGAACAAGGTGGGCGCTTCCCTGAGGGAGGTCTTGCTGTAGCGGTTTACGGCCGAAATGGTGAGCGCGTCCAGTAGTTCGATGCGCGCCACCGGCACGCCGAGCTGGATGGTCTGGATCACCGCATCCACGGCGTCATCCACGCTCGGGAAGGCGCAGACGGCGCCGGAAATCGCCTCCGGCACCGGGTAGAGCTTGACGGTCAGCTCGGTGATGATGCCCAACGTGCCCTCCGAGCCGATGAAGAGGCGGGCCAGGTCGTAACCCGCAGAGGACTTCTTCGCCCGCCCGCCCGTTTTGATGATGCGGCCGTCCGCCAGCACCACGGTCATGCCGAGCACGTTCTCGCGCATGGTGCCGTAGCGCACGGCATTGGTGCCGGAAGCGCGCGTGGCGGCCATGCCGCCGAGCGAGGCGTCGGCACCCGGATCGATGGGAAAGAACAGGCCGGTGCCGTGCAGTTCGGCGTTGAGCTGCTTGCGGGTGACCCCGGGCTGGACGGTGGCGTCGAGGTCCTCGGCATGCACGGCGACGATGCGGTTCATGCGCGTCAGGTCGATGCAGACGCCGCCATGGATGGCAAGCAAATGGCCTTCGACCGAGCTGCCGGCGCCGAAGGGGATGACCGGCACCCGGTGTTCGCGGCAAAGCCGGACAATCTCGGCGATTTCCTCGGTGGATTCGGCAAAGACCACCGCATCCGGCGCAGCCAGGGGGTGCACCGACTCGTCACGCCCGTGCTGCTCGCGCACTGCCTGGCTGACAGAAAAGCGATCGCCGTATCGCATCGACATAGATTCGGCGAAGCCTGCCGGCAGGGGCGGATGGGGTGGATAAGCAAGACTCATGAATGAGCGCTCACTATCATGTAATGCTGCATGCCTCGCTGAACTCCAGCCTCGGGCTACGAGGGAACAGACGGCCTGGATCGCCATAGCCGAGATTGCAGATGAAATTCGACTGGATGAGGCCACCCGGGAAGAACTCTCGGTCGACCTGAGCATTGTCGAACCCGGACATCGGGCCGCAATCAAGGCCCAGCGCGCGGGCGGCAAGCATGAAATAGGCGGACTGCAGCGTGCCGTTGCGAAATGCCGTGGTTGCCGCATTCCCTTCCTTGCCTGGACCGGCGAACCAGTCACGGACATTGGCGTGCGGGAAGAGTTTGGGCAGCAAATCGTAGAACTGCCTGTCGTTGCCGAAAATCGCGGTGACCGGCGCGGCCTGCGTCTTGGCCCTGTTGGACTCCATTAGGGCCGGGATGAGCCTGGCTTTGGCCTCGGGCGATTTGACAAAAACGACGCGCAGCGGGCTGCAGTTGACCGAGGTTGGGCCCATGCGGGCCAGATCCCAAATGCGTTGCAGGAGAGCGTCATCGACAGGCTTGTCCTGCCAGCCGTTATGGGTTCTGGCCTGAAGAAACAGGGTGTCCAGGGCGGCGTTGCTCAGGGTTGCGGATGTGGTCATTGCTTGTTCCCGAAAGAAAATGGGATGGAAATTATACGTCGGAGAGGCGTTCGGCCCATGCCTGCTTGCGCCGAAGGACGTGTTTCCTCGCGGAAAGATGCCGGATGGGATATTGCGTGCAATTTCATGCCGAACCTCCAGTCCTTGTTTGACTTTTTTCTTCAAAACAAGCAAAATTCGCGGTTTCGCTGGAGAGGTTCCCGAGCGGTCAAAGGGAGCAGACTGTAAATCTGCCGGCTCTGCCTTCGAAGGTTCGAATCCTTCCCTCTCCACCAGCAGAATGCAGGGGCCGCATCTTGGCAGTGGCGGTTCCGGGAGTGGCGGCGGGCGGCGGTAGTTCAATGGTAGAACCTCAGCCTTCCAAGCTGATGACACGGGTTCGATTCCCGTTCGCCGCTCCAGGAGCAACTTGTTTGCCCATGTAGCTCAGTGGCAGAGCACTCCCTTGGTAAGGGAGAGGTCGCGTGTTCAATCCACGCCATGGGCACCAGCGCAATGCAGCATTTTTGATTTGTTTTTTATACGGGTAACGACATGGCCAAAGGCAAATTTGAGCGTACGAAGCCGCACGTGAACGTTGGGACGATTGGGCACGTTGATCATGGCAAGACGACCCTGACGGCGGCGATCACGACGGTGCTGTCCAACAAGTTTGGTGG
>WBUF01000036.1 GCA_008933825.1 Rhodocyclaceae bacterium | reverse complement strand
TGTCGCCCCCGCGCGGCGAGCGGCGCGGGCCGCCCCCACCGCCCGGCGGCATGCTGCCGCGCGGGGGCGACATTCCGCCTTTCTTCGCGCGGCTTGCAGCGGACGGGGGATTCGATTTCAACCAGTCGGTTGCGGACCTGTCTCCCGCCCCGCCCCTCTATGCCATCGCCGGAGGCGACAGAAGTGGCGCGTTTATTGGCAGCGGGACCGGCATGGTTCTGCCGGCCGGCCTGTTCATCGCACTCGATCCGGCGGGGAACCCGGCATTGATCGCCGACACAGGAGGCGGGTTCCGCTACGCCCGGTCTGGCGCACCGCTCGTATATTCGGGCGAAACTGCCTTTACGGACGGCGGCACATCGGTCGACGTCAAGTGGGGCATCTACGCCGGTGGCGTCATCATCGACCACATGGGTCCGCGGACCTCGGATTTCTTCCATTTCATGACTGCCCAGGGAACGCCGCTCGCAGTCATGGCCACCCTGAACGGCACCTACAGCACCATGATCGGCCACACTCCCTTGGTTACCGAAATGGGCCTTGGGAACCCGACATACAACGCGCTCACCCATATCACCCTGACAACGGGCGGCAATGTCACTTCCTACCGGGTCAAGATCAACGACGACGGTTTCTCCCGCATCTGGGACGGCCAGTTTTCCGGCAGCTTGCCAATCGGCCAGTTCATTAACAACGGAGTACCTTTGGCCGGAACGGGACCCGGCGGAGCAGCGACCGGGAGCGGCAGGGGGGTGCCGGTTGGCCCGACCGGGCAAGGCATTATTTCGTCTTTCGATATGCGGTCCGGAATCGCCGGAATTACAGGAGCTTTTGTCGTTAAGCAATGAGGCATATCGGCCGCCAAACTTGCCCAATGCGTCGAATAGGTTTAGTCTTCATGCGATTCAACAAGATGCCGTATGTGTATGTCTTTGGTTGCATTCCCGGTTCGCGAGGCGCAAATGATAAAAGTTGAAACCAAGAGAACATGCATCGCACTGGCGCTGGCTTTCGTTGCGGGATTGGCTCATGCGGATGCCGTCACCGACAACGCCAGGGCGCTCCTTGACAAGGGGGATGCCAAGGCCGCCTTTGCCCTCCTCGAACCCCTCGAAGCGCAGCGGGCCGGCGATCCGGATTACGATTTCCTGCTTGGCCTCTCTGCACTTGAAATCGGCAAGAACACCAGCGCCGTCTTCGCGCTGGAGCGCGTGCTGGCCGTCAACCCGAATCACGTTCGCGCCCGCGCCGAGATCGCCCGCGCCTATGCGGCGCTCGGCGAGACGCAGACCGCCAAAAAGGAATTCGAATCGGTGAAGCAGCAGGGTGTGCCGCCGGAAGTGGCCGCCACCATCGATCGCGTTCTCTCCGCCATCGAGCGCGTCGAGGACGAAGGGCGCACCGTGGTGCGGGGTTATGTCGAGGGCGCGGTCGGCCACGACACCAACATCAACAGCGCCACCTCCGACCGCAACGTCGCCGTGCCGCTGTTCGGCGGTGCCCTCTTCACCCTCGCCCCGGGCGGCACGCGTCGCAGCGATACGTTCACTTCGGTCGGCGGCGGCCTCAGCCTGCGCAAGCCCCTGGACAAGGAGTGGGCCTTTACCGCTGGTTTGAACGGCAGCAAACGCATGAACACCGACGTCGACGAGTTCGATACCGGTTCCACTGACGCCCATGTCGGCGTGGTGCGCAGCTACGGCAAGGATGTTTTCAGCGCGGCCTTGCAGTACAACCAGTTCTGGGTGGACAACGACCGCTACCGCGAAGCGGCCGGCTTTACCGCGCAGTGGCAGCACAATTACGACGCCCGCCTGCAATCCAGCCTGTACATCCAGTACTCCGACCTGCGCTACATGACGCAGGAAGTGCGCAACGCCGACCGATTCGTCATCGGCGCCAATTTCGCCAAGGCGCTGCAGGGCTTCAAGACGGTGTTCTATGGCGGCGTCTATCTTGGCGAGGAGGCCGCCCACAAGGACGGCTTCGAGCATCTCGGCCACACCCTCTATGGCGTCCGCGTCGGCGCCCAGCATGAACTGCATCGCGACGTCAAGGCTTTCGCCAACCTCGGCTACGAGCATCGCCGCTTTGGCGGCGAGGATCCCTTCTTCCTGAAGACGCGCACCGACAACCAGTGGAACCTCGGTGTCGGCATGGCTTGGACCCCGGCCAAGCACTGGCTGGTTACGCCGCAGTTCCAATACACCGATGTTCGCTCGAACATCGAGCTTAATCGCTTCCGTCGCGAAGTCGTCTCCGTCACCGTTCGTCGCGAGTTCTGAAGGACTGCCCCATGGCCAACAAGAACAAGAAGAAACATTCCTGTGCCGCCTTGGCCATTGCGCTGGTTGCGGCCTATCCCCTGTCGGGCCATGCTGCCAATGCTGCGCGCGTCGATTTCGCCCTGGGCGATGTCAAGGCGCTGGGGCCGGACGGGCGCAGCCGCTCGCTGGCCAAGGGCGCCGAGATTGCCAGCGGCGAGACCATCGACACGGGCAGCGGCCGCGCCCAGGTGCGCTTCTCGGACGGCGCCCAGGTCTCGCTCGCCCCGCAGACCCAGTTCCGCATCGACGACTACCAGTTCAGCGGCAAGGCTGACGGCAGCGAGAAGGGCTTCTTCAGCCTGCTGCGGGGCGCCATGCGCACCATCACCGGCCTGGTCGGTCGCAGCAACCGCGACAACTACAAGGTCAGCACCACGGTGGCCACGATCGGCATTCGCGGCACTGAGTACTCGGTGACCTACGGCAACAGCATCAACGTGACGACGGGCGAGGGCGGGGTCGAGGTGTGCAATGCCGCCGGCTGCCTGATCCTCAATAGCGGCGAGACGGGCTACGTGCCTGATTCCAACACCCGCCCGGTGCTGACCGACAAGAAGGCCGAGATCCCGCCGCCGCCGGTGCAGGAAGGACGGTTGCCGGGCTTTGTCGCCGGCAATGATAAGGACAATGAGGGCAATCCGGCGGCACTGAATGCATTGGGCGAGCCGGCGATGCCCATCGTTCCGTTCGCAAGCGGTCCGGGCGGTCTGGCGGCTGCTTACACGAAAACGAGCTACGGTCCCGAGGCCGGCATTCTTGGTGGAACGATCAGTTTTGGCGCATCGTCGGAACTGGCTTCGTTTTCGGACTGCTGTGGCGGCCCAAGTTTCTCCTCTGGCACAGTTGCCGAGTCGGGAACGGATGGCTTGATTGCCTGGGGCCGCTGGACTTCCGGTAATGTTAGCGGATCTCCGTTGGAGTCCATGACCTATGTTGCCGGTTTCAACGCCAATGCCGTTGTCGTGCCGAGCATCGTGCGTGGCTATGCCTCATTCGCGTCGACCGCGCCTGTTTTGACTTCGGGCGGTTATTTTGTCGGCAGCGGCACGCCCAACTCGGTGACGGGAACGCTGAACGTGAATTTCTCGAGCGTTTCCGGATCGGGCGGGACGCTCAGCTATGTCCTGCATGTGCCGATTTCCGGTGAAACGTTTACGATCAATGGCGCTGCCCAGCAATATGCGGGCACAGGTTTTCTGGGGACCTCATCCTCCATAACGAGCACAGGTTCGGGGTGCGGTTCGCCCTGCACGGGCAGCATCCCCTATGGGGATGCCATTCAGGGTTTTTTCACGGGCAATGCCGCGCAGCGCGCCGGCGCGAACTACGGCTTTAACTCGAGCCTTGGCAACGTGTCCGGCGCGATCGTCTTCAAGTAGTCTCGCGCGCCGGGCCTGGCCGCCGGCGCTGCATTTCTTGAACAGGAGGCTCTATGCCAAGAGAATTCAAGCTGAAACCCGGGGTGGCGCTGATGGCGGCGTTGTCGGCGGCCTATCCCCTGTCGGGCCATGCTGCCAATGCTGCGCGCGTCGATTTCGCCCTGGGCGATGTCAAGGCGCTGGGGCCGGACGGGCGCAGCCGCTCGCTGGCCAAGGGCGCCGAGATTGCCAGCGGCGAGACCATCGACACGGGCAGCGGCCGCGCCCAGGTGCGCTTCTCGGACGGCGCCCAGGTCTCGCTCGCCCCGCAGACCCAGTTCCGCATCGACGACTACCAGTTCAGCGGCAAGGCTGACGGCAGCGAGAAGGGCTTCTTCAGCCTGCTGCGGGGCGCCATGCGCACCATCACCGGCCTGGTCGGTCGCAGCAACCGCGACAACTACAAGGTCAGCACCACGGTGGCCACGATCGGCATTCGCGGCACTGAGTACTCGGTGACCTACGGCAACAGCATCAACGTGACGACGGGCGAGGGCGGGGTCGAGGTGTGCAATGCCGCCGGCTGCCTGATCCTCAATAGCGGCGAGACGGGCTACGTGCCTGATTCCAACACCCGCCCGGTGCTGACCGACAAGAAGGCCGAGATCCCGCCGCCGCCGGTGCAGGAAGGACAGTTGCCGGGCTTTGTCGCCGGCAATGACACGTCAGGCGACGGTACGCCGTCCGGACTGGCCTCTCTTGGATTGATCTCGGGGTCGGGTTATTCAATTGCGGGGGTGGGCGTGTTCGACGGTTCTTCGGATTGGTATATGTTTGATGGAGCTGTTCATACGACGTACGCCACTTTCAGCAATAACGAACTTGCGAAGTTTGCTGCCAATGATGGTTCAGACGATTACCTATATACCCGAGGCACTCCTGTAGGGATGCTGACCGATGGGATTCTGGGCTGGGGGCGTTGGATCGACGGTACGTATATTGACGGTTACGAAGGCGGTTCGATGCAGCATGTCCACTACGTAGTCGGCATGCCGACGCCTGTGTCTGACATGAACGCGCTGCAACTCGGCAACGTGACAGCCAGCTATGCGCTCTCGGGCTATACCTACCCCACGGCATGGGACGGCAGCACTTTTACCATCGGCACCCAGCCGATCACGGGTAGCCTGACGGCTAATTTCGGCACCTCAACGGTTTCCGGAAATCTTAGTGTGCCGATGGGCGCTAATACCTATTCAACAACTTGGGATAACGGCGGATCACCCAACATTGCCGGATCGAACTTTTTTGGATATGGCAGCGTTACCAGCACCGGGTCTGATTGCAGCTGCTCCTGCGGTTCCAGCATCCTTGGCTTCTTCGCCGGCGCCAATGCCGCGCGTGCCGGACTGGTATATAAAATCTATGGCGGTACTGATTATGGTGATATCCACGGCGCAGCAGCTTTCACGAAGGCTGGCGGTGGAGGTGGCGGTGGAGGTTTGTAATTGATGCCGCGTCCCACCTGGCACAGCCGATTTTTTGAAAAAGCGGGCTGGCGGGCGAGTTGACCCGCTGGTCCGAGGGCCGCTCGAGCGTGCCGCGCGGGCGACCGTCCTTTCCTTCCGCATGGATTTCCACCGCGGCCCAACGTCGCAGCAGTTAATGGATGAGGTGGCCGTGCTGCTGCGCCGGGGTGAATATGCCGGCGCCGAGGACTTGGCGCTAGGCGTGGCGGAGCACGACCCGACTTGCGCCCGCGCCTGGTTTCTCACAGGCGCTGCGCGGCATGGCCAGGGAAAGCTCGATTCGGCCTTGTCGGCCCTGGAGCGCGCCATCGCCCTCGACCCGGATCTGGATGTGGCGCACCGCGCCTGCGCCGCCATCCTGCTCGAGGCGAAACGGCCGCGCGAGGCGCTGGCGCGGATCGAAGATCTGCTTCAGCGCCGTCCCGCGGCGGCTGACTTTCTGGCCGACGCAGGCATCGTGCTGGAGGAAATTGGCCATCTGGAAGCGGCACTGGCGCGTTACGGCGAGGCGCTACGCCTCGCGCCCGGCGATTTCCGCGCGCGACTGAACCGCGGCGCCCTGCTGGCCCGACTCGGCCGGCCGGACGAGGCCCTGCGCGATAGCCAGGCGCTGGTGCGCAGCCATGCCGGCAGCGCGGCGGCGCACTACAACCTGGCCGATGTTCTGCTGCGGCTTGACCGCTACCCCGATGCCCTGCCTGCGGTCGAGCGCGCCCTGCGCCTGGCACCGGAGAAGCCGGAAGCGCTGATGCTGCGCGGGCTGGCGCTGGCGATGCTGGAGCGCGATGCCGAGGCGCGCGCCTCCTTTGCCCTCGCCCGCCGCGCCGATGCCGCCGCCGCCGATGCCTACCACGCCGCCGCCGCCTTCGCCGCCGGCGTTGCCGTGCCGCAGCGACTGACTTTGGATCCGCGCCAGATCCGCCTGGCGCGCCTGCTCGAACGGCAGAAAACCTGCGACTGGCACGAGCGCGGGCGCCTGATCGCCGGCATGCGGGCGCTAGCGGCCGATCTTCGCCGGGCGCCCGTACCGCTGGAGGAGATGGGGCTGTATCACACGGCGCTGTCCCTGCCGTTGACAGCCTCGGAACAGCAGGCGCTCGCGAGGGGTATCGCGATGTCTGCCGAGGCGCGGGCGACGGCCCTTCCTCGCAACTCCGCTGCCGCGGACGGCAGGGACCTGCGGGCGCACAAGAAAATCCGCCTTGGGTTCATTACGCCAAACTTCCGCGAGCATCCTTCCGCGAAATTGCACTGGCGACACTTGGCCCTGCGCGACCGCACGCGCTTCGAGGTATACGGCTATTCCCTCCGTTACGGCGAAGGCCCGTTGAAGCAGCGCATCGTGGAAGCCTGCGACGTATTCAGGGAGCTGTCGGAACTGGGCAGCCAGGAAATCGCCACGCGCATCGCAGGCGACGGCATCGACATCCTGATCGATCTCTCCGGCCACCTGGAACATTCCCGACCGGAAGTGCTTGCCCTGCGGCCAGCGCCCGTGCAGGTGTCCTATCAGGGCTTGCCGGCGACGATGGGAGCCGAGCTTGTCGATTACCGCATCACGGATGCCTATACAACGCAGCCCGAGGAGATGCCGTACTGGAGCGAAAAGCTGGTGTTCCTGCCGGAGGCTTTCTTCATCTACAACGACCTTGAACCGATTTCAGGGGAGGTGCCGTCGCGCAATGCCTGTGGCCTGCCTGCCGGCGGATTTGTCTTCTGCAGCTTCAACGCCATTTACAAGATCGAGCCCGATGTTTTCGAGATCTGGATGCGACTGCTCGCCAGCGTGCCGGGCAGCGTGCTGTGGCTGCTGGACGGCGGCGAGGCGGCGAGGCGCAATCTGCGGCGCGAGGCGTCCGTGCGCGGCATCGCACCAGAGCGCCTGGTCTTCGCGCCGCGCCTGGCGCATGCCGAGCATTTGGCGCGGCACGCCTGCGCCGACCTGTTCCTCGACACCTTTTATTGCGGCGCCCACACTACGGCGGCGGATTCGCTTTGGGCCGGCCTGCCGGTGCTGACCTGTCCCGGCGAAACCATGGCCGCCCGGATCAGCGCCAGCATCGTGCGCGCCGCCGGCCTGCCGGAACTGGTCGCCGCCGGCCGGGAAGCCTACGAGGCGGCGGCGTTCCGCCTGGCGACGCAGCCCGGGGAACTCGCCGCATTGCGTGAAAAACTCGCTCGCACGCGCAAGGCCAGCCCCATGTTCGACACGGCGCGCCGCGTGCGAGAACTCGACCGTGCTTTCGAGATGATGTGGCAGCGCCGCCTGTCAGGCCTGCCGCCGGAGAGCTTTGCCGTGCCGCCCCAAGCCGGGGTGTCTGCGTGAGCGCATCACGCGGCGAAGCAGCGCTTTCCGAGCCGGAGGTGCGCAGCGCCGTCGCCGGGATCGGCTGGCCGGGCATTCCAAACGATCCGGGCGCGCATCTGGCGGCATTGCTCTTCCAGCTGGAGCGCTCGCAATGGCTGAGCCCGGAATGGCTGCGCGAGCGCCAGCTCGGACAGCTGCGCGCGCTGCTGCGGCACGCGAAGGCGACAGTACCTTTCTATGAGGGCTCCCTGCGCGAGACCGATGTCGACCGGCTCGATTGGGCCGCCTTCCAAGCCCTGCCCACCTTGCCGCGAAAAGGCCTGCAGGCGGGCTTCGAGGCCCTGAAAAGCAGGGGGCCGCCGCCGGGCCATGGCCGGGTGGCGCAGGGCCAGAGTTCGGGTTCGACCGGGATGCCGGTGCGTTTCCTGCAGACCGAGGCGACGCAGCTGTTCTGGAACGCGCTGACCCTGCGCGAGCATCTGTGGCAGCAGCGGGACTTCAGCGGCAAGCTGGCCGCCATCCGCATCAAGGTGGAGGAGGGACACCATCCGGACTGGGGCCTGCCGGCGACAGCATTGTTTCGCACCGGGCCGGGCGCCACACTGAACGTGCGCACGGACATCGAGCGGCAGCTCGACTGGCTGGTGCGCGAGGCTCCCGACTACCTGATCACCCACGCCAGCAATCTGCATGCCCTGGCGGAATCGAGCCTGAGGCGCGGCATCCGCCTGCCGCGGCTGCGTCAGGCGCGCACTTACAGCGAGGCGCTGCGGCCGGATCTGCGCGAGATGGTGCGCGCGGCCTGGGGCGTGGAGGTTGCCGACGGCTACAGCTGCGAGGAAGCGGGGTACATTGCCCTGCAGTGCCCGCGGCATGATCACTACCACGTCCAGTCGGAGAACCTGCTGGTGGAGATCCTCGACGAGGCGGGCCGTCCCTGTGGCCCGGGCGAAACGGGGCGGGTCGTGCTCACGCCGCTGCACAACTTCGCCATGCCGCTGATCCGCTACGAACTCGGCGACTACGCCGAGGTGGGCGCGCCCTGCGATTGCGGGCGCGGTTTGCCGGTGCTCGCGCGCATTCACGGGCGCCGGCGCAACATGATCGCGCTGCCGGACGGCCGGCGGCACTGGCCGAGCTTTCCGTCGGCGTTGTGGCTGTCCGTGGCGGCAATCAGGCAATTCCGGGTGGTGCAGACCATGCCGGGCAGCCTCGAAGTGACTTATGTCATGGATCGTCAGCTGACCGGCGCCGAACAGAAAAAACTCGAGGAAGCGCTTGCCGGAAGGTTGGGGCATGCATTCCAAGTCGTTTGGAACAGGGTGGATTTCATCGAGCGAAGTCCGAATGCCAAGTTCGAGGATTTCGTGTCCCTGCTGCCGGTGGTTGACTGATCTAGGCGAGGTCCAGTTCCAGGACCGTCCAGTAGTCGACATCGGTGAGGCTGAATGCGTGTTTCTTGGGGTTGGTGCCGACGATGCGATAGCCAAAGCGCCCGACATACCAGCGGATGGTTTCCGGGCGATCGGTTTCGGTGCGCACGGTTTTGATGCCGCGCGCCCGCATCTCGTCGAGGCGCGCCTGCTGCAGGAGATGGCCGACACCGCCGCCCTTGCATGCAGGATCGACGGCGAGGCTGGCGGTTTCCGCCAGGTCGGCGGAGCGGACGATGTAACTGCAGGTGCCGACGATGCGTCCTTCGGACTCGGCGACAAAGCCATTGGCGACCTCGATGCCGGTGCGTTCCGGCTCGGGCACGTCGCCGGAAGGAGGCCTTGGCGCCATGTTCCATGTTTCCA
This sequence comes from Rhodocyclaceae bacterium, assembly GCA_008933825.1. Taxonomy (GTDB): domain Bacteria; phylum Pseudomonadota; class Gammaproteobacteria; order Burkholderiales; family Rhodocyclaceae; genus Desulfobacillus. The sequence goes on along the minus strand of WBUF01000036.1, from coordinate 17,403 downwards.
GAATGGCCGCACAAGCCGGCAGATCTTCGTCGCGCATCTTGCGTATGCGGACATCATGGATGCCTTTTCCCATGACAATTCGCCCCTGGCGCGCCGAATGTCAAACGAGCCGGGCGGCCGCAGCTACCCGGGCATTGTCCCGGTTTCCGACGAACGCGGCCAGCCTCACCACGTGTTCATGCGGGGCTGCCAGGAGTTCCTCGAACGCCAGCGTGAGGACCGGGAGGTCGAGATGCGTCGCATGCCATGCGGCAAGCCCGGCATATCTTTCAATGGTTTTTTTGGCCGATGTGAGTGTGCCGGGCCGAAGTTGCCTGGCCAGTTCCGGCATCGCATACAGGCTTTTTGCGCAGGTGTCCCGATCCCGGATCACGTGCACGACGCTCACCCGGGATGGCCGGATTGCCCCGGAACGCAGCCACGACAGCAGGGTTGCGCAGAAACGCGGATCCTTGATTCCCCAGAGAGAAGCGGCGTTTCGCCATTGCAGGTCGGGCCGTCTTAGCAAAGACAGATCCCCGTTCGCGGCGATGCGCTCCGGATCGTCCGGCCAAGCGATGCATGAGCCGGCCGAACGGATCAGGCGAGTGTTTGCCTGCCTCACGTCGGCGCGCTGCATATATCCGGAGGGGTTGAAGATGTCGGGTTTGAGCATCCTGTTTGTCGGCCCGAAATCCACGCCTAGCGAGGAAAGGATTCGGCAGGTGAGGGAAGTGCCGGATCTGAACGGACCCATGACGATGATGCCGCTGCCTTGAGTCCGGGTCATGGGCGCGCGCGACCGGAAAAGAGGGAAAGCCCGTAGAGGCCGGGGAGAAAGCGAATCGCTGCTTGCATCCTGCAAATATTACGCCTTGAGGCTGACAGCTTGCGATAGACTGGACGCATGAGTTACCGGGCAATGAGTGATTGGCTTCCCACCCTTTCCTGGCGCCGGCAGGGTTTGTGGCTGTTGTTGCCGGCGCTGTACATGCCGATCGATGCGGCATCGACTGCGGGCGCAGCGAAGGTTGATTTTGCCATTGGCGACGTCGTGGCGTCGCAGGCCGATGGCAGCCGACGTCCGCTGACACGCGGCGCGGAAGTCAGTCCCGGCGAGACGGTCGACACCGGCGCCGGACGGGTGCAATTGCGCTTCAGCGATGGTGCCATGGTGTCGCTGCAGCCGCAGACGCAGTACCGTATCGATGCCTACGAATTCAAGGGGCAGCCCGATGGCAGCGAGAGAGGCTTCTTCAGCCTCTTGAAGGGCGCCATGCGCACCATTACCGGCGCCATCGGCAAAACGGATCGACAGGCCTACCGGCTCAATACGGCGGTGGCGACCATCGGCATCCGCGGCACGGAGTACACCGTGGTCTACGGCAACAGCATTACGGTGACAACGAACTCCGGATTGGTCGAGGTCTGCAACAAGGGGGGCTGTCTGCTGGTGGAGGCAGGTCAGTCGGCTCATGTGCCGGATGCCGACACGGCACCGGCGTACACCCGGCGTGGCGCGCTTGATCCGCTCGGGCAGCCGCCAGGATCGCCGCCGCCCGGCTTCAGCAGCGGGGACAGGCCGAACGTCATCGCGCCGCCCGCTTCGCCGCAGGCGCCAGCCTATCCACCCACGCAGGGACCCTACAACTAGCGACCGTTTCCGGAGCGGAGCCCGCAACCCGATTTCTCAAGCGCGTTCGTAGACGGCGAATTCGAAAGCGATGCCGCTGCCGGCACCTCGCTCCCGCGCGCATTCGCGCCAGGCGGCGCGATCGAGCTGCGGGAAGCGCGCGTCGCCGGGGTATTCCGCCTTGAGCTCGGTCAGATAGAGCCGCTGCGCCAGCGGCAGCGCCTCGGCGTAAATCTGCGCGCCGCCGATGACGAAGATTTCGTCGCCGGCGTCGCGGCAGGCGTCGAGCGCGTCCGCGAGAGAGGCCATCACCTCGCAGCCTGCTGCCTGATATTCTCTGTTGCGCGTGATGACGATGTTGCGCCGCCCCGGCAACGGGCGGCCGATCGACTCGAAGGTCTTGCGGCCCATGATCACCGGATGCCCCAGCGTCAGCGCCCTGAAGCGCCTCAGGTCTTCCGGCAGGCGCCAGGGCAGGGCATTGCCGGCCCCGATGACGCCGTTCGCCGCGATGGCGGCGATGAGCGAGAGGCGCGGCAGGCGGGGTTGTGCCATCGGTGTGATATCGTAAAAAAGGACGAACGCGCGAGCCGCGGAATTATACCGAGTGAACCGCCTCTACCCTAGATCGTTTCTGCGCCTGATCCTGATCGGCTTCGGGCTGGCGCTGCTGCCGATCGTCTTTGCGCTCGGCAACGCCGCGATCAACGTGCAGCGGCTGGCCGAACAGAGCGAGCGGGCGGTGCGCGAGGCGGCCGTGGCGACGCGGGCCAGCCGCGAGATGACCGAGACGCTGACGGGCATGGAGCGGGCCCTGCGCCAGCACCTCGTGCTGCACGAACGCGGCCTGCTCGACGACTACCGCCGCCTGCGCGGCGAATTCGTTCAGGCGGCGCAGGAATACGCGCGGCTGCCGCTCGACGAGGCCAGTCGCGCCGGCCTGCAGGCCATGCTCGAGCAAGAGCGCCGGCTGCTGGACCGGCTGGGAGAGGGCGCCGAGGTGTCGCCGGAGGATTTTTCGGCGATCGCCAGGCAGGCGCATCGGATATTGTCGTCGAGCAGCCATTTGATCGATGCCGAGGTCGAGCATCTGCGCACCACGGCCCTCGAGGCGCACAGCACGCTGATGTGGCAATTGTTTGCGGCGATTCCGGTGACGCTCGGGATTGCCTTGTGGTTTCGCGCCATCATTTCCAGCCAGCTCAGGCAGGTCGATCGCGCCATCCGCACCATCGGTCGCGCCGAGTACTCCGACGGCGTGACGGTGACCGGGCCACAGGACCTGGCCTACCTCGGCCGCCGGCTCGACTGGCTGCGACGGCGCCTGGCGGAGCTGGAGGAGCAGAAGAACCGCTTCCTGCGACATGTCTCGCACGACCTGAAGACGCCGCTGACAGCCATTCGCGAGGGCGCGCAACTGCTCGGCGAGGGCGTGTCGGGCCCGCTCAGCGAGCAGCAGAAGACCATCATCGACATCATCGACCAGAACAGCCGCCGCCTGCAGCAGCTGATCGAGGAACTGATCAACTACCAGCAGGCGGGGTTTGCCGCCGGCAGCATCGATCCGCAGCCCGTGGCCCTCGACGTGGTATGCACCCAGGTGCTGCGCACGCACCGCCTGGTGGCGGCGGCGCGCGCCATTCGCTTCGAGCGCAAGCTGGCGCCGGTACTGGTGGAAGGGGACGCCGACAAGTTGCGGGTTGTGCTCGACAATCTCGTCACCAATGCCATCAAGTACTCGCCGCGCGAGGGGGTCATCCGCGTCGGGCTGTCGGTGCACGAGGCAAGGGCGGTCCTCGACGTCATCGACGACGGTCCCGGCGTCGCGGTGGAAGAGCGCGAGCGCGTCTTCGAGCCGTTTTTCCGCGGCACGCGGGCGCGCCGAGACACCGTCAAGGGCAGCGGCCTCGGACTGGCCATCGCCAAGGAGTATGTCCTGGCCCATCGCGGCAAGATCGAGATCGTCGAGGGCGGCAAGGGCGGTCATTTCCGCGTCGTGCTGCCGCTCAACTGGGAAAAGAAGGATTGATGTGAAGTTATTGTGGGGCATCGCCGCGGCAGTCGCCATGGGCGGCTGCGCGCTGTTTCCTGACGCCGCACCCGAGCCGGCAGCAGCGGACGGCTCGGCCCTGCCCGCGGCGGCGGATTACGCCCGGGAACATGCGGAAGTGGCGGCCTTGCTGGCATACTATCAGGACCTGCAGGCGATGCCCCAGGAGGAATTGCGGCGGGAGCATCAGAATGCCAGCCAGGCGTTTGCCCGCGAGCGCGGCGAGTTGGCGCGCCTGCGCCTGGCCCTGCTGTTGTGCGTGCCGGGAACGGGGTGGAGCGACGATGCCAGGCTACTGGCCTTGCTCGACGGCGCCGATAGCCGCAGGGCGCCGTCCGCTTCGCCGCGGCGCCATCTGGTGGTCCTGCTGCAGAAGCTGGTCGCCGAGCGGCAGCGCGAGCAGAAGCGCGCCGAGGAATTGCAGCATAAACTGGATGCCATGCTGGCCATCGAGCGCGGCTTGCGCGAACGCCAGCCACGGAGAAAATGATCGAAGCGAAAGCCCCCATTCTCCTGGTCGATGACGACCGGGACCTGCTCAAGCTGATTACCCTGCGCCTGACGGCGGCCGGCTATGCGGTGCAGACGGCGGAGAGCGGCGAGCAGGCGCTGGCCCAGCTGGCGGTGGCGCGCCCGCGGCTGGTCATCACCGACCTGCGCATGGAGGGCATGGACGGCATGGCGCTGTTCGAGCGCATCCATGGCGCCATGCCGACGCTGCCGGTGATCATCCTGACGGCGCACGGCACCATTCCCGATGCGGTCGCCGCCACCCGGCGCGGTGTCTTCGGCTTTCTCACCAAGCCCTTCGACGGCAAGGACCTGCTGGCCCAGGTCGAGCAGGCGATCAGGCTTTCCGGCGGCACGCAGGCCGCCGGCGCGACCGAAGCCTGGCGCGCCGCCATCGTCACGCGCAGCCAGCGCATGGAGGAGGTGCTGCGCCAGGCCAGGCTGGTGGCCGGCTCCGATGCCAGTGTGCTGATTTTCGGCGAATCCGGCAGCGGCAAGGAACTGCTGGCCCAGGCCATCCATCTTGCCGGCGCGCGGGCGAAGGGGCCCTTCATGGCGATCAACTGCGCGGCGATCCCGGAGCACCTGCTGGAGAGCGAGCTGTTCGGCCATGCCAAGGGCGCCTTTTCCGGCGCGCTGTACGCCCACCGCGGCCTGTTCCAGGCGGCGCAGGGCGGCACCCTGTTCCTCGACGAGATCGGCGACATGCCGCTCGCCCTGCAGGCCAAGCTACTGCGCGCCCTGCAGGACCGCAGCGTGCGTCCGGTCGGCTCGACCGAAATGGTGCCGATCGACGTGCGCATCATCTCCGCCACCCATCACGACCTGTCCGTGAGCATCCGCGGCGGCGGCTTTCGCCCCGACTTGTACTACCGGCTGAACGTGGTGTCGCTGGCGCTGCCGCCCCTGGCCGAGCGGCGCGAGGACATTCCGCTGCTGTGCGCGCATTTCGTCGAGCAGCTGGCCGGGCGTTACAGCAAGCCGGCGCGCACCTTCGCGCCGGAAGCGATGGCGCTGCTCGTGAATGCCTCCTGGCCGGGCAACGTGCGCCAGCTGCTCAACGTGGTCGAACAGACCGTGGCGCTGTCCACCACGCCGGTGGTGCCGGCCTCGCTGGTGCAGCAGGCCCTGCGCGACGACAACACCATGATGGTGTCCCTTGACGAGGCGCGGCGCGCCTTCGAGCACGACTATCTGGTGCGGCTGCTGCGCACCACCGAGGGTAACGTCACTCAGGCGGCGCGCATGGCACAGCGCAACCGCACCGAGTTCTACAAGCTGCTGCAGCGGCACAGCCTGACCCCGGCGCTGTTCAAGGCCGAAAAGGTCTGAGCCCCTGTCGTCGCGCAACGACAGCCGTCAGTCCCCGCATTTCAGCCACTTAGCCACTTCCTGCCGTCGATCCGTCGTCGACGCCCGACGGTCTTGCCGGGCCGAATCGCCGTCCTGCAGCCACTGACTTTTGTCATCTCGATGTATTGGAAGGGAAAAGTCTGGCTGGCACACGGCTTGCGTAGTGAAAGCCGGGCTTGGCGGAATTGCAAGCAAACGGTTTTACGAATGCCGGCCGCCCGTAAGACAGGATGCCTCTACCTTCGGGGATCGGTCCTGAGCCAACCGATCGCGCCCTGTTTGCGCCGGCTTCTTTTTACACGCGAGGTGGCGACATGGAGCGACTGCTGCACGAAACCAGGGAAACCTTCACGACCCTGACGATCGTCACCTGCCTTGCTGCCGGCATTGGCGGCGCGGCCTTCTACACCCTGGGGCCGGACGGCTGGCTGGTCGAGCGCGTGCGCGCGGCGCTGATCGATCCGAACCTGGCCACGCTGGCCGCGCTGACGGCAATCATCGCCGGGCTGGCGCTCGCCAAGCGGGCGCTCGATCGCACAGCGACCAATTCGGCGATCAACAATCTCCTCGTCGGCGCAGTCGGCCTGGGCGGATTCGTCATGATCCTCCAGGGCGTTTCCGCCGTTCTCGGCTAGCGGCAGCGCTGCGCGCGCCGGCCGCTGCCTTCTTCTTCGCCGCCCCGGCCGCCAGGCCGGCGTAAACATCCTTGTAGGCATCCGCGGCGCGCGACCAGCTGAAGTCGAGCGCCATGCCGTTGCGCTGCAGTCTGTGCCATAGCGGCTTGTCGCGCCAGGCGACTGCGGCGCGGCGGATGCCATCGAGCAGCGCCTGGGACGTGGCTTCCTCGAAGACGAAACCGTTGGCGCTGCCGGCCGCCAGCGACGCCGCGTCGCAATCCACCACCGTATCGGCCAGCCCGCCGGTATTGCGCACCAGCGGCGGCGTGCCGTAGCGCAGGCTGTACATCTGGTTGAGGCCGCAGGGCTCGAAACGGGATGGCATCAGGAAGATGTCCGCGCCTGCTTCGACCAGGTGGGCGAGGGCGTCGTCGAAGCCGATCCGGACGGAAAACTGGCCGGGATGGCGCTGCGCCAGGCCGGCCAGCGCGGCTTCGAGCCCCCTGTCGCCGGTGCCGAGCACGACAAGCTGCGACGGGATCTGCGCGATCTCGTCGCCGATATCGAGCAGCAGGTCGATGCCCTTCTGCTGCGTGATGCGGCAGACGGCGCCGAGCAGCGGCATGGAGAATTCGGCATTGAGGCCGAAGCGCTCGCGCAAGGCGGCCTTGCAGGCTTCCTTCCCCTTCATGTGGGCGAATTCGTAGCGGCGCGGCAGGTACGGGTCGGTGGCAGGATTCCACGCCTTCGTGTCGATGCCGTTGAGGATGCCGGTGAGCGCTTCCTGCCGCCAGCGCAGCAGGCCGGCGAAGCCGTAACCGTAGGCTTCCGTCTGGATTTCCTCGGCATAGCGCGGGCTGACGGTGGTGATGCGTCCGGCGTAGTGCAGGCCGGCCTTCATGAAGGAGAGCTTGCCCCAGAATTCCACGCCGTCCATGGCGAAGGATTCGGGCGGCAGGCCGAGCGCGCCCAGCGTGTCGGCGGGATAGATGCCCTGGAAGGCCAGGTTGTGGATCGACATCACCGACGCCGCCTTCGCGCCGCCCATGAAGTGCAGATGGGCCGGCGCCAGACCGCAGGGCCAGTCGTTGCAGTGCAGGATGTCGGGGCGCCAGGCGAGCGGGCTCTCGCCGCTGCCGAGCAGGGCGGCGACTCTGGAGAGCAGGCCGAAACGCAGATGGTTGTCGCCGAAATCGTTGCCGTTGGCGTCGAGATAGGCGGTGCCTTCGCGGCGGTAGTACTGTTCGCATTCGAGCAGCAGCAGCGATACGCCGTTGCCGGCCCGTGCCTGGAGCAGCCGCGCCGGCGCGAGCGTGCCGCCGGGCGCGGGAAATGTCGCGACGGGTTCTGCCGCCGGGAAGGCGCGGTGCAGCGGCGCGTAGGCCGGCACCAGGATGCGCGCATCGACGCCGGCCTCGGCAAGCGCACCCGGCAGCGACCAGGAGATTTCACCCAGCCCGCCGCTTTTCATCCATGGGGCGAGTTCGGGCGTGACGAAGAGGACTTTCAAAGCCAGACCATCATGCCCATTTCGAAGGGATGAGTCAGCAGCTCGTGGTGGGGATGGATGCGGATGCGGTACTCGATCTTGCCGCAGTATTCGGGCGTCAGCTCAAGGGCGTAGAGCTGCTCGCCGGCATCGAGCTGCCGCTCATGCCGGAAGCGGTGGCTGCGCGCCTTCTTCGGCAGGTTGCCGCCGGCGGGGCGGCCGAGCAGCAGCTCCACCACCACGTCCTGCGGCTGCAGGCCGCCGAGATTGACGGCGACTTCGAAGCGCAGGCTGTCGCCGAAGGGGATGCGCCGCTTCGGCGTATCCAGGCGGCGCAGGACGACTTGCGGCCAGGCCGCGCGCACGCGCGACTTCCATTGCGCCAGCGCACGCGCGCCGGCGTGATCGTCCTGCGACAGGCGGCGGTACTGGTGCGAGGCCGGCACGTAAAAGCGCGCCAGGTAGTCGGACAGCATGCGCGTCGAGTTGAAGCGCGGCAGCAGGGAAGCGATGGAATGCTTGGCCATCGCCACCCAGCCGGGCGAGTAGCCCATTGCTCCCCGGTTGTAATACAGCGGGACCACGCTGTCCTGCAGGATTTCATACAGCGTGCGCGCCTCCTCGTGGTTGCGCCGCGCTTCGTCGAGCGTGTCCGAGGCGGGCTTGATGCCCCAGCCGTTCCGGCCGTCGTGGCCTTCCCCCCACCAGCCGTCCAGCACGGAGAGGTTCGGCACGCCGTTCATGGCTGCCTTCATGCCCGAAGTGCCGCAGGCTTCCAGCGGATATTGAGGATTGTTCAGCCAGACATCGACGCCATACACGAGGCGGCGCGCCAGGCGCAGGTCGTATCCCTCCACGAGCAGGATCTTGCCCTCGAATTCCGGCATGCGCGACACTTCGATGACGCGGTGGATCAGGGCTTGTCCGGGCTGGTCGGCCGGATGCGCCTTGCCGGCAAAGACGAACAGCACCGGCCGCTCCGCATCGCACAGGATTTCCCTGAGCCAGTCGAGGTTCTCGAACAGCAGCGCGGCGCGCTTGTAGGTGGCGAAGCGGCGCGCAAAGCCGATGGTGAGGATGTTCGGGTTGTCCGGATTGGCCAGCTTCAGCAGGCGATCCAGGTGCGCCTCGGAACCATGGTTGCGCGCATGCTGCACGGAGACGCGATGGCGCACGAGGTGCAGCATCTGCGCCTTGAGAGACTGGTGCACGCTCCAGAACTGATGGTCGGGAATGGCGTGGATGCCTTCCCAGCAGCTCTTGTCGGTGTAGCGCTGGCTCCAGCCCGGCCCGAGGAAGCGGTCGAACAGTTCGTTCCATTCGTTGGAGAGGAAGGTCGGCACATGCACGCCGTTGGTGACGTAGGTGACCGGGTTGTCGTCGGCCTCGATCTGCGGCCACAGGCCGGACAGGATGCGCGCCGAGACGCCGCCGTGGATGCGCGAAACGCCGTTGTGGAAGCGCGAGCCGCGCACCGCGAGTGCCGTCATGTTGAATTCGTGCCCGCCCGGCACGCGGCCCAGGGCGAGCAGCTGCTCGGTCGACACGCCGAGCTCCTTGCAGGCGTGCTCGAAGTAGCGGCGGATCATGTCGTCGCTGAAATGGTCGTGTCCGGCCGGCACTGCGGTATGGGTGGTAAACACCGTGTGCGCCGCCACCGCCTCCACTGCCGCGGCGATATCGATGCCCTGCGTGGTGAGGTGGCGGATGCGCTCGAGGATCATGAAGGCGGCGTGGCCCTCGTTGATGTGCCATACGGTCGGCTTGAGCCCCATCGCCACCAGTGCCCGCACGCCGCCGACGCCGAGGATGATCTCCTGCTCGATGCGCGTCGTGCGGTCGCCGCCGTAGAGGCGGTGGGCGATGTCGCGGTCGTGGGGGCTGTTCTGCTCCAGGTCGGTATCGAGCAGATACAGCGCGACGTGGCCGACGCGCACCTGCCAGACCTTGGCTTCGACCATCCGCTCGGCCATCTCGACCCGGATGCGCAGCTCGGTGCCGTCGGCGCGCAGCACCGGCATGATCGGCAGGTCGTCGAAGTCGGCGTCGCGGTAGATGGCGTGCTGGACGCCCTCGCTGTCGATGGTCTGGTGGAAGTAGCCCTGGCGGAAGAGGAGTCCGACGGCAATGAAGGGCATGCGCAGGTCGCTCGCCGCCTTGCAGTGGTCGCCGGCGAGGATGCCCAGCCCCCCGGAATAGATCGGCAGGCTTTCGTGGAAGCCGAACTCGAAGCAGAAATAGGCGACCAGGTCGTTGTGGCGCAGGTGCTGGGCGCCGTTCGAGCGTGCCGGCTCGTTGTGGTAGGTGTCGTAGGCCGACAGCACGCGCGCGTAGTTGCCGAGGAACACCGGGTCGTCGGCGGCGTCCAGCAGGCGCTGCTGGTCGACGCGCTTGAGAAAGGCCTTCGGGCTGTGGCCGACCGAGCCCCACAGGCTCGGATGCAGGCGCGCGAACAGCGTGCGCGTCGGCCGGTCCCAGCTGTACCACAGGTTGCTGGCGAGCTCTTCCAGCCGCGCCAGGCGCGGCGGCAGCTGCGGATTGACTTCGAGCTGGAAAGGGGTGCCGGGCATGTCGGAGATCAGGAATCGGTGTCAGGCGATCGTGACGTCCCTCGAAAGATACACGTCCTGGATGGCATTGAGCAGCGCGACGCCTTCCCCCATCGGCTTCTGGAAGGCCTTGCGGCCGGAGATCAGGCCCATGCCGCCGGCGCGCTTGTTGATCACCGCGGTGCGCACCGCCTGGGCGAGGTCGCCGGCGCCCTTCGACTCGCCGCCGGAATTGATCATGCCGGCGCGGCCCATGTAGCAGCAGGCCACCTGGTAGCGCACGAGGTCGATCGGATGGTCGGTCGTCAGCTCGGAATAAACCTTCGAACTGGTCTTGCTGAATTTCAGCGCGTTGAAGCCGCCGTTGTTCTCCGCCATCTTCTGCTTGATGATGTCCGCCTCGATGGTGACGCCGAGGTGGTTGGCCTGGCCGGACATGTCGGCCGAGACGTGGTAGTCCATGTCGCCCTGCTTGAAGGCGCCGTTGCGCAGATAGCACCAGAGGATCGTTGCCATGCCGAGTTCGTGGGCGCGCTTGAACATCTGCGAGACCTCCCAGACCTGCCGGCGCGACTCGGGGGAGCCGAAATACACCGTCGCGCCCACCGCGCACGCCCCCATCTCGAAAGCCTGTTCGACGTCGGCGAACAGCGTCTGGTCGTAGGTGTTCGGGTAGGAGAGGAACTCGTTGTGGTTGAACTTCACGATGAAGGGAATCTTGTGGGCGTACTTGCGCGACACGGCGCCGAGCACGCCGAGCGTCGAGGCGACGCCGTTGCAGCCGCCCTCGATGGCCAGCTGCACGATGTGTTCGGGATCGAAGAAATCCGGATTGGGCGCGAAGGAGGCGCCGGCGGAATGCTCGATGCCCTGGTCCACCGGCAGCAAGGACAGGTAGCCGCTGCCGGCCAGGCGCCCGTGGTTGAACAGCGCGGCGAGGTTCTTCAGCACCCCCGGCTTGCGGTCGGACTGGGCGACGACGCGATCGACGAAATCCGCGCCGGGCAGGTGCAGCCGCGCCTTCGGGATGCCGCGGCACTCGTGCCTGAGGAGCCTGTCGGCTTCGTCGCCGAGCAGTTTGACGATGTCGGTCATGGTGTCCATCTCCGTACTATGCGTTCGGTCAATCTTACCACTGCCGTTCAGGCGGGCAGATGACGTTGCAGGAATTCGCCGAACCGGCGCGCCCATTCGTCGCGCATGAAGATGAAGCCGTCGTTGTGCCCTCCGGCCAGCTCCAGCCACTGCCTGGGCACGCTGGCGGCCTCGTACAGGCGGCGGCCATGCGCGAACGGGACGATCTCGTCGCCCGGGCTGTGCGCCACCAGCAGCGGGCAGCGCAGCTCGCGCACCGCCGCCAGCGTGTCGTAGGCGTAGCGGGCGAGCAGCCGCGCCGGCAGGAAGGGATACAGGTCGGCGGCGAGGTCCGGCGCCGAGGTGAAGGCCGAATGCAGCACCAGCGCCGCCGGGTCGACGCGGGCTGCGAGCCGGGCGGCGACGGCGGCGCCGAGCGATTCGCCCATGACGACGATGCGCGCAGCGGGCATGCCGCGCGCCTCGGTCAGGTAGCGCCAGGCGGCCTCGGCATCGGCGTGGGTGCCGGCCTCGCTGGGCCGGCCGGACGACTGGCCGAAGCCGCGGTAGTCGACGAGCAGCGCGGACAGGCGCAGGCGCTGGAACAGCGGCAGCCAGTCGAGCCGGTGCGCGATGCTGCCGGCGTTGCCGTGCAGGAACAGCACGGCGCCGCGCGCATCGGTCGCCGGCACGAACCAGCCGTGCAGTTGTTCGCCATCGGCCGTGGCGATGCGCAGTTCCTCGAAGGGCAGCTGCAATTGCGCCGGCGTGGCGCGGTCGGTCCGCCCCATTTCCGGAAAATAGACGAAGCGCGACTGGAAGGCGTAGAGGAGGGCGGCGAGCGCGGCGTAGCCGAGGAGCAGGCCGAGCGCGATGTGGCCGAGCAGTTTCATCGTGTGTCCGGGACGATTTCCAGGCCGAAAGTCAGTTCCTGCAGGACGGCGTCGATCGGCCAGGACAGCGTCAGGCAGACCCCCTGCATGATTTTCTCGAAGCCGGCTTCCGACTGCGAGACGGTGCGGTGCGGCCGCGCGCGGATGTCCACCGGCCGGCTGGCGGATAGCAATACGCTGCCGCCGAGGACGCCATCTTCCAGGGTCAGCCGTTGCGTGGCGGCCAGGTCGAGCGGCTGGCCGAAGCCGCAGGGAATGCTGCCGTTGGCGAGGACGTAGCGGCCCATGAAGCCGTCGCAACTGGGCATGGCGAGGTTCAGCTCGACCGAGAAGCGCCCGCCGGGCACGTCGCGCAGGCGATAGGCTGCCCGCAGCGTGCGGCCGGCCAGCGTGACGGTCTTGGCCACCTCGCCGCCGTCGAGCGGCGCGGCGAAGGCGGCGCTCATCAGCGGGGCGCGGAAGGCGCCCGCCGCATATTGCGGCCAGGCCGTCTCGCCGTCGAGGCGGTGCCAGGCGTCGAGGAAGGTGCGGCGCGCGCGCGCGTCCGGCGCCGTGTCGGCGGGACTGACTTCGTCCTTGAAGCTGACGCGGTCGTGGGCCGAGGCGATGCCCTCGCCGCCGGCCGCGGCAGGCGGCGACGCGGCGTTGGGCCCGGTGTTGAGTTTGTGGTAATAGTGCTCGGTGCGCTGCGTCAGCACGTCGCCGAAGTTGTGGGCGAGGGCGTAGGCGTCGAGCTCGCACAGCGCGGCATGGGCGTCGAGCTTCACCACCGCCTGCAGGTCGGCATTGGCGAGGAAGAGCTCGCGCACGCCGTCGAAGTCGGCATCGCCGACGGCCAGGGGCGGGCGCGGCGCGGCGGCGTCGAGCCCCGCCTCCAGCGCGACCAGGTTGTGCCACACCTCGCGGCGCAGGTGCGGCAGGTAGAGGCCGCCGAACAGGCCGTGCCAGTAGGCGTCGTTGGCCTGGGCGCGGTAGAGCCGATCGGTCAGCGCGGCGCTGCGCCCGCCCGCCGGCAGCGCCGCCAGGCGCTCGGACAGGGACAGCATGCGCTTGTGCATCCAGTTCGCCTCCGCATAGCGCATGAAGAAGTTCTTCCAGATGCCGCCGCGCACGAAGGGCTTGCTGCGCTCGTAGCGGCCCTCGCGCTTCTCGCGCTCGACCAGCTCGTCGTAGGCCGCCGCGGCGCGCGCCGGCAGCGTCCATTCGTTCATCTCGATGTAGGAAGTGGTCGGCAGATAGATGATGCCGCGCGTGGACTGGCGTGCGTGGAAGTCGCGGTAGGTCTCGGTGCGGATCAGCCCGGATGCGAGCACGCCCTCGATGAACTGCTCCAGCCAGCGCTTTTCGTACACCCAGGCGTAGGTCTCCGGCCAGATGCCGAACTTTTCGATGTCGTCGAAATACACCGCGGCGCGGTGGCCGTCGCGGGCCAGCCCCTCCAGGTAGGCGACGGCCTCGGCGGCGGGCGAGAAGGGCAGCCGGTAGCGCAGCTGCTCGGAGATCGGAAAGAGGTCGATGCTGCGGCCGTCCTCCTCGGTAGTGTAGAAGCCGTCGAGCTCGTCGGCCTCCTTGCCGGTGCACAGGAAGTGGTAGTCGTCCACCGTCACGTATTTCATGCCGCAATCGGCCAGCGCCGGCACCACGGTCGGTATGTAGACCCGCTCGGTGAGCCAGGCGCCCTCGACCGCGGCGCCGAAGCGCTGCCGCAGCTTGGCGGTCAGGGCGTCGATCTGGCCGGTGCGGTCGCGCTGCGGGATCGAGGCGAGCACCGGCTCGTACTCGCCGGCGCCGAACAGCTCGACCTGGCCGCGCCCGACCATCTCCTTGAGCAGGGCCATGTCCTGCGGATGGCGTTCGAGAAGCCAGTCGAGCAGCCAGCCGGAGAAGTGCGCGGCGAAGCGGAAATCCGGGTAGCGGTGCAGCGTGTGCAGGAAGGGGCGGTAGCAGCGCGCGTGCGCCTCTTCCAGGACGGCGGGGAAATTGCCGATGGGCTGGTGGGCGTGCACCCCGAGGAGGAGGGAGATGGCGGGCGTCATGGCGTCATTCGGCCTGGCTGGCACGGCGCATGGTGCCGCCGCTTTCGGGCTGGCCGCCGCCGCGGGAGATCGGAATCGACAGCTCGGGCGGCTCGGCCAGGCCCAGCAGCCGGTAGAGCCGGGCAAGGTTGGCGCGGTAGAGGGCATCGAAGCTCTCCACGGCCTCGCGCGGGTTGTAGTCGCCGAACCACCAGAACCAGTCCGAGCTCTCGCACACCGCGAGCTGGGCGGCGGCGGCGTTGCGACCGGCCTCGTCGAGCCGGCCGCCTTCCTGGACGAAGTCGTAGGCTTGCTTGGCGGCGCAGAGCAGGTCCCAGGCGCGGTTCTTGTCGGGGGCCCCGATCCAGGTCGAGAAGTTGCCGTACACCCAGCTGCCGGCCGTCAGGCGGGGCAGCGTGCCGGCGCGATCGGCGTGGCGTGCCAGCCAGGCCGAGTAGGTGGTGGTCTCGATCCAGTCCTGCGCGGCGATCAGCCCATACAGGTCTTCGAAGAAGTAATGGGCGTTGTAGGGATAGTGCTCCCAGGCGTTTTCACCGTCGAGGATGACGCTCACCAGCGGTGTTTCGCCGGCAGGGTAGGCGCTGCGGATGGCGGCGAGCTGGTCCACGAAATGCTGTGCGGCATCGCGGCCGTGCCATTTTGCGTATTCGAAGCCGATGAGGTCGGAGAGCTTTTCGTCGCGAAAGAACAAAGTCAGTCCCGGCGAGTCGGCGAGCCGCCAGGCGCGGTAGTGATCGGCCGGCGGCGCGACGCTGCCGGCCAGCACGCCCTGGCTCGAGGCCGCCCAGCGGATGCCGCTGGCGGCGAGTTGCTGGACGAATGCGGTGGACACGGCCCCCTCGGCCGGCCACATGCCGTCGGGGGGCGCGCCGAAGCGCCTGGCATGGCTGGACTGCGCAGTGCCGACCTGCGCCTCGACGCGGGAGCGGCCGCCCGGATAGAAATGTGCCTGGGGCAGCGGCAGGCCAGGCAGCGCCTCGCGCGCGGAGGCGAGGTCGAGCAGCAGGGGCGACAGCGGGTGGCTGTAGGGCGTCGTGGAAAGTTCGACCTGTCCGCGGGCGGCCAGCGCCCGGTAGCGCGGGATCACGTTGCGCAGGATGTCGCCCATCAGCGCGAGCAGCTTTTCCCTTTCCTCCAGGGTGAATCCCTCGCCCTTGGCCATCAGCGCGGCCAGCAAGGGCTGCCGGCGCATCTCCGTCTCGCTCATCCACACCAGGTGGTACCAGACGAGCAAGTCGGAGAAGTAGGCGCCGGACAGGTAGCGGGCGGCCATTCCGCCCTGGTCGTCGAGCAGGCGGTGGAGCTTCTGCAGGCGTTCGAATCGGGGGTAGGGCGCGATCATGCGCACGTGGTTGCCGGGAAAGCAGGTCGACAGCATGAGCTCGCGTTCGCCCGCTTCCAGGTGGTCGAGGGACGCGCGCGCCAGCAGCCGCAGCAAGGGGTCGCGGAATTCGCCGCTGTCGAACTGCCGGACGTAGTCCTCGATCTGGTCGAGCAGCACCGGCACCAGGTTCACCACGGCGCGCACCTGCGGGTGCCCCTCCAGGCGCGCCGCCATGTCGGTGTAGTCCTTCAGGGCGTGCAGGTAGGTCCACGGCCGGCGGAATTCGCCCGTGGCGTGGTCGCGGTAGTCCGGCTGGTGCATGTGCCAGAGGAAAACCAGATCGAGCTTGTGCGCGGCTGCCATGGGATTAGCGCAGGCGATGCACCTGCTGGCCGAGCATCTCCGGCGTGACCAGCGTGACGCCCTTTCCGGTGACGTGGAAGCGGCGCGCGTCCTCGGCGCGGTCGACGCCGATCTGCATGCCGTCCGGGATGCGGCAGCGCTTGTCGACGACGGCGCGGCGGATCGTCGCGTTGCGGCCGATGTGCACCTTGGGCAGGATCACCGAGTCCTCCACCGTGCTGCGGTCCTCCACCCGCACGTTGGAGAACAGCAGCGAGCGGCGCACCAGCGCGCCGCTGATGATGCAGGCGCCGGAGACCATCGAGTCGACCGCCATGCCGCGCCGGTCCTCGTCGTCGAAGACGAACTTCGCCGGCGGCAGCTGCTCCTGGTAGGTCCAGATCGGCCAGTCGTCGTCGTAGAGGTTGAGTTCCGGCGTGACGTGAATGACGTCCATGTTGGCTTCCCAGTAGGCGTCCACCGTGCCGACGTCGCGCCAGTAGGGCAGGCCCTCGTCGCAGCCGACGCAGCTCTCGGCGAAGTCGTGGGCGAAGACGCGGTAGTGCTGCACGGCATGCGGAATGATGTTCTTGCCGAAGTCGTGCGCGGACTTCGGGTCGTCGCTGTCGCGGATCAGCTGCTCGAAGAGGAAGCCGGCGTTGAAGACATATACCCCCATGCTGGCCAGGGCGCGCTCCGGCTTGCCGGGCATCGCTTCGGGCTCCTTCGGCTTCTCGGCAAAGCGGGTGACGCGCCGGTTTTCGTCCACGCTCATGACGCCGAAGGCGCCGGCCTCCGCGCGCGGCACCTCGATGCAGGCGACGGTCAGGTCGGCCTGTTCTGCGACGTGGAAGGCCAGCAGGCGGCCGTAGTCCATCTTGTAGACATGGTCGCCGGACAGGACGAGGATGTACTTGGGCCGGTTGCGCCGCAGCATGTCGAGGTTCTGGAACACCGCGTCGGCGGTGCCCTTGTACCACTCCTCGCCGAGCTGTTGCTGGGCCGGGAGCAGGTCGATGAATTCGTTCAGTCGTCCGTCGAGGAAACCCCAGCCGCGCTGCAGGTGATGGATCAGGCTCTGCGACTTGTACTGCGTCGCCACGCCGATGCGGCGGATGCCGGAATTGATGCAGTTGGACAGCGTAAAATCGATGATGCGGAACTTGCCGGCGAAGGGCACCGCCGGCTTGGAGCGCCAGTCGGTGAGCTGCTTCAGGCGGCTGCCGCGGCCGCCGGCCAGCACCACGGCGAAAGCCTCGCGCGTGATCTGGCTGATGAAGCGCGGCCCCTGTCCGCCCCGCGTGGTGGTATAGACTTGCCGCAGCGCCTCGGTTTCGTCTTGCATGCCGTGCCCCTTTCAGAAGCGACTATGAGTGCCAAATCGTCCGTTGTCGAGCGCCGCAACGCCAGCCCCTGGGCGAAATTGCTCGCCGCGCGCGAGCACGATCCGTTCTCCTGCCTCGGCCCGGCGCCCGAGGCGGCCGGCTGGCGCATTCGCGTGTTGCGGCCCGCCGCGGCCGGCGTGGCCCTGGAGACGGCGGCCGGCGCCGAGGC
>WBUF01000095.1 GCA_008933825.1 Rhodocyclaceae bacterium | reverse complement strand
CCACTTGGTTTGACAGTTTAGATGAAGCTCAGTGCTTGGCAGATCAATGGCGGCATCGGTATAATGAGCACCGTCCGCATGACGCTTTGGGTGGTTTGACACCCCTCGACTTCCTGGCACAGGCCAGGCCGACCTCTCTACTTTTACATGGCTCAATTTAGGGGATGCTTACAGTTGACTGATACTATAGATAAAGCTAAAGATCAAATTGCAGAACAAGCAGCAACTTGGTCAGAGACTTTTCATTTCATTACGAAGTATTTTAAGAAGATTCGACAATCTGGACAGTGGATCATTTTCATCCTTGACGAGTTTGATCATGCCAGAATCCTTTTCAAGGATAGCATTTCAGGATTTCAGAATTTGAGATCTATTTCTTATGATGATCCAGAGGGTCGCGTTACATTTATCACCGCTTCCAGGCGAAACATCCGTGAGATTGAAGTACAGACAGGTGCTATTTCAACATTTGACGGGATTCTTGCCAAGGTGTACTTGGGGGTTTTTGATTCTGATGATATGCATGAGTTCTATTCTGTGATGGGTAGAACTCAGCTTCAGGTGGCTCCTGAAATGTGTGAACAAATCGAATCGTATTGTGGTGGTCACCCTTATCTTCTCACAAGTCTTGCATACCGCATCGTTGCCGATTGGCTAACGGGCAAAACCGTTGATATTGATGAACTGATGGTTGATCTCTCTCCATCCTTTCTTAGCCAGTATGATCGAATGACAAAGCTTCTGAATGAGGATGGAAGGTTGATTAAACTACTTCAAGTGCTTTTTGGCCCAGCTATAGATGTTACCCAAGATGATGTTGATGAATTTCTTTTAGTTGGCTTACTGAAAGTGACCGAGAACGGTTCATATCAGACCTTTTCTCCTCATTTCCAAATTTATCTGAGATTGATTGAGCGAGGCTCAGAGTTATGGTCCATATGGAAACAAACAGAGAAAGCAATCAGATATCTTGTATCGGAGAAAATGTCACAGAAATATCCACTCAAAGACTGGGTGATTGAACTCGAACGTGAAAAACCAAAGCTCAAACGACTATTTGATAGATGCCGCGAAGCTCAAGAAAAAGAGCAACGTTCTTTTGGCGCGCGTGCTTCAACCAAGCTGATTGATTTCACATATCCGAGCGATTTATTCGAGATCATTTTCAGTGATTGGAATCTCTTCTCGTCAATATTGAAGCGAGACAAAAACTACTGGGAAGCTCGAGGGCAATTTTTGGCACGCATACGCAATCCGCTCGCACACAACCGTGACACCGTACTCCAAGAACATGAACGGTTGACAGCCGAAGCCTATTGCAAAGAGATATTGGCTTGCGTGCAAGCCCATGGTCTGTGAATAGACTAATTTGAGTAAACAGCATATTTACAGTATTGGTACTAAAGATAAAATCGGGCTAAAGCTATAATAAGGAGAAACGCGCTTTGGGGCGCGTCTCCATCGAAAGTGCTATCTGTTGTCAGTAGGTCGAGCGTGTCAGTCCGCGAATTCCGCAGCCATGTACCATTCCGCCCGCCCATTCTGCCGTTCGACAATCACGCCCGCCCGCACCAAGTCCTGTGCCATCTGGCGGGCACGTTTGGCAGGCAGATTCAAGGCACGATATAACTCACGTAAGCCGCTGCCTTTTGCGCCAGCCTTCCGTAGATATTGCAGCATCTTGCCCTGCTCACGCTGTTCCTGCACTGCCTCGCCACTGCGATCCATCTGAGCAAGGAGTTGTGCGGCACTAGTTCGCCAAATCTCGCTGATAGCTTTACCCGTTTCCCAATGCTCTAGGGTCACAGTTGGATGAGGCGCATCGCTCTCGACCCAATCCAGTACCGCCAGCAGTGCTGCCAGTTTGAACGCCTGCACATGCATCCGTCCATAAACGCCTTTGAGTCGCTCATCCAGTTCGGTCTGGCGATCCGGTTTGCAGAGTTTGCGGAGCATTTCGCTATATGCCTGGCACTCATCCCAACATTGGACCTGCAAGGCAATGGCACTCGGCGCACGCCAATCACCACGTTCCTCATCCTTTTCGGGTTGGGGCAGCTTGTCATGCAGCCTTCGCAACCCCTCTATCAGCACCGGCGGTGCTTCCCTATATCCCGTTGCGGGCGGACGTTCCTTGTAGTCGGGTTCGGGTGTCAACAATGCAAAACGGATCAGCAAACCATTCGACCAATCTGCATCACTGATAGCAGCAGATAAACCTGAAGGGGTTGTAACACCCAAAATTGACAGGGCGGCATTTTCCACAATAGTCAGCCCAGCCTGCGTATCTTTGTCGGTATAGTCAGGGCAGTCGTACAACTCCATCAGGAGGTCTTTCATGCCGCTGAGGTAATCCTTGCGGTTCATGGCATTGAAAAGACCTGCCACTTCATCCTTGAGCAAGCCCCGTTGAGCAGCGAAAGGCTGCGCTTTTCTGAGCCGCTGCTGCTGGCTTTCGGTGAGCTTGTCAAAATTCGCGGGAAGTTGCCCCGACAATGCCTCCTGAAAACGCTCCGGTGAGCCAGGGGTGGGCATCAGCATATGCGGGATAGCGTTGCGAGCGATCTGCTCGGCGAGTTTGTAGGCGGTAGATTTGCGATAGTAGGTCGTGCTGGCGATGAGCATCAAGTACAAATTGGGATAGATTTTCAGTCCCCAAGGTGCTTCACCATAGAGTCGCCGCCCCACTGCCACCGATAGCAACCACAAGCCCGCTGCTAGATGGAAGCTCATCGGAGTCTGGTTGCCCGTCGTACCTGCCCAATCTAGATACATCCGCAACCAGTTCGGCAGCTTCAAATCGCTGATGGAACGCGGCAGTACATCATCTGGCGGCTCATCAGCAACGGTTTGCACTTCAGTCGTTATTTCTTCATCGGCTGTATCATCCGGGGCATCCGGCAGTTTTACTGAAGATTGCTGCTGAGACACATGGCGGGGTGTTGCCACCACCAGCCCGCCATAATCCTCAGGACGGATACCGAGGGAAGCGCAGATATCTTTAGTCAGCATCACACCGCACTTGAAGCAGTATCCGTAGCCGGTGCGGGTGTTATACCCGAACGAGGGATTTTTGTCGCCGTGCTGGTGATTGCCGGGATAGATACACGACCCATGCAGCCAATCCCCATAGGATTTGTACCCATGCCCTGCGAAGTAGTTACCCACCGCTTGAATCAGATGCGGATTGATGTCCTCATCCGCATGGCGACTAGGCAGATTGCGCGGCGGCTGCCAACCGCGAGTAGGACGTCTGCCATTGCTGCTCTGCTTGAACGACTCAATCCATTCAACCACCTCCTGCAAGTCTTTGACCTGCAAAATATCGCAGGGTCTTTCCACTATATAGGGTTTCTGGGTGGTGGGATGAATGCTGGGTGGTGCGACGATTTGCCGCCCCTGCGAACACATCTCCAAATTGCCAATCGGTGTATTCATTGCCTTCACAGGTTCGGGCAATTCATCCACTTGCCAGTAGATGTGCTTGCCTACACCACCCCCGGTGGCAACGGTGTAGGTCTGTGCCAGATGGGGGAACATGGCGATAAATGTCGGATAGCCCGCAGCCCCATCCAGATCAAGGGCGACACGATTATCGGAGGCTGATCCACAGACCAGCCCGACATTCTGAAGAATACCTCCCTGATGCCAGCGTTGGATGATGCTGATGGATGCTGCCTGTTCTTGTAGTTCCGTCCAACTGGTCAGAT
>WBUF01000094.1 GCA_008933825.1 Rhodocyclaceae bacterium | reverse complement strand
GGGGTCAGCTCACGAAACGGAAATTAAAGCACGCTAAGCCTCACCGGGAGTTCGTAACGGCCTGAACTGCCCCTGCTGGACTTGGTGGCTCTGTGGCCAGATGTAGTCGCCAGTCAGATTGATGTGCTCCCAGCCCAGTGGCGACAGGTGCGGCAGCAGTGTTTCGTCCACCGTCTTACCCGAATCCCGCAGCGCGTGCACCGCCCGTTCAATATAAACCGTGTTCCACAGTACAATGGCGGCCACCACGAGGTTGAGGCCGCTGGCGCGATAGCGCTGGCTCTCGAAGCTCCGGTCGCGTATTTCCCCGAGCCGGTTCAGAAACACGGCGCGGGCCAGCGCGTTTTTGGCTTCCCCCTTGTTCAGTCCAACCTGCACGCGCCTGCGCAGCTCGATGTGCTGCATCCAGTCGAGCATGAACAGGGTGCGTTCGATGCGCCCGATCTCTCGCAGAGCCACCGCCAGCCCATTTTGGCGCGGGTAGCTGCCCAGTTTTCGCAGCATCAGCGAGGCGGTCACCGTACCCTGTTTGATTGAGGCCGCCAGCCGCAGGATTTCCTCCCAGTGCATGACGATATGCTTCGCGTTGATATGGCCGCCGATCAGGCTGGTCAGCGTCGGGTATGCCTTGGCGTCACCGTGAATATACAGGCGCTTGTCGGCAAGATCACGAATTCGGGGCGCAAAACGAAAGCCCAGGAGCTGGGTCAGGCCGAACACATGCTCGGTGAACCCCGCCGTGTCGGTGTAGTGTTCCTCAATGCGCAAGTCCGACTCGTGGTAGAGCAGGCCATCCAGAACATAGGTGGCGTCGCGCACTGTGGCATTGATGACCTTGATGTGAAAGGGAGCATACTGGTCGGAGATGTGGGTGTAAAACTGCACACTGGGCTCCTGCCCGTATTTCAGATTCACCTGCCCGCCGAACTGTCCACGGCCGCCCGCCTTGAAGTTCTGGCCGTCCGACGATGACGTGGCGCCATCGCCCCAATAGGCTGCAAAGGGCTGCCGAAACTGGGCGTTGACCAGTTCGGCCAACCCCGCCGAATAGGTCTCGTCACGGATGTGCCACGCGTGCAACCAGGCCAGCTTGGCATAGGTTGTCCCGGGGCAGGACTCGGCCATTTTGCTCAATCCCAGGTTGATGGCGTCGGCCAGAATGGCGGTCAGCAGCAGGTGCTGATCATCGGAGGGGGCTCCGCTCTTGAGATGCGTGAAGTGCCGGGTAAATCCAATCCAGTTATCGACCTCCAGCAGCAGCTCGGTAATTTTCAGGTGTGGCAACAGGCCATAAGCCTGCTCCATCAGCGCGGTGGCCTCTGGCGGCACGGCGTTGTCCAGGGGCGTTATCTTGAGACGGCCGTGGCTGGTGATGGCGGCATCCGGCAGCTCGTTGGCGGCGGCCAACCGCTCCACGGTTGCCAGTTCCTTTTCCAACAATGCCAGCCGGGCATCCAGAAAGCTGGCGCAATCGGTTTCTACCGCGAGCCCAAGCCCCTGTTGGGCGTGCTGCGCCGCGAAGCGCTGTGGTGGCAGCAGATATTCCTCGAAGTCTTTGAACTGGCGTGAGCCCTGTACCCAGATATCGCCCGAGCGCAGCGAGTTTTTCAGCTCGGTCAACACGCACAGCTCATAGAATCGGCGATCCAGTCCGTCAGGCGTCCAGACCAGGTTTTCCCAGCGCTTGCGCACGAATGAGGTAGGGGCATCGTCCGGCACCTTGCGTGCCTGGCGAGCGTTCATGTCCTTGAGCACGTCGACACCCGCCAGCAGGTCGAGTGCGGCCGGCGCTGCTTTCATGGACAGCGCCGCCAGCATTGTTGGCGTATAGCGCCGAAGCTGGTTGAAGCTGTCACCGATCAGGGACAAAAAGTCGAAGTTTTCAGGCTGGACCAACTGCTCCGCCTCGGCGATGCTCTGGCTGAACACATCCCAGGAAATGATGGCCTCAATGGCTGCAAAGGGATCGCCGCCCGACTGTTTGGCATCAAGCAGGGCGCGGCCAATACGCGAGTAAAGGCGCACCTTGTCGTTGATCGCCTTGCCGGACTGCTGGAATTGGTCGGCATGATTGCGCTTGGCCTTGCTGAACACGGAGCCCATGTATCGGTCGTGCAGGTCGATGATTTCGTCGATCAGGGTGGCGCGGGTATCGAGTAGCAACGCCACCAACGTGGCATAGCGCCGAGCCGGCTCCAGGTCGCGAAGATGCTGGGCTGTCATTTGCCCGCCCTCACGGGCGAGTTTCAGCAGGCGGTTCTGGTGGATGGCCTGTTCCAGCCCCGGCGGGAGACTCAGCTCATCAAGGGCTTTCAGGCGTTCCAGATGGACCAGCACATGCCTTGGTTTTGGGGCAATGGGTGGCTGGCGTAGCCAAACCAGCCCGCTGTTTTTGGTGCCCTCACGGACTGTCAGCAGCTGGTCCAAGGCCTGCCGGTGCTGAGCCGACAGCGGCGCGATCAGCGCCTCGTGCACTTGGCGCGTACCGCGTGCCAAGGCCTCGCTACACAGGCGGTCAATGACGTCCGCCGTTGGCAGGATGATGCGCTGTTGCCGTAGCCAGTCAACCATGGCCGCGGCAAGTACGGGGCCACGGTCAGTTTGCCTGGCCAGCGCAGCAAGTTGGTGGGCAAGGCGCCGATAATCAGCAGTGGAAAATACCGTCAGCTGCAGCCAAGCCTGCAGCTCCACCAGGTGCTCTCGGCGGGTCTGGGCCCGTTGGGCGTATTGCGGCCAAACCTCAGGGCTGATTTGCAATTGCTGGCCGACGATGGACAGCAACGAAAAGGGAGGCTCCGCGCTAGGCGGCAGGATGAAGCCGGGATAACGCAGGCAACACAGCAGCACGGCAAAACCGAGACGGTTGTGATCGCCACGCCGCCGCCGGATCACAGACAAGTCCAGCGTCGACAACGTGTAGCGCCTAATAATCTCGCCTTCATCTCCCGGGAAGGCAAACAGCTCGGCACGTTCTGCCGGAGTCAGCAAACTGCGACGAGGCATGATCGGCAATCCTTGCTTTGTATATACGCCGATGGCGACCGGCTATCACTGGGGCGTGGGCCAGTGATAGGGGAACAAGGGAGCGCTAAACCCTCTCAATAGAATTGTTTTTGCATTTTGATTGCATTACTATCGAAATGTCTATAATTCATGTGATAGAAATGATCATCGGCTACGCGCGCACTTCAACGATTGAGCAGGTCGCCGGGTTTGAGGCCCAGCTCAAGGAGCTCGAAACCGCCCATTGCGAGAAGATCTTCCGCGAACAGGTATCATCGGTCGCCCATCGCGCACAGCTTCAGGCTGCACTCGAGTTTGTTCGGCAAGGCGACCTATTGGTGACGACCAAACTCGACCGGCTGGCTCGCTCAGTAGCAGACCTCATGGCCATCATCCAGGCCCTGGATTCCAAGCAGGTGGGCTTGCGTGTGCTCAACCTGGGCATGGACACGCAAACGCCAACGGGCAAGCTGATGTTGACGGTGCTGGGTGGGGTTGCTCAGTTTGAACGGGAAATGATGCTGGAGCGGCAGCGAGAAGGCATCGCCAAGGCCAAAGCTGAGGGGAAGTATCGGGGACGCAAACCCGTTTCTACCGACAAACGCGACCGTGTGCTGCAACTGGCAACCAGCGGCATGACCAAGGCCCAGATGGCGCGTGAGCTACAGATTGGACAGGCAACGGTGTACCGGATTCTGGCAAACACGGCACCAAAACCACGGCAAAACCCTTAGCGTGCTTTAATTTCCGTTTCGTGAGCTGACCCC
>WBUF01000035.1 GCA_008933825.1 Rhodocyclaceae bacterium | reverse complement strand
CCCAGGAGCACGTCATGCTCAGGAAACTCGCCATCGCCGGAATGCTCGCTGCGGCCGGCACCGCCGCTTTCGCACAAGCCAACACGCCGGGCGTCGACCAGCGCCAGGCCAACCAGGAACGTCGCATCGAGCAAGGCGAGCGCAGCGGCGCGCTGACCGCGCGCGAAGCGAACCGGCTCGAGGCGGGGCAGGCCCGCGTCGGCCGCATGGAAGACCGCGCCAAGTCCGACGGCGCCGTCACTGCACGCGAACGCGCGCGCCTTCACCAGGCGCAGGACGTGCAGAGCGCGCGCATTGCGCGGCAGAAGCACGATCGCCAACGCCGACGCTGAGCCGCCTTCGCAGCCGAACCGTAGCCGGCGGCGCCCGCCGCCGGCTGGCGCACCGCACTCGGCCGCACGCTGGCCCGCCTCGCTGCCGGCGGCGAGGAAAACCGCCTGCCCTGCGTCCGGCAGGCGTTCGTCCGCGGCCCCGCCGCGCTCGAGGATTTCGCCGTCGACAACAGTCTCGTTTCCTTCGTCATGGAAGCGTGAGCCCGCACCGCATTCAAACAGAATCCAGAGGAGACTCCATGTCCAAGTACATCGCACTGCCCAAGGGCGTATCCGAGGCCGCTTTCGACAAGGCCATCGCCGAGTTCAAAAAAATTCTCGGCGCCGACAACGTGCTCGTCAGTGCCGAGCAGCTCACGCCGTACCGCAAGACCATGATGCCGGTCGCCGACGATGCGCATGCGCCCTCGGCGGCGCTGGTCGCCACCGAGGTGGCGCAGATCCAGAAAATCGTCGCTGTCTGCAACAAGTACAAGGTGCCGGTGTGGACCATTTCCACCGGCAAGAACCTCGGCTACGGCTCGGCCGCGCCGGGCGAGCGCGGCCAGGTGGTGCTCGACCTCAAGCGCATGAACAGGATCCTCGAGGTGAATGCCGAACTCGGCTACGCCCTGGTGGAACCCGGCGTCACCTACCAGCAGCTTTACGACTACATCCAGGAGAAGAAGCTGCCGCTGTGGATGTCCTGCCCGGCACCCTCGGCCATCGCCGGCCCGCTCGGCAACACGGTGGACCGCGGCGTCGGCTACACGCCCTACGGCGAGCATTTCCTCTTCTCCTGCGGCATGGAAGTCGTGCTGGCCACCGGCGAAGTGCTGCGCACCGGCATGGGCGGCGTCGAGAACTCGAACACCTGGCAGGTATTCAAGTGGGGCTACGGGCCGTATCTGGACGGCCTGTTCACCCAGTCCAACTACGGCATCGTCACCAAGCTCGGCATCTGGCTGATGCCGGCGCCGCCGGCCTACAAGCCCTTCTGCATCCGCTTCCCGGACGAGACCGACATCGCCGACATCGTCGATACCATCCGCCCGCTGCGCATCTCGATGATCATCCCCAACGCCATCGTCATCGCCAGCACCATCTGGGAAGCCGCCGTCACCGTCAAGCGCAAGGAGGTGTACAAGGGCGCGGGCCAGATTCCCGCCGAGGTGCTGCGCGAGGTGGCGAAGAAAGCCAACCTCGGCGCCTGGAACGTCTACGCCGCACTGTACGGCTCGCCCGACCAGATCGAGGTCAACTGGAACATCGTCAAGGCCTTTTTCTCCAAGCACCCGAAGGCGCAGATCCTCACCGAGAAGGAGCTCGGCAACGACCCGGTGTTCCAGTACCGCGCGGCGCTGATGCAGGGCAAGCCGACGCTGACCGAGTTCGGCCTCTACAACTGGCGCGGCGGCGGCGGCTCGATCTGGTTCTCGCCGGTGTCGCAGGCGATGGGCTCGGAGACCATGAAGCAGATGGACATGGCCAAGCGCATCATGGCCAAGCACGGCCTCGACTACGTCGGCGAGTTCATCGTCGGCTGGCGCGACATGCACCACATCATCGACGTGCTCTTCGACAAGACCAAGCCGGATGAGGTGAAGGCGGCGCACGCCTGCTTCAGCGAATTGCTGGCGGAGTTCTCCAAGGCCGGCTACGGCACCTACCGCACCAACACCGCCTTCATGGACAAGGTGGCCGACACCTACGGACCGGTGCAGAAGGCGGTGTTCAAGCGGCTGAAGAAGGCGCTCGACCCGAACGGCATCCTCGCACCGGGGAAATCGGGCATCCGCTGAACCGGGTGCGCTCCCGGACAAGCGACGGGTGCGCTGTCGGGAAAGCGCTCGCCTCTGCCTCGGCCTAATGTGCACTCGACGGCAACACCGGAGAGCGGCCCTCTCCCCCAACCCTTCTCCCGCACGCGGGAGAAGGGAGTCATTTGAATGGAGGCAAACATGGGAAGCAACGACATACCTTTTCTGAATACCGGCGTCTGGAACGGCAAGCTGTTCCTCGGCGGCTGGGCCAACGCCAGCAAGGCGCACGAAGTGCTCGAGCCGGCCACCGGCTCGGTGCTGACCCGCGTCGGCAGCGCCACGCCCGAGGACGTGGCAGAAGCGGCGAAGCGCGCCCGCGCCGCGCAGGGCGCCTGGGCGGCCCTGCCCTACGAGCAACGCGCCGCGATCTTTCGCAAGGCGGCCCAGATCGTGGAGCGCGAAAGCGAGGGCATGACGCAGTGGGTCGTGCGCGAGACCGGCTGCATTCCGCCCAAGGCCGGCGTCGAGTTGCACATGGCGGTGGGCATCCTGAACGAGGCCGCCGCCATGGTGACGCAGCCGAGCGGCCTGGTGCTGCCCAGCGACGGCGGGCGCCTGTCCATCGCGCGGCGCGTGCCGCACGGCACGGTCGGCGTCATCTCGCCCTTCAACTTCCCGCTCATCTTGTCGATCCGCGCCGTGGCGCCGGCGCTCGCTGTCGGCAACACGGTGGTGCTCAAGCCCGATCCGCAGACGCCGATCACCGGCGGCTATCTCATCGCGCGCGTCTTCGAGGAAGCCGGCCTGCCGAAGGACTGCCTGCAGGTGCTGCCCGGCGGCGCCGACGTCGGCGCCGCCCTGTGCGCCGACCCGAACGTGGCGATGATCTCCTTCACCGGCTCGACCGGCGCCGGACGCGCCGTCGGCGAGCTGGCCGGCAAGCACCTCAAGAAGGTGACGCTCGAGCTGGGCGGCAAGAACCGCATGATCATCCTCGACGACGCCGACGTGGAGCTGGCCGCCTCCTGCGCGGCCTGGGGCGCCTACCTGCACCAGGGCCAGATCTGCATGGCCACCGGCCTGGTGCTGGTGCACGAAAAAGTGTCCGGCAAGGTCGTCGAACAGCTCGTCGGCAAAGCCACCCGCTTGCCGGTGGGCGACCCGGCCACCCAGCAGGTGGCGCTCGGCCCGCTCATCAACGCGCGCCAGCGCGACCGGGTCCATGCCATCGTGCAGGACAGCGTGAAGCAAGGCGCGCAACTCGCCGCCGGCGGCACATATGAGGGCAACTTCTACAAGCCGACGGTGCTGACCAACGTCAAGCCCGGCATGCGCTGCTTCGAGGAGGAGGTGTTCGGCCCCGTGGCCTCGGTGGTGACATTCTCCAGCGAGGACGAGGCGGTGGCGCTGGCCAACCGCACCGAATACGGCCTCTCGCTCGGCATCATCAGCGCCTCGACCAGCCGCGCGCTGGCGCTGGCGGCGAGGATTCCGACCGGGCTGCTGCATGTCAACGACCAGACCGTGGCCGACGAGCCGCACATCCCCTTCGGCGGGCGCGGCGCCTCGGGCAACGGCGGCCGCCACGGCGGCCCGGCCAACTGGGAAGAGTTCGCGCAATGGCAGTGGGTGACGATCAAGGACAGCGCGCCGCGCTATCCGTTCTGACACAACACAAGAGGAGACACACATGCATTCGCAATCGAAACGCCTGACCCTGAAGACTACGCTCGCCGTGCTGGCGGGACTGACTTTTGCCGCCGGCTCCTTTTCCGGATCGGCGCAAGCGCAGGACGCGCCGATCAAGGTCGGCTACACGCAGTCGCGCTCCGGCCCCTTCGCCGCCGGCTCGCAGACGACGCAGGAGCCGAACTACCTGCTCTGGGCCGACATGGTGAACAAGGCCGGCGGCCTCAACGTGCAGGGCAAGCGCCGCATGGTCGAGCTGGTCGGCGTGGACGACCGCAGCGACATCGAGACCATGGTGCGCAGCTACGAGAAGTTCATGACCGTGGACAAGGTGGACATCGTCCTGCCGCCCTGGGGCACGGGCAGCAACTTCGCCGTGGCGCCGGTGGCCAACAAGCACGGCTACCCGATGGTGGCGCCGACCGCGCTGTCGCAGAAGCTGGTCGACATGAAGCTGCCCTACTACTTCGTCACCCTGCAGCAGCCGAAGCCGATGATGCAGGCGCTGGTCGACATGCTCGCCGCCAACGGCGTCAAGACGGCGGCGGTGTCCTACATGGACGACCTGTTCGGGCTGGAGAACATCGGCGCACTGGAACCGATGCTCAAGGAGAAGGGCATCCAGGTGGTCGACAAGAAAAGCTACCCGCTCGGCGTCAAGGACCTCTCGCCGATGCTGAAGGGCATGAAGGCCGCCAACCCCGACGCCTTCATCGGCATCACCTACCCGCCCGACAACTTCCTCATCACCGGCCAGGCCAAGGAGATCGGCTTCGCGCCGAAGGTCTTCTATACCGCCGTCGGCACCGCCTTCCCGATCTACCGCGAGCGCATGGGCAAAAGCTCGGAAGGCGTGATGGGCATGGGCTCCTGGAACCCGAAGATGAGCAAGGGTGCGAAGGACTACTTCGACGCCCACGTCGCCTTGAACAAGAAAGAGCCGGACCGCTGGGCCAGCGCCCACGCCTGGGCGGCGCTGCAGATCCTGCAGCAAACCGTCGAGAAGGTCGGCCTCGACCGCAAGGCCATGCGCGACCACATCGCCGGCACCGAGTTCGACACCGTGCTCGGCAAGATGCGCTTCAACGGCACCGAGGAACAGGGCGTGCCGGGCATGGTCGGCCAGTGGCAGAACGGCGAGTTCGAGATCGTCTGGCCGCCGGCGCGGGCCACGGCGAAGCCGGTGATGCCGAAGGTGTGGAACTGAGGGCGCACAGAGCAACTCCTCCATTCCCGGCACCGCCCCGCAGCGACGGGGCGGCCCGCCGGGCGTTTTCCGGATGAATGCCTACCTCTTCCTCGACCTCGTCGTCGCCGGACTCGTCACGGGCGGACTCTACGCGGTGGTGGCGCTCGGGCTGAATCTGCAGTACGGCCTGATGCGCATCATGAACATCGCCCACGGCGAGTTCCTCATGCTCGGCGCCTACTTCACCTACACGCTGGTGAAGGTCACCGGCATGAGCCCGCTGTGGTTCATCCCGCCGATGATGGTCGTGCTGTTCCTGCTCGGCCTCGTCCTGCACCGGCTGGTGTTCCGCCGCCTGGCGGCGACTTCGCCCAACGCCGAGGCGATGGAGGCGCGCAGCCTGATCGTCGGCTTCGGCCTGATGTTCATCGCGCAGAACGTGGCGCAACTGATCTGGGGCGGCGGCATGAGCGGCCAGCCCTACCTCGACGAGCCGGTGAAGTTCGGCGAGGTGACGGTCGCCGCCAACCGCCTGCTGGTGCTGGTCGTCGTCGCCGCGGCGAGCCTGGCGCTGGTGCTGGTGCTCAAGCGCACCCTGCTCGGCAAGGCGGTGCGCGGCATGCTGCAGGCGCCGCTCGGCGCCATGCTGGTCGGCATCGACACGCGCGTGCTGCATCCGGCCTGCTTCGGCCTCGGCCTCGCGCTGGCCGGGCTGGCCGGCGGCCTGCTCAGCATGGTCTATGAGCTCACGCCGTCGATGGGCGAACCCTACACCATCTCGGCGCTGATCGTCATCACGCTGGGCGGCCTCGGCAACATCCCCGGCGCCATCGCCGGCGCCGTGCTGCTCGGCCTCGTCGAGACCTTCGGCATGTACTTCACCAGCCCGTCGCTGAAGACGCTGATCAGCTACGGCGTGCTGGTCGGCGTGCTGCTCGCGCGGCCGAAGGGGCTGTTCGCCAGATGAATCCGATCATCCCGATCGTATTCGTCGCCGGCGCGGCGCTCGGCGCGCTGCCGGCCTTCGAGGTGCCCTTCGTGCAGTCGCTCGTGCTGACCTGCCTGCTCTACGCCGGCCTCGCCGTGAGCTGGTCGATGTTCAGCGGGCCGACGCGCTACCTGTCGCTCGCCACCTCGGCCTTCTTCGGCCTGGGCGCCTACTGCACGGCCTGGGGGCTGGGCAAGCTGCCCTGGCCACTTATCATTCTGCTCGGCGGCATGGCGGCGATGGTCTTCGCCTTCCTCATCGGGCTCATCACGCTGAAGCTGCGCGGCGCCTATTTCGCGGTGATCACCTACGGCCTCGGCGAACTGGTCAGACACACCATCACCCACGTCGAGAAGACCTATTTCCACACCGTCGGCCGCGTGCTGACCGAGGCGCCCTCCGCCGCCGTCGTGTACTGGACGGTGCTGGCGATCGCCGCGCTGGCGGCGTGGACCTACGTCGCCTTCGGCCGCAGCCGCTGGGGCCACGCCCTGCGCGGCATCGGCATGGACGAGGAGCGCACCGCGACCCTCGGCGTGAACCCGATGCGCGTGAAGCTGGTCGGCTTCTGCCTCTCCTCGTGGTTCGCCGGCGCGCTCGGCGCGGCCATGGCGGTGCGCTGGACCTACATCGATCCGCACACGGTGTTCAACCCCTTCATCGTCTTCCAGACGGTGCTGATCTCCATGGTCGGCGGCCCGCTCACCGTGGCCGGCCCGCTCGTCGGCGCGGTCGGCTTCAGCCTGCTCTCCGAGTACCTGCGGCTGTCGCTGCCCTATCTGTACATGATCATCCTCGGCGTACTGCTGATCGCCTCGGTGCTCTACCTGCCCGACGGCATCGCCGGCCACGACTGGAAGAAGCACTTCCGGCGCAAGGCACAGCCGGAGCAGAAGCCATGAGCAAGTTTCTGGATATCAAAGGCCTCACCGTGCGCTTCGGCGGCCTGACCGCGCTCGACGCCGTCGACCTCGCCGCCGACGAAGGCGAGTTCATCGGCGTCATCGGCCCCAACGGCGCCGGCAAGACGACCTTCTTCAACGCCATCAGCGGCATGGTGAAGCCGACCGCAGGCACATTGCGTTACTGCGGCGAAGACCTCACCGGCGCGCCGCCCTACGTGCTGGCCCACGCCGGCATGGCGCGCACCTTCCAGACGCCGCGCGTCTTCGGCAGCCTGACGGCGGCGGAAAACGTGCAGTTCGCCCTCGACTTCGTCGGCAGCGTGCGCCGGCGCAGGCACATCACCTTCGCCGAGGCGAAGCCGAAGGAGGCCCTGCTCGAGCGCGTCGGGCTGGCGCGCTACGCCGGGCTGCACGCAGCCAGCCTGCCGCCGGCGCGGCAGCGGCAACTGGAGATTGCCATGGCGCTGGCGAGCCACCCGCGCCTGCTGTTGCTCGACGAAGTGGCGGCCGGCCTCACCGAGGCGGAAGTAAAGGCCATCGCCGCCCTCATCCGCGAACTGTGGGGCGAGCACGGCTTCACCGTGGTGTGGATCGAGCACGCCGTGAACGTGCTGATGCGCACGGTCGACCGCGTCGCCGTGCTCAACTTCGGCGCCAAGATCGCCGACGGCAAGCCGGCCGACGTGAGCCGCGATCCCCAGGTGATCGAGGCCTATTTGGGCGACAAGGCGGCGGCATGAGTGCAGGACTCGAACTCGACGTGCGCGAGCTGCGCGCCGGCTACGGCGGGCTGCCGGTGCTGCACGGCATCTCGCTCGTCGCGCCGGCCGGGCGCATCACCGTGCTGGTCGGCGCCAACGGCGCCGGCAAGACGACGCTGCTGAAGACCCTGGCCGGCGTCATGGCGCCGGTCTCCGGCGAAGTGCGGCTCGACCGGCAGGCGCTGGCGAAGGACACGCCGGCCGAGCGCGTGCGGCGCGGCATGGCGCTGGTGCCCGAGGGGCGTCACCTCTTCCCGGAAATGAGCGTGCGCGAGAACCTGGAACTCGGTGGCTACCTCGCCGCGCGCGGCGAGCGCGAGGCGATGCTCGACGAAGTGGTGCGCATCTTCCCGCGCCTGGGCGAGCGCCTCGCGCAGCTGGCAGGTACGATGAGCGGCGGCGAGCAGCAGATGCTGGCCATCGGCCGCGCGCTGATGAGCCGGCCGCGCCTGCTGCTGCTCGACGAACCCTCGCTCGGCCTGGCGCCGAAGATGGTGGACGAGATGTTCGCCGCCCTCGCCCGCATCAACCGGGCCGGCACCACGATCCTGCTGGTGGAGCAGAACGTCTTCCAGGCGCTGGCCGTGGCGGACTTCGCCTACGTGCTCGGCCACGGCGAGATGATCGCCGAGGGCGCGGCGTGGGAGCTGCGCGGCAATCCGCTCATCAAGCGGGTCTACCTCGGCGAGGCGATCGCGGGCTGAGGCCGCGCAAAAGTCAGTCTCCCCGATACGGCGATTCAGTCCTCGAACGGCAGCCCGACGTAGTTCTCCGCCATCGTCGTGCGCCCGGCGAGGGAATGCACGACGTAGTCCAACTCGGCATCGAGCGCCTTCTGCTCGAAGGGGTTGGTGTCGGGGAAGGTATGCAGCAGCTGGGTCATCCACCACGAAAAACGCTCGGCCTTCCAGATGCGGCGCAGGCACAGATCGGAGTAATGGTCGATGCCGGCATCGCTGCCGCGGTAGTGCTCGATGAGGCCGCGCGCCAGGGTGCGCACGTCGGTGGCGGCGAGGTTGAGGCCCTTGGCGCCGGTCGGCGGCACGATGTGGGCGGCATCGCCGGCGAGGAAGAGGCGGCCGAAGCGCATCGGCTCGGCGACGAAGCTCCTCAGCGGCGCGATGCTCTTCTCCAGCGAGGGGCCGGTGACGAGGCGCGCGTTGGCCTGCGGGTCGAGGCGCCTCCTCAGTTCCTCCCAGAATCTGTCGTCGGACCAGTCTTCCACCTTCTCGGTGAGCGGCACCTGCACGTAGTAACGGCTGCGCGTGTGCGAGCGCATGCTGCACAGGGAGAAGCCGCGCGCGGTCTTGGCGTAGATCAGCTCCTCGGACACCGGCGGCGTGTCGGCGAGCAGGCCGAGCCAGCCGAACGGGTAGATCTTCTCGTAATGGGTGATGGCGTGCTTCGGCACGCTGGCGCGGCAGACGCCGTGGAAGCCGTCGCAGCCGGCGATGAAGTCGCACGCCATTTCGTGGCCTTGGCCGTCCTTGACATAGCGCACGCGCGGCCGGGTGCCGTCGAAGTCGTGAATGCTGACCTCCTTCGCCTCGTACACCGTCTTCAGCCCGGCGGCGGCGCGCGCCTGCATCAGGTCCTTGGTCAGTTCGGTCTGGCCGTACACTATCACCCGCTTGCCGCCGGTGAGGCCGGCGAGGTCGATGCGGTGGCGCCGGCCCTCGATGAGCAGCTCGAAGCCCGCGTGCGGCAGGCCTTCGGCGTGCATGCGCGCGCCGACCCCCGCCTCGTCGAGCAGGTCGACGGCGACCTGCTCCAGCACGCCGGCGCGGATGCGGCCGAGCACGTATTCGGGGGTCTGCGCTTCGAGGATGACGGCGTCGATGCCGGCCCTGGCGAGGAGCTGGCCGAGGATGAGGCCCGAGGGGCCGGCACCGACGATGGCGACTTGGGTTTTCATGTCTTGTTCCTCCGCATGGGTCTCGTCCGCCTTCGCGCCCGACGCTTCAGGCGGCGTTTCGGGCCGGCGGAAATGTTTCCGTGTCTATTTCCGCTTGCGTGGCCGCGTTGTAGCGCGGTCCCGCGACGCTCTGCTGGTTGATGAGTGCGTCCAGCCGCGCGACGATGCTGCTGTCGAGCGTCACCGAATCGCTCCCGGCGTTTTCGTCGAGATGCGCCGGCTGCCGGGTGCCGAAGACCGGCAGGATGTGCTCGCCCTTGGCCAGCAGCCAGGCGATGGCGAGCCGGGCCGGCGTGCAGCCGGCGGCCGCGGCGATGCGCTCATATTCGGGCAGCAGCGCGAGGTTCTTCGCATAGTTGGCCGGCTCGAAGCGCGGCATCTGGCGGCGGATATCCTTCTCCTCCAGCTCCTGGGCCGGATCGCGCAGCCTGCCGGTGAGAAAGCCGCGCGCCAGCGGGCTGAAGGCGACGAAGGCCGTGCCCAGCTCGCGGCAGGCGTCCAGCGTGGCGATCTCCGGGTTGCGCGTCCACAGCGAATACTCCGACTGCAGCGCGGCGATCGGATGCACGGCGTGGGCGCGGCGCAATGTCGCCGCCGAGACTTCCGACAGGCCGATCATGCGCACCTTGCCATGCCGCACCAGGTCGGCCAGGGCGCCGACGCTGTCCTCGATCGGCACCTGCCTGTCCCGGCGGTGCAGGTAGTAGAGGTCGATGACGTCCGTCTGCAGGCGCCGGAGGCTCTCCTCGCAGGTGCGCCTGAGCGTCTGCGGCCGGCCGTCGATGACGCGCTTGCCGTCGACGCCGGTCATGCCGCACTTGCTGGCAAGGAATATCTTCTGCCGGTGCGGCTTGAGCACGCGGCCGACGAGGGTCTCGTTCTTGCCGAAGCCGTACAGCGCCGCCGTGTCGAAGTGGGTGATACCGCGGTCGAGGGCGCGCGCGAGCAGCGCCGCAGCCGCGTCCTCGGACGGCGGCGTGCCGTAGGCGTGGCTGAGGTTCATGCAGCCCAGGCCGATGGCCGAGACGCCTGCGTTGCCGATGCGGCGCTGCTGCATGCTTATCCCAACTGCTTCTCGATCTTGTCGAGGGTGCGGTAGCACGGCAGCACCTGCGCCACGCTGGCATTCGGCTCGCGGCCCTCGCGGATGGCGGCGAAGAATTCGCGGTCCTGCAGCTCGATGCCGTTCATCGAGACGGCGACCTTCGAGACGTCGATCTTCTCGTCCTTGCCGTTCACCAGGTCGTCGTAGCGGGCGAGGTAGGTGCCCGTGTCGCCGATGTAGCGGAAGAAGGTGCCGAGCGGGCCGTCGTTGTTGAAGGACAGGCTCAGCGTGCAGATGGCGCCGGTGCTCGACTTGAGCTGGATCGACATGTCCATGGCGATGCCCAGCCGGGGATGGATCGGCCCCTGGACGGCGTTGGCCTGGACGATCTCGCCGCCGGTCTGGTAAGCGAACAGGTCGACCGTGTGCGCAGCGTGGTGCCACAACAGGTGGTCGGTCCAGCTGCGCGGCTGGCCGAGCGCGTTCATGTTCGTGCGGCGGAAGAAGTAGGTCTGCACGTCCATCTGCTGGATATTGAATTCCCCCGCCTGGATCTTCTTGTGCACCCACTGGTGGCTGGGGTTGAAGCGGCGCGTGTGGCCGCACATGGCGACGAGGCCGGTCTGTTTCTGCAGGGCCGCCACCGCCTCGGCGTCGCGCAGCGAGTCGGCGAGCGGGATCTCCACCTGCACGTGCTTGCCGGCCTTCAGGCACTGGATGGCCTGGGCGGCGTGCAGCTGCGTCGGCGTGCACAGGATCACGGCGTCGACGTCCTTGCGCGCCAGGCTGTCGGCAAGCTCGGTGGTAACGTGGCCGATGCCGTACTTGTCGGCGACCTCTTTCGTCTTGGCCAGCTCGCGGCTGACCAGCGACACCACCTCGACGCCGTCGATCAGCCCGATGGCGTCGAGGTGCTTGATGCCGAAGGCGCCGGCGCCGGCCAGCGCGACCTTTATGGGTTTGCCCATTATTGGTTCTCCAGGATCAGATGGCCCACGGCGGTGTTGCTCGCCGGGACATGGTAGAAGCGGTGCACCACTTTGGGCGGCGCGTCGGACATGGCGCCGCGTGCGATGAGCCACATTACCAGCTCGATACCCTCCGAGCCGGCCTCGCGCACGTAGTCGATGTGCGGCACCTGCGCCAGCCCCGCCGGGTCGGCGACGAGGCGGTCGAGGAAGGCGTTGTCCCACGTGCGGTTGATGAGTCCGGCGCGCGGCCCCTGCAGCTGATGGCTCATGCCGCCGGTGCCCCAGATCTGCACCTTGAGCGGCGCGTCGTAGGACTCGACCGCCTTGCGGATGGCGCGTCCCAGGTTGAAGCAGCGACGGCCCGAGGGCACCGGGTACTGCACCACGTTCACCGCGAAGGGAATTACCGGGCAGGGCCAGGCAAAGTTGTCAACTGAGGGCTGGCCGCACATCAGCGACAGCGGCACGGTGAGCCCGTGGTCGACGTCCATCTTGTTGACGATGGTCAGGTCGAAATCGTCCATGATCACCGACTGGGCAATGTGGGCGGCGAGCTCCGGATGGCCCTGCACCACCGGCACCGGGCGCGGCCCCCAGCCCTCGTCGGCCGGCTTGAACTCCGCCGCGCAGCCGATGGCGAAGGTCGGGATGATCTCCAGGCTGAAGGCCGTGGCGTGGTCGTTGTAGACCAGAAAAATCACGTCGGGCGTGTTTTCCTTCAGCCATTGCTTGGAGAACTCGAATCCGGCGAACATCTTCTGCCAGTAGGGTTCGCCGGTCTTGCCCTGGTCGACGGCGACGCCGATGGCCGGCACGTGGGAGGAATATACGCTCGCGGTAATTCGTGCCATCACTTCTTCTCCCATTCGTGCGTGTAGCGGTTGCCCTCGATCGGGCGGCCGCCGGAAACCATCATGTCGCGGTAGGCCTCCTCGCTCAGGCCGGTCATGCTGCCGGCCATCTGCTGGAAGCTCTTGCCGTCGGTGGCGCCGATGCGCGCGAGGAAATAGATGTTGCCGCCGAGTGCAATGCAGCGATTGAGGTCGCGCGCCATGACGGCCAGCTTCTGCTCCTCCGACATCGGCCATTCGTCGAGGTAGGCGCGCTCGTTCGCCTTGAAACGGGCGCGGTTCTCCGGCTTCATCAGCGAGACGCAGAACTGGTTGAGGTGATAGCCCTTGCGCGATTGCTCGGCGTCGAAGATCGTTGTTCCGGGCACGTCCTGGTAGGGTTTCTCGAGGGCCATGTCAGATTTCCTCCGGCCAGTAAAGCCGCATGGGGTTGTCGACCAGCAGCTTGCGCTGCAACTCGGGGGTTGGGGCAATGCGCGGCAATAAATCCACCAGCTTGCCGTCGTCGGGCATGTGGCCCTTGAGATTCGGGTGCGGCCAGTCGGTGCCCCACAGCACGCGCTCGGGGAAGTCCTCGACGATGCGCCGGGCGAAAGGGACGACATCATCGTAACCCGGCGGGCCGGACTGCGACAGCCGCTCCGGGCAGCTCACCTTCGACCAGACGTTGGGGTGCTCGCGCAGCAGTTGCAGAAACAGGCCGAACTCTGGGCCGTCGATGGGCTTCGTCACATCCGGGCGGCCCATGTGGTCGACCACCACGGTGGTCGCGAGGTTGTCAGAAACGGCGGTGAAGAAGTCCCACAGCGCCGGCAGATCCTGCGCCTCGAAGTACACCACCACGTGCCAGCCGAGCGGCGCGATGCGGCCGGCGATCTCCAGCAACTCGTCCCTGGGCGTGAAGTCCACCAGCCGCTTGAGGAAGTTGAAGCGCACGCCGCGCACGCCGGCCTCGTGCAGCGCCGTGAGTTCCGCGTCGGTGACCTGACGCCGCACGGTGGCCACACCGCGCGCCCGGCCCTTCGAGGCCATGCAGGCATCCGCCATGGCGCGGTTGTCGGCGCCGTGGCAGGTGGCCTGCACGATGACGTTGCGCGCGAAGCCGAGGTGCTCGCGCAGGGCGAAGAGCCGATCCTTGCCGGCATCGCAGGGCGTGTACTTGCGCTCCGGCGCGAAGGGGAACTGCGCCGCCGGTCCGAAGACGTGGCAGTGCGCGTCGACGGCGCCGGCCGGCACCTGGAAGGCGGGCTTCGCGGGGTTGGGATGGAAGGGCAGCCAGTCGGGATCCATGGGTCTCTCGGTCAGGAAGCCGTCTTGATTGCGGCGAGCATCTTGTCGGCGTCTGCGCGCCAGTCCTTCCTTGCTGCATGGCTGTCGCCGAACCGCCCGGCGTCGGCGAGGTCGGCCACCCAGGCCTGGCGCTCGGCGCTGCCGGCGGCAGACCAGGGTGTGAGCCCCGCCTCGCGCACCGTCTGCGCCACTTCGCGCATTTCCTCGGCGCGGCGACGGCCGTGCTGGATGACTCTCTGGAAGAAATAGGCGCCCTGCTGCTCCCAGTCGATGCCGGGGAAGGTTTCGGCGAGCGAGGCCAGCACCGCGTCCTCGACGCCCCAGGCGCGCGCGGCGGTGAAGCTCTCGATGACCATCGCCTCCAGCCCCTTGATCATCACGCTGCGGCACATCTTGGTGGCGGAGGCGACGCCGAGCTTTTCCGGGCCGGCCTTGGCCGCGAAACCGAGTACATCGAGCAACGGCGCCAGCGTAGCGGCGTGCGGGCCGCCGAGCAAGAGCGGCACGCGGATGCGGTACGGTGGCACCGAGGTCATGACCGCGCCCTCGACGTAGCGCCCGCCACCGGCTTCGACCCGCTGCGCGGCGCGGATCTTCGCCCCGGGCGAGGCCGAGTTGAAGTCGAGGAACCAGGCGCCGGAACGCAGCCGCGGCGCGCAGGCCTCGGCCACCGCCACGGCCTGGCTGGCGGTGACGGCGGAGACGATGAGATCACTCTGCGCCGCCAGTTCGGCATGCGCGGCGGCGAGCCGCACGCCGTGGCACCCCGCATGCGCGCGCAGCGGCGCCCCGTCCGGCCCGCCCTGCTTGATGTCGTAGGCCTGAACGCTCGTCACACCGCGCGCGCGCAGGTCCTCGGCGAGGATGCGGCCAACCTCGCCATAGCCGACGAGGCCGATGGTCCAGCGCAGCGGATCGGCGCGCCCGCTCACGGCTTCAGGTCCGCAATCGAGAAGCGGCCGTGCCAGTCGGGATCGAAGTCGCCGAAGCGGGTCTTGACGCGAACATCGACCAGATAGGGCCGTCCCTGCGCCAAGGCGGCCTTGGCGCGCGCGAAGGCGGCCGCCAGTTCGCCCGGCGCGCCGACGGTTTCGCCCTCGACGCCGTAGCCCCGGGCGAGGCTGAGAAAATCGATCTCGGGGTGGGCCAGCGACACGCCGGGGTAGTGGCCAGTGGCCGCCATGCGCCCCGGGTAGCGCACCATGTTCATGCGGTTGGCCTGGTACTGGCCGTTGTTCACGATGACATAGGCGACGGGCGCGGCGTAGCGCGCCGCCGTCCACAGCGCCTGGATGCCGAAATTGGCGCAGCCGTCGCCGGCGAGGCACCAGGTCTCGCGCCCCGGATTGCCGATGGCCACGCCGATGGCCGCTCCCAGGCCCCAGCCGAGCACGCCGCTGGAGGTGCCGAAGGCGCGCCGGCGCTGTTCATAGGGCACGTTGCCGTCGATGGTCAGGTAGTCCTGGGCGATGTCGAAGCTCGTGACGACTTCCAGCACCAGGTTGGCGTCGCCGGCGATGGCCCGGTCCAGCTCGCTGAACAGGCGGCGCAGGGCGATCGGCCGGTCGTCGCCGTTTTGCGCCAGCGCTTCGGCCAGGCGCGCCTTGCGCGCCGCGGCGAAATCCAGCACGCGCTGGCGCCGCGCGCGCAGCGCCGGCGTGTCGAGATCCTTCGTGCGCAGCGCCGCCAGCACGGCGGCGGCGGTGCTCTTGATGTTGGCCAGGGCGGCGGAATCGACCGGGTAGTTGCGCGCCACCTCCGTCCAGTCCTGCCCGGTGTGGAAGACCTTGGCGGCGCGGCCGACGATGACGCCTTCGTTGCGCGGGCGCTTGAACATGTGGCTGCCCAGGCTCCAGAAGGCGTCGGCCTGGCGCGGCAGCTCGGGCTCCTGCACCAGCACGGAGCCGACGAAACTCGGGTGGTTGGTCGGATAGACCATGCCCATTTCCCAGGACGTCGCGACATGGGCGCCGACCGCCTCGGCGATGGCCATCACCTCGCCGCTAACTTCCTCGCGCCGCGCCTCGGTGCCGAGGAGGATCATCGGCCGCTCGGCGGCAAGCAGCCCCTCGACGATGGCCTCGACGTGCTCGACGGGCGGCAGCACGGCGCGCGAAACGAGGGATTTCTCGCGCGGCAGGATTTCCGTCTGCGCCACGCGCCGTTCGAGCAGGTCCTTGGAAACGGTGACGAAGGTCGGCCCGCCGGGCGGCGCCTCGGCGAGCAGGGTGGCGCGGCGCAGCGTCGCCGCGATGGTCGAGGCGTCCATGATGTCCCAGGTCCACTGCGTGTAGTGCTGCGGGAAGGCATGCAGGCCGGGCGATTCGAGAAAGCCGTCGTGGCCGCGAAAATCCGTGGACTGGTGGCCGCAGGCGACGACCACCGGCACGCGGTCACGGCAGCTCGCCACCATCTGGCCAAAGGCGTAGGCGGCGCCGGCGATGGAATGCAGCGCCACCAGCGGCGTCTTGCCCGAGGCGCGCGCATAGCCGTCGGCCATGGCCATGGCGATCTGCTCGTGCAGGCAGGTGACGTACTTGATGCGCTCCTCGCGGTCGACGAGGGCATCCCACAGTCCGATCTCCTCCGAGCCTGAGAGGCCGAAGACGTAGGGCACGCCCCAATGAATGAGGAATTCGGCGAGAACCTCGCCGCCGGTGGCGTTGCGCAGGATCAGCGCGCCATGCGCGTCGCGCTCGGCGGCGTAGTCCTCGCTCGGGCCGATGGCGGGCCGGGCCGGGCTGGCATTCTGGGCCGGATTGTTCATGGGCGATCGTCCGAAAAGTCTGTCCCGGCGGGACGGCAGGTTCGAAAACCGGTTGGGCGTGCCGGCATGGCGCCTGCTCAGTCGATGTACCTGAGGCCGGCCTTTGCCAGCGCCGGGCGCATGTCGTACATGTCGAGGCCGAGCACGCCGGCGGCGAGCTTCGCGCGCTTGGCGCCCTCGTTGGCCTCGCGCGCGGCGGCAGCCTCCAGCGTCTTCGCCGCCAGCGCGCGCGGCACGCAGACCACGCCGTCGTCGTCGGCGACGATGACGTCGCCCGGGGTGACCAGCTGGCCGGCGCACACCACCGGAATGTTCACCGAGCCGAGCGTGGCCTTGATCGTCCCCTTGGCGCTGATGCACTTGCTCCACACCGGGAAGCCCATTTCGGTGAGCGTCTTCACGTCGCGCACGCCGGCGTCGATCACCAGCGCGCGGGCACCGCGCGCCTTGAAACTCGTTGCCAGCAGATCGCCGAAATAGCCGTCGCTGCACTCGGCGCTGATCGCCGCGACGACGATGTCGCCGGGGCGGATCTGCTCGGCGACGACGTGCATCATCCAGTTGTCGCCCGGATGCAGCAATACGGTGACCGCGCTGCCGGAGACCTGGGCGCCGGCGTAGATCGGCCGCATGTAGGGTTTCAGCAGGCCGACGCGGCCCATGGCCTCGTGCACGGTGGCCGAGCCGAAGCGCGCCAGCCCATCGACCGTGCCTGGGTCGGTGCGAGCGATATTGCGGTAAACAACGCCGAGTTCGACCATGTCACTTTCCTTTCGCCTTGAGCGCGGCGTCCAGGCGCGGATAGACGCGGCGCGCGTTGCCTTCATACACCTTGCGGCGGTCCTCCGCCGAGAGGTTCAGCGTCGCCTCGATGTAGCGCCTGGTGTCGTCGAAGTGGTGGCCGGTTTCCGGATCGATGCCCTTGACGGCGCCGATCATCTCGGAAGCGAAGAGGATGTTGTCCACCGGGATCACCTGGGTCAGCAGGTCGATGCCGGGCTGGTGGTAGACGCAGGTGTCGAAGAAGACGTTGTTGAGCAGGTGCTCGCGCAGCAAGGGCTTCTTCAGCTCCTGCGCCAGGCCGCGGTAGCGGCCCCAGTGGTAGGGCGCGGCGCCGCCGCCGTGCGGGACGATGAACTTCAGCTCCGGGAAGTCCTTGAAGAGATCGCCCTGGATGAGCTGCATCACCGCCGTGGTGTCGGCGTTGATGTAGTGCGCGCCGGTGGTGTGAAAACAGGCGTTGCAGGAGGTCGACACGTGGATCATCGCCGGGATGTCGAGCTCGACCATCTTCTCGTAGATCGGGTACCAGTGCCGGTCAGTCAGCGGCGGCGAGGTCCAGTGGCCGCCCGAGGGGTCGGGATTCAGGTTGAGGGCGACGAAGCCGTATTCCCTGACGCATTTTTCCAGCTCGGGAATGCAGGTTGAAGGACTCACGCCGGGCGACTGCGGCAGCATGGCGCAGCCGATGAAGCTGTCGGGAAAGAGCTGCGAGACGCGAAAGCACAATTCGTTGCAGATCGCCGCCCAGGTGCTCGACACATTGAAGTCGCCGATGTGGTGGGCCATGAAGCTGGCGCGCGGCGAGAAGACGGTGAGGTCGGCACCGCGCTCCCTCATCTGGCGCAGCTGGTTCTGCTCGATGGACTCGCGCAGCGCGTCATCGCTTATCTTCAGCTCCGAGGCCTTCGGCGCCGCCGCCGTCCCCTGGAGACTGACTATCTGGCGCTTGCGCCACTCCTCCAGCGCCTTGGGCGCGGTGGTGTAGTGGCCGTGGATGTCGATGATCATGTTTTCTCCTATGCCGGTTCCATGCCGTGGCGGCGCTTGGCCTCCGCGGCTTGCGGCGAATGCATGAAGTCGATGAGCTCGCGCACGGCTTCGGGCTGGCTCGATGCAGCGCAGAGGCCGGCCGAGAAGACGCTGACGATCTCGCAGCCGGGCGGCATCGGGCCGAGCACGTCGATGCCGGGCAGGTTCATCATTTCGCTCAGCTGCTGGAAGCCGAGCGCGACCGCGCCATCGGCGACCAGCTTTCCCACCGGCACGCCCGGCGGCGCCTGCACGATGCGCGGGCGCACTTCCTCGAGAATGCCCCAGCGCGCGAACAGCTTGAGCAGCGCCGTACCGCTCGGACCGGTGGAATGGCCGATGTCGCGCGCGGCCAGCACGGCGCGCTTGAGCGCAGCTTCCGAGGCAACATCCGGCCGCGCGCTGCCTGCGCGCACCGCGATCGCCACGCCCGAGCGCACCAGGTCCGTCTGGCTGCCGGCGACCACGCGGCCCGTGGCAGCGAGCCGGTCGAGGGTGTCGGCATCGAGCACTGCCAGGTCGTAGGCCTCGCCGGCCTGCACGCGCTTCGCCGCATCGACGCCGCCGACCGATTCGAAGGCGACGTCGAGGCCGCTGCGCGCGCGGAAGGCGCCGGCCAGCTCGGCCAGCACGCGGCGCGTCGCCATGGAAGAAATGCCGTGGATGCGGGTGGTCATGGGGAGCGATTCTCGCCCCCGCCCCGCTCCCCGCCTAGGCGCAGGGCACGCTAGCAGCTATCGCAATTTGTTATGGCTGATGGCTGCGACCGGTCGCCAGCACCAGTTCGCGCAGCATGCGGAAGACGTGCTTCGAGAGCGGTGTCGCAGGCTTGTGCGCCGACACCGCCAGGCACAACGTGCTGGTCAGGCGCGGCTCGACGATCGGCCGCAGGCGGAAGGCCGCCGCATCGCCGGAAGCGGCCAGGGCGGAAGGCGTCAGCAGGGCATGGCCATGGCCGGCGCGCACCAGGTCCAGGATGGACTGCACGCCGGAGATTTCCAGCGCCACGTTGAGCTTGTGGCCGGACAGCGCAGCCTGGGTCTCGAGCAGTTTGCGCATGGCGTGGCTGCGCTCGGGCAGGATCAGCGGCAGACGCGCCAGCTCCGCCAACGTCGCCGTGCTGCGGAGACTGACTTTCCTGCCGCCCCGCTTCCCGGCCGGACTGACCAGGCCGAGCGGCTCCTCCAGCACCGGCGTCACCTCCAGCGCCGGCTGCGCCTCGGGGTTATGCAGCAGGCCGATGTCCACGCGGCCGGTGGCGATCCACTCCGCCAGGTGCGCCGAGAGGCCCTCGACGACGGCCAGCCGCGCCTTCGGCAGCGCGCGGCGGAAGCCTTCCACCAGCGGCAGGGTGAGCAGCCGCCCCATGCTCGGCGGCAGGCCGACGACGATGCGCCCGGCCGGCTCGTCGCGCGAGGCCTCGATGTCCTCGCGCGTGCGCGACACCAGCTGCAGGATGCCGACGCTGTGGTCGAACAGGCGCTTGCCGGCCTCGGTCAGCACCACGCCGCGGCCGTTGCGCAGGAGCAGCGTGGCGCGAAGGTCCGCCTCCAGCAGGCGCACCTGGCGCGAGAGCGCCGGCTGGGCGACGTTGAGGATCACCGCCGCCTTGCTGAAGCTGCCCAGCTCGGCGACGGCGACGAAGTATTCGAGTTGCTTGAGATTCACCGCCAGCAGTGCTCATGACAAAACGCGATGGCCAATGGTACCAGCAGGC
This sequence comes from Rhodocyclaceae bacterium, assembly GCA_008933825.1. GTDB lineage: Bacteria > Pseudomonadota > Gammaproteobacteria > Burkholderiales > Rhodocyclaceae > Desulfobacillus. Next base: position 7,918 of record WBUF01000035.1, on the reverse strand, counting down.
GCGAAGTGCTCGCCGGCAACAAGGAATTGGCGGCGAAGCTGGGCGAACTGGAAAGGAAGCTCAAGGGCCACGATCAGGCCATCGCCGGGATTCTCGATGCCATCCGCTGTAGGTTGGGTTGTAGCACTTGAAGTACCAACCGGATAGGTTGGAACAGCGCCAAGGTTGGGGTAGAAACGACCATAACTCCATCCGCCCGGTTGATTCCCTGGATTTGGTACATCATTTCTTGGATTCCCGCCTCCACGATTCCTCGTGAGTCCATCAGGGTCAACGAAGCTGATGGGATCGTTCTCGACGTAGACATACGGGTTGATGCCGCCATCGAGGCCAATGGGATCGCTTTGGCAGTAGCGTCCGGTGGCCGGATCGTAGCAATCCCGATAGTTGTTGTAGTTGAGGTTGGTTTCCCGGTCAAGTTTGAGTGGAAATCAACAGTCGAAGGCAGCGATTTTCTCGTAAAGCATTTACCGCTATCGAATGGCAGCAATGCGAAGTGTTGCTGTCGCACAAGAAGATCGTCTCCAGCGGCGGCAATGGCCGAGGAAGTTGCACTGAAGTGCCGGAGTACGGCTTTGTGCTGAAGGTTTACTGTTATCCCCGCCCGATTTCGTCGTTTCCGTCTATATGCCTTGCGCGGCTGGCGTAATTGGGTGAGGTTGCGGCGCGTTGGTTAAATCTCGATGATGGTATCGCTGTAGCGCGCCACCATCGGATCGTGGGTGATGAGCCGCATCGGCTCGACAATTGCCTGTGCGACCAAAATGCGGTCGAATGGATCGGTATGGTGCGCCGGCAGGTCTTCGACGGCCGCCGCATGCTCGGGCTCGACAGACAAGAAGCGATAGCCGGATTCGCGGAAGTAGCGCAGTGCGTCCTGGCCGGACACCGGCATGTCCCGGCGCCCAAGGCCGTGTTTGATGGCGATCTCCCAGATCGTCGCGGCGCTGATCCAGATCGACGCCTTGGGCGACTCGATCATCTCGCGTGCCTTCTTCGGCAGCTTCGGGCTGTCGGTGATCGCCCATAGGGCGACGTGCGTATCGAGCAGGAGGTTCAAGATCGCTTCCCTCCCAGGAACAGGCGAGCGACCTCGGTGTTGTGCGCGTCGATGCTGTCCGGCACCTTGAACTTGCCCTTGGCGACGCCGATGCGCTTGCCGGCCGGCGCCGCGTCCACGGGCACCAGCTTGGCGGCCGGCCGGCCGTTGCGGGCGATGACGATCTCGCGTTCCCGCCCCTGCTCAATGGCTTCCACGAGGCGGGACAGCGAAGACTTGGCTTGCAGCATATTGACGGGGGGCATGGCGGTTCTCCTGAAAACCGAGGCTAGTCTAGTCTGGCTAATCTGTGCTGTCAAACCGGACGGTCATGCCCAGCGTCCAACCCCCGTCCTTCAGGGCGGGAGCAGGAAGTTCGTATCCTTGTCCTGAACGTCAGATACGCCACCACAAACTCGGCAATGACCGCCCGAAAACCCTTGCCAGGTGGGCGATTGAAAACCTGCACCGAGATGTTCGTAGTCAACAGGTTTCGAGAAAACTGGCGCCTTAGAGCGCAGATTTCTGATAACTCAGGGTAGCGTGGTCAACAGGTAGAATCGGGATAGGGGAGCGAGGATGACCTCGCTACCCCTCCCACACCACCCGGCATGCGGGTCCGCACCGGGCGGTTGAAGTAGTTGAGGTCATCGGGCTTGTGTCCCACCCGACCCGATGCCCAAGGTTGCGTGATGCTGATTCGGCGACTCCGGATCCTCGCTGCCGTGGCCCTTCGGGCTTCACCCTATTCACCTGATCGGCGAGCTTCGCTTTCGCGAACATCTGAGACAGTCCATCATCGATAACCAACGCGCTTCCTCTCCTACTCCTTCGGCCCTTCGCCCCACGCTGGCAGCTACTACGGCCTCTGCTGACTCCTCGCTCCAGTTCAGCACCGTCGCCCTTTCAGGCATAAGGCGAGGTCTCCCCAGGTAAGAACGCAATCCTTCCCCGCACAACCGCCGGATTTACGGCACCTCGCCTTGACCACAAGAGCTTCGCGGAACGTTGCCCGCTCGCCCTGCTCGGCACCGCCTCATATCCGGTTCTTGTCCATCGGCTCGCGGTTTCGCTCCACGCTTCCTCCCCACACTCAGTCACCCTCATGCAGTTGCGCTTCGCTTCGTTTGCTGTGGCCAGCTTACGGGAGGACTTCCACCTCCAAGATCGCGCCCATGCTGGGCGCACAACAAAAAACCCCGCACAGACTGGCGTCTTGCGGGGTCTTACGTCCAGTCAGAGACTGGTATTGCCAATGTTATTGGCGGGTCGAGAGGGTTTCGAAAGCTCGGTTCTGAACTTTCCGACAGACTTTATTGTTTCCTATCACCGGTCCCTACCACAGCGTTTCCCGCTCCGCGGTCGAGGAAATCCGGTGGATCGTGAGGTCTGCGCCGTTGAATTCCTCTTCGGCATCGAGGCGCAGTCCGACGAACCGCTTGAGCAGGCCATACACCACGAAGCTGCCCGTCACGGCCATCCCGATGCCCAGCAGTGTGCCGACAAGCTGGGAGAGAAAGGCCACGCCGCCCAGCCCCCCCAGCGCCTGCGTGCCGAAGATGCCGGCGGCGATGCCGCCCCAGGCGCCGCACAGGCCGTGCAGCGGCCAGACGCCGAGCACGTCGTCGATCTTCCAGCGGTTCTGCGTCAGGGTGAAGAGGTGGACGAACAGCACGCCGGCGATGGCGCCGGTCGCCAGCGCGCCGAGCGGATGCATGAGATCCGAGCCGGCGCACACCGCGACGAGGCCGGCGAGCGGACCGTTGTGCACGAAGCCGGGGTCGTTGCGGCCGGCGACCAACGCGGCGAGCGTGCCGCCGACCATCGCCATCAGCGAGTTCATGGCCACGAGTCCGCTGATCTTGTCGAGCAGCTGCGCGCTCATCACGTTGAAGCCGAACCAGCCGACGGTGAGCACCCAGGCGCCGAGCGCGAGGAAGGGGATGCTCGAGGGCGGATGGGCGGAGATGCCGCCGTCCTTGCTGTAGCGGCCGCGTCGCGCGCCGAGCAGGACGACGGCGACGAGGCCGACCCAGCCGCCCACGGCATGCACCACCACCGAGCCGGCGAAGTCGTGGAACTCCTCGCCGAAGGACGCCTTCAGCCAAGCCTGGATGCCGAAGGCCTGGTTCCAGGCAATGCCTTCGAAAAAGGGATAAACGAAACCGACCAGCAGGAAGGTCGCCGCCAGCTGCGGGTTGAATTTCGCCCGCTCGGCGATGCCGCCGGAGACGATGGCGGGAATGGCCGCGGCGAAGGTGAGCAGGAAGAAGAATTTCACCAGGTCGTAGCCGTTCTTCTGCGCCAGCGTCTCGGCGCCGGCGAAGAAATTCACGCCGTAGGCGATGCCGTAGCCGATGAAGAAATAGGCGATGGTCGACACGGCGAAGTCGGCCATGATCTTCACCAGGGCGTTGACCTGGCTTTTCTTTCTCACCGTGCCCAGCTCCAGAAAGGCGAAGCCGGCGTGCATGGCAAGGATCATGATGGCGCCGAGCAGGACGAAGAGGACGTCGGCGGAGGTGATCTTGACGGGTTCCATGGCGCGCTCCCTGAATGGACTGAGCGCTCAGGGTGCAAGATCCGTTCCAGGAAAATGGCTGCGTCGAATCAGGGGATTAAAGCCAGCCAGCGCCACACGGCGCACCAGGCCAGTGCGACAGGAGGCCCGGCCCGCACCTTGGCGGTGCGCACGCCGCACTATTTCGCGGCATTGTCGGGCGTCAGCGCGCCGGGCAACAGCAGCCACATCTCGCCCTTCTGCCGCATGCGCCCGGCCTGCGCCCCCGCCTCCGCCCCGAAGCCCCAGAAGAAGTCGGCGCGCACTGCGCCCTTGATGGCGCCGCCGGTGTCCTGCGCCATCATGAGGCGCCGGAGCGGCCGCCCGCTCACGGGCTGGGTCGTGGCGAGGAATACCGGGGCGCCGAGCGGAATCGTGCGCGGGTCGACCGCGAGGCTGCGCCCCGGCACGAGCGGCACGCCGAGTGCACCGGGCGGCCCGCCGCCGTTGTCCGGCAGTTCACGAAAGAAGACGAAGCTCGGGTTGGCGTTGAGCAGTTCATTCAGGCGCCGCGGGTTGGCTCGCGCCCAATCCTGGATGCCCTGCATGGAGGCCTGCTCCAGTTTCAGCTCGCCCTGCTCCACCAGCCAGCGGCCGATCGATTGATAGGGATGGCCGTTCTGCTCGGCATAGCCGACGCGCACGCGGCGGCCGTCGGCCAGCTCGACGCGACCCGAGCCCTGCACCTGCAGGAAGAACAGCTCGATCGGGTCGGCCACCCACAGCAGCGCCTTGCCGGCCAGCGCCGGCGCCTGCGGCGTGAGTTCCGCGCGCGACCAATAGGGCACCACCTTGCGGCCCTCGAGGCGCCCGCGCAGGCGAAAGTTTTTCAACTCGGGATACAGTTCGCCGAGATCCACCACCAGCAGATCGTCCGGCACGCCGTAGATCGCATGCGCGAAGGACTTGCTCCGTTCGCGGCTGCCGCGCAGCAGCGGCTCGTAGTAGCCGGTGACGAGGCCCTCGGTCGACTCGTCCGGATTCACCACGCGCCAGGGACGGAAGCGGGTTTCGAAAAAGACGCGCAGGACGGCGTTCTCCGCCGGCAGCGTGCGGGCCTCTTCGCACACGTCGCGCCAGGCCGGCTGCTTCGTCAGCACGCCGCAGGAGGCGAGCAGCGCGCCGTGCGCCTCGGCGAGGTTGTCGTCGTTCCAGCCCTTGACGCCCTCCCAGCGCGCCTCCTGCAGCGGCTTGGCCGGAGGCTTGGGCGGCGCGGCCGCCGGACATGCCGGGCAGACGGCGCACACGCATTGCGCATCGGGTTTCGTCGGAGCAGGCGGCAGCTGTGTGCAACCGGCCAGGACAAGCAGAGCGCCCAGGGCGGGCGCAAGTTGGCGCGGAAACATGAATTTCGCTAAAGTCGAAGTTTCCGCAAGTATAGCAACCGAGATGAACGACCCCCACGCTCACAGCTGTTCGCTGCCCCCCGAGGGGACGCTTGCCTGCCTTGAGGCGGCTCTACGGGAGGCAAGATGAACGACCTTTCCCGACTGATCGCCCGCGCTGAGGCGCTGCTCGGGCGCCTCGAAACCCTGTTGCCCCACCCTGCCGTACCGCCCGACTGGAAGGCGTCGACGGCCTTCCGCTGGCGCAAGCGCGCCGGCCGCGGCCACCTCGAGCCGGTGGCCCGGCCGCATCGCATCCGCCTGCAGGACCTGCGCAATGTCGACGAGCAGAAGCAGCGCATCGAGCAGAACACGCGCCAGTTCGTCGCCGGCAAGCCCGCCAACAACGTGCTGCTCACCGGCGCGCGCGGCACCGGCAAGAGCTCGCTGGTAAAGGCCCTGCTCAACAAGTACGCTGCGAAAGGCCTGCGCCTGATCGAGGTGGACAAGCACGACCTCATCGACCTGCCCGACATCGTCGACCTCGTCGCCGGACGCAAGGAGCGCTTCGTCCTCTTCTGCGACGACCTCTCCTTCGAGGCGAGCGAGCCTGGCTACAAGGCGCTCAAGAGCATCCTCGACGGTTCGGTGGCGAGCACGCCGGACAACCTGCTGCTCTACGCCACCTCGAACCGCCGCCACCTGATGCCGGAGTTCATGGACGAGAACCTGGAGACGAAGCACGTCGACGGCGAGATCCATCCCGGCGAGACCGTCGAGGAGAAGATATCCCTCTCCGAGCGCTTCGGCCTGTGGCTGTCCTTCTATCCCTTCGACCAGGACGCGTACCTCGCCATCTGCGCGCACTGGTTGGATGAGTACGGCGTGCCGGCGGCGGCCGTCGCCGCCGCGCGCGAGGAGGCGCTGCAGTGGGCGCTCCTGCGCGGCTCGCGCAGCGGCCGCGTCGCCTGGCAGTTCGCCCGCGACTACGCCGGCCGGCACGGCGGGAAATGAGCCGGAAGATCGTCGAGGCGGCGGCCGCGGTCATCCTGCGGCCCGACGGCAGCTTCCTGCTCGGCCGCCGCCCCCCTGGCAAGCCCTACGCCGGCTACTGGGAATTCCCCGGCGGCAAGATCGAGCCGGGCGAGACCGCGGCGCAGGCGCTGGTGCGCGAGCTCACCGAGGAGCTCGGCATCGAGGCCGACCGCTACACGCCGTGGATCACGCGCGAGTTCGTCTATCCCCACGCCCACGTGCGCCTGCGCTTCTTCCGCATCAGCGGCTGGCACGGCGAGATCCGCGACATCCACCACGACGCGCTGGTCTGGCAGCGTGCCGACAAGGTCGACGTCGCGCCGATGCTGCCGGCCAATGTCGCCGTGCTGCGCGGACTGACTTTTCCGGATTTCTATGCCATCACCCACGCCGGGGAAATCGGCGTCGGGGCGCAGCTCGGGCAGCTGGAGCGCGCGCTGGCCGGCGGCCTGCGCCTGCTGCAGATCCGCGAGCCGCTGCTGACCGTGGAGAAGCGGGAGGCCTTTGCCCGCGAGGCGACGCGGCTGGCGCACGCGCATGGCGCGCGTGTGCTGGTGAATGGCGATATCGCGCTCGCGCAGCATGTCGGCGCCGACGGCGTGCACCTGCCCTGCGCCCAGCTCATGCAACTCGCCGGGCGTCCCGGCCTGCCGCTGGTGGCAGCCTCCTGCCACAATGCGCCGGAGCTGGCGCGCGCCGCAATGCTGGAGCTGGATTTCGCGGTGCTCGGGCCGGTGAAAGAAACGCTCAGTCATTCCGGCGTCGCCGGTCTCGGCTGGGAACGCACGGCAAAGCTGCTGGAGGATATTCCGCTGCCGGTATTCGCCCTCGGCGGCCTGCAACGCGGCGACCTGGAAGCGGCGCAACGCACCGCCGCGCACGGCATCGCCGCCATCCGCGCGGCGTGGGATTGACCTACTGATCTTCCTGCAGCGGCTTTTCCGGCTCGGGCATGCGGTACTCCTCCGCGGCCCAGGCGCCCAGGTCGATGTTGCGGCAGCGCTCTGAACAAAACGGGCGGAAGGCGCTTTCGGAAACCCACGGCACCGGCTTGCCGCAGGCGGGGCAGCTGACGATGCGCGGAGCGGCAGGCTGCGTCACGATTCGGCGCCGGCAAGACCCACAGGCGCATCGCTCCCGCCTTGTGAGGGATTACGTCGATGGACTGGAGCAAGATCGCCCTGGCGTTCCTGCCACCCTGCGCGCCCAATCCCAATCCGGCGGAGTCCCTGTGGGCCTGGCTCAAGCGCCATGCGCTGGCGAACAACTGCCCCGCTTCCATGGCCGAGCGCTCGGTCACGGCGCGCGGAAAGCTCGAATCCGCGCAGCGACGCGCGACGCTCGCCGCCACATTCTGGAGACAGGCCAAGTTGTTCTGATGTCACGAGATTGCGAAATTCTCAGTAGTTCGGGCCAATTGAAAGCGGGGCGCGCCAATGTAAAAGGAATGCGGCTGGCGCGAATGCCGGTTTCGAGCGACCTGCGCCGCCCGTCGGCTGTTCCGCTCGGCCAACAGGAACAACTCGTAATGATTCTAGCTCACGCCCTCGCGCTTGGCGTTGCGCGCCAGGTCGGCATGCAGGCGGCGCGGGATGCGCATGAGGAAACGGCCGCTGAATCCCGCTTCATCGGACAGGGGCGACGGCGCCGGGATCGGCTTGCCGGCGGACTTGGCGGCCTTGATCCATGCGGCGACGGCATCGTGCGCTTGCTCGATTGCCTCGGCTTCGGTGGCGCCCCAGGCCGAGCAGCCGGGCAGATCGGGGACAACGACGATGAAGCCCTCGTCTTCGTCGCTCCAAAAGACTTCAATCGGGTATTTCGTCGGCTTCCTCGCCATAGCGTTCAATCATCCGTACAACTGGCGCGCCTGACAGGGCGGAAGCTGCCCACCGCGATTCTGGAAATTCAGCAGTTCGGGTTCGTCGGCCGGGCGGACCGGCGCTACAGGTTGCAGAA
>WBUF01000034.1 GCA_008933825.1 Rhodocyclaceae bacterium | reverse complement strand
TTTCACTCCCCGCGGGCCAAGGGCGAGGCCGCCGCCTCATGCGCGGCCGCCCTGCGGGTGCCCTTGCGCCGTCACGCCCGCCGGCCGGGCCTGCAAACTCGCTGCGCTCGGACAGCAGGCCCGGACAGCCCTGGCGAGCGCGCCGCCGCGGCGGCGGCCGCGAAATCGGCGACAGCCTCGCCCTTGGCCCGCTTCTCGCTGTTTTTGAATCGGGTGGGGAAAAGTCAGTCTGCGTGATACGGCGATTGATGTATTCGGCACATTGACAATATGTAGTCACGCGGCTACAGTTGCTTGATGACCGAGATTCGCAAGACGGAGGTCTTCGCCCGGTGGCTCGACGGTCTGCGTGACATTCACGCAAGGGCGCGCATACAGGCGAGGATCGAGCGTCTGGCGGCCGGCAATCCCGGCGACGTCAAGCCGGTCGGCGAAGGCGTGTCGGAATTGCGGATCGATTACGGACCCGGTTACCGGGTGTATTTCAGGAAGCGCGGACGCGAGTTGATCGTTCTTCTGGCTGGCGGCGACAAGGGCAGCCAGGCCAGCGACATCAAGACGGCCTTGCGCCTCGCTCGCAACCTTTAGGAACGACGATGGGAAAAACCACGACCACCCGCTACGATGTCGCCGAGCATCTTCGCACCCCGGAGGAAATGGCGGCCTATCTCGAAGCCTGCATGGAGGAAGCGAACGGCGATGCCGCCTTCATCGCCAAGGCGCTCGGCGACATCGCGCGCGCCAAGGGCATGGCGCAGGTCGCGCGCGACGCGGGCCTCTCGCGCGAGAGCCTGTACAAGGCGCTCTCCGGGGAACGCAGCCCTGGCTTTGACACTATCCTCAAGGTCGTCAATGCACTGGGCTTGAAGTTGCACGCCGAAGCGAATCACGGCTGACCTTGAGTCGGCTTCAGCTTAAACCTTTCCTTGTTTTCCGCCCGTGGGCCAAGGACGAGGCCGCCGCCTCATGCGCGGCCGCCCTGCGGGTGCTCTTGCGCCGTTGCGCCCGCCGGCCGGGCCTGCAAACTCGCTGCGCTCGGACAGCAGGCCCGGACAGCCCCGTCGATCGCGCTGCCGCGGTGACAGCCTCGCCCTTGGTCAGTTTCTTGATTTGTTAAGCGGCCACTGGAAATGCCAGTCTTGGGGAAACGGCGATTCCAAGACGAATAATTGGCTTGTCCATGCTGTTTGACTATGCCGAGCGATGGTGGAATTATTCCGACCACGATGACAAGTCGGGAGGTGTCAAAATGCGATCCATCGTTGGACTGTTCCTCTCGTTGGTTTGCGTTTCCTCCTGGTCCGGCGATGTCCTGAAGGACGTCCCAACAACGATCGATCCCCAGGCAAAGTACTTGATCTATCTGCCGGGGTTGGCTGTCGAGATGGACGGCCCCGATGCCATGAACCGGTACTTCGGGAAGGTTTATCAGATGTCAGCCATTTCGAAGGCTTTTGCCGAGAAGGGGTTCACCGTCATTGCCGAAGCAAGGCCGAGGGGAACCCAGGTCGATGCCTATGCGAAAAAGGTGGCCGACCAGGTTGCCAGGCTGATGGCAGGCGGCGTTGCTGCCCGGAACATGGCTGTTGTGGGCCATTCAAAAGGGGGCGCAATCGTTATCGCCGCCGCTGGAGAAATAAAGGCAGCCGATATTTCGTACGTGGTTCTGGCCGGCTGCGCCATGCCACACGTCGGGACGCTCGGCAACGAAACCCCGCGGGCCGATTACGAACGCTTAATGGCGGCGAATAAAGGCCGGTTCAAGGGAAGAATGCTGTCCATGTACGATGCCGCCGACGATGATTTCCGCACTTGCAAGGAGTTGACCGCCGCCAATCCAGAATTGAAACTGGACGAGCAGGTTATCCAATCAGGATCGCCTGCACGGACGGCGCATGCGATCTTCTTTGCGCCGGAAGCCATTTGGTTCGAGCCTTTGATGCAGTGGATCGCGCGTTAAAGCCGATTTGCATCTTCGATTCAGGAGCGGATCACCCCGGCGCCGAACGTGCCCAGGTGACCGTTTTCGCCTGGCGCGGCGGAGCAATTAGGCGAGCATCTCCCGCAACGCCCCAACCAGCGCCCGGCACTGCGCGTCCGTCCCCACCGTGATGCGCAGGAACTGCTCAATGCGCGGCTGGCGGAAGTGGCGGACGATGATGCTCCGCTGACGCAGGGCGGCGGCGAGCTCGCCGGCGTCGCGCTGCGGGTGGCGGGCGAAGACGAAGTTGGCGGCGGAGGGCAGCACCTCGAAGCCGAGCGTGGTCAGTTCCTGCACCAGCGCCTCGCGGCTGTTGATGACGGCCTGCCGCGTCCGTTCGAAATGTTCCGCGTCCGCCATCGCCGCCACGGCACCGGCAATGGCGAGGCGGTCGAGGGGATAGGAGTTGAAGCTGTTCTTCACCCGTTCCAGCGCCTCGATGAGGTCGGAGTGGCCGACGGCGAAGCCGACGCGCAGGCCGGCCAGCGAACGCGACTTGGACAGGGTCTGCACCACCAGCAGGTTGGGATATTTCGCCACCAGCGGCACCGCGGTTTCCCCGCCAAAATCCACGTAGGCCTCGTCTACTACCAACACCGAGTCCGTATTGGCGGCTAGGATCTTCTCGATGTCGCCCAGCGTCAGGGCGCGGCCGGTCGGCGCGTTCGGGTTGGGGAAGACGATGCCGCCGTTGGGGCGCGCGTAGTCCGCCGGCCGGATCTCGAAGGCGTCGGTCAGCGGGACGGTTTCATGGGCGACGTCGTAGAGCCCGCAGTACACCGGGTAGAAGCTGTAGGTGATGTCCGGGAACAGCACCGGCCGATCGTGCTTGAGCAGGCCGAGGAAGACGTGGGCCAGCACCTCGTCGGAACCGTTGCCGACGAAGACCTGCTTCGGCGTGACGCCGAAACAGGCGGCGACGGCTTCCTTGAGGCGGTCGGCATTCGGGTCGGGGTAGAGGCGCAGCGTGTCGCCGGTTTCGGCGCGCAGGGCCTCCAGCACCTTCGGCGAGGGGCCGTAGGGGTTCTCGTTGGTGTTGAGCTTGACCAGGTTCGGCAGCTTGGGCTGCTCGCCCGGAACGTAGGGGGTGAGGCCGCGGACAACGGCGCTCCAGTAACGGCTCATGCTGGCTGCCAGGGGGAAAATCCAATGTTATCATGCAGTCCTGAATCACTTTTGCTGTAGCGACTGCCATGCGGCAAGCCGAAATCTCGCGCAAGACCCTGGAGACGGAAATCACCGTCCGCGTAAACCTCGACGGCAGCGGCCAGTCGAAGCTGGCCACCGGCGTGCCCTTCCTCGAGCACATGCTCGACCAGGTGGCGCGCCACGGCATGATCGACCTCGAGGTCTCCGCCAAGGGCGACCTGCACATCGATGCCCATCACACGGTGGAGGATGTCGGCATCACGATCGGCCAGGCGCTGGCGAAGGCCGTCGGCGACAAGAAGGGCATCCGCCGCTACGGCCATGCCTATGTGCCGCTGGACGAGGCCCTGTCGCGCGTGGTGGTCGACTTCTCCGGCCGGCCGGGGCTCGTCTTCAACGTCGATTTCAGCCGGGCGCTGATCGGCGCGTTCGACGTCGACCTGACCCAGGAATTCTTCCAGGGGCTGGTGAATCACGCCCAGATCACGCTGCACATCGACAACCTGCGCGGCGAGAACGCCCACCACCAGTGCGAGACGGTGTTCAAGGCCTTCGGCCGGGCGCTGCGCATGGCGGCCGAGGCCGACCCGCGCGCCACGGGCAGCGTGCCCTCCACCAAGGGAGCGCTCTAGGGTCTCTTGTCGCCGTCCTGGCGAGACTGACTTTTATGAACACCGTCGCCATCGTCGATTACGGCATGGGCAACCTGCGGTCGGTCGCCAAGGCGATCGAGCATGTCGCGCCGCAGGCGCGCGTGCGGGTCACCTCCGATCCGGCCGCGGTGGCCGCCGCCGACCGCGTCGTGGTGCCCGGCCAGGGCGCCATGCCGGACTGCATGCGCGAGCTGGATGCGCGCGGCCTGCGTCCCGCGGTCATCGCGGCGACACAAAGCAAGCCCTTCCTCGGCATCTGTATCGGCCTGCAGATGCTCTTTGCGTCGAGCGAGGAGGGCGATGTCGCGGGCTTAGGCGTGCTGCCGGGGCGCGTGCGCCGCTTCCCCCATGAACTGATGGTGGGGCCGGACGGCGGCCGGCTGAAGGTGCCGCACATGGGCTGGAACGAGGTGAATCGCGCGGAGCCGCATGCCCTGTGGGAAGGAATTCCCGACGGCTCGCGCTTCTATTTCGTGCACAGCTACTACGTCGAGGCGGGCGAGCCGTCCCTGGTGGCCGCCTTCACGGTGCATGGCCTCCCCTTTACCTGCGCGGTGGCGCAGGATAATATTTTCGCCGTGCAATTCCACCCCGAAAAAAGCGCCCAGTCCGGCCTCGCCCTGCTGGGCAACTTCATGCGCTGGAAACCCTGACCCGCCTATGCTGCTGATACCCGCGATCGATCTCAAGGACGGCCACTGTGTGCGCCTGAAACAGGGTGACATGGACGATGCCACGGTGTTCTCGGAAGACCCGGCCGCGATGGCGCGGCACTGGCTGGCCCAGGGCGCGCGCCGCCTGCACCTGGTGGACCTCAATGGCGCCGTCGCCGGCAAGCCGAAGAACGAGGCGGTGATCAAGGCCATCACCGCCGCGGTGGGCGACGACATTCCCGTCCAGCTGGGCGGCGGCATCCGCGACCTCGACACCATCGAGCGCTACCTCGACGACGGCATTTCCTACGTCATCATCGGCACGGCGGCGGTGAAGAATCCGGGCTTCCTGCACGATGCCTGCGGCGCCTTTCCCGGCCACATCATCGTCGGGCTGGACGCCAAGGACGGCAAGGTGGCGGTCGACGGCTGGTCGAAAATGACCGGCCACGACGTCGTCGACCTGGCGAAGAAGTTCGAGGACTACGGGGTGGAAGCGGTGATCTACACCGACATAGGCCGCGACGGCATGCTCAGCGGCGTGAACATCGAAGCCACCGTCAAGCTGGCGCAGGCCCTGCGCGTCCCGGTCATCGCCAGCGGCGGCATCGCTAACCTCAAGGACATCAAGGCGCTGTGCAAGGTCGAGCACGAGGGCATCATGGGCGCCATCACCGGCCGCGCCATTTACGAAGGCACGCTGGACTTCAAGAAGGCCCAGGCCGAGGCGGACAAGCTCTCGAAAGGCGGCAAGCAGGCCGGCTGACCCGCCGCCGCCGACACCTTCCATGCTCGCCAAGCGCATCATTCCCTGCCTCGACGTCAAGGCCGGCCGCGTCGTCAAGGGCATCAACTTCGAGGGCCTGCGCGACGCCGGCGACCCGGTCGAGATCGCCCGCCGCTACGACGAGCAGGGCGCCGACGAGATCACCTTCCTCGATATCACCGCCAGCTCCGACGAGCGCGACATCATCATTCATGTCGTCGAGCAGGTGGCGGAGCAGGTCTTTATCCCGCTCACGGTTGGCGGTGGCGTGCGCGTGGTCGACGACGTGCGGCGGCTGCTCAACGCCGGCGCCGACAAGGTCAGCATGAACACCGCGGCGGTGCAGAATCCGCAGCTGGTGGCCGATGCCTCGGGCAAGGTCGGCTCGCAATGCATCGTGGTGGCCATCGACGCCAAGCAATCGGGCGAAGGGCGCTGGGAGGTGTTCACCCACGGCGGACGCAAGGGCACCGGTCTCGATGCCGTCGAGTGGGCACGCCGCGTGCAGCAGCTGGGCGCCGGCGAGATCCTGCTCACCAGCATGGACCGCGACGGCACCAGGATCGGCTTCGACCTGAAGCTGACGCGGGCGATTTCGGATGCGGTCGACATCCCGGTCATCGCCAGCGGCGGCGTCGGCAGCCTGGCGCATCTGGCCGAGGGCGTGCTGGAGGGGCACGCCGACGCGGTGCTGGCGGCGAGCATTTTTCACTATGGAGAACACACCGTGCGCGAGGCCAAGGAATTCATGCGCGCCCGCGGAATAGAGGTAAGGCTATGACTGGATTGGACGAGATCAAGTGGGACAAGGACGGCCTGGCGCCGGCCATCGCGCAGGATGCGGCGACGGGAGAGATCCTCATGGTGGCCTGGATGAACCGCGAATCGCTGGCACGCACGCTCGAATGCGGCGAGGCGGTGTACTGGTCGCGCTCGCGCAAGAAGCTCTGGCACAAGGGCGAGGAGTCCGGCCACGCGCAGAAGGTCAGCGAGATCCGCACCGATTGCGACAACGACGTGCTGCTGCTGAAGATCGAGCAGGTCGGCGGCATCGCCTGCCACACCGGCCGGCGCAGCTGCTTCTTCCAGAAACTCGAGGGCGGCCGCTGGGTCGCCGTCGAGCCGGTGCTGAAGGACCCGAAGGAGATCTACAAATGATTAACTGCGAGGTGCTCTACAGGCTTGCCGACACACTTAAAGAGCGCCGTGGCGCCGAGCCTGACTCTTCCTATGTCGCCAGTCTCTATCACAAGGGCACCGAGGCCATCTGCAAGAAAGTAGCCGAGGAAGCCGCCGAAACCATCATGGCGGCGAAGGACAAGGACCGCCTGCACATCGTGCGCGAGACGGCCGACCTGTGGTTCCACAGCCTGGTGCTGCTGACGCATTTCGGCCTCGGGCCCGACGACGTGCTGGCCGAGCTGCATCGCCGCGAGGGCATTTCCGGCATCGACGAGAAGAAATCCCGAGGGAGTTGAGATGGACGACTGCCTCTTCTGCCGGATCGTGCGCGGCGAGATTCCCTCGAAGAAGGTCTACGAGGACGAGCTGATCTACGCCTTCCACGACATCCACCCGATCGCGCCGGTGCATTTCCTCATGATTCCCAAGGCCCACGTTGCCTCGCTCTACGAATGCGAGGCCGGCCACGAGGCGGCGCTGGGGCGCATGCTCTCGGTCGCCGGACGCCTGGCGTGCGAGCAGGGCGCAACCGACGGCTTTCGCACCATCATCAACACCGGGCGGGTGGGGCGGCAGGAGGTGTATCATGTGCATCTTCACGTTGTCGGCGGTCCCGACGTCCTGCCGGGCATGCTCAAGCGATAAATCTTAGGAGAAGGCAATGGGTTCATTCAGCATCTGGCACTGGCTGATCGTCCTGCTGATCATCGTGCTGATCTTCGGCACCAAGAAGCTGCGCAACATCGGCCAGGACCTGGGCGGTGCGGTGAAGGGCTTCAAGGACGGCATGAAGGAGGGCACGGCCGAGAAGTCCGCCGAGCCGCCGCAGCAGGTGACCGGCCAGACCATCGAAGGCGAAGTCAAGGAAAAAACCAAGTCCTGACGGGTCGCCGGCGGCCCTTCAGTCCCCCCTTCGCTGCACATTTTCCGCCACCATGTTCGACATCGGGTTCTCCGAGCTGATGGTCATTGCCCTGGTGGCGCTCGTCGTCATCGGCCCGGAGCGGCTGCCACGGGTGGCGCGCACCGCCGGCCATCTGCTTGGCCGCCTGCAGCGCTACGTCAGCGACGTCAAGACGGACATCAACCGCGAGATCCAGCTCGAGGAACTGAAGAAGATGCAGCAGCAGGTCGAGGACTCGGCGCGCAACCTGCAATCCAGCGTGACGCAGGAATTCACCAGCCTGGAATCCACGCTGAACCAGTCGCTGGCCCAGGCCGATGCACCTTCCCCTGACTCCGAGTCGATCGAGGCCGCCGTGCCGTTCGAGCCGCCGCCACCGCTTCCGGAAGCCCCGGCCGCCGCCCCGCAAATGGAACTCGGCTTGGAGGCCGAGCAGGCGGCGAAGAAGACGGCGGCCTGATCCCGACATGGCCGACTCGCAGGACACTTTCATCTCGCACCTGGTCGAGCTGCGCACGCGGCTGATCCGCGCCTTTGCTGCCATCCTCATCGCCTTCGTCTGCCTGTTCCCCTGGGCCAAGGACCTCTATGCCTTGATGGCGCAGCCGCTGCTCTCGGCGCTGCCCACGGGCGGCCAGATGATCGCCACCGACGTCGTCGGCGTCTTCATCGTGCCGATGAAGGTGACGCTGCTGACGGCCTTCCTGATTACCCTGCCCTACGTGCTGTTCCAGGTCTGGGCCTTCGTTGCGCCGGGCCTGTATGCCCACGAGAAGAAGCTGGTGCTGCCGCTGATCGCCGCCAGCGTCTTCCTGTTCTTCGCCGGCATGGCCTTCGCCTATTTCCTGGTGTTCCCGACGGTGTTCCAGTTCATGTCGGCGGTGGCGCCGGAAGGCGTGGCCTGGATGACCGACATCGACAAGTACCTCTCCTTCGTGCTGACCACCTTCGTCGCCTTCGGCGTCACCTTCGAAGTGCCGGTGGTGGTGATCGTGCTGGTGAGGATCGGCATGGTGTCGATCGCCAAGCTGAAGGAGGCGCGGCCCTACGTCGTCGTCGGCGCCTTCATCATCGGCGCCATCTTTACCCCGCCCGACGTGATTTCCCAGATCATGCTGGCCGTGCCGCTGTGGCTGCTCTACGAGCTGGGCATCCTCCTGGCGCGCTTCGTCGAGAAGCCGGCCGGCAAGTCGGACTACGTTCCGCCCTCCGAAGCGGAAATGGAGCGCGAGCTGGACAAGTCTGAGGCCGACTCCAAGTAGCCTGGCGGCCCGGCCGGGGCTATGATGCGCGGCATGAGCCGATCTTCCCGCCCCGGCCTCAGCAACGACGCCGACGTTCGCAGCCTGGCGTCGAATGCCCTGTTGCGCATTTTCGACAGCCTCTACGAGGGCGCCGTGGTGGTCGACCGCGCCGGCCGCGTTACCTGGATCAACGACAAGTACAAGGCCCTGCTCGGCTGGAACGGCGCCGAACCGGTCGAGGGCCGCATGGTCGAGGAGGTCATTCCCAACAGCCGCCTGCGCCAGGTTGTCGACAGCGGACGCGCCGAACTGCTCGATGTCTTCGCCATCGGTTCGCGCCAGGTGGTGGTCTCGCGCATCCCCCTGCAGGACGAATCCGGCGCGGTGATCGGCGCGCTGGGCGTCATCCTCTACGACCGCGTGCAGGCGCTTAAGCCCATCGTCTCCAAGTTCCAGCAGCTGCAGGCCGACCTGGCCAGCGCGCGCCGCGAACTGGCCGGCACGCGCCAGGCGAAGTACCGCTTCAGCCAGATCGTCGGCCTGTCGGCGCGCATGCGCGACGTCAAGGAGCAGGGTCGCCGCGCCGCCGAGCGCGATGCCACGGTGCTGCTGCTGGGCGAGACCGGCACCGGCAAGGAGCTCATGGCCCATGCCATCCATGCCGCCAGTCGCCGCGCCGACAAGCCGCTGATCAGTCTCAATGCGGCGGCCATTCCGGAAACGCTGCTGGAAGCGGAGCTGTTCGGCGTCGAGCCGGGCGCCTATACCGGCGCGGGGTCAAAGCCGCGCCCGGGCAAATTCCAGCTCGCCGACGGCGGCACGCTGTTCCTCGACGAGGTCGGCGACATGCCGTTCACGCTGCAGGCCAAGCTGCTGCGCGTGCTGCAGGAAGGCGAGGTCGAGCCGGTCGGCTCGAACAAGCTGCGCAGCATCGACGTGCGCGTGATCGCCGCCACCAGCCGCGACCTGAAGGCCATGGTCGATGCCGGTGCCTTTCGTGCGGACCTGTATTACCGCCTCAACGTCCTGCCCATCCGCTTGCCGCCGCTGCGCGAGCGACCGGAGGACCTGCCGGCGCTGTGCGAAGCCCTGCTCGAGCAGATTGCCGAAAAGGCCGGCGAGCCGGTCAAGTCGGTTGCGGCCGCCGGGCTGGCCCGGCTCGGCGCCTACCACTGGCCGGGCAATGTGCGCGAACTGGGCAACGCGCTCCAGCTGGCCGCGGCCCGGCACGACGTCCGCCAGCTCGGCCCGGAGCATTTCGACGACCTGCCGCTGACCGCCCCGGTTGCCGCTGCCCCGGCGGAAGGGGAGGTGCGCCCCTTGCGGGATGCAGTCGCCGCTGCCGAGAAAGCAGAGATCGTCAGGGCGCTGGCTGCGGCCCACGGTGTCAAGCTGAATGCCGCCAAACTTCTCAGCATCAGCCGGGCACAGCTTTACGAAAAACTGGCTGCCCATGGCCTGTTGTCCGAACCTCCGGACAGAAAAGAAGCTGTCTGAAATCCCGGACAGCAACATAGACGATAATAATCATCAAGTTGTGTTGTCTGCTTGGCCGTACTGTCCGGACTTCCGGACATATTGCTATTCAGAGTCCATGCTGGTGCTCACTGTGCTTTAGTAAATCGATATAAAACAATTGCTTGAATATGTTGGCACGGCTCATGCAATTGCTTCCTGCAAGGCTGCGAGCCTGTTTCGCGACCTGACCAACCAAGGAGGAGAAGCATCATGCTGAAACGCATCCTGTGCGCCGCAATGGCCTCGGGCGCCCTGGTCCTGTCCGGATCGGCGGCCGCCCAGGAATTCAAGATTGCCCTGATCGCCGGCAAGACCGGCCCTCTCGAAGCCTATGCCAAGGACACCGAAAAGGGCTTCATGCTGGGGCTGGAATACCTGACCAACGGCACCATGACGCTGAACGGCCGCAAGATCCGCGTCATCGTCAAGGACGACCAGCTGAAGCCCGATCTCGGCAAGGCCATGCTGGCCGAGGCCTACGCCGACGACAAGGTGGACATTGCCGTCGGCACAACCAGTTCCGGCGTGGCCCTGGCCATGCTGCCGGTGGCCGAGGAATACAAGAAGGTGCTGATTGTCGAGCCGGCCGTGGCCGACGCCATCACCGGCGACAAGTGGAACCGCTACATCTTCCGCACCGGCCGCAACTCCGCCCAGGACGGCCTGGCCAGCGCCGCCACCCTGATGGGCGGCGGCAGCGTGGCCTACCTGGCGCAGGACTACGCCTTCGGCCGCGACGGCGTCAAGGCCGGCAAGGAAGCCCTCGCCGCGGTGGGCAGCAAGGCCAGGGTGGTGCACGAGGAATACGCGCCGCAGACCACCACCGACTTCACCGCACCGGCGCAGCGCGTGTTCGACGCACTGAAGGACAAGCCCGAGCCGCGCGTGCTCGGCATCATCTGGGCCGGCGCGCATCCCATGACCAAGATCGCCGACCTCAAGCCCGAGCGCTTCGGCATCATGCTGGCGCCCGGCGGCAACATCCTGCCGGTGATGAAGGGCTGGCGCAATTACGCCGGCACCGAAGGCGCGATCTACTACTATTACGCCTTCCCGAAGAACAAGATGAACGACTGGCTGGTCGCCGAACACCAGAAGCGCTTCAGCGCGCCGCCGGACTTCTTCACCGCCGGCGGCTTCGCTGCCGCCAGCGCGGCGCTGACGGCGCTGTCCAAGGCCGGCTCCGGCGACACCGAGAAGCTGATCGCCGCCATGGAGGGCATGGACTTCGACACGCCGAAGGGCAAGATGACCTTCCGCAAGGAAGACCACCAGGCCATGCAGTCGATGTACCACTTCCGCATCAAGAAGAACCAGTCCGGCGAGTGGGACCTGCTCGAACTGGTGCGTGAGATTCCGGCCAGCGAACTGCCGGTGCCGGTGCGCAACAAGCGCTGAGAAAAGTCAGTCGCTGCGGCACGGCGATGAGGGCAATCTCATGAGCCACGAAGTGGCGAACGACTGTCACCCCCTTCCCCGGGGCGAAGGTGGGGTTTCGCAGGGCACTGCTCTGCGCCACCAGAGCCGGCTGGCTGTGCAAAGCCAGCCGTGGGGCAGGGGGCGGGGGGAAGGCAGTCAGGTGACCGAGCATCCAGTCCTCGCCACCGAAGGCCTCACCATCCGCTTCGGCGGCCACGTGGCGGTGAACAACGTCACGGCCGAGTTTCGGCCGGGCATGCTCACCGCCATCGTCGGCCCGAACGGCGCCGGCAAGACCACCTATTTCAACCTGATCTCGGGCCAGCTGCCCGCCACCTCGGGCAGCGTGAAACTCTACGGCGAGGACATCACCCGCCTCGGCGCCGCGCAGCGCACGCGCCGCGGCATCGGCCGCGCCTTCCAGCTGACCAACCTGTTTCCCAACCTGACGGTGCTGGAGAATGTCCGCCTGGCGGTGCAAAGCCGCGCCGGCCTCGGCCTCAAGCTGTTGTCGCTGTGGTCGGACCACGTCGAGGCCATCGAGCGCGCCGAGCACTTCCTGCTCCGGGTCGCGCTGGCCGACCGGCGCAACGAGCCCGCCTCGGCGCTGTCCCACGGCGACAAGCGCAAGCTGGAAGTCGCCATCCTGCTGGCGCTCGAGCCGGACATCTTCATGTTCGACGAGCCGACCGCCGGCATGAGCGTTGACGAGGTGCCGGTGGTGCTGGAGCTGATCCGGCACATGAAGGCGCAGGGCGACAAGACCATCCTGCTGGTCGAGCACAAGATGGACGTGGTGCGCTCGCTCGCCGACCGCATCATCGTGCTGCACAACGGCTATCTCGTCGCCGACGGCGACCCGTCCGAGGTGATGAATTCGCCCATCGTGCAGGAAGCCTATCTCGGCATGGGGGTCGCAGAGAGTGTCTGAAGCCATGCTTACCCTGACGGGCGTGCATACCCACATCGGCCAGTACCACATCCTGCAGGGCGTCGACCTCGTCGTGCCGCG
The DNA here is from genome assembly GCA_008933825.1 of Rhodocyclaceae bacterium. Lineage (GTDB taxonomy): Bacteria > Pseudomonadota > Gammaproteobacteria > Burkholderiales > Rhodocyclaceae > Desulfobacillus. The sequence continues at coordinate 15,871 of WBUF01000034.1, read as the reverse complement.
CGGCGGGCTCACCGTGCTGCTCGGCCGCAACGGCGCCGGCAAGACCACCACGCTGCGCACCATCATGGGCCTCTGGCACGCCTCGCGCGGCGCGCTGCTGTTCGACGGGCGCGACATCACCCAGGCGGCCACCCCGGACATCTCCTGCGCCGGCATCGCCTACGTGCCGGAGAACATGGGCATCTTCTCGGACCTGACGGTGCGCGAGAACCTCCTGCTTGCGGCGCGCGGCGGGGAACCCGACACGGCGCGGCTGGAGTGGATCTTCGGCTTCTTCCCGGCGCTGAGGAAATTCTGGAACCAGGCGGCCGGCACGCTCTCGGGCGGGCAGAAGCAGATGCTGGCCATCGCCCGCGCCATCGTCGAGCCGAGGAAGCTGCTGCTGGTCGACGAGCCGACCAAGGGCCTGGCGCCGGCCATCATCCAGAGCCTGATCGCCGCCTTCCGCGAACTCAAGGCGACGGAGACCACCATCCTCCTGGTCGAGCAGAACTTCAGCTTCGTCAAGTCGCTCGGCGACACGGTGGCGGTGATGGACGACGGCCGCATCGTGCACAGCGGCGGCATGGACGAACTGGCGGAAGACCGCGAGCTGCAGCAGAAGTTGCTCGGCCTATCCCTGGACGCGCACCAATGACCCTGACGACCACCTCCCCGCCCGCCGAGGCGGAACTGCCCCGGCTGAAGCTCGACGTCGCGCCGCTGCTGGTGCTGCCCATCCTCGCCGTGCTGGCCTTGCCGCTGGTCGGCAGCTTCCCCACCTGGGTGACGCTGACCGTCGCCGGGCTGGCCATGGGCATGATGATCTTCATCATGGCCAGCGGCCTGACCCTGGTGTTCGGCCTGATGGACGTGCTCAACTTCGGCCACGGCGCCTTCGTCTCGGTCGGCGCCTTCACCGCCACGCTGGTGCTGTTGCCGATGCAGGGCTGGATGCAGGCCGACTCGGCGCTCATGAACCTGACGGCATTGGGGCTGGCCATCGCGCTGGCCATGCTCGTCACCGGCGTCCTCGGCTGGGCCTTCGAGCGCGTCATCGTCATGCCGGTGTACGGCCAGCACCTCAAGCAGATCCTCGTCACCATGGGCGGCATGATCGTCGCCGAGCAGATGATCCATGTCGTCTGGGGGCCGGACCAGATCCCGCTGCCGTTGCCGGCTTCCTTCCGCGGCGCCATCCTGGTCGGCGACGCCGCCATCGAGAAGTACCGGCTGATCGCGGTGGCGGTCGGGCTGCTGGTGTTCGCCGCCATGTTCCTCGTCCTCAATCGCACGAAGATCGGCCTGCTGATCCGCGCCGGCGTCGAAAACGGCGAGATGGTCGAGGCGCTGGGCTACCGCATCCGGCGGCTCTTCGTCGGCGTCTTCGTCGCCGGCTCGGCGCTGGCCGGCCTCGGCGGCGTGCTGTGGGGGCTGTACAAGGAGACGCTCACCGCCGCCATGGGGGCGGACATCATGGTGCTGGTGTTCATCGTCATCATCATCGGCGGGCTCGGCTCGGTGGGCGGCTGCTTCATCGGCGCCCTGCTGGTGGCGCTGGTGGCCAACTACACCGGCTTCCTGGCGCCGAAGATCGCCCTGGTCTCGAACATCCTGCTGATGGTGGCCATCCTGCTGTGGCGGCCGCAGGGGCTCTATCCGGTGGCCAGGCGATGATGCTCCACAAACTGCTCTCGGGCGATTTCCCGCGCAGCCGCCTCCTCGCCGCGGCGCTGCTCGCCGTCTTTGCCGCGCTGGCGCTGGCACCCTTCCTCTTTTCCGGCGCGCGGGCGCTCAACGTCGCCGCCACCGTCTGCGTCTTCGTCGTGCTGGTGGCCTCCTTCGACCTGCTGCTCGGCTACACCGGCATCGTCTCCTTCGCCCATACCATGTTCTACGGCATCGGCGCCTACGGCGTCGGCCTCTCGCTGCACAGCGTGGGGCCGACCTGGGGCGCCGTGTTCATGGGACTGACTTTGTCCCTCATGCTGTCGCTGGCCCTGGCGCTCGTGATCGGCCTGTTCTCGCTGCGCGTGAAGGCGATCTTCTATGCCATGATCACGCTCGCCGTGGCCTCGGCCTTCGCCGTGCTCGCCTCGCAGCTGTCGGACTTCACCGGCGGCGAGGACGGCCGCAGCTTCGGCGTGCCCGAGTGGCTCCGGCCCGGCTTCCGCCTGGTCGAGGCGGAAGTTTTCGGCACGGCCATCAACGGCAAGCTGCTGACCTACTACCTGGTGTTTTTCTCGGCGCTGGCGCTGTTCCTGCTGCTGCTGCGCGTGGTGAACTCGCCCTTCGGCCGCGTGCTGCAGGCGATCCGCGAGAACGACTTCCGCGCCGAGGCGCTCGGCTACCGCACGGTGGTCTACCGCACCCTGGCCAACTGCCTGTCGGCGGTGATGGCGACCCTGGCCGGGGCGCTGATGGCGCTATGGCTGCGCTACACCGGGCCACAGACGACGCTGTCGTTCACCATCATGATGGACATCCTGCTCATCGTCGTCATCGGCGGCATGGGCACGCTCTATGGCGCGGCGGTCGGCGCGGCGCTGTTCATCCTGGCGCAGAACTACCTGCAGGCGCTGATGAAGCAGGCGAGCGAGGGCCTCGCCGCCGTGCCGCTGCTCGCCAACCTGCTGCACCCGGACCGCTGGCTGCTGTGGCTCGGCGTACTGTTCGTGCTGTCCGTGTATTTCTTTCCGACCGGCATCGTCGGAAAACTCAGGGGCCTGAAGCGGAAATGATGACCTCGAACTACCTCACCGTCCTCGACCGCGAACTGCACTACACCGAATGGGGCGCCGGCAACGCCGAGACGGTCGTCATGTGGCACGGCCTGGCGCGCACCGGGCGCGATTTCGACGACATCGCCGCGGCGCTGTGCGACCGCTACCGCGTCGTCTGCCCGGACACGATCGGGCGCGGCCTGTCGCAATGGAGCCCGCAGCCGGAAAGCGAGTACTCGGTGGGCTTCTATACTCGGCTGGCGACGGCCTTCGTGGACGCCCTCGGCGTGGGCAGGATGCGCTGGCTCGGCACCTCCATGGGCGCCATGATCGGCACCGCCGCCGCGGCCGGGCCGCTCAAGGGGCGCATCACGCACCTGGTACTGAACGATATGGGGCCGAAGATCGGCGACGCGGCGCTGGCGCGCATCCGCGCCTACGCCGGCAGCCCGGCGCAGTTCGAGCGCGTCTCCGAACTGGAGGCGTATTTCCGCACCATCTACAAGCCCTACGGCTTCCTCACGGACGAGCAGTGGCGGCGCCTGGCGGAGACCTCGGTGCGCCGCACCGATAGCGGCAAGGTCACGCCGCACTACGATCCGAAGATCGTCATGATGTTCGACCGCGAGGCCGAACTGCTGCAGTGGGATTTCTGGGACGCACTGGACTGCAAGGCGCTGTGCCTGCGCGGCGCCGAGTCGGACCTGCTGCTGCCGGAGGCGGCGGAGGAAATGGCGCGGCGCGGGCCGCACTGTCGGGTGGTGACCTTCCCCGGCATCGGCCATGCTCCGGCGCTCAACGTGCCGGAGCAGATCGGCCTGGTGGCGGACTTCTTCGCCGCCTGACTACTCCCGGCCGTTGCGCTGCATCGGCGGACGCTTGCCGATGTTCACGGCAAGCTCCAGGTCCTTCGTCTCGCGCCGCAGCCTGAACGGGGTGGGTGTTCCCGGCGCCAGGCCGGCAATCAGTTCGAGCATGGATTGCGGATCCCTTACCGGTTTGCCGCCGATGGAGACCAGCACGTCGCCTGGACGGATGCCGGCGCGGTCGGCCGGGCTGCCGCGCATGACGCCGGCGATGAGCGCGCCCTCGGTCGCCGGCAGCTTGAAGGATTCGGCCAGTTCCGCCGTTATCTCCTGCGCCTCGACGCCGATCCAGCCGCGCGTCACCGAGCCGGTCCGGATGATCTGCTCCATCACGCTGCGCGCGATCGAGACGGGAATGGCGAAGCCGATGCCGAGGGAAGTCCCGGTGCGCGAATAGATCGCGGTGTTGATGCCGACCAGGTTGCCGGCGCCGTCGGTGAGCGCGCCGCCGGAGTTGCCCGGATTGATGGCGGCGTCGGTCTGGATGAAGTTCTCGAAGGTGTTGATGCCCAGATGCGTGCGGCCGAGCGCGCTGACGATGCCGTGAGTGACCGTCTGGCCGACGCCGAAGGGGTTGCCGATGGCCAGCACCACGTCCCCCACGCGAAGGGATTCGGTCGGTGCGAAGGTGATGGCCGGCAGCCTGCCGTCGGCCTTGACCTGCAGCACCGCGAGGTCGGTCTCCGGATCGGTGCCGACGACGCGGCCGCGCAGGCGTCGGCCGTCGTTGGTTGCCACCTCGATCTCGTCCATGTTCTCGACGACGTGGTTGTTGGTGAGGATATAGCCGTCCGCGCTGACGATGACGCCCGAGCCGAGGCCGGACTGGCGCTGCGGCCCGCCGAAGCGGTCGCCGAAGAAATAGCGGAAGACGGGATCGTCGGCGAAGGGATGCCGCGGCGCCTTCACTTCCTTGCTGGTGTAGATGTGCACCACCGAAGGCAGCGCCTTCCTTGCCGCATCGGCGTAGGAGGACAGGGCGTGCGCGTCCGGAGATGCCGGCGCGCTGGCCTCCTGCAGGGCCACTACCGCGGGTGCGGGCTTGCCGCCGAGCCAGTCCGGCTTGAGGGTCTGCACGACGAACAGCGCGGCGACGCTGACCGTGACGGCCTGGGCGAAAATGAGCCACAATCGGTGCATGTCTGCTTTGGCGAGAAAATGAATGGACAGGAATGAATTGGCCGCCCACCTCGACGTGCTGCTCGAATGCGGGCGTTTCCGCGATTATTGCCCAAACGGCCTGCAAGTGGAAGGTCGCCCGGAAGTGCGCCGCCTCGTCTGCGGCGTCTCCGCCAGCCTGGCGCTGATCGAGGCGGCGCGCGCCGCCGGCGCCGACGCCGTGCTGGTGCACCACGGCTGGTTCTGGCGCAATGAAGACAGCCGCGTCACCGGCGTTCGCCGCGCCCGCCTGAAGACGCTGCTGGAAAACGACATCAGCCTGTTCGCCTACCACCTGCCGCTCGACGCCCACGCCGAGCTCGGCAACAACGCGCGGCTTGGCGCACTGATGGGCTGGACGGCGGAGGGACGCTTCGCCGAGCAGGATGTCGGCTTCCTCGGTCGCACCGAGGGCACGGCGGGCGAACTCGCCGACCGGCTGGCGCTCGCGCTGGGCCGTCGGCCGCTGCTGGTGGGCGATGGCGCGCGCCCGGTGAAGCGCATCGCCTGGTGCAGCGGCGGGGCGCAGGGGCATTTCGAGCAGGCCATCGCCGCCGGCGCCGATCTCTATGTCAGCGGCGAGATATCCGAGCAGACGACGCACCTGGCGCGCGAATCCGGCGTGCCCTACATCGCCGCCGGCCACCACGCCACCGAGCGCTACGGCGTGCAGGCCCTCGGCGCGCATCTGTCCGAGCGCTTCGGCATCGAGTGCCGCTACGTGGAGATCGACAACCCGGCCTGAGCCGCGGGCTCCGCATCGCAGAAGTTGAGCCGAACCGCCCTGCTGGGATGGCGGCAACGCTCTCCCCTTCGTTCGGTTCCGCCCCGGCTGCCGGCGCCGGCGAGTTACTCCTTGCTGCTGCGGCGGGCGGCGCCGGCCTGGAGCCGGCTGCGGATGCGGCCGAGAAGCGCCGCCAGGGTTGCGGTCTCTTCGGCCGTCATGGCTTCCGCGATGCGCGCCTCGTGCAGCTTGACGCGGCGCTTCAGCTGCTTGAGCAGCTTCTCGCCGGCGGCGGTGAGCACCAGGGCGTTGGAGCGACGGTCGGTGGGGGAGGCGCGCCGCTCGACCAGGCCGCGCGACTCCAGCTGGTCGATGACGGCCACCATGGTGGAGCGGTCGAGCTGGGTGGCGGCGGCAAGCAGGCTCTGCGTCATGCCGGGATTGGCAGCGATCAGGACGAGCACGCCGAAGCGTCCGGGCGAGACGTCGTAGTCCTTCAGCTGCGCGGCAAAATCGCCGAAGACTGCCAGTTGGGCCAGGCGCAGCTGGTAGCCTATCAGGCCGGGCAGCAGGTCGAGCTTCAGGTCCTGGGCGGCGATCTTTCTTTTCGGGCTCATAATTGGAGTGCCAATTGCTGAATGTCGCGTGTATTCTAACCGTTCAGGAGCGCTTGTCATGAAAACGGTCATACCCCTGTGGGACGTGCCGGCCGTTGCGGTGGACGGAAGCGATGCCCGCTTTCCGGTGCGCCGCATCTACTGCGTCGGACGGAACTACGCCGGGCATGCGCGCGAGATGGGCGACAACCCGGAGCGCGAGCCGCCGTTCTTCTTCATGAAGCCGGCCGAGGCCATTGTCACGGACGGGCGCATGGCCTATCCGCCGAAGACTGCCGACCTGCAGCACGAGGTCGAACTGGTGGTGGCGCTGGCCCGCGGTGGCCGCGAGATTCCTGCGACCGGGGCGCTCGACTGCGTCTTCGGCTATGCCGTCGGCCTCGACATGACGCGGCGCGACGTGCAGGCCGAGCTGAAGGCCAAGGGCCGTTCCTGGGAGATGGGCAAGGCCTTCGATGCGTCGGCGCCGATTTCCCCCATCGTGCCGGCGGCGCGTATCGGTCACCCGAACCGGGGCGCAATCAGCCTCAAGGTGAATAGTCAGTCCCGCCAGCACGGCGATCTTGCCGACATGATCTGGTCGGTGGCCGAGATCATTGCCAATCTGTCCGCTTATGTCGCGCTGCTGCCGGGCGATATCCTTTTCACCGGCACGCCGGCGGGCGTGGGCCGGGTGGTGCGGGACGACCAGATCGAGGGCGAGATCGAAGGGGTGGGCGTCCTGTCGGTGACGATCGCCTGAGCGGGAGCGGGCTGCCATGCGAATGCCGCGAATGCGATCCGCCGAGGGGCAGTTCTGCACGGCACCGAGGCGAGCGTGCCTTGCACGAGCGGCGGCGGGAGTCGATCGCCATGCAATCGGGCGGGAGGACGCATGATCGACGAAGCCGCTTCCGCCCTGGCTCCGGCCGTGCTGGGCGGATGGGTGCGAGAGACGCGGGCGCGCACGCTGCAACTGGTGGCGGATCTCGACGACGAACAACTGGCGGTGCCGCTGGCCGAGTGCGTCAACCCCTTCCTCTGGGAGCTGGGCCATGTCGCCTTCTTCTACGACGTCTTCCTGCTGCGCCCCCTCGGTGCGACCGCCTTTCTCCTGCCGGGGGCCGAGCACCTCTACGACTCGTTCAAGATCGACCACGACGACCGCTGGGGACTGCCGCTGCCGCCCCGAGGGGCGACGCTCGATTACATGCGGCGGGTGCTCGATGCGACGCTCGACCGCCTCGGCCGCGATGCGCCGGACGCGGGAAAGGCGTATCTCTGTCGGCTCGCCGTGTTGCACGAGGACATGCACGGCGAGGCTTTCACCTACATGCGGCAAACGCTGGAATACCCGGCGCCGCCGCCGCGCGCGGCTCCGCCCAGGGCCGGCGCCCTGCCCGGCGACGCGGCCATACCCGGCGGTGTGTTCCAGCTCGGCGCGACGACCGATGCGCCGTTCGTCTTCGACAACGAGAAGTGGGCGCATCCGGTCGAGGTGCCGCCCTTCCGCATTGCCCGGGCGCCGGTGACCAATGCCGAATATGCCGCGTTCGTCGACGCCGGCGGCTATCGCGAGCGGCGCCTGTGGAGCCGCCGGGGCTGGCTCTGGCGCAGCCGAAACGGAGCGTCACACCCGCTTTACTGGGCGCGGTCCGGCGGCGGCTGGCAGCAACGCCATTTCGACACCCTGATGCCGATCGAGCCGCATGCGCCGGTGGTGCATGTCTGCTTCTGGGAAGCCGAAGCCTACTGTGCCTGGGCCGGGCGCCGGCTGCCGAGCGAGGCCGAATGGGAGATGGCCGCCAGCGCCGAACCGGCTCCGGGCGGCCTGGCCGGCGTCAAGCGCCGTTATCCCTGGGGGGATGTGCCGCCCGCACCGGAGCATGCAAACCTGGATGCGCGCTATTCCGGCTGCGCCGACGTAGCCGCCTTCCCGGCCGGGGACAGCGCCTTCGGCTGCCGCCAGATGCTGGGCAACGTCTGGGAATGGACCGCCTCGCCGTTCTATCCCTATCCCGGCTATGTGGTGGACGAGCCCTACCGCGAATACTCCGCACCCTGGTTCGGCTACCGCATGGTGCTCAAGGGCGGCGCCTGGGCGACGCGCTCGCGTCTGGTCGGCAACACCTACCGCAACTTTTTCCTGCCGGCCCGCCGCGACATCTTCGCCGGCTTTCGCACCTGTGCGCGCTGAGCGATGACGCCGCCGGGGCAGAGGGCGGAGGGCTGCCCGACTCGTTCAACATTCGCCGGCTTTCGCGGTACCATGGCGCCCGCAAGGCCATGAATCAGCCCAGCCCCAAGAAACAGGTCTTCGAGCACCTCGCCCGCGTCGGCAAGGGGCTCGCCCACGCCGTGCGGCTGGACCTGCTGGAAGCGCTGGCGCAGGGCGAGAGGAGCGTCGACGCGCTGGCCAAGATTTGCGGCATGCCGATTTCCAACGTCTCGCATCACCTGCTCGTTCTCAAGGACTGCGGCCTCGCCGCTTCGCGCAAGGTGGGGCTGCAGGTGTTCTACCGGCTGGCCGATCCGGAGGTCATTGCCGTGGTGGCCACCGTGCGGCGCATCGCCGAGCGCCAGCTGGCCGAGGTGAGCCGCATCGTGCGCGAGCACTTCGAGTCGCGCGACGCCCTGCAGCCGGTGCGGCGCGAGGAACTGCTGAAGATGGCGCGCCGCGGCGAGGCGATGGTGATCGACGTGCGTCCGGAAGAGGAATTCGAGGCCGGCCACATCGCCGGCGCCATCAACGTGCCGCTGGAATCCCTGCCGCGCTTCCTCAAGAAGCTGCCCAAGGAGCAGGACGTCGTCGCCTACTGCCGCGGCCCCTATTGCCTGCTGGCCTTCGAGGCGTTGGAGAAGCTGCGCAAGAAGGGCTTCAGCGCGCGCCGCCTGGAAGACGGTTTCCCCGAGTGGCAGGCGGAGCGCCTGCCTGTGGAGAAAAAAGCTAGCGTACCGGCTTCGCCACCGGTTTCCAGATTGCCGCGATGACGCCGATCCGGGTGCTGTAGGCCTTGGCGTGATACCTGGAAAGGGCGACGTTCTTGCCGCCTTCCGGCAGCGCCGAGAGCACGATTTCGGTGAGCTCGTCTTCCGTCAGATTGACGTCGCCCTGCGCGTGCCAGATCTTGATGCCGCCGCAGCCGTCGCGGTCGATGAGCAGCGTCTTCTCCGGGCCGAGAGCCGGCAGGCGGATGAGCATGCCCTTGTCGGTGTCGAAGGCCTGCACCAGGCCGGCCGTCGTCAGCGTCGGCTTGCCGCCCTCGGGCCGGGCGGTGACTTCCAGCGCCGAGATCTCCTCCTCGGACAGCGGCGACTTGCCGCCGGCATGCCAGACGGTGTAGCGGCCGCTCGGCTCGATCTGGATGAGCAGCGCCGTGTCTTCCGCACTGGCGGGCAGGGCGAGCAGCGCGGCGCAGGCGGCGAGGAAGGCCGCGAGGACAGCGGCGAGGGGCGGCTTCGGTCTCATGTCAGGGGCAGCTTGCCATGTTCCGGCGACAGGGCTACTATTCAAACATTCATTTGAATACTAACCCGACTGTGGGGGGCCGTCCATGCAAAGCTATCTCATCGTCCTCAACGATCCGCCCTACGGCACCGAGCGCAGCTACAACGGCCTGCGCCTGGCGCGCTCGCTGCTCAACAACGCCAACGAGGCCGAGGTCAAGGTGTTCCTCATGGGGGATGCCGCTTCCTGCGCCAAGGGCGGCCAGAAGGTGCCCGCGGGCTACTACAACATCGGCGACATGCTCGGCTCGGTGATCCGCCGCAAGGGCGCCGTCGCCGTCTGCGGCACCTGCATGGACGCGCGCGGCATCGGCGACGCCGACCTGGTGCCGGGCGCGCTGCGCGGCACCATGGATCTCCTGACCGAATGGACCGAGGGTGCAGGGAAGGTTTTGGTGTTCTGAGCATGAGCCGCACGGCCCTGATTCTCGGCGCCGGCCTCGGCGGCCTGGTGGCGGCCGAGATGCTGCGCAAGCAGCTGCCCGCCGCCGACCGGGTCATCGCCATCGACCGCGCCGCGGAACATTTCTTTCCGCCCTCGCTGCTGTGGCTGCTGACCGGAGCGCGCGAACCGGCCGATTTCACGCGGCCTCTGTCGCGGCTCGAGCGGCGCGGCGTCGCGTTCCGCCAGGGGCAGATCGTCCGCATCGACCCGGCTGCCCGGCGCGTCGAGGCCGGCGGCGAGTCGTTCGACGCCGATGCGCTGATCGTCGCCCTGGGCGCCGAATACGCGCCGGAGGCGATTCCCGGGCTGGCGGAGGCCGGCCACAACCTGTACACACTGGAGGGGGCGACGGCGGCGCGCGACGCCCTGGCCGAGTTCACCGGCGGGCGCATCGTCCTGCTGACGGCCGCCCCGGCCTACAAGTGCCCGGCCGCACCCTACGAGGCGGCGCTGCTGGTGGAGGACTTCCTGCGCCGGCGCGGTGTTCGCGACGCGACGACGCTCCAATTCTTCGCCGCCGAACCGCAGCCGATGGTGGTGGCCGGGCCGGAAGCGGGTGCCGCCGTGCGCGGCCTGATCGAGGCGCGCGGCATCGCCTATCACCCGCAGCAGCAGGTCAGCGCGGTAGACGCCGTATCGCGGCGACTGACTTTTGCGGGCGGATTCATGGCGCAATTCGATCTGCTGCTCTACGTGCCGCCGCATCGCGCGCCGGCGGTCGTGCGGGAGGCCGGCCTGACCAACGAGGCGGGCTGGATTCCGGTCGACCGCCATACCCTGCAGACGCCATTCGAGGGCGTTTTCGCCATCGGCGACGTCACCACCATCCCGCTGAAGATGGGTCGGCCGCTGCCCAAGGCCGGCGTCTTCGCCCACGGCCAGGCCGAGACCGTGGCGGCCAACATCGCCCATGCCTGGACCGGAAAGGGCGCGCCGCGCCGCTTCGACGGCTACGGCATGTGCTTCATCGAGGCCGGCAACGGCCGCGCCGGCATCGGCAAGGGCGATTTTTACGCCGAGCCGACGCCGCAGGTCGAGGTGCGCCCGCCGGGCCTGCTCTGGCATGCCGGCAAGATCCTCTACGAGAAGTACTGGCTGTACCGGCGATTCTGAAGCCGGCCAGCGCGGTGCGGCTGCATCGCGGAAGCGCCGGCCTCGGCGGCCTGGCGCTGCGTGCCGTGGGCGGGCGCGAGTTCGACGACCCGGCCATCGTCGCGCAGTTGCGCGGCCTGCTGCACCTCTGACAAACTGCAACTTTCCGGGAGAGCGAACATGAGCGAAGCAAACCAGGGACTGTCCACGCGCTGCGTGCATGCCGGCGAGATCGACGACGCCCACGGTTCGCCGCACACGCCCGTCTACACCACCACGACCTTCAAGTTCGCCTCGACCGCCGACGTGCTCGACGTCGTCGACGGGCGCAAGGCGGGCGCCCTGTATACCCGCTACGGCCTCAACCCGACGATTTTCGCGCTGGAGGCCAAGCTTGCCGCACTGGAAGGAGCGGAAGCGGCCTGGGCCTTCTGCTCGGGCATGGCGGCCGAGGCGGCGCTGTTCTTCGCTCATGGCAGCAAGGGCATCGCCTGTCTCGGCGATGCCTACGGCGGCACGCTGGAGCTGCTCGGAAGTCAGTTGCCGCAGTACGGCGTGCGCACGCATCTGCTGCTCGGCAACGAGCTCGACCTGCTGGAAGCGCAGCTGCGCGAGGGCTGCGGCCTGGTGTTCCTCGAGACACCGACCAATCCGCGAATGGAAATCTTCGACATCGCCGCCATCGCCGAACTGGCGCACCGCCACGGCGCGCGCCTGGCGGTGGACAACACCTTCGCTTCGCCGGTGAACCAGAATCCGCTAGCGCTCGGCGCTGACTTCGTCGTCCACAGCGCGACGAAATACCTCGGCGGCCACAGCGACATCACCGCCGGTGCGCTGATGGGCAGCAAGGCGCTGCTGGCGCCGGTTTGGAACTGGCGCAAGAACCTCGGCCAGATGGTCGCGCCGGAAACCGCGGCGCTGCTCTCGCGCAGCCTGCGCACGCTGGTGGTGCGCGTCGAGCGGCAGAACGCCACGGCGCAGGCGGTGGCCGAGGCGATGGCGCGGCATTCCCGGGTAGAGCGCGTCTATTACCCCGGCCTGCCCGGCTTCCATGGCCACGCGCTGGCGAAACGACAGATGAAGGGCTTCGGCGGCATGCTCGGCATCGAGGTGAAGGGCGGCGGCGTGGCGGCGACGCGCGTCGCCGACCGCCTGAAGCTGTTCGCCCTGGCGCCCAGCCTGGGCGGCGCCGAGAGCCTGGTGACGCAGCCGTGCACCACCACCCACCACGGCCTGCCGCCCGAGGAACGCGCGCGGCGCGGCATCGCGGATGCCATGCTGCGCCTCTCCATCGGCCTGGAGGACGCCGCGGACCTCATCGCCGATCTCGACCGGGCCCTGGAGGAGTGACATGAGACAAGTCACCATCATCGGCACCGGCTTCGCAGCACTTTCCGCGGCGCGCCGGCTACGCCAGCTCGACAAGCAAATCGACATCGCCGTCGTCGGCCCGCGACCCGAGCTCGTCTTTCTGCCCAGCCTGATCTGGCTGCCCTCGGGCAAGCGTCGCGCCGAGGACCTGCGCATCCCGCTGGGGAACTTCTTCGCGCGCAACCGCATCGACTTCCATGCCGGCGAGGCGACCGGTCTGGAGAACGGCGCTCGCCGCGTGCTGACCACGAACGGGCCGGTAGACAACGACGGTCTCATCATCGCCTGCGGCGGGCGCTTCATCAAGAAGCTGCCCGGCATCGAGCACGCCATCACGCCCTGCGAGGGCATCGCCGCGGTGGAGCGGCTGCGCGAGGCGGTGAAGGCGATGGCGAGCGGCAGCATCGCGCTCGGCTTCGCCGGCAACCCGAACGAACCGTCGGCCATGCGCGGCGGGCCGATTTTCGAGTTCCTCTTCGGACTCGACACGCAGCTCAGGCGCGAGGGCCGGCGCGGGAAGATCGGACTGACCTTCTTCAATCCCATGCCCAACCCCGGCAACCGGCTGGGCGAGAAGGCCGTCGAGCGCCTGCTCGGCGAAATGCAGCGGCGCGGCATCGATACGCACCTCGGACACAAGCTCATCGGTTTCGAGCGCGACAAGGTGAAGACGGAGGGCGGCGAGTTTTCCGCAGACCTCATCGTCTTCATGCCGGGCCTGACCGGCAACGCCTGGTTCGACGCCACCGACCTGCCGCGCTCGCCGGGCGGACTCATCAGGGCCGACGCGCAATGCCGCGTCGAGGGGCGCGAGCGGGTCTACGTGGCGGGCGACGCTGGCAGCTTTCCCGGTCCTGACTGGATGCCCAAGCAGGCGCACATGGCCGACCTGCAGGCGGAAGCCGCGGCGGAGAATCTGCTGGCGGAACTGAACGGCGGCAAGGCGGAGAAGACCTTCAGGGTCGAGTTGCTCTGCGTCGTGGACAGCCTCGACGCCGGCATGCTGGTCAAGCGCACGCCTGCGGGCGGCCTGGCGCTGCCGCCGCTCGGCCCGATGCACCACGCCAAGGCCTTTTTCGAGTCCTGGTACCTGCGGCGCTATCGCTGACGCGCCAGGGGCTCCTTCAGCATCTTCACCAGATGCGCGGCGATCTCCGCCGCGCTGCGCTTGCCCGGGCGGTACCAGGTGCGCGTCCAGTTGAGCGCGCCGAGCAGCTGCAGGCGCAACAGGCTGCGGTCGATGCCCGGCGGCAGCGGCAGGTCGGCGATCAGGCGGCGGTAGACTGCTTCGAAGCGATCGCGTTCGGCGCGCAGCTGTTTTTGCATATCGGGCGACTCGAAGAGGAACAGGCTGGCCCCGGTCCACGCCGTCAGGTCGTTTCCCGAGATGAGGTGGCGGATGTGCACGGAGAAGGCGATCTCCAGCCGCTCCCAGGGGTCGCGCGAGCGGATCGGGGCGACTTCCATCAGGTGTGCCACCTCGCGCATGCCCGCCGAGTGGGCGGCGACGAAGAGGTCGTCCTTCGAGGCAAAGTGGTGATACACCGTTGCCGGCTGGATGCCGGCGGCACGGGCGATGTCGCGGATCGAGGTGCGGGCGAAGCCGCGGCGCGCAAACTCGCGCACCGCCACGCCGAGCAGGTGCTCGCGCGCTCCGCCTGGATTTGTCTGCTCGATGAGTCCGCCGCGTCGCGAGGCGATGCGTGCCAGCGCCGCACGCTGCGCCGCGCTGAGGCGGGCCGGATCGGTCTTTTTCAAGGTCGCGGCGCGCTTGTCTGCCGTCTCCAGGTGGTGGCGCTGCCAGATCCAGCGCACGCCGGCGGGCGATACCGCGAGCCCCCTGCGCCGCAGGGCTTCGGCCACGCGCGCCTGACCCCATTCCGGATGCCCGTGCGCATGGCGCAGGACGGCGCGCTCGGTGGCCAGGCGGCTGCGCGGGGTGGAGGCGGTTCTCGGCATGCCGCGACTATAGCAGAAACTGACGTCCCTAACTAATGTTAGTAAAAGTCAGTTGATGCGGCGTATCGTGTTTCCCGCATCGACAAACATTACAAACGGAGGAGACCATGAAGATCCGCAAGCTCGCCCTGTTGCTGTCTACGCTGTGCGCCACCGGCGTCGCCCTGGCCGACATCACCGTCGGCGTCAGCCTGTCCGCCACCGGGCCGGCCGCCTCGCTGGGCATTCCGGAAAAGAACACCTTTGCCCTGTTGCCGTCAACGCTTGGAGGGGAAAAGGTGAAGTGGGTGGTGCTAGATGATGCCGCCGATTCGTCTAACTCGGTCAAGAATGCGCGCAAGCTGATTTCAGAGGACAAGATAGACGTGCTAGTTGGCTCTTCGACGGTGCCGACGTCGCTCGCCCTGGTTGAGGTTGCGAATGAGACCAAAACGCCGCAACTCGCCTTGGCGCCTGTTGTCCCCGCTCCAGATAAACGGGCATGGGTGTTTGTCATGCCGCAAAGCAATGCGGTGATGGCTTCCGCAATTGTCGAGCATATGCAGGCGAGCGGAATCAAGGCCATCGGATTTATCGGCTACAACGATCCGTTCGGGGAGGGGTACTACAAGGAAATCCTGGCGCTAACCGAGAAAGCCGGTATCAAGATCGTTGCCAACGAGCGCTACAACCGAACCGACACCAGCGTTACCGCCCAGGCGCTGAAGCTCATGTCAGCCAATCCGGAAGCCGTCCTCATCGTCGGCTCCGGCACGCCGGCCGCACTGCCGCAGACAACTCTGTTCGATCGTGGCTACAAGGGCAGGATATACCAGTCGCACGGAGCCGGTAACCGCGATTTCATCCGCGTCGGCGGGAAGTCTGTGGAAGGCACGGTATTGCCGGTCGGTCCCATGCTGGTGCATGAGCAGTTGCCTGATAACCACCCCGTCAAGAAAGTGGCAGGTGAATACGTGAGCACCTACGAAGCGGCACATGGCCCCGACAGCCGCTCCACCTTCGGTGGCCATGCCTACGATGCATACCTTGTCATCGCGCGTGCCGTGCCGGAAGCTCTGAAGAAGGCTAAGCCGGGCACGCCAGAATTCCGCGCCGCCATGCGGGACGCCATTGAGAATGTCAAGGAGCTGGTTGCCACCAACGGCGTCTATAGCATGAGCGCGTCCGACCATGGTGGGCTGGATTTCCGCGCGCGAGTGATGGTGCGTATTGAGGGAGGCAACTGGAAGATGGTCAAGTGACCAAGGCGCCCTTCGCCAGCCTGCGTTTCGCGCCGCCGGCCGTCGACATCGAGCGGCGCGCCGGCGGCGTGCAGGTGCTGCGCTCGCCGCAGTCCTTGCAGCCCTACGCGCGCTGCCTCGGCGAGCACCTGGAACGCTGGGCGCGCGAGGCGCCGGAGCGGGTGTTCCTCGCCGAGCGCGCCGGCGCCGGCTGGCGCAGGCTGACTT
>WBUF01000033.1 GCA_008933825.1 Rhodocyclaceae bacterium | reverse complement strand
TCGGGCCCGGCGATCGCGTCGCCGTGCTCGCCGACAACTCGGCGGCGTTCGTCGAGCTCTTCTTCGCCGCGACCAAGCTCGGCGCGATCCTCGTGCCGCTCAACTGGCGCCTGGCCGCGCCCGAGCACCGGCAGATGCTGGAAGACTGCCCGCCGGCGGTGCTGTTCGTCGAGCCCGACTTCCTCGCCCAGACCGAAGCCATCCTGCCCGCAGCGGGCGGCCCGCGCCGCATCGCGATGGGCGCGGCGCGTGCCGGCTGGCAGTCCTGGGAGGACTTCCTCGCCGCCGGCGCTGCCCCCGCGCCGCGCGCAGAGACCGACCCGCAGACGCCGCTGCTGATCTGCTACACCTCCGGCTCCACCGGCAAGCCGAAGGGCGTGCTGCTCTCGCAGGACGCGCTGGCCTGGAACGCCGACAACAGCGCCGACATGCACGCGCTGACGGCCGACGACCGCATCCTCACCACGCTGCCGCTGTTCCACGTCGGCGGGCTCAACAACCAGACCACGCCGGCGCTGGCCGCCGGCGCCACGGTAGTGCTGCATCCGCGCTTCGACGTCGAGGCGACCTTCGACGCCATCGAGCGCGAGCGCATCACGCTGACCGTGCTGGTGCCGGCCCAGCTCGACATGCTGATGGCGCATCCGCGCTGGCAATCCGCCGACCTCTCCAGCCTGCGCTCGATCACCACCGGCTCGACCATCGTGCAGGAGCGCCTGATTCGCGCCGTCAATGCGCGCGGCGTGCCGCTGATCCAGGTCTACGGCTCGACCGAGACCTGCCCCATCGCCGTCTATATCAAGGCCGCCGACGCCGAGCGCAAGGCCGGCTCGACCGGCAAGGCGGCGGCGCATTGCCGCATGCGGCTCGCCGACGACCTCGGGCGCGACGTCGCGCCCGGCGCCGGCGGCGAGATCCTCATCCAGGGGCCTAACGTCATGCTCGGCTACTGGAACAACCCGCAGGCCAGCGCCGAGGCGCTGCGCGAAGGCTGGTTCCACAGCGGCGACATGGGCCACCTCGACGCCGAAGGCTATCTCTGGGTCGACGGCCGCAAGAAGGAAATGATCATTTCCGGCGGCGAGAACATCTATCCCGCCGAAGTCGAGAACGTGCTGCTCGACTGCCCCGACATCGCCGAGGCCTCGGTGGTCGGCAAGCCGGATCCGCGCTGGGGCGAGGTGGTCGTCGCCGTGGTGGCGCCGAAGGAGGGGCGCCGCCTCGAACCGGCGCAGGTGTTGAGCCTGTTCGAAGGCCGCATTGCCCGCTACAAGCACCCCAGGGAAGTCGTCTTCGTCGGCCAGCTGCCGAAGACCGCGCTGGGCAAGATCCGCAAGGAGGACGTGCGCCGCATGGTCGCACGCGAGAACAACGCATAACGGAGCCGAACCCATGGCACTCAAGATCGGAATCGACGTCGGCGGCACCTTCACCGACTTCGTCGTCACCCGCGACGGCGAGGAGCCGGCGATCTTCAAGTCGCTGTCCACCCCGTCCGACCCGTCCATCGCCGTCGTGAACGGCCTCACCGACATCGCCGCGGCGCAGAACCCGCCGATGTCGCTGGAGGCCTTCGCGCCGACCATCGACACCATCGTGCACGGCACGACCGTCACCACCAACGCCACGCTGACGCACACCGGCGCCAAATCCGCCCTGCTCACCACCGAAGGCGTGCGCGACGCGCTGGAGATGCGCCGCGGCATCCGCGAGGAGCAGTACAACAACCGCTACGCCAACGTGAAGCCGCTGGTGCCGCGCTACCTGCGCGCCGGCATCAAGGGCCGCCTCGACCGCGCCGGCCGCGAGGTGGCGCCGCTCGACCTGGCGCAGGTGCGCGAGGCCATCGCCCTCTTCAAGCAGGAAAATGTTTCGGCGGTGTCCATCTGCTTCATGAACTCCTTCGCCAACCCGGCCCACGAGCAGGCCGCGGCGGAGATCGTGAAGAAGGAGATGCCCGGCGCCTACCTCTCGGTGTCCACCGACCTGCTGCCCTCGATCCGCTTCTACGAGCGCATCAGCACCACGGCGCTCAACTCCTACGTCGGCCCCAAGCTCAACCACTATCTCGATCAGCTCGTCGGCCGCCTGAAGGGCATCGGCTTCAAGGGCCTGCTGCTGATCATGCAGTCGAACGGCGGCGTCATCTCGCCGCAGCTGGCGCGCGAGAAGGCGGCATTGACCCTGCTCTCCGGCCCGGCCGGCGGCCCCGGCGCCGGACTCTTCTACGTGCGCCCGCACGGCCAGGACAAGTGCATCACCACCGACATGGGCGGCACCAGCTTCGAGGCCTCGGTCGCCGTCGGCAGCCCGATGATCAAGAACGACGGCGAGATCGCCCGCCACAAGATCGCCCTGCCGATGCTCGACATCCACACCATCGGCGCCGGCGGCGGTTCGATCGGCTGGCTCGACGAGGGCGGCCTGCTGCGCATGGGCCCGCAGAGCGCCGGCGCCGACCCCGGCCCGGCCTGCTACGGCAAGGGCGGCACGCTGCCCGCCACCACCGACGCCAACGTCGTGCTGGGCTACCTCGACCCGAACTACTTTGCCGGCGGCAGGATGAAGCTCGACGTCGCCGCCGCGCGCCAGGCCATCGAGACCCACATCGCGAAACCGATGGGCCTCAGCATCGAGGAGGCCGCCGCCGGCATGTACCGCGTCGCCTGCAACAACATGGCGCAGGGCGTGCGCGAGGTGACCATCAAGCGCGGCTTCGACCCGCGCGAGTTCCCCTTCATCCCGGCCGGCGGCGCCGGCCCGATCCACTCCTGCCTGATCTGCGAAGAGCTGGAGATCCCCTTCCAGATCGTGCCGCGCGAGTCCTCCGTGCTGTGCGCCTTCGGCATGCTGATGAGCGAACTCAAGCACGACTTCGTGCGCACCTTCGTCGCCCGCCTGGAGGCCATCGACTGGCCGCGCCTGACGAAGATGCTCGACGAGATGTCGGCCGAGGGCACCCGCCAGCTCACCGAGGAGCGCATCCCCGAGGCGCGCCGCCGCCACGACATCAAGTTCGACTGCCGCTACATCAAGCAGTACCACGAGGTGTCCTTCCTGGTGCCGCGCGCGCTGATCGACAAGCGCGACGTCGCCGCCATCGCCCGCCTCTTCCACGACGAGCACAACCGCCTCTACGGCTACTCGCTGGAACAGGAAAACGCGCCGATCGAGGTCATCAACGTGCGCGTGCAGTCGGTCGGCATCACCGACAAGCCGTCCTACCGCGAGGAGGACTGGGCCGGCGCCGACGCCGAAAAGGCGATCAAGGGCCGCCGCAACGTGTACATCCCGGAAACGAAAACCTTCCGCGAGGTGCCGGTCTACGACGGCCACCGGATGCGTCACGGCAACCGCATCGAGGGCCCGGCCATGATCGAGCAGGAAACCACCGCCATCTTCGTCAGCGATTCCTTCGACTGCGTGGTGGACGCCCTCGGCTCCTTCGCCCTCTTCCGCAAGGGACGCGAGGACCTGTGTAGGTCGGGCTTCAGCCCGACGACGGCGACGGAACCTTCCACGGTGTCGGGCTGAAGCCCGACCTACGAACGAGGCCCAACATGAGCGCGAAAATCGATCCGATCCTCCTGTCCGTGTACGCGCGGACCTTCAAGTCCATCACCGACGAGATGAGCATCTCGATGGAGCAGACCACCCGCTCGCCCATCCTCTGCGAGGCCAAGGACTACGTCACCGGCCTCTACGACGGCGAGGGCAACATGCTCGAGCAGACCGAGAACCTGCCCATCCTCGCCTTCTCGCTGGCGCCGGTGTGCAAATACATCAGGCAGTATTTCGGCGACGACCTGCACCCGGGCGACGTCATCTTCCACAACGACGTCTTCAGCCTCGGCAACCAGAACAACGACGTCGCCGTGTACAAGCCGATCTTCCACGGCGGCCAGCTCGTGGCGTGGACTGCCGTCAAGGGCCACCAGGCCGACATCGGCGGCAACGTGCGCGGCGGCTACAACCCGAACGCCGTCGAGGTCTGGCAGGAGGCGCTGCGCATCCCGCCGGTCAAGGTGGTCGAGAAGGGCAAGCTGCGCAAGGACGTCTGGAACCTGATCTTCGCCAACATCCGCCTCGACATCGTGCAGCACGACATGAAGGCCGAGATGGGCGCCTGCACCGTCGGCGAGCGGCGCCTGCTCGAACTGCTCGACAAGTACGGCCTGGAGAGCTACGAGGCGCACAAGCAGGCCCTCTTCGAGGCCACGCGCAAGATGATGGAAGCCGAGATCGCCAAGATCCCCAACGGGAAATACAGCGGCGAGGGCTACATCTACTACGACGGCCGCCACGAGGGCAGCAAGTTCACCATCCGCGTCGACATCGAGGTCAAGGACAAGCACATCAAGTTCGACTATTCCCGCACCGACGCCCAGACCAACGGCTTCGTGAACGGCACCTTCACCTCCAGCGCCTCCGCCACCATCCTCACCCTGCTGCAGATGGTGAACCCGGACATCCCGCACAACGAGGGCATGGTGCAGCCGATCGAGATCGTCATTCCCGAGGGGACGGTGCTCAACGCCGCCTATCCGAAGGCCACCACCTTCGGCAACCACCTCTGCCCGCCCAACGCCGACGCCATCCAGCGCGCGCTCAGCGCCGTGATGCCCGACCGCGTTACCGCCGGCTGGAACAACCTGCTGTGCTCGCTCACCACCGGCACCGACCCGGAGAGGGCGGAGCAGTACGTCGACATCGGCTTCATGGGCCTCAAGGGCGGCTCCGGCGCCATGCTGGGCATGGACGGCTACGACCACATCGGCATGATCGACGCCTCGGGCGGCGTGCTCGACCAGGACTACGAGATGTTCGAGCAGCAGACGCCGCACCGCCTGCTGAAGCACGAGTTGCTCGCCGACTCGGCCGGCGCCGGCGAATGGCGCGGCGGCCTGGGCGTGGAAACGATTTTCGAGATCGGCTCCGAAGACACCCAACTCGTCACCTTCGGCGACGGCGACTTCGAGCCGGCCTTCGGCCTCTTCGGCGGCAAGGACGCCGGCCTCAACTTCATCCGCCTGCACTACCCGGACGGCAGCACGGTGGTGCCGAAGAACAAGGACCTCATCACCGGCGTGCCGAAGGGCACCGTCTACCACCAGGTCGCCAGCGGCGGCGGCGGCTACGGCGACCCGAAGAAGCGCGACCGCAAGGTATTGGCCGAAGAGATCCGCAATGGCGTGATCTCGAAGGAAGCGGCGATGCGCGACTACGGCATGAGCGAGACTGAACTGCAATGAAAAGCATTAACCACCAAGACACCAAGGACACCAAGATGCACCAAGAAAACCCAAGCTTGCCTGCCTTATCTTGGTGCCCCTTGGTGTCCTTGGTGCCTTGGTGGTGAAAGGTTTTCCATGAACTTCGACCTGACCGACGAGCAGAAACAAATCCGCGACACCTTCGCCCGCTTCTGCGACGAGCGCATTGCGCCACAGGCGGCGGCGCTGGACGAGGCGCGCGCCTTCCCGCGCGCCCTCTTCCAGGAGCTGGCCGACCTCGGCTTCTTCGGCATGCGCTATCCGGAGGACGTCGGCGGCTCCGGCCTGGCGCTGACCGAGTTCGCCCTCGCGCTCGCCGAAATCGCGCGCGGCTCGATGTCGCTCGCCGGCGCAGTGGCCATGCAGTCGCTGATGGGCACCAAGTTCCTGCACATGCTCGGCAACGCCGACATCCTCGAGCGCCTCTTCAAGCCGGCCCTGCGCGGCGAAAAGATCGGCGCCATCTGCATGACCGAACCGAACGCCGGCTCCGACCTCGATTCCATTGCCACCACGGCGAAGAAGGTCGACGGCGGCTACGTCATCAACGGCCAGAAGACCTGGATCACCTCGGCGCCGCTGGCCGACTTCTTCACCGTCTTCGCCAAGGCCGGCGAGGAGAAGAAGCTCACCATCTTCCTCGTCGAGAAATCCTTCAAGGGACTGATCGTCGGCCGCGAGATCCACAAGATGGGCGTCTGGGCCCTGCCCACCTCGGAAGTCGCCTTCGACGAATGCTTCGTGCCCGACAGCCACCGTCTGTCGCAGGCGGAAGGCGACGGCGAGGGCCACCTGCGCAAGACGCTGGCCGAGATCCGCATCATCACCGGCGCCATGGGACTGGGCGTGGCGCAGGCCGCGCTCGACGAGGCGGTGCGCTACGCCGCCGAGCGCAAGCAGTTCGGCAAGCCGATCAACCGCTACCAGGCCATCCAGTTCAAGCTGGCCGAGATGGCGACCGACCTCGAGGCGGCGCGGCACCTGGTGTATTACGCCGCCTGGCTGCGCGACGCCGGCCGGCCGCACCACAAGGAAGCCGCCATGGCCAAGTTGAACGCCACCGAGGCGGCCGCGCGCATCTGCGACCAGGCCGCCCGCGTGCTGGCCTCCTACGGCTACGCCATGGAATACCCGGTGCAGCGCTACCTGCGCGATGTGCGCTTCACGCTGATCGGCGGCGGCACCAGCGAGATCCTGAAACTCATCATTGCCAAGGAAGTCAGCTCATGACTGCTGCACAAAAGTCAGTCTCCGCAACACGGCGAATAAAAGTCCTGCTGGCGAAACCAGGGTTGGACGGCCACGACCAGGGCGCCAAGGTGGTCGTGCGCGCCCTCATGGACGCCGGCATGGAAGTCATCTACACCGGCCTGCGCCAGACGCCGGAGGCCGTCGCCCGCATGGCGCTCGACGAGGACGTCGACGTCATCGCCCTCTCCAGCCTGGCCGGCTCGCACGTCCCCTTCTGCACCAAGCTGAAGCCGCTGCTGGAAGCCAGCCACCTGCAGGACAAGCTGTGGGTGATCGGCGGCAACCTGCCGGCGCAGGACCACGACGCCCTGCGCCAGCTCGGCTTCACGGGCATCTTCCCGACGGGAGCCAAACTCGACGCCATCGTCGACTACATCCGGCAGAACGTAAAGGAGGCGTGAAATGAACGATCGCGCCAAAGACGAGCTGAAACCCATCACCAACGAATCCGGCATCGAGGTCAAGCCGCTGTACACCGCGGCCGACGTCGCGGCGAGCGGCGGCATGGCCATGGTCGGCCAGCCGGGCGAATACCCCTTCACGCGCGGCATCCACCGCCTGATGTACCGCAAGCAGCCGTGGACCATGCGCCAGTACGCCGGCTTCGGCAACCCGGCGGACACCAACCAGCGCTTCAAGTACCTCATCGCCAACGGCCAGACCGGCCTCAACGTCGCCTTCGACCTGCCGACGCAGATCGGCCTCGATTCCGACGACCCCATGGCCTCCGGCGAGATCGGCCGCGTCGGCATGTCGGTAGACACCTTGCGCGACTTCGAGGTGGCCTTCGACGGCATCGACCTCAACAAGATCACCGTCTCGCTCACCATCAACGGCGCGGCGGCCATCCTCATCGCCATGTACCTGGCGATGGCGGAAAAGCGCGGCTACGACGTCAAGCAGCTGCGCGGCACGGCGCAGAACGACATCCTCAAGGAGTTCATCGGCCGCGGCACCTGGATCTTCCCGGTCGAGCCGTCGATCCGCCTGGTCGGCGACACCATCGAGTACTGCGCCGAGCACGCGCCGAAGTACAGCCCGGTCTCGGTGTGCGGCTACCACATCCGCGAATCCGGCGCGAATCCGGCGCAGGAGATGGCCTACGCCTTCTGCATCGCCAAGGCCTACGCCGACGACGTCATCAAGCGCGGCCTTCACGTGGACGAATTCGCCGGGCGCCTCTCCTACAACTTCAACATCTTCGGCAACCTCTTCGAGCAGGTGGCCAAGTTCCGCGCCGGCCGCGGCCTCTGGGCGAAGATCATGAAGGAGCAGTACGGCGCCGAGAAGCCCGGCTCGATGTGGCTGCGCATGATCGCCGCCGGCGGCGGCGGCGGGCTGACTTTCGAGCAGCCCGAGGTGAACATCGTGCGCGGCGCCTACTACGCGCTGATCTCGGCTTTGTCCGGCACGCAGACCATGGCGCTTTGTTCGTATGACGAGGCCTACACCATCCCCACCGAGTACTCGGCGCGCATTTCGCTGCGCACCATGCAGCTGCTGATCGAGGAGATGGGCCTCACCGAGACGGTCGACCCGCTCGGCGGCTCGTTCTACGTCGAGACGCTGACCAACCAGATGCGGCAGAAGATGGAAGAGATCATGGCCGAGGTCGATGCCCAGGGCGGCATCGTCAAGCTGGTCTCCGAGGGCGCCATCCAGTCCAAGGTCTCGGCCCAGGCCTACCAGATGCAGCGCGACATCGAGTCCGGCAAGTTCCGCAAGGTCGGCGTCAACTGCTACCGCAACGAAAAGGAAGAAGAGCATCCCGTCGAGTTCCACCCCTACAACGAGGAGGACACGCGGGTGCAGATCGCCGGCCTGAACAAGATCCGCGCCGAGCGCGACCAGAACAAGGTGAGCCAGGCACTGGCGCGCCTGTCGGCCGATGCCTCGGCAGGACGCAACGTCATGCCGGCCCTGGTCGAGGCCGTCAAGGCCTACGCCACGGTCGGCGAGATGACCAATGAGATGGTGAAGATCTTCGGCCGCTACCAGGAACCCATTCGCTTCTAGAAGGACATATCAAGCATGACCGCACTCGACAACTACGTGGCGCCCACCAGCCTGGAACAGGCGGTGGTGCAGCTGCAGGAACTCGGCGAGGTGACGATCCTCGCCGGCGGCACCGACCTGATGCCGCAATCGCACGCCGGCCGCGTGAAGTTCAAGCGCACCCTGATGAACATCCGCCGCATCCCGGAGCTGCGCGGCATCGTCCGCGAAGGCGACGCGATCCGCATCGGCGCGCTGACCACCATCAGTGAGATGATGGCGCACCCGCTGGTGCGCGAGCACCTGCCGCTGCTGGTTTCGGCCGGTGACCATTTCGCCAGCGACCAGATCCGCAACGCCGGCACGGTCGGCGGCAACATCTGCAACGCCTCGCCCGCCGGCGACACCCTGGTGCCGCTGATGGTGCTCGACGCCAGCGTCGAACTGGCCTCGAAGCCCGACGACACGCTGTTCCGCCGCAGCATGCCGCTGCCGGAGTTCTTCGTCGGTCCGGGCAAGACGCGACTGGCGCCGGCCGAGCTGCTCACCGCCGTGCGCGTGCCGATCCCGCCGAAGGGCTTCGTCGCCCGCTTCCACAAGTTCGGCACCCGCCCCGCGCTCGACATCTCGGCGATCTCCATCGGCGTCGCCGGCGTGCTGAAGGACGGCAAGTTCTCGCAGGTGCGCGTCGCTTTCGGCGCCGTGGCGCCGACGCCGGTGTGCGGCTGTGCCACCCAGGAGGCCCTGGAAGGCAAGCGGCTCGATGCCGCCACCATCGCCGCCGCCGCCAAGGCGGCGCAGGACGAAGTGCACCCCATCTCCGACGTGCGCGCCAGCGCCTGGTACCGCAAGGAGATGATCCACAACATGACGAAGAGGATCCTCGAAGATGTCTCAGCAAACCATTGACTTCACCCTCAACGGCGTGCCGACCCGCGTATCGGTGCCGGTGCAGATGAGCGCCCTCGAGATGATCCGCAACGTCACCGGCCTGACCGGCACCAAATACGGCTGCGGCGAGGGCGAGTGCGGCGCCTGCACCATCCTGCTCGACGGCGTCTCCCTGAATTCCTGCCTGCTCTTCGCCGTCGAGTGCGACGGCCGCCAGGTGACCACCGTCGAAGGCCTCGCCGACGACCCGCTCGGCCGCAAGATCGAAAAGGCCTTCGTCGACGCCGGCGCCGTGCAGTGCGGCTTCTGCACGCCGGGCATGGTGATGCAGACGCGCCAGCTGCTGGAGAAGAACCCGCATCCCTCGCGCTGCGAGATCCAGCGCGGCATCGAGGGCAACCTGTGCCGCTGCACCGGCTACGTGAAAATTGTCGATGCGATCGAGGCTGCGAGCAAAGAATGAAACCTTTCTCCTCCCATCGCCTGTTTCCCCTCTCCCCCAGCCCCTCTCCCGCATGCGGGAGAGGGGAGTAATCGGAGCAACGCCATGCCAGAAACCATCCAACGCGACTCCCTCATCGGCAAGCGCATCACCAAGCTCGACGCGCCGGAGAAGGCCGGCGGCAAGACGCGCTACATCCAGGACCTCGACGTGCAGGGCCAGCTCTACGGCAAGATCCTGCGCTCGGCGCGGGTGCACGCGAGGATCAAGTCGATCGACACCGCGGCGGCGAAGGCCCTGCCCGGCGTGCACGCCGTCATCACCGCCGCCGACGTGCCTTACCAGCGCCCGATCGGCGTCGCCAAGGACCACTTCCCGCTGAAGACCGACCGCGTGCGCAGCCTGCGCGACGAGATCGCCGCCGTGGCGGCCGAGACCGAAGCCATCGCCGAGGCGGCGCTGAAGCTGATCAAGGTCGAGTACGAGGACCTGCCCGTCCTCGCCGACCCGAACGACTCGCTCAAACCGGACGCGCCGCTGATCCACCCGGAGCCGCATGGCGCGACGGCCAAGCACGACCACCTCAAGCAGGCGCAGGGCATCGCCTACCGCGGCAAGCCCGACAACATCGCCATGACCTTCGACTACGCGCAGGGCGACGTGGCGGCGGGCGAGCGCGAGTCCGACGTGGTCTTCGAGGACACCTTCCACCTGCACTACGTCACGCACTGCTGCATGGGGGTCTCCGGCATCATCGCCGAGTTCGATCCCTCGGGAAACCTGCTGATGTATTCCAACACCCAGGTGCCCTTCCTGCACAAGCGCGAGTTCGCCGAGATCCTCAACATGGACCCGGCGCGCATCCGCATCATCCAGCCGCCGATCGGCGGCGGCTTCGGCTCCAAGCTCGACATCTATCCCTTCGAGCCGATCACGGTGTTCCTCGCCAAGGCCACCGGCCGCCCGGTCAAGCTGGTATTCACTCGCGAGGAGGAGTTCCTCGCCTCGCCGACGCGCCAGCCGGTGATCCTCACCCTGCGCTCCGGCTGCAGGAAGGACGGCACGCTGACCTTCCGCACGGTGAGTACGCTGCACGACAACGGCGCGTACACCTCGTGGGGCGCGACGACGCCCTTCGTCATGATGCAGACCATCTCCTCGCTCTACCGCGTGCCGCACTGCCTCTACCACACCAAGGCGGTGTACACGAACAACCCCTACGCCGGCTCCTTCCGCGGCTACGGCAACCTGCAGGCCACCTTCGCCGTCGAGCAGCACATGGACATGATGGCGGCGGCGATCGGCATGGACCCGCTGGCCTTCCGCCTGAAGAACGCGCAGGACTCCGGCGAGGTGACGCCGCAGGGCATGCACTTCAAGAGCTGCGGCTTCAAGGAGTGCCTGAGCACCGCCGCCGAGGCGAGCGGCTTCCTCGCCAAGTTCAAGGCCAACGAGGCCGACAAGGCCAAGCCCGGCCGCTTCAAGCGCGGCGTCGGCATGGCCTCCATGCTGCACGTCGGCGGCGGCGCCAAGATCTACCCGTCCGACGGCTGCGGCACCATCCTCAAGATGGACGACTTCGGCTCGGTGACGCTGATCACCGGCGCTTCGGAAATCGGCCAGGGCTCGGAGACCGTGCTCGCCCAACTCGTCTGCGAGGAGCTCGGCGTGCCGCTCTCCGCCGTGCGCGTCATCAACAACGACACCGAGATCACGCCCTGGGACGTCGGCGTGCACGCCTCGCGCACCACCTTCATCGCTGGCAACTCGGCGATCGGCGCGGCGAAGAAGGCGCGCGGCAAGATCCTCGACGCCGCGGCGAAAATGGCCGGCCTCGACGCCGCCGACCTCGACCTGCGCGCCGGCCACATCGTCGAGGCGAAGAACGGCACGGTGGTGATGACCCTGGCCAAGCTGCTGCGCCAGCTGCACTTCAGTGACAAGGCCGAGCTGGTGGTGACCTCCTTCTACTACGAGCCGCCGTCGAAGCATCAGGACAAGCACTTCAAGGGCGACGTCTCCGCCGCCTATGCCTGGGCGACGCAGGTGGTGGAGGTCGAGGTGGACACCGACACCGGCATCGTGCGCCTGCTCAAGGTCACCGGCGCCCACGACGTCGGCCGCATCCTCAACCGCCTCGGCCTAGAGGGCCAGATCGAGGGCGGCATCGTCATGGGCCAGGGCTATGCGCTGACCGAGGAGCTGATGGTCGAGAACGGCGTCGTCAGGAACCCCGGCTTCCGCGACTACAAGCTGGTCACCGCGCCGGAGATCCCCGAGATGGACGTGCGCTTCATCGAGACCATGGACGGCGAGGGCCCGCAGGGTGCCAAGGGCGTCGGCGAGGCGCCGGCGATCTGCATCGCCGCGGCCACCGCCAACGCCATCCACAACGCCACCGGCGTGCGCATCATGGCCCTGCCCTTCACGCCCGAGAAGGTATACCGGGCGTTAAAGGCAAAAGATCAACACCATTAACCACAGAGGCACAGAGACACGGAGAACTGCAAATGAAAAGGACGCTTCTCTTCTCGTCTTTCTCTGTGCCTCTGTGTCTCTGTGGCGAATAGGTTTTAACCTGATATGAAACGCCGCACCGTATTATCGATGGAGCAGGCGCTGTCCCTGCCCTATGCCACGCTGCGCTTCGCCCAGCTCGGCTGGCGCGTCATCCGCATCGAGTCGACGCCGGCCGGCGACGGCCTGCCGGGCGACCCCAACCGCTACATCGGCGGCAAGGTGCTCGACGACGACCGCCGCACCTACTTCATCGCGCCCAACGTCGGCAAGGAAGCCATCGCGCTCAACCTGAAGGACCCGCAGGGCCAGGCGCTGCTGCGGAAGCTCCTGGTGGAGCTCGACGTCGACGTCTTCTGCTGCAACACCGTGCCGCGCCGCTACAAGCAGCTCGGCATCGACTACGAGACGCTCGCCGCCGCCAAGCCGGATCTCATCTGGGCCGGCATCTCCGCCATGGGCCCGGACTACCCCGACGCGCCCGGTTACGATCCGGTGATCCAGGCCATGGCCGGCTACATGGAGCTGACCGGCCCGGCCGACGGCCCGCCGACGCTCTCCGGCGTGCCGCTGGTCGACCTCAAGGCCGGCGACGAGGTGTACGCCAACGTCATGCTGGCGCTGGCCGAGCGCGCCGAGACCGGCCGCGGCATGCGCATCGACGTCTCCATGCTGCAGGCGGCCGCCTCCTGGCTGATCACCACCCTGCCGTTGCTCGACTTCGACTGCACGCCTGCCGAAATCACCCGCTGCGGCAACGAGCACCGCAAGTTCATCCCGACCAACGTCTACCCGACCGCGGACGGCTTCATCTACATGGCCATCGGCAGCGACGTGCAATGGAAGCGCCTGACCGAGTTGCCGAAGTTCGCCTCGATCGGCTCGCCCTCGCGCGCCACCAACGAAGGGCGCCACCAGGAGCGCGAGGCCATCCACCGCGACATGGCGGCGGAGACGCGCAAGTACGCGACGGCGGAGATCGCCGCGGACTTCCGCCAGGCGACCATCCCGCACGCGCCGATCCACGACATCCCCGCCGTGCGCAACATGGACGCCGTATCGCGCAAGCTGACTTCGACGCGCATGCCCTCCGGCAAGGAAATCCATATGCAGCCGATGGCGGTGGACCTCCCCGCCGTATCGCAGGAACTGACTTTTCCGCCGAAATACGGCGAGCACACCCGCGCCGTGCTGAAGGAAGCCGGCTGCGCCGACAACGAAATCGCCCGCCTCGAACAAGAACGCATCATTGCCTGACATGACCGAACAGCAATCAAACTGCTTCGTCGTCCCCGCGAAAGCGGGGACCCAGACCTTCTGGATTCCCGCTTTCGCGGGAATGACGGTACTGCCTTGACCTCATTGCCATGACCACTGCCAATCCCCTTCTGCACACGCCCGCCCGCCCCCTGCCGAAGCACGTCGCCATCATCGGCGCCGGCACCATCGGCCCGGACATCGGCTACTACCTGAAGAGCGCCCTGCCGCAGATGCGCCTGACCCTGGTCGACATCAACCAGGCGGCGATCGACAAGGCCCTGCAGCGCTGCCAGGACTACGCCAGAAAGGCCGTCGCCAAGGGCAAGATGAGCGAGGCGCACGCCGCCGCCGTCGTCGCCAACATTTCGGGCACGCAGGATTACGCACAGCTCGCCGGCTGCGACTGGGTGATCGAGGCGGCGACGGAGAACATGGCGCTCAAGCGGCGCATCTTCGCCCAGGTGGAAAGCGTCGTCCGGCCGGATGCGCTGATCACCTCCAACACCAGTTCGCTGCCGGCGGCACGCATCTTCGCCGAGCTGAAGCACAAGGGCCGCGCCACCGTCACGCATTTCTTCGCGCCGGCCTGGCGCAACCCGGCGGTGGAGGTCATCGCCTGGGAGAAGACCGACCCGGCGGTGGTCGCCTGGCTGCGCTGGCTGTTCTGCGTCACCGGCAAGGTGCCGCTGGTCACCTCGGACGCCGTCTGCTTCATGCTCGACCGCATCTTCGACAACTGGTGCAACGAGGCGGCCCTGCTGCTCGACCATGCCACCGCCGCCGAGATCGACAGCGTGGCGGCGGAATTCGTGCATGCCGGGCCCTTCTTCGTGCTCAACCTCGCCCGCGGCAACCCGATCATCACCGAGACCAATACCCTGCAGGCCGAGGAGGAAGGCGCGCACTACACCCCGGCCCCGGTCTTCCGCTCGGTCGACACCTGGGTCACCGTGCCGCCGGGCAAGAAGGTCGACGTCGCCGCGAAGACGAAGGCGGCGATCCGCGACCGCCTGCTCGGCATCCTTTTCTCGCAGTCGGTGGACATCCTCGACCGCGGCATCGGCGAGGCTACCGACCTCGACCTCGGCTGCCGCACGGCGCTGGGCTTCAAGAAGGGTCCGCTGGAACTCATGCGCGACCTCGGCGAGCCGGAGGCCGGCCGCATCCTGCAGCGCCTCGCCGCCGAACGACCCGGCATGCCCTGGCCGAAGCGGCCCTATGCCGCCTACCAGGATTTCTGGCGCCACGTGCTGGTGGACGATGTCGAAGGCGTCAAGGTCATCACCCTGCGCCGTCCCGAGGCGATGAACGCCCTGCACGACGAGCTGACCGACGAGGTGCTCTCGGTCATCCGCAAGTTCGAGTCCGACCCGAAGGTCAAGGGCTTCGTCCTCACCGGCTACGGCACGCGCGCCTTCTGCGCCGGCGCCGACATCGGCCGCTTCCCCGCCATGCTCGGCGACGCCGAGGCGGCGACGCAGTACGCGCGCGACTGCTCGCGCCTGCTGGTGCACCTCGACGCCATGAAGAAACCGGTGGTCGCCGCGCTCAACGGCATGGCGCTGGGCGGCGGACTGGAACTGGCGATGCGCTGCCACGGCATCGTCGCGCTGAAGGATGCCTGGATGCAGCTGCCGGAGATCACGCTCGGCATCGTGCCGGGCATCGGCGCCATGGTCGTGCCCTACCGCCGCTGGCCGCAGGCCGCCGCGACCTTCCACGGCATGCTGCGCCGCGCCGAGAAGCTCAAGGCGCCGCAGGCGCACACGTTGGGCGTGGTCGACGCCCTCGCCGACGACCTGCCCGGCCTGATCGCGGCCGCCGTGGCGCGGGTGAAGGCGCTGGCCGGCCAGCCTTCGCCCATCGCCCGGGGCCCGGTGCCGCTGGCGCCGCTGGAGCAAATCGATGCCACCGCCGCCGGCGGTCAGCCGCTGTCGAAGGAAATCCTGGGCATTCTGGAAAAGGCTGTGCGCGATGCCGCGCAGGCTGGTACCCTCGACGAAGCTCTGGAGATCGGCTACCGCGCCTTCGGCGCCAGCGCACTCACGGCCGCGGCGCGCGAGGGTATCGGCGCCTTCCAGGAAGGCCGCAAGCCGGATTTCAGCCGCACGGCTTGATCCCACAAGCTTGACAGGGATTTAATCTGTTACACAATGTAACCTGCGGAAAACGAAATACGTAACACATAAACCAGTCGTCCGCATAAACCAAAGGAGGAATCACATGAAAAAGCTCGCAAGCCTTGCCGCCGCCCTGCTGGCCGGCGTCCTCGCCTGGGCCCCCGCCCAGGCGCAGACGACGCTGACCATCTCGTCCTGGCTGCCGCCCAGCCACATCATCACCAAGGACATGCTCATGGGCTGGGCCAAGGAGGTCGAGACGGCCACCCAGGGGCGCGTCAAGTTCCGCCTGTTGCCGAAAGCCGTGGCCAGCCCGCCCGGCACCTTCGACGCCGTCCGCGACGGCCTCGCCGACGTGTCGATTTCCGTGCACGGCTACACCCCTGGCCGCTTCCCGATGACCAAGATGGCGGAATTCCCCTTCATCGGCGACTCGTCGGAAGCGATTTCGGTGGCCTACTGGCGCACCTACACGAAGCACATGGCCAAGCTCGACGAGCACAAGGGCCTCGTCCTGCTCGGCCTGATGACCCACGGCCCCGGCCAGATCTACATGACCAAGCAGAAGGTCGCCTCGCTCGCCGACGTCGCCAACCAGAAAATCCGCGTCGGCGGCGGCCTGGTGGTGGACATCACCAAGGCGATGGGTGCCGTGCCGCTGCTGAAGCCGGCCTCCGAGACCTACGAGATCATGAAGAGCGGCATCGCCGACGGCATCTTCTTCCCGAAGGATTCCGTGCCGGCCTTCAAGCTGGTGCCCCTGGTCAACCACATGACGGTGGTGCCCGGCGGCCTCTACAACGTCAGCTTCGGTTTGTGGATGAACGAAGCCAAGTTCAAGGGCCTGCCGAAAGCCGACCAGGATGCCATCCTGAAAGTTTCCGGCGAGCACTACGCCCGCATGGCCGGCAAGGTCTGGGACCGCGAGGATGCGGCCGGCCTGAAGGCGATGGAAGCGGAGAAGATCATCATCCGCACTGCCAGCCCGGAGTTCGTGGCCGAGATCAAGTCCAAGACCGACCCGCTGGAGCAGGCCTGGTATAACGAGGCCAAGGCCAAGGGCATCGACGGCGCTGCGGTGATGGCCGAGTTCCGCGCCGAGATCAAGAAGCTCTCCGGCAAGTAAGCGTGTCAGGTTTGTCTGCGAACCCCGGCGGCCCGCTCCTGGGCCGCTGGGAAAAACCCTTCGAGATGCTGCTGGGATCGGCCACCGCGCTGATTCTGGCCTGCATCATGCTGCTCACCTGCGTAGACGTCGCCGGCCGCTATGTATTCAGCGAGCCGGTGCCGGGCGCCCTGGAAGTCACCGAACTCATGATGGGCGCGCTGATCTTCGCCTCGCTGCCGATGGTCACCCTGCGCAACCAGCAGGTGACCATCGATTTGTTCTCGCCCTTCATTCCCGCAGCGGTCAAGCCGGCCCTGCATGTGCTGATCCACGTCGCAAGCGGCCTGTGCATGGGCGTGATCTCCTGGCGGCTCTGGGTCAAGGCCGGACAGATGTTCGAGCAGGGCGACACGACGGCGGTGCTGCAACTGAAAGTATGGCCGCTGGTGTATTTCATGAGCGCGCTGGCGGCCGTCACGGCAGCTATTCTCATCCTCATGATCCGTCAGAAGGATGCCGCGGGCGGCTCAGGGGAAGTCTAGGTAACCGAAAATGCAAGAAGCACTGATCGCCTTCGCCGTGATGCTGGGGCTGACGTTCCTGCGCCTGCCCATCGCCTTTTCCATGGCGCTGGTCGGCTTTTGCGGCTTCGCCTACCTGGTGAGTTTCAATGCCGCCCTGTCCATGGTCGGCTCGGTGGCCTTCGAGACCGGCATGTCCTACACCCTGTCCATCGTTCCGCTGTTCATCCTGATGGGTAATCTGGTGACCCGGGCCGGATTGTCCGCCGAACTCTACCGCGTCTCCTATGCCTTCCTCGGCCACCGTCGCGGCGGCCTGGCCATGGCCACGGTGCTGGCCTGCGGCGGCTTCGGCGCCGTTTGCGGCTCGAGCCTGGCCACCGCCGCCACCATGTCGAAAGTGGCCATGCCCTCGATGCGCAAGTACGGCTATTCCGATGCCCTGGCGGCCGGCTCCATCGCCGCCGGCGGCACGCTCGGCATCCTCATCCCGCCCAGCGTGGTGCTGGTGATCTACGGCATCCTGACGGAGACCAACATCGGCAAGCTGTTCATCGCCGGCATCCTGCCCGGCCTGGTGGCCATCGCCTGCTACCTCGCAGCCGTCGCCGTAACGGTGCGCATCGACGCCAAGGCCGGCCCGCGCGGCGAGCGCGTCTCCTGGCACGAGCGGATGGTGGCGATCGGCAACGTCTGGGGCGTGCTGATCCTGTTCCTCGTCGTCATCGGCGGCA
This sequence comes from Rhodocyclaceae bacterium, assembly GCA_008933825.1. Taxonomy (GTDB): domain Bacteria; phylum Pseudomonadota; class Gammaproteobacteria; order Burkholderiales; family Rhodocyclaceae; genus Desulfobacillus. The sequence goes on along the minus strand of WBUF01000033.1, from coordinate 11,405 downwards.
TCTACGGCGGCATCTTCACGCCGACCGAGGCGGCCGGCATCGGCGCAGGCGGCGGACTGGTGTTCCTGCTGTTGCGCAAGGGCTTCGACTGGCGCGAGTTGCGCACCATCCTGATCGAGAGCGCCATCACCACCGGCATGATCTTCACCATCCTGATCGGCGCGCTGATCTTCGCCAACTTCATCAACATGACCGGCATGCCGACGGAGCTGACCGGGTATGCGGAATACTTTCGCGAGACGCCGATCCTGGTCATCATTGCCATCCTGGCGATCTACGTCGCACTCGGCTGCGTGCTGGAGAGCATGTCGATGATCCTGCTCACCGTGCCGATGTTCTACCCGCTGGTGGCCCACCTCGGCTACGACCTGATCTGGTTCGGCATCATCGTCGTGGTGGTGACGGAGATCAGCATGATCACGCCGCCGGTCGGCCTCAACGTCTTCGTGCTGAGGAGCGTGCTGCCCGACGTGCCGACGAAGACCGTGTTCCGCGGCGTCATGCCCTTCATCGTGGCCGACATCGTGCGTCTCGGCATCCTGGTCGCCTTTCCGGCGATCTCGCTCTACCTGACGCAGTTCGTGAAGTAAATCGGCCCGCTGCCCGCCCTTGCGGGCCGGCGGGCTTGGGCTAGAATGCAATGTATACTGTACGCAAAGAGAAGGCGCCCATGGCGCCGGTGACACGCGGCGACAGTAAGCGGGGTCCCTCGTCAAATCCATAGGAGGTGCAAACATGAAGCTGAAACCAATCACGTGCGTGTTGTCCGTCCTGGCGCTGGCCGCCTCTCTGTCGGCCCAGGCCCAGGTCAAGATCGGCGTCATCGCGTCCTCTACCGGCCCGACGGCCTTCGTCGGCATTCCGCAGAAGAACTCGGTGGCAATGCTGCCGAAGAAGGCCGGCAACCTCGACATCGAGTACATCGTCTATGACGACGCCAGCGATCCGACGCAGAGCGTGCAGCTGACCAAGAAGCTGCTCACCGAGCACAAGATCGACGCCCTGGTCGGCCCCTCCGGCTCGGCCAATGCCATGGGCGTATTGCAGGTCATGTCCGAAGCGCAGACGCCGATGCTGGCGCCGGTCGGCACTTCTGCCGTCGTGCTGCCGATGGACGACAAGCGGCGCTGGGCGTTCAAGACCCACCCAAACGACGACGTCATCAGCGGGGGCGTCGTCGCCGCCATGACGAAGCGCGGCGTCAAGACGGTCGGCTTCATCGGGCGCAACGACCCCTACGGCGAGAACTGGTACAAGACCTTCGCGCCGATGGCCGAGAAGGCCGGCATCAAGATCGTCGCCAACGAGCGCTATAACCAGAACGACACCAGCGTCACCGGCCAGGTGCTGAAGCTGATCGGCGCCAAACCGGAAGTGGTCTTCATCGCCGGCGTCGCCGCCGACGCCGCGCTGCCGCACACCCAGCTCGTGGACGCCGGCTTCAAGGGCACCCTCTACCACACCCATGGCGCCGCCTCGCCGGCCTTCATCAAGATTGGCGGCAAGAAGGCTGAAGGTGCCTTGATCGTCGGCCCGCTGCTGGTTGTCCCGGACGAGATCCCCGACAGCTTTCCCAGCAAGAAAACGACGGTTGAATTTGTCGCCGCCTACGAAAAGCAGTTCGGTTCGCGCCCGCCGATCTTCGCTGCCGGCACCTACGATGCCGGCCTGATGCTGACGCACGCCCTGCCCGAAGCCGCCAGGAAGGGCAAGCCGGGCTCGCCGGAATTCCGCGCCGCCCTGCGCGACGCGCTGGAAGGCATCAAGGAGTTGATCGTCTCGCAGGGCGTGGTCAGCATGTCGCCGACGGACCACTCCGGCTTCGACCATCGCGGCCGGGTTCTCATGACGGTCAGGGACGGCAAGTTCGTGATGGTGAAGGACTGAATAGAGCGTTGCAGGGCCTGATGCGGAATGTCGCCTCAGGCCCGTCATCCCCGCGAAAGCGGGGATCCACGGCAGTTGAACGGCACCGGATTCCCGCTTGCGCAGGAATGACGGCGCCGCAGGAGGACGCATGGCGCTAGCGAGCGTTTCCCTCGACGACAAGTACCGGCTCGACCACGGCCGCGTCTTCCTCACCGGCGTGCAGGCCCTGGCGCGCCTGCCCATGCTGCAGCATGCGCGCGACCGCGCCGCCGGCCTGAACACCGCCGGCTACGTCTCCGGCTACCGCGGCTCGCCGCTCGGCGGCCTCGACACCGCGCTGCACGACGCGCAACGCTTCCTCGCCGACCACAACATCAAGTTCCAGCCGGGGGTGAACGAGGACCTTGCCGCCACCGCCATCTGGGGCACGCAGCAGCTGCATCTCTTTCCCGACCCGCGGGTCGACGGCATCTTCGCCATGTGGTACGGCAAGGGGCCGGGCGTCGACCGCTGCGGCGACGTCTTCAAGCACGCCAACTACGCCGGCACGGCGCAGCACGGCGGCGTGCTGCTGATCGCCGGCGACGACCACTCGGCGCGCTCCTCCGCCGTGGCGCACCAGAGCGAGCACATGTTCTCGGCCTGCGGCATCCCGGTGCTGGCGCCGGCCGGCCTGCAGGAATACCTCGACCTCGGCCTGCACGGCTGGGCCATGTCGCGCTACTCCGGCTGCTGGGTGGCGATGAAGACCACCTCGGACACCGTCGAGAGTTCCGCCACCGTCGAGGTCGATCCGCAGCGCGTGCAGATCCGCCTGCCGGAAGACTTCGTCCTGCCGCCCGACGGCGTGAACATCCGCTGGCCGGACCCGCAGCTGGTGCAGGAGCACCGCATGCAGGAATCCAAGGTGTATGCGGCCCTCGCCTACGCCCGCGCCAACAAGCTCAACTACCTGGTCTACGACAGCCCGCGGCCACGCCTGGGCATCATCGCCTGCGGCAAGGCCTGGCTCGACGTGCGCCAGGCGCTCGACGACCTCGGCATCGATGCGAACGTCGCCGCCGACATCGGCCTGCGCCTGTACAAGGTCGGCATGCCCTGGCCGCTGGAGGCCGACGGCGTGCGCCGTTTCGCCGAAGGCCTGGAGGAAATCCTCGTCGTCGAGGAGAAGCGCCAGATCATCGAGTACCAGCTGAAGGAGATGCTCTACAACTGGAAGGAAGGCGTGCGCCCGCGCGTCGTCGGCAAGTTCGACGAGACCGGCGAGTGGCCGGCGCCGCACCACGCCTGGCTGCTTCCGCCGACGGCCGAACTCACCCCGGCCATCGTCGCTCGCGCCATCGCCGCGCGCATCGGCCGCTTCCACACCTCGGAGCGCATCCGTGAGCGGCTGGCCTTCCTCGAGGCCAAGGACCAGGCGCTGTCGAAACCGAAGCTGGCGCTGATGCGCACGCCCTACTTCTGCCCGGGCTGCCCGCACAACCTGTCCACCCGCGTGCCGGAAGGCTCCTGCGCGCTGGGCGGCGTCGGCTGCCACCTGATGGCGGTGTGGATGGGGCGCAACACCGTCACCATCAGCCAGATGGGCGGCGAAGGCGCCACCTGGCTCGGCATGGCGGCGCATTCCGGCACGAAACACGTCTTCGCCAACATGGGCGACGGCACCTACTACCACTCCGGCCTTCTGGCCATCCGCGCGGCAATTGCGGCTGGGGTCAACATCACCTACAAGCTGCTCTACAACGACGCCGTGGCGATGACCGGCGGCCAGCCGGTGGACGGCCCGCTCACCGTGCCGCAGATCACCCGCCAGATCGAATCCGAGGGTGTCGCGCGCATCGTCGTGCTGGCCGACGACCCGGAAAAATACGGGGAGAATCCCGGCTTCGCCGCGGGCGTGGAACTGCGCCACCGCGACGAGCTGGAACGCACCCAGCGCGAGCTGCGCGACACCGCGGGCGTCACGGTGCTGGTGTACGACCAGACCTGCGCCGCCGAGAAGCGCCGCCGGCGCAAGCGCGGCAAGTTCCCCGACCCGGCGGTGCGCGTCTTCATCAACGAGCTGGTATGCGAAGGCTGCGGCGACTGCAGCGCGAAGTCGAACTGTCTTTCCGTCGTGCCGGTGGAGACCGAGTTCGGCCGCAAGCGCGCCATCGACCAGTCCACCTGCAACAAGGACTACGCCTGCGTCTCCGGCTTCTGCCCGAGCATCCTCACGGTGCACGGTGGCCAATTGCGGCGCGGCAAGGCGCTGCAAGCCTCGGACAAGCTGTTCGCCGACCTGCCCGAGCCGGCGCTGCCCAGCCTGGAAAAGCCGGTCGGCATCCTCGTCGCCGGCGTCGGCGGCACCGGCGTGGTGACCATCGGCGCCCTGATCGGCATGGCCGCCCACCTCGAGGGCAAGGGCGTCACGGTGCTCGACATGACCGGCCTGGCGCAGAAGGGCGGCGCCGTCATGTCGCACGTGCGGCTGGCCGAGCGGCAGGAGCAGCTGCACGCGCCGCGGCTGGCCACGGGCGAAGCGGACACCCTGCTCGGCTGCGACATCGTCGTCGCCGTCGGCAACGACGCGCTGGTGAAGACCCAGCCCGGCCGCACCCGCGCCATCGTGAACACCGGCAAGGCCATCACCGGCGACTTCGTGCGCAACCCCGACCACCCCTTCCCGCTCGCCACCATGGAAGGCCAGATCCGCGATGCCGTCGGCGACGGGCAGGCCGACCTGCTCGATGCCAGCCGGCTGGCCACGCTGCTGATGGGCCACTCCATCGGCACCAACCTGTTCATGCTCGGCTATGCCTGGCAGAAGGGCCGCGTGCCGCTCTCGCAGGATGCGCTGCTGCGCGCCATCGAACTGAACGGCGTCGCCGTCGACGACAACCGGGCCGCCTTCCTCTGGGGCCGCCGCGCCGCCCATGACCCGCAGGCAGTCGAGCGCCTGGCGGCCTCCGCCGAGCCGGTGCTGCCGACGCACGTGCTGTCGCAGAGCCTCGACGAGATCGTCGCCCGTCGCCGTATCGCGCTGACTGACTTTCAGGACGCCGCCTACGCGCAGCGCTACGCCGCGCTGGTCGGGCGCGTGCGCGCCGCCGAGTCGGCGCTCGCGCCCGGCAGCACCCAGCTGGCCGAGGCCGTCGCCCGCAACTACTTCAGGCTGCTTGCCTACAAGGACGAGTACGAGGTGGCGCGCCTCTACAGCGATCCGGAATTCGAGCGCACGCTGGCGTCCACCTTCGAGGGCGACTACCGGTTGCGCTTCCACCTGGCGATCCCGCTGTTCAGCCGCACCGATCCGAACACCGGCCTGCCGAAAAAATTCGCCTACGGCGGCTGGATGCGCGCGGCGATGAAGCCGCTGGCGAAGCTGAAGTTCCTGCGCGGCAGCGCCTTCGATCCGTTCGGCCGCACGGAAGAGCGCCGCCTCGAGCGCGCGCTGATCGGCGAATACGAACAAACCGTGGAAAAGCTGCTGGCCGGCCTGCGCGCCGACAGCCTGCCGGCCGCCGCCGAAATCGCCCGCCTGCCGGAGACCATCCGCGGCTTCGGTCCGATCAAGCAGCGCAATGTGACGATGGCGCGAGCGAAGCAGGCCGAGCTGATGCAGCGCTACGGCCAGTTGCCGCAGGACGCCCGCACCGCCGTCGCCGCGTAACCGGTCAGCGAGAAGCGGGAGGCGGAGGCGGAGGCGGCGTTGCGCCCGCAGGCGCAGCGGGCGCCCGGTCCGGCGAGTAATGCCCCGAGACAGGCACGCGGTGACCCTTGGCGTACATGCACTGGACGAAGGCGTTGTCGTAGCGCCGCTGCGCTTCATGGGTGGACACCTGTGCCGTGCCAACGCCCGAAGCGCTGCCTACGATCAGTCCGGCTCCGGCGCCCACGCCGGCGCCGCGACGGCCGCCAATGGCCGCGCCGGCCACCGCCCCGACCACCGTGCCGACGGCCGCGCTGCCCAGCGTCGACTGCGTCGCCGCACCCTCGGCCGACTGCCCGATTTGCGCGGCGGCGTACTGGCGGCATTGCTGGTCGTCCTGGCGGAACTGCTCGAAGCTCGTGCCCGTGCCCGGCAGCACCATCACACTCGGCCCTTCCGGCAGCGAAACGCATGCTGCCAGCGCAAGCGGCAGAACGGCCGGCAGGAGGAATCTGGTAATGCGCATGACCTTTCAGTTCGGCGGCGGCGTCGGCACCACCTGCTGCCAGCCGCCCGGACATTCCTTGACGTATGGATAATACCCCTGCGGATTGCCGCAGTAGTGCCAGTAGGCCTGCGGCTGCGGCGCGGCGCGCTCGATGTAGACCTGCGGCTCGGCCGGCCGCACGATCACCGTCGGCGGGAAATAATAAGAACGGGGTTGAGGATAGACAGGCTGCGGAAAGAGCCATGCATAGCCGAAATAGACGCCCACCCGTGAATGGTGATGGTGATGGTGATGGCCTGGCCCGTGCGCCCAGGACAGCGGCGCCGCAATGGCCGCGCCGCCGAGCAGCAGCGTCAGGATGAATCGTACGCGCGCTTTCATGCACGTCACTATAGTCCTCCCGGCGGTGCGCGGACCGGCCTGAAAACATTCGTTACAATTTCGCGCGAGCCAGCCATCCCGAGACCCCATGCCCCTGCTTACCAGCGCCTTTCGCCCCTTTTACTTCCTCGGCACCCTCTATGCGGCGCTGCTGACGGCGGCCTGGCTGGGGGCCTGGCTCGGCCACTGGACGCTGCCTGCCGGGGCGGTTCCATTGCGCCTGTGGCACGGCCACGAGATGCTCTTCGGCTTTTCAGCCGCGATCGTCGTCGGCATCGTGCTCACCGCCCTGCCGAGCTGGGCCGGCACCGAGGAGATTCGCGGTGGACGCCTCGCCCTGCTGGTGCTGCTCTGGCTGGCCGGCCGGTTCGCCTTCTGGGCGGCCCACTGGCTCCCCGCCCCGGCACCGGCCATTGTCGACCTGCTGCTGTTTCCCGCCGTCTTCCTGATGGTGGCGCCGCAGCTCTGGCGCGCCACGAACCGTCTCTTCCTCCTGCTGCTGCCGATCCTGCTGGCGCTGGCGGCGGCAAACGCGGCCTGCCACTTCGGCATCCTAGCCGTCCATGTCCCGCTCGCGGAGCTCGGCCTGCGCGGCGCGGTCCACGCGATCATCCTGCTCTACGTGCTGAAGGGCGGCGTGCTGACGCCGGTGTTCACCGGCAACGCCCTGCGCGAGAGGGGGCGCGGCGAGCAGGCGCCTTTCGACTTCAAGCTCGAAATGCTGGCGGTCGCCGTCGTGCTGCTGTTCGCGGCGACGGACCTTGCCGGTGCGCCGCCTTCGTGGTCCGGCCTGGCGGCGCTTGCCTGCGCAGGGGTGCAAGCCGTGCGCACGGCGCGCTGGAAGGGCTGGCGCCTGACCGACGTGCCGCTGGTGTTCGTCATGCATCTCGGCTTCGCCTGGCTGATATTCGCTTTCCTGCTCAAGGCGGCGGCGGACCTCGCCGGCCTTGTCCCGGACGCCGCCTGGCTGCATGCCTTCACTGTCGGCAGCCTGGGAATGATGATGCTCGGCCTGATGACCCGCGTCGCCCTGCGTCATACCGGCCGCGCGCTCGTCATGCCAGGATCGATGAAGTTCGCCTGCGTGATGATGTTCGCCGCCGCGCTGATCCGCCTGGCGGCGACGGTGCACGGTCTCGGCGCCTGGGCAGCGGCGCTGGCCGCCGTCCTGTGGGGACTGACTTTTCTGCTCTATTTCGCTGTCTTTGCAGCCATTCTGTTGCGGCCGAGCCTGTCGCGCGACGGCGTCAGCCGAGCAGGTTGAGCAGGCCGGTCTTGATTTCCAGGATGTCCATCGTCCTGATCGTGGCGTAGCCGCCGTCCTTGTAGATCTGCCTGAAATTGATCACGCAGCCCTCCGGCGCGCAGCGGAACACCGCGCCGCGAATGCGGAAGGTGGATGCGATGTCGCCCAGGCTGAAAATAACGACGACCTTGTCCCCGGGCTTGAGCTCCGGCAGCGCCTGCCCGGGCGCGGCCGGCAGCAGGCGCAGCGACACGTCGGAGAAGTCGCCGAGCAGGCAGCCCAGCGGCGGCTTGTCGTCGCTCTGATAGAGGCTTACCGCCACGTGGCGATGCACCCTTGCCTTCCTGCGCTGGTCAACGATGGCCAGCGTGGCCAGATCCGGTCGCAAGAGCACCATCTGGTTGTCCGCGAAGGGCCCGCTTTTCATGTGCAGCCGGCTGTCGACCTGGGTGTCCACGCTGGGCACGCCGCGCTGGCTCGCGTCGGCGATCAGGGTGATCGTGTTGCCGCGCACGAACTGGCCGTTGCGCCCCAGGCTGGCGCGGCGCACGTAATCGAGCGAGCGCTCCAGATCGGTCGTGTCGGGCACCATCAGTTGCAGCTTGCGCACCTTCGCCAGCGCCAGCCGGCTCCTGCGCTCGCCGAGGAGGAAGCACTGCGGCACGCCGTCGGCATCCAGCTCGATCGCATCGCGCGAATAGAGGTCCTGGTCATTTACCCGCCAGGCGATGACGATGCTGTGAAAGACGATGTCGCGCTGGTACTCGGGGTAATAGCGCAGTTTCTTGCCGATGGGAAAATGTTCCGCGAGCATGGCCAGCGCTGCGCCGTCGGGCGGCGCGACAGCATCCTCGGCACGGGCGCCCGGCGGGGAGTCGTTCTTGAGCAGTCGGAACATCGCGAACTCCGAATCGGTGCTTCAGAGCCTGTCTACGGCAGCGGGATCGCCGGCTTTAGGTCTTTCCGTCTCCGGACGCCAGCAGCGTGCCTTCGAGCCCGAAGCTCATGGGGGCAATATGCTAAGCGCGGTTCGCATTGTCCATTGCGGCGGCCAGCACGTCGAAGGGCAGCAGTACGCAGCCATGACGGCTGCGGTGCGCGCGCACCGGCTCGAAGCACTGCAGTTCGGGCCAGGACGGCACGGCGGCGGCCTGGCCGGCGAACAGTTCCGCCACTTCACCGCGCAGTGCGGCGACCCGCGCGGCGTCCAGGCCGACGGCGCGCCGTCCGATCGCTGCTGCTGCGGCACGGCAGAGCAGGCAGCCCTTCGTTTCGTGCGCCAGTGCGACGATGTGGCCGCCATCCAGCCTCACCTCCATGCGCACGCGATCGCCGCAGAGCGGACTGTCGCCTTGTGCCGCGCCGTCGGGCGCACCCAGCCGGCCGGCGCCGTCGGCCGAGTTCGCCAGGTCGAGGATGTCCTGCTGATACAGGTCGTCTGCGCTCATCCCAGCTTCCTCATTGCATCCTTCAGCCCGGCCAGCAGCGCGCCGACGTCGGCCTCGTCGTTGTAGGGGACCAGGCTGGCGCGCACGGCGCCCGCCACGCCGAAGCAATCCATCAGCGGCTGGGCGCAGTGGTGGCCGCCGCGCACCGCGACGCCGTGCCCGTCGAGGATCTGGCAGGCGTCGTGCGGATGGATGCCGGCGAGAGTGAAAGAGACGATGGGCAAGCGCTGCCGCAGGTCGCGCGGCCCGAGAAAAGTCAGTCCCGGCAGCACGGCGAGTCCGTCCATCAGGCGCTGCGCCAGGCGCGCCGTGTGGGCATGCATGTCCGCCCACGGCTGCGCGCGCAGCCAGTCGAGCGCGGCGCCCAGCCCGACGGCCTGGGCGATGGGCGGCGTGCCGGCCTCGAAGCGGCGCGGCGGCGGCGCCCAGGTGGTTTCCCCCGCCGTCACGCGCCCGATCATGCCGCCGCCGCCGAGGAAGGGCGGCAGGGCGGCGAGCGCCTCGCTCCTGCCCCACAGCACGCCGACGCCGGTGGGAGCGAAGGCCTTGTGGCCGGAGAAGGCGTAGAAGTCGACGCCCAGCGCGGCGACGTCCACCTGCCCGTGCTGCACCGCCTGGGCGCCATCCACCAGCACGCGGGCGCCGACGGCGCGCGCGGCGGCGACGAGCGGCGCCAGGTCGGTGACGGCGCCGGTGACGTTGGAGGCGTGGGTGACGGCGACCAGCTTGCAGCGCTGCGAGACGAATTCATCAAGGCGCGAAAGGTCAAGGCGCCCGTCGGCCGCCAGCGGCAGGAAGCGCAGCGCGACGCCGCGCCGCTCGCGCAGCATCTGCCAGGGCACGAAGTTGCTGTGATGCTCGGCGAGGCTCAGCACCACTTCGTCGCCGGCGTCCAGCCCTTCGCCGAAGGCATGTGCGAGCAGGTTGATCGCGGCGGTGGTGCCGGCGGTGAACACCACTTCTTCGGGGCCAGCGGCGTTCAGGTAGGCAGCGACCTGGCGCCGCGCATTCTCGTAGGCGGCGTCGGCCTGCTCGGCGAGCCGGTAGGTGCCGCGCAGGACGTTGGCGCGGTGCTGGAGCTCGTGGCTCGTGACGGCGTCGAGGGCCGCCTCGCAGAGCTGGCCGGTGGCGGCGTTGTCGAGGTAATGCAGCTTGGGGTGGGCGGCCAGCAGCGGGAAGTGCCCGCGCCACTGCGCAGCGGAAAAGCTCATTTCCCCTCCAGCGCGCGCAGCGTGTCCGGCGTGTCCACGTCGGCGTGGATGGCGTCGTCGTCCATGTCGACGGCGCGGATGCGCTGCGCATGTTCCTGCAACAGGCTGCGCGCGCCCTGGTCGCCGCTCACCGCCTGCATCGGCACGAAGAATTCACGCGGCCAGAGGATGGGATTGCCGCGCTGGCCGTCGCGTTGCGGCACGACGATGGCCGGCCGCTTCGCCTCGAAGGCGTCGATCACGCGGTCGACCTGCACGGCGCTGATGCGCGGCATGTCGGCGAGCAGCACCACCGCTGCCTCGGCTTCCTTCGGCAGCGCGGCGATGCCGGCGCGCAGCGAGGTGGACATGCCTTGCGCGAAGTCGGGATTGCGCACGACGTTCACCTTGCGCCCGGCGAGCAGCGCCTCGGCGCGCTCCGCCTCGTGGCCGAGCACCACGGTCACCGAGGCAGCCTTCGAGGCCAGCGCCGCGTTCACCGCGCGCAGCAGCATCGGCACGCCGCCGACTTCGGCGAACAGCTTGTTGGCTCCGCCCATGCGCGCGGACTGCCCGGCGGCGAGCACCAGCGCGGCGACGTTCGGCGTGCCGGCGGGCAGGCTCGGCACGCTCTCGACATCGCCCTCCTCCTCGTCCTCGGGCTCCAGCGGGCTGCGGATGAGGCCGCCGACGCCCATGCGCATGATCTCGGCGCGGCCGAGCGGCAAACCGGCATGCAGCCGCTGCAGCACCCAGTCAAGGCCGTTCGAGCGCCGCGAGCGCGCGCAGCCCGGCAGCACCAGCACCGGCACCGCATCGATATGCGCCAGCAGCAGCATGTTGCCCGGCTCGACCGGCATGCCGAAGTGGTCCACGGCGCCGCCGACGGCCGTCACCGCGGCAGGCACCGTGTCGAGGCGGTCCTTGGTTACCGTGGCGCCGGCCACCAGCAGCAGGTCGCAGCCGGCGGCGCGCGCCTCGCGCAGCTTCGCTTCGTATTCGCTTTTCTCGTGGCGGCAGCGCAGCACCAGGGCGAGGCGGCTGCCGAGGCCTTCCAGCCGGTTGCGCGTGGCGGTGACGGTGCCGCGAAAGACGTTCTCCTTCATGCCCGGCAGCTCGCCCAGGATCAGCG
>WBUF01000032.1 GCA_008933825.1 Rhodocyclaceae bacterium | reverse complement strand
GTTCGCCGCGCAGGCGCGCGCCGTCGACGCCGCGGCGGGCGGCCTGCATCTGGCCGGCTGCGCGGCGCTTCCGGCCTATTCGCGCGCCCGCGCCGACGCCCAGTACCTTTTCGTGAACGGCCGTTTCGTGCGCGACAGGCTGCTCGTGCATGCGGTGCGCGAGGCCTACGCCGACATCCTGCACGGAAGCCGCCACCCCGCCTACGCGCTGTTCCTCGAGATCGACCCGCGCGGCGTGGACGTCAACGTGCACCCGGCCAAGACCGAGGTGCGCTTTCGCGACGGCCGCGCCGTGCACCAGTTCGTTTTCCACGCCCTGAGCCGCGCGCTGGCGGCGCCGCTGGCGCACGCCGACATGCCCGCAACCGCCGTGCCGGCGGGACTGACTTTTGCCGCGGCCGCGCCGCGCCAGCAGGCGCTCGCCGTCGAGCAGCCCATCGCCGCCTATTTCGATTTCGTGCGCCAGGCCGCTCCGCAGACCCTGCCGGAGTCCGAGGCCGGCGCGTCGCCGCTCGGCTTCGCCCTCGCCCAGTTACACGGCATCTACATCCTGGCGCAGAACGCCGCGGGCCTGGTGCTGGTCGACATGCACGCCGCCCACGAGCGCATCCTCTACGAGCAGTTGAAGACGGCGCTGGACGAGCAGCCGGCCGTGCAGCCGCTGCTGGTGCCGGTGGTGCTCTCGGCCAGCGGCGAGGAAATGGCCGCCGCCGAGGAACACGCCGAAACATTGAACCGCCTCGGCTTCGAGCTCGCCGCGGCCGGCCCGCGCGAACTCGCCGTGCGCGCCGTGCCGGCGCTGCTCGCCAATGGCCGCATTCCCGATCTCGTGCGCGCATTGCTCGCCGACCTGGAAAAGTTCGGCGCCAGCCGCGTCGCCGCCGAGCGCCGCAACGAATTGCTGGCGACGATGGCCTGCCACGGCGCGGTGCGCGCCAATCGCGCGCTCTCCCTGCCGGAGATGAACGCCCTGCTGCGCCAGATGGAAGAGACCGAGCGCGCCGACCAGTGCAACCACGGTCGGCCGACGTGGACCCGGCTCTCCATGGAAGATCTCGACCGCCTGTTCCTCCGTGGCCGCTAGCAAGCCCTCATCCCTGCCGCCCGCCATCTTCCTGATGGGACCGACGGCCAGCGGCAAGACCGCCGTGTCGCTGGAACTGACTTTGCGTTTTCCGCTGGAAATCGTCAGCGTCGACTCGGCGCAGGTGTTCATCGACATGGACATCGGCACCGCCAAGCCGGATCGCGCCACGCTGGAACAATTCCCGCACCACCTGATCGACCTGGTCACGCCGGAGGAAGCCTATTCCGCGGCGCGCTTTCGCGCCGACGCGCTGCGTGTCATGGGCGAGATCGCGGCGCGCGGCAGGGTGCCGCTGCTCGCCGGCGGCACCATGCTCTACTTCAAGGCGCTCGCCGAAGGGCTCTCCGACCTGCCGCAGGCCGATGCCGAGCTGCGGCGCGAAATCGACGCCGAGGCACAGGCGCGCGGCTGGCCGGCGCTGCATGCCGAACTGGCCGCGCTGGACACCGAGGCGGCGGCACGATTGAAACCGACCGACGCGCAGCGCATCCAGCGCGCGCTGGAAGTGGTGCGCCTCACCGGCGCGCCGCTGGCGGCGAGCCTGGCGCGCAAGTCCGGCGCCGCCCTGCCCTTCCGCCCGATCCAGCTCGCCCTGCTGCCCTCCGACCGCGCCGTGCTGCACGCACGCATCGCCCAGCGCTTCGAGGCCATGCTGGCGGCCGGGTTGGTCGACGAGCTGGCCGGGTTGCGGCAACGGTACCGCCTGCACCCCGGCCTGCCCGCGATGCGCTGCGTCGGCTACCGCCAGGCCTGGGACTACCTCGAGGGCGCCTGCGACCGCGCCGCCCTGCGCGAAAAGGGCATCGCCGCCACGCGCCAGCTGGCCAAGCGGCAGCTGACCTGGCTGCGCGGCTGGCCCGATGTTGCGGCCTTCGACTGCCTGGCGGACGATCTCGTCGGCCCGCTCGCCCGGGCCGTCGAGCGGGCGCTGGCTTAAGTTCCCGCCGGCCGCGCCGTTACCTTCCTTGATTTGGGAAATAGCGGAGACCGGCTTGTCCACAGCCAGCGACATCATTGATGAAAGCGAAGCAGAAGCCGCGCCCCGACCCGGCCTCGCCCTGCGCCTGAAACGCCTGCTGGCCGCGCCCATCCTCCTGCTGCGGCGGCTGCGCCAGCCGCATGCCGGAACGCAAGCCGGGGAAGCGGAAGCCGAGGAACGCGATCTGCGCGACGAGACGGCTGACGAGAATGCCGAGGCGTCGGCCGCCCCGCCCCCGTGGCGCCGCCTGCTGCCCTACGGCCTGGTGCTGCTGGCCGGCGCAGCGGCCGGCGGCGGCGCCCTCTATTGGCTCTCCGCCCAGGCAATCGCCCGCCAAGCGGCCGAAATCGACGAACAGCAGTCGGAAGTTGCGCGGCTGAAGGGCCTGGTCGCCGGCTACGACAAGATGATGCTGCAGACCAGGAAAAAGCTGGAGGAAGAACAGGGCAAGCGTGCCGAGCTCGAAAATCGCCTGGCGATGGCCCAGGCCGACCTGCTGCGCCAGCCGCAAGCCCCCTCCGGCCGCAACAGCGCGGCCTCGAACGCCTCGCACAATGCCGCCGGCAGCGGCAAGACGGCCGACTGCACCCTGCGTCCCGGCACGATCGGCAGCACGCTGAAAAGCTGCATCGAGGAATTCAACCGGCGCTGAGCCGTTCCACCGGCGCCGCGGCGCCCCACAGCCGCGGCAGCAGCGCCGCCAGCAGGGCGGGATCGCCGCTGCTGAAGAAGCGCTCGCCGCCTGCTCCCTGCGCCGGCGAAAAGTCAGTCTCCGCAAGACGGCGCGCCAGCTGGCGCGCCACGGCGGCGCCCGACTCGACGATCTCCACCGACGGCCCCGCCAGCTCGCGCAGCAGCGGCGTGAGGAAGGGATAGTGCGTGCAGCCGAGCACCAGCGTGTCGGCCCCCTGCGCCAGCAGCGGCGCAACGAATCCGTCGAGCAGCCCTCGCGTAAGCGGCCCTTCGAGGTCGCCCGCCTCGATGCGCTCGACCAGGCCCGGGCAGGGCTGCACGATGACGCGCGCCTGCGAGCCGAAACGCCGCACCAGCTCGGCGAACTTGCCGCTCTCGATCGTGCCGCTGGTGGCGAGCACGCCGATGACGCCGGCGCGCGTCGCCTCGACGGCGGGCTTCACCGCCGGCTCCATGCCGACAATGGGCAGCCCGAAGCGTTCGCGCAGACGGACGATGGCCGCGGCGGTGGCGGTATTGCAGGCGACGACCAGGGCCTTGGCATCGTGTGCGACGAGGAATTCCGCGAGGGCCAGGGCGCGCGCTTCGATGAACTGCGGCGACTTGGCGCCGTAGGGCGCATGCGCGGCATCGGCGGCGTAGAGCAGGTCTTCCGCCGGCAGCGCGGCGCGGATGTGGCGCAGCACCGACAGACCGCCGACGCCGGAATCGAAGACGCCGATCGGACGGGCCGGGGAACTCAAGCGACGATGGTCTGCGGCTGGCCCGGTTCGCGCCGTGCGATGCGGCCGATGGTACTGGCGTTCTCGCCTGCCTCGCGCAGCAGCGCGAGGGCCGGCGCCTCGTGCTCCGGGGCAACGACGACCACCATGCCGATGCCGCAGTTGAAGACGCGGTGCATTTCGCTGTCCGCCACCTGGCCCTGCTCCTGCAGCCAGTCGAACAGCTTCGGCCGCGTCCACGCCTTGCCGTCGAGCCGCGCGACGTGATCCTCGCCCAGGATGCGCGGCACGTTGTCGAGCAGGCCGCCGCCGGTGATGTGGGCAAGGCCCTTCACCGGCAGCGCGGCCATGAGGGCGAGCAGCGGCTTGACGTAGATGCGCGTCGGTGCCATCACCGCCTCGGCCAGGGGACGACCGTCGAAATCGGCGTTCATGTCGGGCTTCGCCCGCTCGAGGATCTTGCGCACCAGGGAATAGCCGTTGGAATGCGCGCCGCTGGAGGCAAGGCCGATCACTGTGTCGCCCGGTACGATGGTCGAACCGTCGATGATCTTCGACTTCTCCACCGCGCCGACGGCGAAGCCGGCGAGGTCGTACTCGCCGTCCGGGTACATGCCCGGCATCTCCGCCGTCTCGCCGCCGATGAGGGCGCAGCCGGCCAGTTCGCAGCCTTTGGCGATGCCCTGGACGACGCTGGCGGCGGTGTCAACATCCAACCGGCCGCAGGCGAAGTAGTCGAGGAAGAAGAGCGGCTCGGCGCCCTGCACCAGGATGTCGTTCACGCTCATCGCCACCAGGTCGATGCCCACGGTGTCGTGGCGGCGCAGCTGGAAGGCGAGCTTCAGCTTGGTGCCGACGCCATCGGTGCCGGCGACCAGCACCGGCTCCTTGTACTTCTTCGAAATCTCGAAGAGGGCGCCGAAGCCGCCGATGCCGGCCATCACCTCGGGACGCATCGTCCGCTTGGCGAATGGCTTGATGCGCTCGACGAGGGAGTCGCCGGCATCGATATCGACGCCGGCATCGCGATAGGTGAGGGAAGTCAAGGGGCAGTCCGCTTCGTGATAAAGTTGCGCCTGGCGCGGCAATCCGTAATATTAGCCTATCCGCCGACCTCACGATCATGCCCCAGCAACTGACGCTCGACATCCGGCCCGAGCGGAATCCGACCCTCGACAATTTCGTCGCCGGCGCCAACGCCGAGCTGGTGGCGCGACTGCGCGCCGCGGCCCAGCCGCGGGCCTTCGACGCGGTCTACCTGTGGGGGCCGGCCGGCTGCGGCCGCAGCCACCTGCTGCAGGCCACCCGCGCCGCCGCCGAGCAGGCCGGCCGCCGTGTCATCCTCGTCGCCGCCGAGGAAGCCGGCGCCGAACTGCCCTGCCCGCCCGGCGGGCTGCTCATCGTCGACGACATCGACCGGCTCGGCGCCGCGGCCCAGGTGGCCCTCTTCCGCGCCTTCAACTCGGCCCGCCTGGCCGGACTGGCGCTGCTGCTCGCCGGCCCGGCGCCGCCGCTGGAACTGCGGCTTCGCGAAGACCTGCGCACCCGCATCGGCCAGGCCATGGTGTATCGGGTCCAGCCGCTCGGCGACGAGGAGAAGGCCGCCACCCTGCACAGCCAAGCCGGTCAGCGCGGCCTGCGCGTCGATGACGAAGTGATCGGCTACATGCTGCGCCACACCCCGCGCGACCTGCCCTCGCTGATGGCGGTGCTCGACGAACTCGACCGCGCCTCGCTCGAGCGCAAGCGCCCGGTCACCGTGCCGCTGCTCAAGGAAATGCTGACCAAGTTCAACAGCAAGCCCAACGCCTCATGAATCTTGCCCTCTTCGACCTCGACAATACCCTCCTTGCCGGCGACTCCGACTTCGAGTGGGCGCAGTACCTCATCTCGCGCGGCGTGCTCGATCGCGAGGCGTATGAAGCGCGCAACCAGGACTTCTACGAGCAGTACAAGGCCGGCACGCTCGACATCCACGAATTCCTCGACTTCCAGCTGAAGCCGCTCTCGCGCCACCCGCGCGCCGAGCTCGACGCCTGGCACGCCGATTTCATGGCCACGCGCATCCTGCCCATCGTCACCGAAAAGGGCCGCGCACTGGTTCGCCGCCACCAGGCGGAGGGCTGCCTCACCGCCATCGTCACCGCCACCAACAGCTTCGTCACCGCGCCGATCGCCCGCGTCTTCGGCATCGGCCACCTCATCGCCACCGAGCCGGAGCGGGTCAGCGGAGAATTCACCGGGCGGGTCAGCGGCACGCCGAGCTTCCGCGAAGGCAAGATCGCCCGCGTCGAGGCCTGGCTCGCCGGGCTCGGCCACGACTGGAAGCGGCTGGGCCGCAGCTGGTTCTACAGCGATTCGCTCAACGACCTGCCCCTGCTCGGCAAGGTCACCGATCCGGTCGCGGTCGACCCGGACCCGACGCTGGAAAGCCATGCGCGCGAGCACGGCTGGCCGGTCATATCCCTGAGATGAGGAAGGCGCCCATGCTCAACGATGCCCAGCGCAGGATTCTCGAGAAGAGCAAGCTGTTCCGTCACATCAGCATCGACTCGATCGAGGACGTCCTCGCCGAGTGCCCGGTGTACAAGCTGGCGCCGGGCGACATCCTGATCGAGCCGGAACAGGACAACCACGCCGTCCATATCGTCCTCGACGGCAGCCTGTCGGTGCAGCTGGTCGGGCAAGACGCCTTCGAGGTCTCTTCCCTCGGCCCCGGCGAATGCGTCGGCGAGATCTCGATGGTCGACGGCCAGCGCCCTTCCGCCCGCGTGCGGGCCAGCGAGCCGACGAGCGTGCTGGTGCTCGGCCACCCTTCCCTGTGGACGCTGCTGAACCGCTCGCACGGCGTCGCCTTCAATCTGCTGTGGATATTGTCCGGCCGCATGCGCGACCACAACAAGGCCCTCGAGAAAACGCGCACGCGCAGCCTCGAGTTCGAACATGCCGCCAGCGTCGACATCCTCACCGGCCTGCACAACCGGCGCTGGCTCGACGACACCTTCGCGCGCATGCTGCGCCGCTGCGCCAACGACGGCCGCCCGGCCAGCCTGCTGATGATCGACATCGACCGCTTCAAGGCCTTCAACGACACCTGGGGGCACCTGGCCGGCGATGCCGTGCTGCGCCACGTGGCGCGGCAAATGAGCGCGCACCTGCGCCCGACCGACCTGATGGCCCGCTACGGCGGAGAAGAGTTCTCCGCGCTGCTGCCCGACACCTCGCGCGGGGAGGCGCTGGCCATCGCCGAGCGCCTGCGCAACGGCGTCGAATGGGCCTCGCTCACCCTGGGCGAGCGCGGCGAGACGGTCAGCGTGACGATCTCCCTCGGGCTGGCCGAGGCGCGCGCCGGTGAGACGCTCGATGAGGTCGTCGGCCGCGCCGACGGGGCCCTCTACCGCGCCAAGGAAAGCGGACGCAACCGCGCCGAGATCGCCGCCTGAGCCCGGCCGCGGGCCCGCCTTTCCGGTATCATTGCGCCTCCCCGATTTTTCGATAGCAGGATGATCCGCAAGCTGTTGCGCCGCGTCTTCAGCAAGGCGCCCGCCTCCCACGAACCGGCGCTGATCCCCGTCGAGCAGCACCGCGTCCGCCGCGAGTCGATTTCGCCCGGCGCCCGCCAGACCGTCGCCCGCCTGCAGGAGCACGGCCATGCCGCCTACGTCGTCGGCGGCGCGGTGCGCGATCTGCTCGCCGGCATCGCGCCGAAGGATTTCGACATCGCCACCGACGCCACGCCGGAGCAGGTGCGCGGTCTGTTCCGCCGCTCGCGCATCATCGGCCGGCGCTTTCGCATCGCCCACGTCATGCAGGGCGGCGAGACCATCGAGGTATCCACTTTCCGCGCGGGCAACGGCGACGAGGCGGAAACCGACACGCACGGCCGCGTGCTGCGCGACAACGTCTTCGGCAGCATGCAGGAAGACGCCGCGCGGCGCGACTTTACCGTCAACGCGCTCTACTACGACCCGACGGCGGAAACCATCACCGACTACCACCACGGCGTCGCCGACCTGCGGCAGAAGACCCTGCGCATGATTGGCGATCCCCGGCGCCGCTACCGCGAGGACCCGGTGCGCCTGCTGCGCGCCGTGCGCATGGCGGCCAAGCTCGGGCTGGCCATCGACCCCGCGGCGCGCGCGCCGATCCGCGAGATGGCAGCGCTGCTGGAAAACGTGCCGGCGGCGCGCCTGTTCGACGAGATGCTGAAGCTGCTGCTCTCCGGCCATGCCGTCGAGTGCCTCAGGCAGCTGCGCGAGGAAGGCCTGCACCACGGCCTGCTCCCGCTGCTCGACGTCATCATGGAGCAGCCGCTCGGCGAGCGCTTCGTCTGGCTGTCGCTCGCCAGCACCGACGCGCGCGTGAATGACGGCAAGCGCACTTCGCCCGGCTTCCTCTTCGCCACCCTGCTCTGGCACGAGGTGCTCGCCGCATGGGAGGCCCGCAAGGGAAACGGCGAGATGCCCTTCCCGGCCCTGCACGCGGCCATGGACGAGGTGCTCGACCTGCAGGCCGGGAAACTCGCCATCACGCGCCGCATCGCCGCCGACATCAAGGACATCTGGACCCTGCAGCCGCGCCTGGAGAATCGCGCCGGGCGACGCCCGCTGCGCGTCATCGAGCAGCCGCGCTTCAGGGCCGGCTACGACTTCCTGCTGCTGCGCGCCGAGAGCGGCGAGATCGATGCCGAACTGGCCGACTGGTGGCGGCGCTTCATCGGCGCCGAAACCGAGGCCCGCCTGGCCATGCTGGTGCCGGAGAAAAAGTCAGTCCGCCGCAGACGGCGCCGCGGCAAGCGCTCCGGCGAAGACGCCGGGGCGGAAACGCCGTCGTGACGGTTCGCGCCTACGTCGCGCTCGGCAGCAACCTGGGCGAGCCGCTCGCCACCGTGCAGGCCGCCTTCGCGGCGCTGCACGGCCTGCCGCAGACCCGGCTGGCCGCCGCTTCCTCGTTCTATCGCAGCGCGCCGATCGGCCTGAAGAACCAGCCGGATTTCATCAATGCCGTCGCCGCCCTCGACACGACGCTCGACGCCGAAGCCCTGCTCGACGCGCTGTTCGACATCGAGGCGCGCTTCGGGCGCCGGCGCGACTTCCATCACGCGCCGCGCACCCTCGATCTCGACCTGCTGCTCCACGGCGCCGAGACGCGCGCCTCGGCACGGCTGAGCCTGCCGCACCCGCGCCTGCACGAGCGCGCCTTCGTCCTGCTGCCGCTGCTGGAACTCGACGCCGGCATCGTCATACCGGGGCGCGGCCCGGCCGCCGTGCTGATGGACGCCTGCCGCGAGCAAAGGCTGGCAAAGCTCGCTATCATTCCCTCCGTTCCCGACCACCGAACGGTACGCACATGAGCGCCCCGCACGGCCGCCCGAAGGGGCGCCAGCCACAACATAGAGCCGCGCAGCGGCGAACCACCGTCACCCCCTTCCTTGGGGAGGGGGCTGGGGGGAGGGTACTCCAGTGAGCTACCTCGACAATACGAAGCCAGTGACCCTGACCGAGCTCGCGCGCATGCGCAGCGAGGACGAGAAGATCGCCGTGCTGACCTGCTACGACGCCAGCTTCGCCGCCCTGCTCGAGCGCAACGGCGTGGATGTCCTGCTGGTGGGCGACTCGCTCGGCAACGTGCTGCAGGGCCACGCCTCGACCCTGCCGGTGACGCTGGAGCAGATGGCCTACCACACCGCCTGCGTGGCGCGCGGGCTCGGCAAGCAGGGCCGCTCCTTCCTGACCGCCGACATGCCCTTCGGCTCCTACCAGGAGAGCCCGGCCCAGGCGATGCGCTCGGCCGTGGCGCTGATGGCCGCCGGCGCGCAGATGGTCAAACTCGAGGGGGGCGCCTTCATGGCCGAGACGGTGCGCTTCCTCGTCGAGCGGGGCGTGCCCGTATGCGCCCACATCGGCCTCACGCCGCAGTCGGTAAACCAGCTCGGCGGCTACCGCGTGCAGGGCAAGACCCGGGCCGGTGCGCAAGCGATGAAGGACGATGCGCTGGCGCTGGAACAGGCCGGCGCGGCGCTCATCGTGCTGGAGATGGTGCCGGCTGCGCTCGCCGCGGAAATCACGGACAGCCTGACGGGCATGGCGACGATCGGCATCGGCGCAGGCAGCGGCTGCCACGGCCAGGTGCTGGTGCTGCACGACATGCTCGGCGTCTACCCGGGGCGCAAGGCGAAGTTCGTGAGGAACTTCATGGACGGCGCGGCGAGCATCGACGACGCCGTGCGGGCCTACGTCAAGGCGGTCAAGAACGGCAGCTTCCCCGGCCCGGAAAACTGTTACTGAGATGGACATCCACACCACCATCGCCGGCTTCCGCGCGGCGCTGCAGGGGGCCGGCCGCGTCGCCTTCGTGCCCACCATGGGCAACCTGCACGAGGGCCACGTCACCCTCATGCGCCAGGCGAAACCGCTCGGCGACTGCCTCGCTTCCAGCCTCTTCGTCAACCGCCTGCAGTTCGGCCCGAAGGAGGATTTCGGCACCTATCCGCGCACCTTCGCGGCCGACTGCGAAAAAATGGCGGCCGTCGGCGTCGACCACCTTTTCGCGCCGGACGAGAAGGAGATGTATCCGGCGCCGCAGGCCTACTTCGTTTCACCCGATGCGGCGCAGGCCGACATCCTCGAGGGTGAATTCCGCCCCGGCTTCTTCCGCGGCGTGGCGACGGTGGTGATGAAACTGTTCTCGATCGTGCAACCGCAGGTGGCCGTCTTCGGCAAGAAGGATTACCAGCAGCTGATGATCATCCGCAACCTGGTGCGCGAGTTCGCCCTGCCCATCGCGATCGTCCCAGGCGAGACGGTGCGGGCGGAGGACGGGCTGGCCCTCTCCTCGCGCAACGGCTACCTGTCGGCAGCCGAACGGGCCGAGGCCCCCCGGCTGTATCGGGCTCTGGAAGCCGTTCGGCAAGGGGTACGGGCCGGAGAACGAGACCTGGCGCGGCTCGAGCAGGGGGCCATGGCGGAACTCCGCGCCCATGGCTGGATTCCGCAGTATGTTGCGGTGCGAAAACAACTTGATCTACAATTGCCAGCCGCTCACGATTCTGGGTTGGTGGTGCTGGGCGCGGCACTCCTGGGGAGCACGCGCCTGATCGACAACCTGGAAGTTTAGGGTACCGTCTTGCGCTCAGGCCGTCGGTGCACCAGCAGCGCACCTTGCGGGAGAGGAAACCGCAACCTGCCAGCTACTGAGTACTGAGAGAAGGAGCGACCACGATGCAACGGATGATGCTGAAGTCCAAGCTGCACCGCGTGACGGTCACGCACTCGGAACTGCACTACGAGGGTTCCTGCGCGATCGACCAGGACCTGCTCGATGCCGCGGACATCCGCGAGTACCAGCAGATCGACATCTACAACGTCAACAACGGCGAGCGCTTCACCACCTATGCCATTTCCGCCGAGCGCGCGAGCGGCATCATCTCGGTGAACGGCGCCGCGGCGAGGAAGGCCTCGCCCGGCGATCTGCTCATCATCGCCACCTACGCGATGTACGACGAGGCGGAACTGGCGAAGTTCGAGCCGGACCTGGTCTATGTCGATTCGCGCAACCGCATGATGAACCAGCGCCACAAGATTCCCGTGCAATTGGCCTGACCGAGGTCCCTGGGAATCCAAAGCCCGCGCGACCCGCGGGCTTTTTTCATTTTCGGATCGCGTACATCAGGCTCGCCGCGGCCGCCAGCAGCAGCGCCGCGCCGACATTGTGGGCCACTGCCAGCCACAGCGCATGGCCGCTCGCCACGGTCAGCGCGCCGAGCGCGGCTTCCAGCGCAAGAAAAGTCAGTACCGCCAGTACGGCGCGGCGCGCCTGCGGCGCACGGCGCAGGCGCGCCGCAACGACGAGGAACAGCAGCATCGACAGCGCTGCCGCATGGCGGTGCAGCAGGTGCAGCGCCACGCCGCCCGGCTCGCCCGGCCCGGCCGGCCCGCTCAGCACGACGAAGGGATCGAGGGCCGCCAGTCCCTGCGGCGGGGGCAGCCACTCGCCGGCACAGGCCGGCAGGCTGCCGCAGGCTGCGGCGGCATAGCGCGCACCGATCAGGCCACCCGCCAGCACCGTCAGCGTCAGCACTCCGAGCGCGATGCGGCAGACCGGTCCGCCACGCCCCTGCTCCACCCATCGCCCCGGCTCGGCATTGATCGCGACGCGCCAGGAGAAGGAGACCAGGCCGAGGCCACCCATCAGGTTGACGAGATTCACCGCCGCATTGCGCTGATCGGCGCTCCACACGCCGACCAGGGAGAGCAGCAGCATCAGCGCCAGCAGCAGCGTCGCGTAGCGTGCCGCCGGCTGCAACGGCTGCGGACGCCAGCAGCGCCAGGCGAGCAGCATGCCGGCCAACAAGGCCAGGGTGGCGACAACGCGATGCAGCAGGCGCGCGGCGGCCCAGGGCGCGGGTGGCGCGCCGTGAAGCACCTGCCCGTAACAGGCAGGCCAGTCGACGCAGCCCAGCCCTGCGCCGTACAGGCGCAGGGCGGAACTGGCCGCCACCACCAGCAGAGAAAGCGAAAACGTGATCAGGGCCAGGGCGCGAATGCGCCGGGTGCGGACTTGCGGGGCGACAGGGAACGAGCCCGCCACGCCGGTCGCTCAGGGAGCCCGCAATCGGGCGGGCACCCGCAATTCGTGGTTGAGCCAGAGCAGCGTTGCCATCAGCACCATCGAGCCGCCCTGGTGCGCCGCGCCCAGCGCAACCGGGACGGCGTGCAGGACGGTCAGGATGCCGAGGGTGATCTGCGCCGCCAGCACCGCCAGCATGAGTGTCGCAACCTGCAGCGCCCGCTGCCGGTCGGGATACCGGCGCAGCTTGATCCACAACCATGGCGCGAGAAAGGCGAACAGCCAGGCGCCGAGCCGGTGGTCGAACTGCACCGTGGCCATGTTGTTGAAGAAGTTGAGGTACCACGGCTCGATCATGAATATTTCCGGCGGCACGACATGGCCGTTCATCAGCGGGAAGGTGTTGTAGGCCTTGCCGGCGCGGATGCCGGCGACGAAACCGCCGGTGACGACCATGTAGCAGGCCAGCGCGAACAGCCAGAAACCGAAGCGCTGCAGACGGCGATAGCCTTGATGGGCGAAATAGCGGGACCGTTCCTCGACCAGGCCCAGCGCCACCCACATCATGGCGATGAAGATCACGAAGGCCAGCGACAGGTGGGCCGTCAGGCGGTACTGGCTGACGCGCGGGTCGTCAACCAGACCGCTTTTCACCATGTACCAGCCCATGGCGCCCTGCAGGCCGCCGAGAAAGAAGATGCCGACCAGCCTGGGCACCAGGGACCGCTCGATCTGGCCCCGCAGCAGGAAATAGAGAAACGGCAGCAGAAAGACCAGTCCGATGCCCCGTCCGAACACACGATGGAAGTATTCCCACCAGAAAATGTCCTTGAATTCTTCCAGCGACATGCTGTGGTTGACCTGCTGGAATTCTGGCGTTTGCTTATATTTATCAAATACTTCAATCCATTCCGCGTGGGACAGCGGCGGCATCGTGCCGACCAGCGGCTGCCATTCGACGATCGACAGGCCGGAATGTGTAAGCCGGGTGACGCCGCCGACCACCAGCGTGGCGAAAACCATTGCGGAACAGACGAAAAGCCAGATGGCGATCCGGCGGCGGGCGGCGAGATTCATAAGGCGAACCAATAATTTGATTTTTATCAAATTTCATCAAGTTGAATCGAGTGCGAATTATATGCGACAACGTGACGCGCTGCGGCGTGCAAGTCCCTGCGTATTTGGGCGTTTCTTAACCTAGATCAAACCATTCATATATCTCAGGACGTAACTTATCGCGCGTCAAATCCCCGTAGTTTGTCCGATCGAAAAACCGCGGCCAACGCGGCTTAAAAGGAGGCTTACATGGCTGATCAAGAAGAACGCGTTCCGGTGATGCAGAAGGTGCTGGACAATCCGTTCCTGCTGGTATTCCTGGGCATTACGATTCCCACCGTGCTGTACATCGTGTGGGGCGTGATGGAAATCGCCAACATTCCGGTCGCGCGCTGATCGGCAGCCATTAATTTTTCAGGGAGAAACTGATGAGTGCAATACTGCCCCCTTCGGAGCGGATCTGGTGGAATCAGCCGATCGACAAGCTGGAATTCATTTGGGTCGCCATCGCATTCGTATGGTCGCTGACCATGTTCGGGATGATGATCTGGTGGCACGTCTACGGCAACCAGAACCTCGCCAACGAAACCTACAAGACCACCAAGGAAATGTTCGCCGCCAAGACGCAGGCGGTGGTCGACAAGTACACCGTGCGCACCGGCACCGAGGCCGAGAAGCAGTTCCCGGTCGTCGCGCCGCCCGCCGGCTCCGACATCTACCTGATCGGGCGCCTGTGGGACTGGTGGCCGATCTACGAGCTTGAGGCGGGCAAGACCTACAAGCTCCACCTCTCGGCGATGGACTACATGCACGGCTTCTCGCTGCAGCCGCAAAACATCAACATCCAGGTGCATCCGAACTACGACCACGTCGTGAAGATCACGCCGCACACGAAGGGCACCTATTCCATCGTCTGCAACGAATACTGCGGCATCGGCCATCACACCATGGTCGGCCGCATTTACGTCAAATAAGGGGGCGCGTCAATGGCTACGACTTACCGCATCTGCCCGCGATCCGGGCTGCAATTCGACACCGAGGCCGAGAAGCTGATGCGCTGGCACGCCGTCGCCGGCGTGCTGTCGCTGCTGGTCGGCGGCATCATGGCGCTGGGCGTCATACTTACCCGCTGGCCCGCCGTCAAGCTGCTGCCGGCCGACACCTTCTACATGGTGCTCACCGCGCACGGCATCGACATGCTGATCTTCTGGATCATCTTCTTCGAGATGGCCGTGCTGTTCTTTGCCTCCTCGACGCTGCTGCGCTGCCGCCTGGCGACGCCGAAGCTGGCGTGGGCGAGCTTCTGGCTGATGGCGATCGGCGCCATCATGACCAACGTCGCCATCTTCCAGGGCGAGTCGAGCGTGATGTTCACCTCCTACGTGCCGATGCAGGCCAAGCCGCACTTCTACCTCGGCCTGATCCTGTTCGCCGTGGGCGCGCTGATCAACTGCTTCATCTTCCTCGGCACCCTGGTGGTGGCCAAGGCGGAGAAGACCTACGAGGGCTCGATCCCGCTGGTGACCTTCGGTGCGCTGACGGCCTGCATCATCGCCATCTTCACCATCGCCTCCGGCGCCATCATCCTGATCCCGACCTTCTTCTGGTCGATCGGCTACATTCGGGAAATCGACTCGCTGATGTACCGCGTGGTATGGTGGGGCCTGGGACACAGCTCGCAGCAGATCAACGTCTCGGCCCACGTGGCGATCTGGTACGCCATCGCCGCCATCGTCTTCGGCGCCAAGCCGATGAGCGAGAAAGTGAGCCGCACGGCCTACTTCCTCTACATCCTGTTCCTGCAGCTCGCGTCGGCCCACCACATCCTCTCCGATCCGGGCCTGAGCTCCGAGTGGAAGATCGTCAACACCTCGTACTTCATGTACTTCGCGGTGCTGGCCTCGATGATCCACGGCATGACCGTGCCGGGCGCCATCGAGCAGGCGCAGCGCCTGAAGGGCTACAACAAGGGCCTCTTCGAGTGGCTGAGGAAGGCGCCCTGGGGCAATCCGGCCTTCTCCTCGATGTTCCTCTCGCTGATCGGCTTCGGCTTCCTCGGCGGCATCTCCGGCGTCATGATGGGCGCGGAACAGCTGAACATGCTGATCCACAACACCATCTACGTGCCGGGCCACTTCCACGCGACAGTCGTGATCGGCACCACGCTGGCCTTCATGGGCTTGACCTACTTCCTGGTCCCCGTGCTGTTCAAGCGCGAGCTGATGTTCCCCGGCTACGCCAAGCTGTTCCCCTATCTCTTCGGCCTGTCGATGTACATGGTGGCGCTGGTGATGATGGGCGCGGGCACGCTCGGCGTCTCCCGCCGCCACTGGGACATGGCCTTCGCCGGCTCCGGCATGGCCTACGAGTGGCCGGGCGCGGCCTACCTGATGATGGGCCTGACCGGCATCTTCGGCGTCATCGCCGTCGTCTCCGGCGGCCTGTGGATCCTGCAGATCGTCTTCTCGATCCTGCTCGGCAAGAAGCTGGAGGAAGGCGAGACGCGCAGCACGCCGATCCCGCTGACCCTGCCGGCGCCGACAACCGGCAGCCACGTGCATCCGCCCGCCACCCCGGGCACCATGGTGCTGGCCCTGATCTTCCTCACGGCCTTCATCCTGTACTACTTCGTCAACTGGAAATACCTGTCCTCCCTGTGGGGCCTGGCATAAACAGGAAATGCGCCGGCCGCAAGGCCGGACGAAACGAAAGGGCCGCGCAAGCGGCCTTTTTGTTTTTGCTTGATGCCGCAGCTTGACGCTGCGGCAGGCGCCGGAGATGATGGCCTTCATGCGATCGAAACACTTTCTTGGCGCGCTCTGCACCGCGCTGGCCTTCGTCGGCACCGCCCCCCTCTTCGCCGCCCCGGACAAGGTATCCTCCCGTCCGCTCGAACCGGCCGCAGCCCCCAATGTGCCGGTGCTGGACCAGGAGAAGGCGCTGCGGCTGTCGCAATCCGTGATCAACCGACCGGTGGGCGATTTCACCCTGCTCGACCGCAACGAAACGCCGGTGCGCCTGGCCAGCTATCGCGGCAAGCCGCTGCTGGTCAGCTTCATCTACACCGGCTGCTTCGACGTCTGCCCGACTACCACCAGGAATCTGCAGAAGGCCGTCACCAACACCGTGGCCACGCTCGGCGCCGGCCGGTTCAACGTGATCAGCATCGGCTTCAACCAGCCCTTCGACTCGCCCTCGGCCATGAAGGCGTTTGCCGCGCAAAACGGCATCAGCATTCCCAACTGGGACTTCCTCAGCCCGGCGCCCGCCATCGTCGAAGAACTGACACGGGCTTTCGGCTTCAGCTATGTGCCGACGCCGGCCGGCTTCGACCATGTCGTGCAGGTGACCCTGGTCGATGCCGAAGGCAAGGTCTATCGGCAGATTTACGGCGAGGCGCCGAGCGCCGACCTGCTGGTCGAGCCGATGAAGCAGCTCGTCACCGGCGCCCCCGTGGCCCAGACCGATGCCATCGCCGACATCCTCGACCGCGTGCGCATCCTCTGCTCCGTATACGACCCGCGTACCGGCCAGTACCGCGTCAGTTATGCGATCGTTTTCGAGATTGCCGGCTTCCTTACCTTCTTCATCTACATCGTCTGGTATCTGTGGAAGGGCACGCGGCGCAGGAAGGATCCGGGCGTTTGACGGCGGTCAAGTCACCGCAAGCCTCGGCTGCATATAATGAAACTCTAATAAACCCGCTTCCGGGTTCCCCAACGTGCGTGCGGACAACTCTCTCCGCCAGGGCGGCTTCGTCCTCTGGCAACGTGTCGAAGCCCTCTTCGATGCGGTCTTCGGCGCCGGCAGCAATCCGCTGCGGCATCTGGGCGCGCTCGGTTTCTATTTCGTCTGGATCGCCCTCGTCACCGGCATTTATCTCTTTATCGTGCTCGACACCGGCATCGAGGACATCCACACCTCGATCGAGTATTACACGCACGAGCAGTGGTGGCTGGGCGGCATCCTGCGCAGCCTGCACCGTTACTCGGCCGATGCGCTGGTGCTGGTGATGCTGCTGCACCTCGTGCGCGAGTTTCTCTACGGCCGCTATCACGGCTTTCGCTGGTATTCCTGGGTCACCGGCGTGCCGGCGCTGTGGCTGGTGTATGCGTCAGGGATCGGCGGCTACTGGCTGGTGTGGGACCAGCTCGGCCTGTTCTCCGCCATCGCCAGCGCCGAGTGGTTCGACTGGCTGCCGATCTTCTCCGATCCGGCCACGCGCAACTTCCTGCCGGGCGTGCTCAACGACCGCTTCTTCTCGCTCCTGGTGTTCCTGCACATCGGCATCCCGCTCTTCCTGCTGCTCGCCCTGTGGGTGCACATTCAGCGCGTCTCGCAAGCGGACGTCTTTCCCGCACGTGCGCTGGCGCTGGGCTCGCTCGTCATGCTGCTGGCGCTCTCGCTCATCAAGCCCACCGTCTCGCACGGCAAGGCCGACCTTTCCGTCGTGCCGTCGGTGCTGCACATCGACTGGTATTACCTGTTCATGCACCCGCTGATGTACCTCACCTCGCCGGCGGCATTGTGGGCGATGGCCGGCCTGTTTACCCTGCTGCTGCTTGCCCTGCCGCTGCTGCCCCGCCCGAAGCCCCAGCCCATCGCCGTGGTCAATCCCCCCAACTGCAACGGCTGCCGGCGCTGCTTCGCGGACTGTCCCTATGGCGCCATCGCCATGCTGCCGCATCCGGACAAGCCTGGGCATGAGCTGGCCAGGGTCCTGCCCGAGTTGTGCGCCTCCTGCGGCATCTGCGCCGGCGCCTGCCCGTCCTCCACGCCGTTCCGCAGCGTGGACAGGCTGGTCACCGGCATCGACATGCCGCAGCAGCCGGTCGGCGCCCTGCGCGAAGAGATGGAGCACAGGATCGCCGCTCTTGCCGGCCCGGTGAAGATTGCCGTCTTCGGCTGCGACTGCGCCGCCGAGGCGAAACAGCTCGAAGACTCCGCCACGGTGGTATTCAGCCTGATGTGCACGGGCCTGCTGCCGCCGAGCTTCGTCGAGTACGCCCTGCGCGGCGGCGCCGACGGCGTGCTGGTCACCGGCTGCCGGGAGGGCAGCTGCGCCTTCCGCTTCGGCACGCGCTGGACGGAAGAACGCCTGACGCGCCGGCGCGAGCCGCACCTGCGCCCGACGGTGCCCGGGGAGCGGCTGCGCCTGGCCTGGGCCGACAGCCACGAAATGAGCCATCTCAAGGCGGCCCTTGACGATTTCCGCGAACATTTGCAATCTTTGGGTGCGGGCGAAAAGCGTCTGCCCCCGTATACCCCCCGGAGGATCGCGCATCATGGTTAGCAAGTCCCCAACCAATCCGGCCGTGCTCGTTGCCCAGGCCCTGTTCTACGGCCTGTTCGCCGTGATCATCGCCATTTTCTCGACCTGGCCCGACTACACGCACCTCGATCCCGACAGGGCGCTCATCAAGCTCTCCTTCAGCTACCACGGCGAGTTCGTCACCGAATGCCGCGATCGCACGCCGGAGGAACTCGCCAAGCTGGCGCCGAACATGCGCGCTGCCAAGGTCTGCCCGCGCGAGCGTTCGCCCATCACCGTGAAGATCGACCTCGATGGCCAGCCGCTCTGGGAAGGCGTGGCCACCCCGGCCGGCCTTTCCAAGGACGGCGCCTCGACTCTCTACAAGCGCTTCGAGGTGCCGGCCGGCGAGCATCTGGTCTCGGTCAAGATGAACGACAACGTCCGCGTGCAGGGCTTCAACCTCGTCAAGGAGGAGAAGATGAGTCTCAAGCCTGCGCAGATACTCGTCGTCGACGTGCGCAAGGATCACGGCGGCATCTTCTTTGAATGAGCCTGGCCGCACTCGCCCATCCCGCATCCGCCACCACCGACTTCAGCCTGCCCGAGGCTGACGCCCGACTGGCCGGCGTGGCGCGCGGCTGGCTCTGGCTCGGCCTGCTCGCCCTGATCGGCTCGGGCGTCCTCTCGATCGTCCTCGTCCTGTCGCGCGCGCCGCAGTTCCAGAACCTGCTGCCGGCCGGCGACTTCTTCCGCGTC
This sequence comes from Rhodocyclaceae bacterium, assembly GCA_008933825.1. Classification (GTDB taxonomy): domain Bacteria; phylum Pseudomonadota; class Gammaproteobacteria; order Burkholderiales; family Rhodocyclaceae; genus Desulfobacillus. The sequence goes on along the minus strand of WBUF01000032.1, from coordinate 10,806 downwards.
ACCCTGGTGGTGCACGTCGATCTCTCGGTGCTGGTGTGGTTCGTCTCCCTCGGCGGCATCCTGTGGACACTCTCCGGCAGCACGCGCGCCCTCGGCCTCAACCGCGCCGCCCTCGCCGTCGCCGGGCTGGGCACCCTGCTCATGACGCTGTCGCCCTTCATCGGCCGCGGCGGTCCGGTGATGGCCAACTACATTCCCGTGCTGGAAGACCCGGTGTTCCTCTGGGGCCTGGCGATCTTCGGCGCCGGTTCGGTGCTGCTGGTGGCGCGCAGCCTGATTGCCGCACCGCGCTGGTCGGCGCCGGAGAACGGCGGCGAGGCGCTGCAGGCGGGCCTCACGCTCGGCCTCGTCCCGGCCATCGTCGCCATCGTCGCCTTCGCCTGGTCCTGGCTGACCATGCCGGGCGGACTCGACGGCAAGGCTTATTACGAGATCCTCTTCTGGGGCGGCGGCCACGCCCTGCAGTTCATCTGGACGGTTTTCATGCTGGTCGCCTGGCTGTGGCTGGCGAGCGCCTGCGGCGCGCGCGTGCCGATGAGCCCGCGCGTCGCGCTGCTTTGCTTCGCACTCGCCACGGTATGCGCGCTGGCGATTCCCGTCGCCTACCTGCTGTGGCCGGCGCACGCCGTCGAGCACCGCAACCTGCTCACCTTCGCCATGGGCCTCGGCGGCGGCCTGCCGATCCTGCCCGTCGCGCTGGCCGTGCTGCTGGCGGTGCGTCCCGGCCGGCCCATCGCCGACGGGGCGCGCCCGCTGCGCGCGGCGCTGTATTCCTCGCTCGCCCTGTTCTGCTTCGGCGGCCTCATCGGCTTCACCATCGCCGGCAGCAACGTCAAGATCCCGGCGCACTACCACGGCTGCATCGTCGGCGTCACGCTGGCGCTGATGGGGCTCGTCTACCACCTGCTGCCGCGCCTCGGCTACGGCATGCCTTCGCGCAAGTGGGCAACCTTCTCCTCCTACTGCTATGCGGTCGGCCAGTCCATGCACATCGGCGGCCTGATGTGGTCGGGCGGCTACGGCGTGCAGCGCAAGGTGGCCGGCGCCGAGCAGGCACTGAGGAGCACCAGCGAAATCGTCGCCATGGGCTTCATGGGCATGGGCGGCCTCGTCGCCATCATCGGCGGGCTGGTCTTCGTCGTCGTCGTGCTGACGGCGATCCGCCGCGCCCGCGCCTGATCGCCATGGCCAACCCGCAGGACATCGCCGAAGCCGTGCGCCGCGCCTGCCTCGAAGCCGCCCTGGAGGCCTACGAGGACGCGCAGATCCGCGGCCTGTGCCGCGAGGGAGCGTGGGAAGTCGCCATCGAGGCCGTCCGCACGCTGGATGTCGCGGCGGCGATCGCCGCCGCCGAAAAGAAAAAAGACTAGCGTTTCGCCGCCACCGGCAGCGCCTGCGCAACGAACAGCGCCAGGCCCGCCGCCGCCAGCCAGGCGCCCGGCGCCCAGCCGAACGCCACCAGCCAGCCGGCCGCGACAAAAGTCAGTCCCCGCAACACGGCGAAGCGGCCCAGCCGCTCACGCGCGACGCGATGCCAGTCGGACTGGACGCCCGGCTTCAGCCAGACCGGCAGCAGCTGGCTGACCGCCCCCGTCACCAGCGGCAGCAGGAACGCCAGCACGAAGCCGAAGACGGCATCGCCGCCCTCGATCCGCCGCTGCGCATGCAGGACGCCGAAGGACAGCAGGGACAGCAGGCCGGCCAGCGCCAGGGCCAGGGAGGGGGCGGCGCCATGCAGGCGCAGAATCTCGCCCGGGTAACGCGCCGCCCAGGCGGTGCCGAGCAGCGCGACAGGAATGAACAGCAGCAGCGCGCCGAGGTGGGCGACGGGCTTCGACCACGCCGCGCCGCCGGCGATGAGCAGCACCCCGCACAGCGCCCACGGCAGCATGCGGCGCAACCAGGCGGCGGCTTGCGGATCCGGCCGGCCGGCGGCGGTCGGCAAAAGCACAGCAAGCGTGCCGAGCGCGGCGAGGCCGACGAAGCCCAGTGTGTTCAGATGCAGGTGCAGCAGGCGCAGCGCGGCGTGCTGTTTCGGCCAGGCGGTGAGCAGCCCGGCGGCGGCCAGCGCGAGGGCCAGGCAGGAGACGGCGGCAAGGTACCAGTACAGGCCCGGATGCGGCGTGCCGAGGGCGGCGCGAGCGCGGCGCACGATCCAGGCGGCCATGGCGAGGGCAAAAGTCAGTCCCGCCAAGACGGCGAGATGAATGCCGTGGACGAACCACTCCGGCACCAGGAATGCCGCAACGGCAATCAGGCCGGCCGCCAGCATGCCAAGAGGCAGCGCATGCATCGCCAGGCCCGCGCCGCGCGCACGCGCGAGCACCGGAACGAAATGCAGCATCGCGCCGAATATGAGCGGCATGATGCCGGCGGCGAAGGCGGCATGCGCAGCGGCAGCCGGACTGGCCGCTGCGGAGAGCGTCAGCGCCAGCGCGGCCGCGATGGACGCAACGGCGGCGGCGACGAGAAACGGCAGCATCGGCCGCCGCCGGCGCTCAGGCCTGCTTCTTGACGAAGTCGATGACGATGGCGCCCGGCTCGCGCTGCACGTACTTGATCTCGACCTTCTCGCCGTAGCGCGCGCGCATCTGGTCGAGCAGCGGCAGCGGGTCGTGGTCGTTGCAGAAGCGCATGGTCTCGCCGGCGAACAGCGCGTCGAGCGCGCCGAAGATGGCGGCATGGCGGAATCGCTTGGCGATGCCGCGGGCATCGAAGGGATACAGCTGGTCGGCTTGCAGATGAAGGTGCGGATGGTTCATGTCTATGCTCCTGTCAGGGTTATTCGCCGCATTTTTTCCGGCGGCCTGATTGTCCTTGGCGTATCCTGCCGCGGCCTTGATGCAAATCATGGCCGCTAAATTATTGAACACTTATATTCTCCGCACTCGCAGTAAGGACAACCCCGACCATTCCGCCAGACAGCCATGCTCAAGCTCATTCACAAGACGATGCAGTGGTTCTTCATGCGCGTCGAAGGCATTTTCAACATCGCCTTCGGCGACAAGCTGAACCCGCTCTACCACCTCGGCACCATCACCTTCTGGCAGTTCTGGCTGGTCAGCGTGAGCGGCCTCTATCTCTTCGTCTTCGCCGACACCGGCGTCCAGGACGCCTACGCCTCGGTCGAGGCGATCACGCACGACCAGTGGTGGGCCGGCGGCATCATGCGCAGCGTTCACCGCTACGCCTCCGACGGCATGATCGTCACCATGATGCTGCACATGGCGCGGCACTTCGCCTTCGACAAGTACCGCGGCTTCCGCTGGTTTTCCTGGATAACCGGCGTGATCCTGATCTGGCTGGTATACATCACCGGCATCAACGGCTTCATGCTGGTGTGGGACAAGCTCGCGCAGTTCGTCACCGTCGCCAGCGCCGAGCTGCTCGACTGGATCCCGATCTTCGGCGGTGCCCTGATCCGCAACTTCATCTTCGAGGGTCGCGTCAACGACCGCCTGTTTACCCTGCTCGCCTTCATCCACCTCGGCGCCCCGCTGGTGGTGCTGATGGTGATGTGGATCCACGTCCAGCGCGTGCCGCGCGCCCACATCAATCCGCCGAAGGCCATCGCGATCTGGGTGACGCTGACCTTCGTCGTCCTCTCGCTGGTCAGGCCGGTGGTGAGCCAGGATCCCGCCAACCTCTCCGTCGAGATCGTCGAGCTGGATCTCGACTGGTTCTACCTGCCGGTCTATCCGCTCATCTACGACTGGCCGCTGGCCAGGCTGTGGGCGCTGCTGATCGGGGCCACGGCATTCCTGTACCTGCTGCCCTGGCTGCCGCCCAAGCTGCGCGGCAGCCACAAGGCCCAGCTCGACATCAGCGTGCACCCCGACAACAGGACCGTGCACGCGCGTTTCGGCGAGACCATCCTCGACGCCGGCCTGCGCGGGGAAATCAACCTGCCCTACGAATGCCGCAACGGCGGCTGCGGCATGTGCAAGTGCGCAGTGCTCAACGGCGAGGTCGATCCCGGCATCTACCAGCCCGGCATCCTCAGCGCCGAAGAGCGCGCCCAGGGCAAGGTGCTGATGTGCTGCGCCACGCCGCTTACCGACATCGAGATCGAATACGAACCGCAGGTGGCGCTCGCCCGCCCGCCGGTCAGGGAATACGTCGGCGCCGTGGCGAAGATGGAAAAGCTCACCCACGACGTGATGGGCGTAACCCTCCAACTGCCGCACGGCGAGAAGATCCCGTTTGCCGCCGGCCAGTACATCAACATCCTCCTCGAGGACGGCGAGCGCCGCGCCTTCTCCTTCGCCAGCGCGCCGCACGACGCCCAGAACATCGAGCTGCAGATTCGCCTGGTGCCGGGCGGGCGCTTCACCACCCACGTCTTCGAGAAGATGCAGGTGGGCGACCCGATCCGCTTCGAGGGCCCGCTCGGCGACTTCGTGCTGCGCGAATCGAGCCGGCCGATCATCTTCGTCGCCGGCGCCACCGGCTTCGCCCCGGTGAAGAGCATGGTCGAGGACGCCTTCCACCGCGGCCTGAAACGGCCGATCCGCCTCTACTGGGGCGTGCGGCAGCTGCGCGACCTCTACCTGCAGCACCTGCCCGAGCAGTGGCAGCGCGAGCACGAGAACTTCAAGTTCATCCCGGTGCTCTCCGAGCCGGCGCCGGACGACGCCTGGACCGGCCAGACCGGGCTGGTGCATGAAGCCATCCTGCGCGACTTCCCCAGCCTCGCCGGCAACGAGATCTACGCCTGCGGTTCGGTAAGAATGGTCGAGGCGATCTTCCCGAAGCTGAAGGGCCAGGGCGCCGAGGAAGGCATGTGCTTCTCCGATGCCTTCACGATCTCGGCGCGCTCGATGGCCATCCAGGCGCCTGCGGAGGGACCAACAGCCTGATCGAACGTAGCCGCAAGGCAAAACGGCCTCGCAAGAGGCCGTTTTCGTTTCGGCGCCGGCGCGTTCAGTCGGGCAGCGCGATCTTGCCGTCCTTGCTGAACTGGTAGTCGCGGAAGACATGCTCCGCGGTAAGCAGCTGGTAGGAGCCGTCCGCCAGCCTGCGCGAGGTGTCCTTCAGCCGGTAGGTGGTGGCGCCGCAGGTCCAGCAGTCGAAGTTGCGCATGTGGGTGCACAGACAGGTCTTGTCCGGCACGTGCAGGTCCTTCACGCCGGGATGCGCCGCCACTTCGCGATAGTAGGCGTCGATGTAGGCGCAATGGCCGTTCGCGTCGAGCAGGTAGCCATAGGCCTCGCAGTTCGGCCGGATGCCGGCGCCGATCGCCGGGCTGCCTTTCAGCATGCGCATCGGATAGCCGGTCGGCGAAATGCCATTGACCTCGATGTCGTCCTCGTCCGCCTTGAAGTACTCTTGCTGCACTTCCGGCGGCAGGCCGCATTCCCTGGCCACGGTAAAGCGGGTGGCCACCTGCACGGCGGCCGCGCCGGTCTCCAGGTAGCCCGCCGCGTCCGTGCCGGTGAAGATGCCGCCGGCGGGGATCACCGGTATGTCGAGCCTTTCCTGTCTCAGCCAGGCAAGGATCTCGCCGGTGATGGTGCGCAGATCGTGCTTCATCCAGTCGTCGAGGCCGAAGCCGAGGTGGCCGCCGGCGAGCGGCCCTTCCACCACCACGTAGTCGGGCAGCCGGCCGGTGCGCGCACTCTTCCTCAGGAACAGTTGCAGCGCGCGCAGCGAGGAAACGATGATGCCGAGCTGGACGTCCTTGAAGCGCGGATGCGCCTCGATCAGGCCGAAGGAACCCAGGTGCAGGCCTGCGGCCAGCGTGATGCCGTCGATGCCGGCGTCCATGGCGGCGGTAAGGCGAACGCGCAGCGTCTCCTTCGGCGCGTTCATCGTGAGCTTCTCCATGCAGTTGATGAAGATCAGCCCGTCGCCGCGCTTGGCGTGCATCGTGCCTTGCACATGCAGGCGGGTCGCCTCGGCCACGTCGGCGAGGTCGAACTTGACCTCCGACTTGTCCACGTTGGCGACGTTGTGCTTGTAGCGCTTCTGCTTGGCGCTGACGAACTTCGTGTCGTAGCGGCGGTCGGAGACCGTCTTGATCATGGCGTCCGAAATGTGGCCGACGCCGCCCAGGCGCGCCGCCTCCAGCGCCAGCTCCGTCGTGGAGATGTCCACGCCCATGCCGCCGATCACGATCGGCACCAGCTCCCGCCCGCCGAGCTTCAGGCGGAAATCATCCACACGCTTCATTTTTCGCGGTCCCGGTCCGTCGGCAAGAAAGAGCGCATTTTACGCCATCGCCGGCGCCTCCACCGGGAAACGCGGGATTTCGGAAAGTCAGTCCCCGCGGTACGGCGCCGTCAGTGGCTGGTGCCTTCCGAGCGGGTGATCTTGTTCCAGACGTTGTACTTGCCGACCGGCCTGCTGGCCGGGATGCGCTTGACTTCCTGCAGCGTGGCGGCGTCGAAGACGATGAGGGCGCCGTCGTTCTCCCACAGGCTGGCCAGGGCGTACCTGCCGTCTTTCGTGAACTCGATGTGGGCGAGCGTCTTGCCCGGCACGGGCTTCAGTTGCGCCGCGACTTCCAGGGTCTGCTTGTCGATCACCGTCAGCGTGTCCTTGTGGCTGCGGCTCATCATGGCGTCCACCCAGGCATAGCGCGACTTCTCGTGGCTGCGCATGAAGAAGCCGGGGCCGGGCGTCTGGATCTGCTTGATGGTCTTCCAGGTCTTCATGTCGATGACGCTGACGACGCCTTCCTTCAGGTTCGGCGTGGCCATGACGCGGCGGCCCTGCCAGTCCCAGGTGATGCCCGAGCCCAGGTGCGGCATGCCGGGCAGATCGAGCGTGGCGATGCTGCGGCGGACATCCAGGTTCACCACCTGGCCCCTGCCGCCTTCCCCGTCTTTGCCACGACTCGCGCCCATCACCTCGTTGTAGTCCGGCGTGAAGAAGAAGTCGTCGAGGTAATCATCGAGCACCGCGCGCTTCGGGTTGAGAAAGCCCGGCACGAAGGCGCCCTCGCGGAACTGGAAGTCGTGGATGTAGCCGGCGGGAATCTCCGGCGCCTTGGGATCATAGCTGATTTCCCAGGCCTCCTTGACGTCCTTCAGCGCCGCGACGAAACTCCTGCGCGGCTCGGCGGTGTAGACGGCGGAGACGCGCGAGCTCTGCCTGCCGTCCTTGTCGCGCACGGCGTGGATCTTCAGCGGGTTGAGGTCGGCGTCGAGGATGACCAGGCTGTGCGGCAGGTAGTTGGCGACGGCGACGTATTTGCCGTCGCCGGAGACGGCGGCGTTGCGCGTGTTGATGCCGGCGCGCACCTCGGCCACCACCTTCAGGTTCCAGATGTCGAACTTGGAGATCCAGCCGTCGCGCGAGGCGAAGAAGACGTGGCGCCCGTCCGGCGTGAACTTCGGCCCGCCGTGCAGGGCGAAGCGCGAGGGGAAACGGTGGATGGGTTCGAGCTTGTCGCCGTCGAGCAGGGTGACGTGGTGGTCGCCGCCTTCCACCACGATGAAGAGGTTCATCAGGTCGGCGGCGAACTGCGGCTTGTCGGGCAGCGTGCCCGGCGCATGATGCACGATGCGCGAGGCGCGGATCTCCGCCTCGCCCCACTGCGGCATCGGCACCGGTGTGTAGAGGTAGTCGGCGAGCTGCTTGATCTCCTCCGGCTTCAGCACGTCCTTGAAGGCCGGCATCTGCACGGCGGGGCGGCTGTCGCGGATCATCGCCGCGGCGGCGTCCTTCCTGAGACGCGAGAGGTTCTCCGGCAGCAGCGCCGGGCCCATCAGGCCGAAGCGGTCGGCGCCGTGGCATTCGGCGCAGTGCTTGCGGTAGAGCTCGGGCGCCGGCTCGGCTGCAGAACCCGAAAAACTCACCACCAAGGCACCAAGGACACCAAGATGCACCAAGTACTTCCTTATATGCATTCGGGTTTGCTTGGTGGCCCTTGGTGTCCTTGGTGCCTTGGTGGTAAAAGCTTCTTTCATTTCAATCCAATTTCCTCGTCGGTGAGATAGCAGCCCGGGTCTTCCGCCCACGGATCGCCGGTGAGCTGCTGGGCGCGCACGCGGGTGTTGCCGTCGCAGATGTCGAAGTGCAGGCAGGCGCCGCAGCGGCCGCCGACCTGGCGCGGCTTGGCCTTGAGGCCGGCCATGATCGGGTCGGTGGTGTCCGTCCAGATCTCCGAGAAGGGCCGTTCGCGCACGTTGCCGAGGGTGTGGTGCCACCACATGGTGTCGGGATGCACGTTGCCGAGGTTGTCGATGTTGGCGACGTTCACGCCGGAGGAATTGCCGCCCCACTGCGCGAGCTTCGCCCGGACATGCGCCGCCCGGCCGGGGAAGTGCTTCGCCACCCAGTGCAGGAAGTACACGCCGTCGGCGTCGTTGTTGCCGGTGGTGAATTCCTTCTGCAAGCCGCGTTGCTGATACGCCCGGCAGGTGTCGAAGAGGAGATCCATGGCCTGGCGCGTCATCTGGTGGTGGGCGTCGTCCTTGCGGTTCTTGTTGCCGCGGCCGGCGTAGTTGAGGTGCGAGAAATAGAAGCGGTCGATGCCTTCGTCCTCGACCAGCTTCAGCAGCCCGGGCAGGTCGTGGGCATTGTCCTGCGTCATGGTGAAGCGCACGCCGATCTTGAGACCCGCGTCGCGACAGAGGCGGATGCCGTGCAATGACTTCTCGAAGGCGCCCTGCATGCGGCGGAATTTGTCGTGGGTCGCGCGGATGCCGTCGAGGCTGACGCCGACGTAGTCAAAGTCAGTCTCGGCGATGCGGCGGATGTTGGATTCGTCGATCAGCGTGCCGTTGGAGGAGAGGCCGACGTAGAAGCCCAGGCCCTTGGCGCGGCTCGCAATGTCGAAGATGTCTGGGCGCAGCAGCGGCTCGCCGCCGGAGAGGATCAGCACCGGCACGCGGAAGCGTTTGAGGTCGTCCATCACGCCGCAGACTTCCTGCGTGCCCAATTCGCCGGGGAAGTCCTTGTCGGCGGAGATCGAGTAGCAGTGCTTGCAGGTGAGGTTGCAGCGGCGGATCAGGTTCCAGATCACCACCGGTCCTGGAGGATTGCGCTTTGTACCCAAAGGAGTCGGATGCGCAATCTCTTCCATGTACTGCGAAATGCGAAACATCCTTCAGCCTCCGATGCGCAGGCCGGTCTTCTTGAGAATCCGGCTGCTGTAGAGCACGTCGCGGGCGCGGCAGTCGGCGCCGAGCAGTGCCTCGATCTGCTTCACCTGCGCCTCGACCGCGTCGCGGCTCTTGCCGTGCACCATGGCGAACAGGTTGTAGGGCCACAGCGGCAGGGCGCGCGGGCGGTGGTAGCAGTGGGTGACGAAGGGCAGGCGGCCGACCGCCTCGCCGAGCGCGTCGATGCGTTCGTCCGGCACGTCCCACACGCTCATGCCGTTGGCGGTGTAGCCCAGCGCATAGTGGTTGGGCACGGCGCCGATGCGGCGGATGACGCCGCATTCCAGCAGGCGGGCAAGGCGCGCCATCACCTCTTCCGCCGCCAGGCCGAGCTGCCCGGCCAGCGCGTGGTAGGGCCGCGGCAGCAGCGGCAGGCCGCCCTGGGTAGCCACGATCAGGCGGCGGTCGTCGGCGTCGAGTGCGATGGATTCCGTCATGCCGCCAGCTTCATTTCCACGAAATACTCTTTCAGCTTGGGAAAGGCGTAGACCTTCAGGCCCGTCGCGCGCTCGATCTTTTCGATGGCGGCGGGGATGCCCTCCGGCGTCTCGGTGGCCAGGACGAACCACATGTTGAGGGCGTGCTCGCGCCGGTAGTTGTGCGCCACTTCGGGCAGGGCGTTGACCTGCTCCGCCACGCGTTCGTAGTCGGCCTCCGGCACGGCCAGCGCCGCCAGCACGAAGGCGCCGCCCATGCGCTCGACCTGGTACATCGGCCCGAAGCGCGTCAGCGTCTTCGATTCCAGCAGGCGCAGCAGGCGGGCGATCAGCTCGGCTTCCGTCAGGCCGAGCGTTTCCGCCACCTCGCGGTAGGGCTCGTCGCTGAGCGGGAAGCCGCCCTGCAAGGCGTTGACGATGGCGCGGTCGAGCTCATCCATGGACGGCGGCGGACTGCGGGATGTAGTGGGCGCCGCGCTGCTTGAAGCGGCGGCGCGAAAAGAGCACGGCGTACGGCACCTGCGCCAGGCCGAGGCGCTCGCGCAGGCGGGCGGCGGCGGCCTCGACCTCGCCGCGGGCGCGGCCGTGGATCATGCAGAACAGGTTGTAGGGCCATTGCGGCGCGTGGCGGCGGCGGCGGTAGCACAGCGTCACCTCCGGCTCGGCGGCGAGCAGGCGCCCGACGCGCTCGACCTCCTCGTCGGGCAGATCCCATACCACCATGGCGTTGGCGGTGTAGCCGAGTTCGTGGTGGCGCACGACGACGCCGAAGCGCTTGATCAGTCCCTCGCCGCGCCAGCGCTTCAGCATTGCGATGACCTCCTGCTCGTCCAGGCCGGCCTGCTCGCCGAGCCGGGCGAAAGGCCGCGGCACCAGCGCGAGGCCGTGCTGCAGGGCGCCCATCAGCTGCTGTTCGGCAAAAGTCAGTTCCCGCGGGACGGCCGCCTCGCTGCGGCGCGTGGCGCACGGCGCCTTGCAAACGCCGGCAAGATCGAAGCCGAGGTCGATGTAGAACTCATGCTCGAGCGGCAGCGAGATGACCTGGCAGCCGCTGTCGCGCGCAATGGCGGCGAGCGCTCCGGCCAGATGCGTCTCGTCGCGCGCCGTGACGACGAACCACAGGTTGTAGCGGTGCTCGCGCTCGTAGTTGTGGTTGACCTCGGGCCGGGCGCTGATGCATGCAGCGATCTCTTCGAGCCGCTCCGGCGGCGCCGCCAGCGCGGCGAGCGTGCTGGCGCCGACGCGGCGCGGCGCGAAGA
>WBUF01000031.1 GCA_008933825.1 Rhodocyclaceae bacterium | reverse complement strand
AAGTCAATGACAACCGAACGTAACCATAAGGTGTGGCAAGACGTCTACCACGCTGAGCGGGGCGGCGTCGTTGTGTACTTGAAGTTCCAGCGGCATGATGACGCGTATTTTTTTACCGTCTCGTTTAAGGAGAAGTGACATGCCCAGACAGAAGAATACGGTGTGCCCTATCTGCTTCGAGGGGCGCCTTTTACGCAGGTCGAAGCGTATTTCTGATACCTACAAAGGAAACGTCATCACCTATTTGCAGCCCGGTGACTGGTGCGACCACTGTGAGGAGGGGGTTCTTTCTGGCGAAGATGCGCAGGCGACCGAAAAGCGCCTTGTCGAATGGCGCGCGAAGGTTGATCGACGGGAAGCCCAGGAACTCGCGAGAATTCGCAAAAGGTTGCGTATGACGCAAGCAGAGGCAGCTCGTATCGCGGGCGGTGGGAAAAATGCGTTCAGCCGGTACGAAAAGGGACATGCCAGACCTGTTATGGCCGTCTCGGTGCTGTTCAAGCTGCTGGACCGACATCCTGAGCTGGTGAGGGAAGTCAAAGAGTTTGCTGCGGTTTAGCAATCGGCTGACCTGGGCTTGGCTGATTCCTTCCTGGTGCGCCAAGTGGGGCACCGACTGCGGGAGAGGACGACATCGTGCGTCTCGAGGATACGTTCGGGCGGGTGTGAAAAGTCAGTGTGCGTGGGACGGCGGTTGGGGCGTAGTGGCGCAGGCCTCCGCATCGTCATACCGGCGAACGCCGGAATGACGTGCCGGGTGGTTTTTTCAGAGGGGAGAGGCAGCATGAAGAAGGTCTGGTTTGTTCTTTTGGCTTCCTTGAGTTTCGCAGGGGCCGTGCAGGCGTATGAAATCCGCTTCGAGGACGGCTATACGACGGATGGGCAAGTCATTGCCGCGGATTACGGCAGCATTCCCGGGCTGATCGACGTCAGCTATTTCGATATCCATACCAGCGATTTCAATCTTGCCTTCAGGTCTGGCATGAGCGGGCAGCCCGGGGCCGTTCAGAGGCACGATGGTTCGCCCTCCTCCATTTATGTTTTGCTTACGCCGTTGCCCGGCTACAAGGTCACGCTGAATTCTTTTTTCCTCGGCAGCCTGGGCGGCCTGGATCGCCTGACCAGCTATGTCGTGAATGACGATGCGACGCCTTGGCCGATTGTCGACATTTCATCCGGGCCGATCACGGTCGGCGCCGGCGGGCTTCATGTCTTGGCCGGGCTGTCTTCCGCGGACGAGATCGAGATCGGCGTCGGGCCGAATGCCTTCGGAATCGGCATCAATTACATCAACTTCGATGTTTCCCCGGTACCTGAGCCGGAGAACTGGGCCTTGCTGTTGGCGGGCTTGTCGCTGCTCGGGGTTGGTGTTCGCCGGCACGGGGTTGGATTCCGGCGTTCGCCGGGATGGCGGTGAGCGGGCGGATCGGAATGGTGTTTGTTTGCCATGGAAATATAGGTCATTCGGACTATTCGCGGCGACGATCTGGCTGACTGGGCTGTCGGGCTCGGGCAAGTCGACGCTGGCCTTCGAGCTGTAGCGGCGCCTGCTGGATCTGGGCCACGTGGCCTATGTGCTGGACGGCGACAACGTGCGCCACGGCCTTTCGCGCGACCTGGGCTTTTCGCCGGAGCACCGGGCGGAGAACATCCGCCGCATCGCCGAGGTGGCGCGGCTGTTCAACGAGGCGGGGATCGTGCTGATCACCGCCTTCATTTCGCCCTACCGCGAGGATCGCGACATGGCGCGCGCCATCATCGGCGCGGAGCGTTTCGTGGAAACGCATCTGGCCACCGACATCGCGGTGTGCGAGTCGCGCGATCCGAAGGGGCTCTACAAGAAGGCGCGCGCCGGGAATCTGCCGGGCTTCACCGGCATCTCGGCGCCCTACGAGGCGCCGCTGGCGCCGGAAGTCCGCCTCGACACCGGCGCGCTGTCGATCGAGGAGAGCATCGAGCGCCTGGTCGGCACGGTGCTGCCGCGGCTGCGGAATTTCCGGGTGCCGGTGTAGGCGCCGTCAGGAAAAGTCCGTCTGCGTGAGACGGCGGCTGGTTTTCTCAGGGCGACTGTTTAAAACGGGCAGGAATGCCCTCAGGCGGCTTCAGCCATGGGTTGGATGGCTGCGAGTTTGTCCGCCAGCGATTCGCGCGTCAGCGACAAATCGTAGTGCGTTTGCAGGTTCAGCCAGAACTCGGCCTCCATGCCGAAATACACCCCGAGGCGGGCAGCGGTGTCCGCGGTGATGGCGCGTTTGCCGGCGATGATCTCTCCGATGCGGCGTTGCGGCACGCCGATGGATTTGGCCAGCCGGTATTGGGTGATGCGCAGCGGTTTGAGGAATTCCTCGTTGAGGATTTCTCCTGGTATGGCGAGGGGCACTTTGCGGCGTTTCATGTCATGTTCCCTTCAGTGGTAGTCGACGATTTCGACGTTCAAGGCCGCGGCTTCCTTCCAGATGAAACAGACGCGCCATTGGTCGTTGATGCGTATGCTCCATTGCCCGGCCCGGTTGCCGCGCAGTTTCTCGAGCCGGTTCTGAGGTGGTATGCGCAGCGTTTCGACCCGTGTAGCGGCGTGCAGCATCTGCAGCTTTCGCATGGCCACTTTTTCGATGTTCGCGAATCGCGCGACACGCCGCCCCTGAAACAAAGCTTCGGTGTCCTTGCAGCCGAAAGTTTCGATCATGTTGCGATAGTAACGAGCTGAGTTACTAACGTCAATCGCCAGCACCCGGGATTTTCAAAACCTCCGGATTCCGGCCCCGGATTCATGCCCTCCGGGGTGACATTCATTCTTCGGAATGAGGTGTGACGGGGCTGCGGGTGTGGCGGTTGCAGCGGTATTGCGCCAATCTCATACATACCCATAAATGAAGGTGTTGCCCGATGCCGCGCCCCGCTGAATACGACAATTTGGTTCGTGCCGGCTATTTCCATGACCAGCCGACCACCCCGGGCTATCTCGATCAGTACTTGCTGGTGGCGGCCCAATGCCCCGACGGCGCCAGCAATACCACGCATCCGACGCCGGTTTGCGCCGATCTGCAGCTTTCACCGGGCCAGCAAAAGCTGGTCACCGATGCGCACTCGCGCCGGAATGAGACGGTCTATCGCGCACCTTTGCCTCCTGTTTCACTGGCTGAGGCCAAGGCAATGATCCAGATACTCGAGGTATCGCTGCCACTGGCGAGAGAAGTGACCGGGGCGCATTGAACGGCGCACTGCCTGGCGATTGCGGAGCAGACGCTGGCGGTGTATCGGGAGGCGGTGAGGTAGCCTGTTTTTGCCGTGCTGGGGAGACTGACTTTCTGTTTTTGAAAAGTCAGTGTGCGTGGGACAGCGCGGGATAGACGCTCCCTTGCTGGGTGATGCAGATTCGGATGAAGTCGAGGTTGTTGGGGACGGGCCAGCGGCCATTGCCATTCGGAAAAAAACTGCGCAGATCGAATTGCGCCTCCTGCGCTCTGTCCAGCGCCGTGAGGGCAGGCGAGCTCCAGATATCGTTGTCGATGCCCACGCCCGAGACGGAGAGGTAGGTGACGATTTCGGTGCCCAGCGCCGGCTGTGCCGTATCAACCGCCCTGAAAGGCCATTGTATCCCTACCGCGAGCAGGGTCGTGTCGTATGCCGAAGGGAATATGCTGTCCGCTTGATAGCCCGAACGGACTATTGACGCAATTCTGGCGTACGCCGAGAATCGCCCCCGGCCTGTGTCTTCGGGCTTTTTTATTCAGATCAACCTGACCTGTCGCGTAACGAGGGGGCTCGAATAATGCTCAAGAAAAAAATCGCAATCACCGCGTTGACTGCTGCGGCGGCGCTGCTGGCCGGCAGTGCGCTGGCGGCAACGACCACCATCAGCAACGGCACGCTGACCGCGCGCATCAACGATGCCGGCACCTTTGCCGATTCCGTCAGCGATCCGGCAGGCTCGCCCGACGGCTCGCCCGGCCTGAGCTACGGCGGCGTCGAATTCGTCAATCGCGGCACGCCGATGTCCTGGTACTGGTTCCAGAACAGCGCCGGCGATTCGGTTGCCTCGCTCGGCAGCAATCCGCTGTCCGCGACGACGTATGGCGCCGGCCCGTCGGCAACCGTGTCGATGTCCTTCGGCGCGCTGACCTTCGTGCAGACCATCGCCATCACGGCGCCGAACGTGCTCAGCGTGAACGTCGGCATCACCAACAACGGCGCCGACATGCGCGGCGTGCGCTGGGGCGTGGGCTTCGACCCGGATCAGGGCATTTCCCTGGGCGGCAGCTTCGACACCGACAACACCATCCTCGGCCAGGGTGCGGTCGCGGCCGTGCTGGCGAACTACGGCGGCCATTCGGTGACGCTGCGCAATACCACCAGCGCCGGCGCCACCAGCGTCGCCGCCTACATCGATCCCTTTTCCTGCTGCTCGCCGGTCGATCCGCTGACCGCCCTTTCCGCCGGCCAGTCGGCGGGGTACAACCTGTTCGGTGACAACTCGATCAGCCTGGCCTACGACATCGGCACCCTGGGCGCCGGCCAGACGGCTTCGATCGGCTACGAGTACGTTTTCGCCGTGCCGGAGCCGGGCACCTACGGCATGCTGCTTGCCGGCCTCGGCCTGATCGGCGTGATGGTGCGCCGGCGCACCGCCGCGTAAGCGTTCCTTCGCTGCACGACGAAAAGGGGGCGCAAGCCCCCTTTTTCATGCCCGGCAGTCGTCCCGCGCAACGACGCAGCCGCCGTCCCGCGCAGGCTGACTTTCCTCAGGCGTGCCCCGGGCGCGCCCTGCGCCGGGCGATGCCGCCGACGAGGCCGAGGCCGGCGAGCAGCAGCGCCCAGGTTTCGGGTTCGGGCACGGCGGCGACGAATTCGGGGCCGGCCATGCCGCGCGCGTACAGCATCGCCAGGGCGCCGACCCCCTCGCCCCCCTCGCCGCCGGAGACGGTGGCGCTGGCACTTTCGTGCCGGGCGACTTTGCCGCTCGGGTCGAAGACCCAGTAATCCAGGGTGATGGCATGGTAGGCAAAGGCGCCATGGAGGGTCGGCGCGTCGGGGGCCGTGCCGCTTATGTTCATGCTGGTGAGCATGACGTTATCGAAGCTCATGCGAAAGTAGGGCTTGGGGGCGGCACCGCCGATCGGTGCGGTGAGTTCCAATATCGCCTGGTCGATGATCATTCCCTTCGCCAGCTTGTCGAAGAGCAGCGGGGTGCTGCCGTCGATCCGCTGCGTCCAGCCGAGATCGTCGAAGACGGTCTGGCCGGTGGTGTGCGAGGAACCGCCAATGACATGCACGCCCCAGCTGAAGCTGTCGATGGCAATCCAGTCCTGGCGGGCCTCCTCGACGGCATCGCCCTTGATGCCGTCGAACCAGAGGAAATAGCTGCTGGCCGCCCAGGCGGCGGGGCTCGTCAGGGCGGAGAGGATGGCGAGGACGACAGCGAAACGTTTCAGGATGCCGATGGATGCGGCCATGGTTTTTTTCTCCTTGGTTGGGGTTGCCGAACGCCATGAAAAATGGCGGACGATTCAGGATAGTGGCCGCGGCGAATGATTGCAAACCCAGGCCGATAGTCCAATCGGGCTATTGCCACACATAGTTGTTTGGAATAGCTTGTGACGTTCGAAATCCATCGGGAGGCTCAATAATGAAAAAAACGCTCGGCATCCTCGCACCCTTTTTCGCCGCCGCCGGCCTGCTGGCCTTCCAGTCCCCCGCTTTCGCACAGCGGGGGACGACGGTCGGGCTCGGGCACCTCGGCGGCGGTCACAGCTACGCCACCGGCCTCAACGCCAGCGGCCAGGCGGTGGGCTATTCGACCGACGGCAACGGCCTCTATCGCGCTTTCCTGTGGTCGAACGGGGTCATGCAGGATCTCGGCACGCTCGGCGGCAACGCCAGCACCACGGCCTTCGCCCTCAACGCCAGCGGTCAGGTGGTGGGCTGGTCGTATCTGAGCGGCAACAACTACCGTCATGCCTTCCTCTGGTCGAACGGCGTCATGCAGGATCTCGGCATCCTGGACAACCATTTCACGGGCAGCAGCGGGGCCTACGCCATCAACGCCAGCGGCCAGGTGGCGGGTTGGTCATCGAATCCCGGCACGAATACTCGCGCCTTCCTGTGGTCGAGCAGCGCCGGCATGCAGAATCTCGGCACCCTTGCCGGCACCTCCGGCAGCGACAGTTATGCCTTAGCCATCAACACCGGCGGCCAGGTGGCGGGTCATTCGTTCTCCTCCAGCGGTTATTATCGCGCCTTCCTGTGGACGAGCGGCGTCGGCATGGGGAGCCTCGGCACCCTCGGCGGCAACGCCAGCTACGCCCGCGCCCTCAACGACGCCGGCCAGGTGGCGGGCTATTCGCAGACCGGCAGCGGCGACACCCATGCCTTCCTGTGGTCGAGCAGCACCGGCATGCGGGATCTCGGCACCCTCGGCGGTATCACCAGCTACGCCCATGCCCTCAACGCCACCGGCCAGGTGGCGGGTCAATCAAACATTGCCGGCGGCTTCAGCCGTGCCTTCCTGTGGAATGCCGGCGTAATGCACGACCTGAACAGCCTGGCGCCGACCGGATGGACCTTCACCGAGGCGACGGCCCTGAACGACCTGGCCCAGGTCGCCGGCACGGGCATTCACAACGGCAATCAGGAAGCCTTCCGCCTGACCCTGCACCCCGACTGGCAGGGCGGCAACGGCTACTGGAGCAGCGCCGCCAACTGGAACTTCGCCGGCATGGGCAGCTTCGGCATCACGCCGGGGGCGCCGCACGACGTGGCGATCAACCCGGTGGCCAGTGCGACGGTGTACGGGCCGTCGAACGTGACGGTGAATTCGCTGGCGGTCTCCGGCAACGGCGGCAATCTGGTGACGCTGAACCTGAACGGCGGCAGCGTCACGACCCATGCCGGCACGACGCTGGGCGCGAACGGCATCGTCACCGGCAACGGCCGGCTGGCCGGGGCGCTCGAGGTCCAGGGCGGCGGCCGCGTCCGGCTGCAGAACTCGGAGCAGATGCAGCTGGCCGGCGCGGTCACGCTGCACGCCGGCGGGCGCATCGACGCGCAATCGGTCTCGGGCCGGCCCAACCTGGAGATCGGCGGCACGCTGCTCGCCGCGGACGGCAGCTACGTCAACCTGAACAACGCCGACGTGTATGTCGCCGGCAGCACGCTCAACGCCGGGCGCATCAGCATGACCGGCTACAGCACCCTGGCCGGCCCGCTCGCCAACCTGTCGAGCGGGCAGCTGAACGTGTCGGGCGTCGCGGCCGAAGCCGTCCTCTGGGACGATTTTCTCAACAACGGCTCGGTGAACGTGACGGCCGGTTCGACGGCCACCTTTTTCGGCCTGGTGTCGGGTACCGGCAGCTTCCTCGGCGAGGGCACCAAGCACTTCGCCGGCGGCATGGCGCCCGGCATGAGCCCGGGCCTGATGACCCTGGGCGGCAACATCCTGTTCTCCGGCGGTGCGCTGACCATGGAGCTGGGCGGCACGACGCCGGGCAGCGGCCACGACAAGATCGTCTTCCTGCCAGGCTCGACGGTGACGCTGGCCGGCATCGCGCTCAACGTCGAGTACTGGGGCGGCTGGACGGCCGGCGCCGGGCAGAGCTACGATCTGTTCGACTGGAGCGGGCTCTCCGGCAGTTTCAGCAGCGTGGCGCTGCCCGCGCTGGCAAGCGGCCTGGCGTGGAACACCAGCGGGCTCTACACCACCGGCGAGATCAGCGTCGCCGCCGTGCCCGAGCCTTCCGTCTACCTGATGTTCCTCGCCGGCCTCGGCCTGCTGGGCTTCGCGGCGCGGCGGCGCAGCCAGGCATGATTCGGCCTTTTCGCAGCGATCGACCCAAGGAGCACAGCATGAAATACATCGCGCCCCTGTTTCTCTTCCTGGCGTTTCTTGCTTCCGGCGCCCGCGCGGAAAGCGTCACGGCGCGGGTGGTCGCCGACGATTACTACTCGGTGTATGTCGGCAATGCTTCAGGCTCTTCGATGACGCTTGTCGGCGGATCGGGTTCTGCCCTGTGGATGTCGCAAGGCGCGCCCTTCGGTTTCAGCGCTGGCGCCGGCGACTACCTCTACGTCGCCGCCTGGGATTCGGCCAGCTACGGCCCGCCGCACATGTGGATCGGCGAGTTCAATGTCGGCGGGACGATGCT
Source organism: Rhodocyclaceae bacterium (assembly GCA_008933825.1). Classification (GTDB taxonomy): domain Bacteria; phylum Pseudomonadota; class Gammaproteobacteria; order Burkholderiales; family Rhodocyclaceae; genus Desulfobacillus. The sequence continues at coordinate 22,413 of WBUF01000031.1, read as the reverse complement.
TTACTCGAACACGAGCGATTGGGTGGCGAAGTACGACGCCTCCCTGAAGGATCCCTCTGCCGCGCAGGTGTCGGCGCTGGCGCAGTCCGCCGGCGCCTGGCTTGCCGTTGCGGCGAACATGCCGAACGGCTCCGCCCCGTACGGCTGGCTCATCGGCAGCTCGCCGGCCAGCATGGTCTGGCATGACAGCTTCGGCGGCGACAGCGCCAGCGAAAGGGGCTATGCGTTGTATCGCACGGCCATGCCGGTCGTGGCGGTGCCCGAGCCTTCCGTCTACCTGATGTTCCTCGCCGGCCTCGGCCTGCTGGGCTTCGCGGCGCGGCGGCGGGTCTGAGCCGGACCCGGCATAGTCCGGGCAGACTATTGCGGCGGGCAGCGGAGGCTGCTAACGTCTGGCGCAAGATCCTGTCAGGGGAAGCCCGGTGAAAAAATCGCTCAAATCCGCATTCGCCGCCGCCACCGCCGCTGCCGCCCTCGCCGCGGCGCCGGCCGGCGCCCAGGTGATCAACCTGGACGCGCAGACGACGACCACCGCCGCGCCTTACACCCAGCTGTTGGGCGCCGGCACCTACCAGGTGTTCGATGTCGGCCCGGCAGACGCGGCCGGCGCGCTCTTCGAGGCCTGGAACCCCTGGGGCGCAGGCACTGGCGCAGGCGGCTGCGACACCGGCGGCACGAATTGCGCCTATGGCTGGTACCGCCGCTGGTACATGGATTTCGGCGCCGGCGCGACGGGCAACAACAGCGGCTTCTTCTCCTCCCCGGCGCTGGCGCTGGCCGGCGCCAAGACCGACGATCCGTTCTCCTTCACCCTGCTGGCGCCGACGACGGTGAGTTTCTGGATCGCCGACAGTCCCTATTACGACAACGCCGGCGGCGTGTCGCTCAGCATCGCCGCGGTGCCCGAGCCGCAGACCTGGGCGCTGATGATGGCCGGCCTCGGGCTGCTGGGCTTCGCCGCGCGCAGGCGCGCTGCTTGATCCGGATACGGGGGTGCCCATGAATTCGATCCCGAAAACTGCTGCCGTCGCGCTGCTTGCGGCTTCTGCGGCCGTTCAGGCCGCCCCCCTGTTCAGCGATGACTTCAACGACGGCAACGCGGCCGGCTGGAGCTTTCATGGCCTCTACAGCGGAAACTGGTCGGTGTCGGGCGGCGTGCTGCAGCACGGCGGCGGTTATACGGGCGCACCCGCCTATGCGCTGATCGACGGCATCGTCACCCCCGACCACTTCCTGCTCGAGGCGGACGTGCGCATCGTCTCGAGCCTGTACGGCAGCGACTGGGGGCATGTCGGGCTGATCTGGGGCGTGGATCCGGGCACGGGGAATTTCAACACGTCCTATCTGCGGACGCATCAGGATCGGGTCACCAGCTGGAGCACGCCTTATGCGGCGGGCGGCGAGCGCTTTCTCGACACCCCCGGTGCGACCAACGGCAACATCTACCACCTCGCCGTCGATGTGAATTACTTCGCCCAGCAGATGACGGTAACGATGGGCGGCTGGTCGACCACTTTCTCGGGCGCCGACTTCGCCCTGCTCAACCAGAACAGCGGCGGCGGCATCGGCCTGATCTCCTGGGCGGACAACGTCACCTATGACAACGTGGTGCTGACCGCCCTGCCCGTGCCGGAGCCGTCGACCACGATGCTGCTGCTCGCCGGCCTCGGCCTGCTGGGCTTCGCCGCGCGGCGGCGGGCCGGCGCCTAGGCGCTTCTCTTTCGCGCAGCGAAAAGGGGGCTTGCGCCCCCTTTTTCAGGTCCGCGGATCGCCTCCTTCCGGCGATCCGCCGTCCCGCGCAGACTGACTTTCCTCAGGCGTGAAGCGGGCGCACCCTGCGCCGGGCGATGCCGCCGACGAGGCCAAGGCCGGCGAGCAGCAGCGCCCAGGTTTCGGGTTCGGGCACGGCCGTGACCGTGTAGGAATCGGTTGAATCCAGGCGGCTGAAGCCCAGGTGGAGCGTCTGCGAGTCGGGGTAGTTCAGGTGGGTCAGGCTGGACGTGTGCGGCGAGAAATAACCCGACGAACTGAATGCCGTCAATCCCATGGACGGCACGGTGGAGGCGGCAAAGCCCAGATCGAAACTCCACGCGTCCGGACCAGAGGCGATATTGCCCCCGTTGGGTACGCCGGCCCGGGTGCTTTCGGTCCAGCCGAGAGTGACGCCGTTGTCGAACACGTCGATGGTGAAACTCCATATCTGGCCGAAACCGTCCGTCGCGGAGCCGGAGAATTCCGCGCCGGCGCCGACCAGGGCGGAGGCGCCTGAAAAGCTTATGCCCGACATGTTGAGCAGGTTGTAGGACAGGCTGACGGTATCGCCGTTGAACCCCGCCCTGGCCGGGGTGCCGAGGGTGGCGGCCAGAAGGGCGGCGGCGGCGATGCCGGCGAGGGATTTGTTCATTTTCTTTCTCCTTGGCTGTTTACGAGCAGGACAATCTACCCGTTTTGCTAACAGGTCAATAGCTCGACCGGACTATCGGCAAGCGGGCAAGCCGCGCGGGATGAAAGTGCGTCCGGCCAGGCCGATCGGACTATTGACGGCGGGAGTCGGCTTGCCTAATTTAAATCCATCGCAAGGTCATGAGGAAATGCAGACATGAAGGCCTTCCTTCGCATTGCGGCCCTGTTCGCCGCGGGCCTGGCGTCGTTGCCGGCCGGCGCGTCCCCCGTCACCCTGAGCGATGCCGCGCGCAGCGTCACGGTCTGGCATGCCGGCAGCGGCGGAGGCATCTTCGGGCCGAACAGCCCCTCGGGCGCGGCCGGTTCGTTTGCCGACACGGTGGGCGTTTCCATCGGCGGGATTGCGGTCGACGCCAGCCAGTCTTCCGGCATCGACGCCGGCAGCGGCATTTTCTCCGGCAAGGGCGCGGTCAGCGTGGGCTTCAGCGTGCAGAACGCAGACGAGGTCGTGACGCAGTCCTATTACCGCGCAAGCTTCACCTTGCCGACGGCGATGAATTATGTCTTGCGCGGCATGGTGGGAGCCTACATGGACGGCGGCCTCGGCATGGGCAGCGTGGCCCTGGTCGACCACGGCGCCGCCAGCGAGGTGTTCCAATTCATCACGCCGGGAAGCTGGGATGCCTTGTCCTTCAGCAGTTCGGGCCTGCTTGCGGCCGGCTCGTATTCTCTGCTGGCGGGCGCGATGATCTCGCCCGACCATGCTCAGGGTTTGGACGCTTACATGGGCGGCAGCGCCGAGTACGAGTTTTATTTCGAGGTCGCCGCGGTGCCCGAGCCGTCGACCACGATGCTGCTGCTCGCCGGCCTCGGCCTGCTGGGCTTCGCCGCGCGGCGGCGGGTCTGAGCTGGCGCCGGGGCGCTTCATCCCGGGGCGGCGGACGGGGCCCGCTCCTGCCGCGGTCGCATCCCCCATTCCCCTCGGCTATACTCACGTCATTGCGTGAGCCTGGGCGGATCGGATCCGGATTATGGCCGAGAAAGGCAGGGATGAACTGGCGCGCCTGAGCGCGCTCGTGCTCGCGCTGCATCGCGGCGCGGCCGACCAGCCGTTCGAGTCGTTCGCGGACTGGGCGTTGGAAGCGCTCAAGGAGCACATCCATTTCGACTCGGGGCTGTGGGCCGCCGGGCGCATCTCTGCGGAGGGCGCGCCGCTGGTGCACAGCCAGCGGCTGCATCGCCAGCCGGCACAGCTGATGGCCGATTACGCCGAGATCTCGCGCCACGACACGGTGTTCGCCGAGTCGGTGCGCCAGCTGGGCGTTTCGGTGGTGTCGGACACCCGCCTCGGTGTTCCCGCGATTTTCAACGATTATCTCGATCGCTATCGCATCCGTCATGTGCTCAACACCTGCGATGTCGATCCCCTGACCGGGCTGCTCGACGACATCGCCCTCTGGCGGGCCGAGCGCGACCGCCCGTTCGACGAGGCCGACCGCCGCTTCATGCAGGCGGCCTTTCCGCACCTGATCGAGGCCTGCACCCGCAACCGCCTGACCCATCTGGCCAGCGCCTCCTCGCCCAGAAGCGGCGGTCCGTGGCGCGCCGCCGCCGCGGACCGCGCCGGGATGCTGCACTGCGCCGAGAACCGCTTCTCGCAGTTGCTGCTACTAGAGTGGCCCGGCTGGAGCGGACCGCGCCTGCCGGCGCCGCTGACCGAGGCGCTTGCCGCGGGCGGCGAGCGGCGCATGGCCGGCGAGCGGCTGGTGTTCAGGATCGCTCCGCTGCACGACCTGTTCCTGCTGCAGGTGCGCCCCTGCGCCGAGGTGGACCGCCTCACGGCGCGCGAACGGGAGATCGCCGTCTATACCGCGCAGGGCCTCAGCCACAAGGACATCGCCCGCCTGCTCGACCTTTCGCCGGCGACGGTGCGCAACCACCTGGCGACCGCCTGCCGCCGCCTGCAGGCCCGCAACAAGGCCCAGGTCGCCGCCCTGGTGCAGGGCTACGAGTGAGAGGGCAGCGGCGCGGCATAGTGCATTTGCATCATTGAAGGGGCGGCAGGGGTGGCCCAGACTTCCTGCTGCTGCAGCGCCCGACCACACGAGGAGAACCGTCATGCACATCGTCGCCTTACACATCCCGCCTCATGGCGCTACGACACGGCATGCCGCGCTCCGGTGCAGCCCGGCTTCGATTCTCCGCCACCGCCGGGTCGGCGCTGCGCTTGGCGCGGCACTCGGCCTGCTGCTCGGCATGTGGAACACGGCGGCCCGCGGCGAGATCGTCAATGTCGGCGAGACGCTGAACGTCACGGGACACTCGAGCTTCCCGACGGTGCTTGGCCCGGGAGAGGTATGTTCGCCGATATGTTACGGCTCCCTCATGATGGACGGCGGCACGCTGCGCATCGGGGATCCCGCCACCGGCCGGGCGCTCTCGATCAGTGCGACCGACGCGATCCTCGCCCGCGGCATCATCAGTCACTGGTACGCCCAGACTCCCGGCACGACCTTCGACTTCTTCGGCACCACGGCAGTGCCCGGCGGCGCGTCCGGGCCCTATCCGGCGGACGGGATGTACTTGCGGGCGAGCCCATTCGACAGCCAGGGCATGACGGTGCGCAATTTCGGCACCTTCGTCCAGAGCGGCACGGGGGAAATCACGCTGTCGGGCCCGGTGCGCTTCGTCAATGAGACGAGCGCAACTTATTTCATCCAGAACGACCGCGGCATCCTCGATACCGCGTTCCCGGGCGGCGGGATGGGCGCATTCCTCAACATGGCAGGAAGCGCCGTCGTCAAGACGTCCGGCAGCGGCACGAGCCGCATCGAGGTGCCCTTCGACCAGCAGAACGGCAAGGTCGAAGTCTGGTCGGGCGGAATCGATCTGCTGTCCGGCGGCAACCACGTCGACGCGCGCTTCTATGCCGATGCGCTGGGAAGCAATGTCTCTGGCGCCGGAATCGGATTCGGCGGCGTCCATACGTTCAATGGCAGCACCTTGACGGAGACCGGCAGTTTCCGCGCGTTCAGCGGCAGCGGTCAAGCGATCAACCTGGATTCGGGCATCTGGGACCAGAATGCCCGATTCGAGGCCTTCGGCCGGATCAACATCAATCCCGGGGCCATCCTGCGCAATTCGGGGAGCCTGGAAACCTTCGGCTTGGCCGGCGGACGGATCAGCGTCTCCGGCACCGGCGCCGGCGTTGCCGTGTTCCACAACACGACCCCCGGAGCATTCAAGGGCAGCCTGATCACGGAACCCGGTTTCGAGGATCGCCTGTACATCTACAACCAGGGCCAGTTCATGGTTGGTGTCGGCGACACGGTGTTGGCGGGCGATATCGACAACACCGGGCAGCTGGCCGTCAGCGACGCCCTGGGGGCGCGCGACATCGCCAACAGCGGGCAATTCACCATCGGCGCGAGCGGCTCCGTCAACGGGCGCAACTTCGTCAATACCGCCGGGGTGCTCACCGTCGACGGCAGGCTCGACAACTGGGGCGGGTCGCTGCAGCTGATCGGCGGCGTGTTGCAGGGCGGCGGCATCATCAACGGCAACGCCTTCATTGGCGGCGGACCGACTATAGCGGTCTTCACGCCCGGCCACAGCCCGGGAACGATGACCATCCACGGCGAATTTGCCTTGCTGCCCAACGGCGTGCTCGAAATCGAGATCGAGCGCGACACGCTCACCGGCCTCATCGCGTTCGACCGGGTGATCGCCGATTCTTACCTCCTCGACGGCAGGGTGAGCTTCATCGTCGGCAGCGGCATCGAGACGACCGACGTCAACTTCCTGGATTTCCTTGGTTGCGGCGGCTCGATTTGCGTCAACTACGGCAGCAACTTCTCCTTCGATTTTCCGGGGCGGCCCGGTTCTCAGCTGATAGCCAGCGCCGACGGCCTGTGGATCGCGTCGCTTGCGCCGGTGCCGGAGCCGGAGACCTGGGCGCTGATGATGGCCGGCCTCGGCCTGCTGGGCTTCGCCGCGCGGCGGCGGGTCTGAGCGTCTCCCCGGCCTGGGCCGGGGCATTCGCTGCGGCCATGCCTGGCCGATAGTCCGCTCGGGCCATTGACACGGCTGCCCGAGGCGAGAAAAATACTCGCACGCATCCCTCAGGAGGCACGCCATGTCCGCTCTCCTTCCTCGCGCCCCGCTTGGCTTGTTTGTCCTGCTGGTCTGTTTCCTGTTGAACCGCGCTGTCCTGGCCGCAACGGTGTCCACGCCGGTGGCTGCGCAATACCTCCCGGCGAATGTGGCATCGGGACTCCAGTACGCATGGAACAGCGTTTCGCTTTACATCGATCCGGCCAGCACCAACTGGATTGCCTGGTCGGATTCCTTCGGCACACCGCCCGGCACGGCGGATCCCCATGCTTGTCCTCCCGGCTCCTGCATCGGCCGACATGGCTTCGGCACCGACGATTTCATCAGGATGACGATCACCGGCCCGACCGGCGCCCTCACGCTCGACATCGACCATAACGATGCTTATGGAAACTACACTGGGCCGCAGATGATTCTCTTCGGCACTGCCGCCGCCGCACCGGACGTGTATCGGCGCGGCCTCTATGGACCGACACACTATATCAACGAAGGCGGCGCGTTCAATGCGCTGTTCGTCAGCCCGGGCACCTACACATTCGATTTCTCCTTCCGCAACATGTACCCCTACAGCAACGGCCACACCAATATCTTCCTGCTGGTCGACGTGGCCCCCGTGCCCGAACCCTCGACGGCCATGCTGCTGCTCGCCGGCCTCGGCCTGCTGGGCTTCGCCGCGCGGCGGCGAATCTGATTCGCTCTATGGAAGCACAGGCGTTTGATGAGTTGTCCCACGACAGGAGGGCTGGATATGAACTCGCTGGCAAGAGGTGATCAGGAGCATTCCCGGATGAGCGCCACTGGCATTGCGCCGCGCAAAGAGCGTCCGGGTTTCCCGTTGAAAATCGGCAGGCGATTGCGATCGCTTCGCGCCTGTGTCGCAGTGCTCGCGGTCCTTGCCTTCGGGCAGGGGCCGGCGTCCGCGGCCAACCTGGTCGATTTCACTTTCGGCACCGGAGTCGGAACCAATGCGGCGCAGAGCGTGGCGGAGCATTTGCACGTGACTGCGGCGGTGGGTCGCGATCGGTTCGGCAACCCGGCGCCTTACTATTTTTCGGATCTGCTCGGCGGCAACATGGGCCTGGTGATGAACAAAAGCGGCGGCGGCTACCTGGTCAACTTCACCCTCACCGCCGATCCCGGCTACACCTTCCAGGTCACCGACGCGCTCTTTGACTTTGGCGCAGCTGGCACTGCCGGCGCGTACTACCACGTGGGCGCCTGGGCCAATGATGCCCTGTCGCCTCCAGAAGAGAGCATGTGGTTCGGTGTGTCCGGGGGGGATCTATCTTTTCATGCGGCGCCTGGCGGGAGCTTCTGGCAAACGAGCACTTGGAATTCATTCTCCAGTCGCACGGACCTGTATTCACTCATGGTCCAGGTCTACGTTGGCGGCAATACCAGCAACTACATCTCGGTTTTCGATCGTATGCGGCTTGATGGCAACGTGCTGGCCGTGCCCGAACCCTCTGTCTATCTGATGCTGCTCGCCGGCCTCGGCCTGCTGGGCTTCGCCGCGCGGCGGCGGGTCTGAGCGTCTCCCCGGCCTGGGCCGGGGCCCGGTATCATCGGCGCCATGCGCCGATTTTTTTTGCTGCTGCTCCTCGCGGCGTCGGCGGCCTTCGCCCAGCCGCAGATCATCCTGCCGCGCAGCGGGCTGACGGCCGACGAGCTGGGCCTGGTCGTGAACGAGGACGATCCGCTCTCGCGCGAGATCGCGGCGTATTACGCCAGGGCGCGGCGCATTCCCGAGGGCAACGTGATCCGGGTGCGCTTCGCGCCGGGACGCACTGCGCTGGCACGCGAGGAATTCGAGCGGCTGCGCGAGGAGATCGTGCGCGCCACGCCGGCGCATGTGCAGGCCTATGCCGTGGCCTGGACGGCGCCCTATCGCGCCGGCTGCATGTCGCTCACCTCGGCGCTGGCTTTCGGCTTCGACGAGCGCTTCTGCTCCAAACAATGCGGCACGACCGCGCCGAGCCCCTACTTCAATTCGCCCAGTCTGTATCCGGCCCGCGACCACGGGCTGCGCCCGGCGATGCTGCTGGCGGCGCGGGATTTCGCCCGGGCGAAGGCGCTGATCGACCGCGGCGTGGCGGCCGACGGCCGCTTTCCGGCCGGGCGGGCCTATCTGCTGGAGACGCGCGACAAGGCGCGCAGCGTGCGGGCGGCGAGCTTCGCGCAGACGGCGCAGGAGCTGGCCGGGGTGTTCCCGATCGCGGTGCTGGCGCAGGATGCGCTCGAAGACCGCGACGACGTGCTGTTCTATTTCACGGGGATGGCGCAGGTCGCCGCCCTGGAGACACTGACTTTTCTGCCCGGCGCGCTGGCCGACCACCTGACTTCCTTCGGCGGGCAATTGACGGACTCGCAGCAGATGAGCAGCCTCGCCTGGCTGGAGGCCGGGGCGACGGCGAGCTACGGCACGGTGGTGGAGCCGTGCAACCATGCGCAGAAGTTTCCGCTGCCGGCCGTGGCGATGTTCTTCTACGCGGCCGGGGCGACGGCAATCGAGGCTTACTGGAAGAGCGTGGCCTGGCCGGGGGAAGGCGTGTTCATCGGCGAGCCGCTGGCGCGGCCGTTCGCGCCGGCGCTGCAGGCCGTCCGGCCGGGCGCGTTCGAGCTGCGCCTGCAGGCGCCGCGCGAGGGGCGTCTGCGCCTGACGCATGCGGCTTCGCCGATGGGGCCGTTTCGGCCGCTGGGCGAGTCGCCGCCGATCCGGCGCGGCGCCAACCGGCTGCGTTTTGCGTTGCCGCCGCAGCTGGATGGCTTTCTGCGGCTGCAGTGGTGATCCGCCGGCGCCGGCAAAGCCGTAAAATGCGGCTTTGCTTTTTCCGGGCGCGATCATGGCTTCGATTCTGGTGACCGGCGGGGCCGGTTACATCGGCTCGCACACCGTGGTGGAACTGCTGGCCGCCGGCCACGAGGTGACGGTGCTCGACAATTTCTGCAACAGCTCGCCGGTGGCGCTCGGGCGCGTCGCGCGCATCGCCGGGCGCGCGCCGCACTGCGTGCGCGCCGACCTGCGCGACGCGGCGGCGCTCGAAGGACTGTTTGCGGCGCGCCCGTTCGACGCGGTGATCCACTTTGCCGGCCTGAAAGCGGTGGGCGAGTCGGTGGCCGAGCCGCTGCGCTATTACGACAACAACGTCGCCGGCACGCTGCGCCTGTGCGAGGCGATGGCCCGGCACGCTGTGAAGACGATCGTCTTCAGCTCGTCGGCGACGGTGTATGGCGATCCGGCCGCGGTGCCGATCTGCGAGGATGCGGCGACGGCGCCGACCAACCCCTACGGGCGCAGCAAGCTGATGGTGGAGGACATGCTGCGCGACCTGGCCGCCTCGGACAGCGGCTGGCGCGTGGCGCTGCTGCGCTATTTCAACCCGGTCGGGGCGCACGCGAGCGGCCTGATCGGCGAGGATCCGCAGGGCGTGCCGAACAACCTGATGCCCTTCGTCAGCCAGGTGGCGGTGGGGCGGCGCGAAGAGCTCTCGGTGTGGGGCAACGATTACCCGACGCCGGACGGCACCGGCGTGCGCGACTACATCCACGTCGTCGATCTCGCGCGGGGCCACCTGGCGGCGCTCGATCGCATGCCGGCCGCCGGGGTGGCGACGGTCAACCTCGGCACGGGGCGCGGCTACAGCGTGCTGGAGATGGTGCACGCCTTCGAGCGGGCGAGCGGCTGCCCGGTGCCCTATCGCATCGCGGCGCGCCGGCCGGGCGATGTCGCCGCCTGCTATGCCGACCCGTCGCTGGCCGAGCGCCTGCTGGGCTGGCGCGCGCAGCGCGACCTCGCGGCGATGTGCGCCGACACCTGGCGCTGGCAGCGCATGAACCCGCAGGGCTATCCGGCGCAGGATTGAGCGCGGCTCGCGGCGCCGTCCTGCGGAGACTGACTTTTCGCCACCGCGCACCTCAGGCGCGGTGCTCACTGAGCGGGCGCACCCGCCATTCGGGAAAGGCCGCTCCGAAGGTGCTGCCGATGCCGGCCGCCGAAGCGATTTCCAGCGCCGCCTGGTGGCGCAGCAGGATGTGCTTGACGATGGGACAGGAATGTTACGGGCGGGACCGCAAAGCCGGCACGGTAATTGACATGCGTCCCTCCATGCGTATAGATTATGCGCATTATCATGTGGAGGCAGGCCATGCACGCCACCTTTGATCGCAAAGCCCAGAAGAAGGCAACCAACCTGAGCGTCAACGAGGACCTGCTGGCGAAAGCCAGAAAACTGAACATCAACCTCTCCGCAACGCTCGAGGCGGCTCTCGACGAAGCGCTGAAGAAGCGGCATCGGGAACAGTGGCTGGCGGATAACCGGCAGGCCATCGCGGCCTACAACACCCACGTCGAGGAACACGGCGTCTTCAGCGACGGACTGCGGGGTTTCTGATGGCGCAGTTCGCCGTGCATCGCAATCCGAGCCCGCAGAGCAAGGCGCGCGTGCCGTTCCTGCTCGACGTGCAAAGCGACCTGCTGGCCGATCTCGGCACGCGCGTAGTCGTGCCGCTCTGCCCCGCTTCGGCGATGAAGGGCAAGCTGGTCAAGACCCTCATGCCGACCTTCCAGATCGACGGCAAGGCCTACGCCATGCTTACCCCGCAGCTTGCCGGCATCGAGAGACAACAAATGGGGGCGGAAGTCGCCGATCTCTCGGCCCGTCGCGCTGAAATCATCGCCGCCCTCGACCTGCTGCTGACCGGGATATGAAGTCAGTCGCCGCGGGACGGCGACTCAGCCGACGAGAATGATGTGCACCCGGTACGGCCCGTGGGCGCCCATGGTCACGGTCTGCTCGATGTCGGCGGTGCGGGAGGGGCCGGAGACGAAGTTCACGGCGCGCGGCAGGCCGCCACGCTCGGCGCGCAGCAGCGCCCAGGCGTCCTCCATGAAGGGCACGATGCGCGCCGTGTCGACGACGGCGATGTGGGTTTCCGGCAGCAGGCTCGCCGCCGCCGGGGTGTCGGGGCCGGAGGCGAGCATCAGCGTGCCGGTCTCGGCGATGGCGCAGTAGCAGCCGGTGACGCCGACGAGGTCGTCGCCGCGCGCCGGACGGTCTTCCATGCCAAGGCCGGCGCCGATCCAGTCGAGCTTGCGCAGGCTGGGCCAGCAGACGCCGCCGGTGGGCAGCTTGTTCACGACCAGGTAGCGCGCGACGGCACCGGGCACGGCCTGCAGACTCGACACTTTCTCGACGGTGCTGGCGAGCGCCTCGGCGCGGGCGCGGAAGCGCAGTTCGGGTTCCCAGTCGCGCGGCGGCTGCAGGCCGACGGGGTGGGCGGCGATATATGACTCGATGGCCGCCGTATCAGGGAGACTGACTTTTCGGCCGAGAGCGGAACGCACCCTGCCAAGGATGGCGTCGCGGCTGCTCACTTGCGCCTCGCTTTATACAACTCGCGGAAGGTGCGGCCTTCCGGCGCCGGGAAGTCGCGGCCATTCGTCCAGCCGGCGGCGAGCGGCAGGCGGTGGATGAGCTTCTCGCTGCCGCCGAGCCATTTCATGAAGCGCGCGGCGATGCGCGTGCCCAGCGCGTAGAGCGCCGGCTGCTGCGCCGCCCAGCCCCACAGGGCGAGGCCTGCGCGCTCCGGCCAGGGCTTGAGGCCGCGTGCCATCTGTTCTTCGCGCAGCTTGCGCATCAGGTCCGGCAGCGGAATCTTCACCGGGCAGACGACGCCGCACTGGTTGCACATCGTCGCCGCATTCGGCAGGGCGACGGCGTTTTCCAGGCCGACATAGGACGGCGTCAGGATGTTGCCCATCGGGCCGGGGTACACCCAGCCGTAGGCATGGCCGCCGACGGCCTGGTACACCGGGCAGTGGTTCATGCAGGCGCCGCAGCGGATGCAGCGCAGCATCTCGCGCATCTCGCCGGCCAGCAGCTTCGAACGGCCGTTGTCCACCAGCACGATGTGGAACTGCTGCGGGCCGTCGGATTCGTCGATGTGCTTCGGCCCGGTGTGCACCGAGACGTAGTTGGTGATCGCCTGCCCCGTGGCCGAGCGCGGCAGCAGGCGCAGCAGGGTCGAGGCGTCCTCCAGCGTCGGCACCACCTTCTCGATGCCGGTGAGGGCGACGTGCAGGCGCGGCAGCGTGGTGCACAGGCGGCCGTTGCCCTCGTTGGTGACGATCAGGGTCGAGCCGGTCTCGGCGACGAGGAAATTGGCGCCGGAGACGCCCATGTCCGCCGACAAAAACTTCGGCCGCAGGATCTCGCGCGCCTCGCGCGTCAGCGCCGCCGGATCGGTCTTGCGCGGCGTGCCGTGCTTCTCGTGGAACAGGTCGGCGACGTCCTCGGCGGTCTTGTGGATCACCGGCATGACGATGTGCGAGGGCGGCTCGGCGTCGTTGATCTGCAGGATGTACTCGCCGAGGTCGGTCTCGATCGGTGTGACGCCGGCTTCGATGAGGGTGTCGTTGAGGCCGACCTCCTCGCTCACCATCGACTTCGACTTGGCGACCGTTTTCACGCCGTTCTCGCGCGCGATGGCGACGACGATGCGGCAGGCCTCCGAGGCGTTCTCCGCCCAGTGCACCACGGCGCCGCGGGCGGTCGCCTCGCGCTCGAAGCGCTCCAGATACAGGTCGAGGTCGGCCAGCGCCCGGTTGCGGATGGCCTTGCCCGCCTCGCGCAGCGCCTCGAAGTCGCCGAACTCGGCCACCGCGTTGGCGCGGTTCACCACCGCCTTCACCTTGATCAGGCCGAGGCCCTTCTGCAGCTTGGCGTCGCCGAGGTTGGCGGCGGCGCGGGCCTTGAATTCGTTGGAACGCAGTTCCACGGCTATTCGGTCCGACCGGCGAGCACTTCGGCGATGTGCAGCACCTGCGTCTTCAGGTCGCCGCGCCTTCTGAGCCGTCCCTCGATGTTGAGCAGGCAGCCGAGGTCGCCGCCGACGATGGCGTCGGCCCCGGTGGCGCAGGCGTTGCCGCACTTGTTGTCGGCGAGCTGCGTCGACACCTCGCCGAACTTCAGCGAGAAGGTGCCGCCGAAGCCGCAGCAGGTCTCGGCCTCGTTCATTTCCGTAAGCGTCACGCCGGGCAGCGTGGCCAGCAGGGCGCGCGGCTGCGCCTTGACGCCCAGCTCGCGCAGGCCGGAGCAGGAGTCGTGGTAGGTCACCGTGCCCCTGAAGTCGCCCGGCACGCTGTCGAGCTTCAGCACGTTCACCAGGAAATCGGTGAGCTCGTACGTGCGGGAGGCAAGGCCCTCGATGCGCTTCAGGGTCGCGGGGTCGTCGCGAAACAGCTCCGGATAGTGGGCGCGGATCATGCCGCCGCAGGAGCCGGAGGGGGCGACGACGTAGTCGAAGCCCTCGAACTCCGCCAGCGTCTTCTTCGCCAGGGCGAGGGCGGTGGCACGGTCGCCCGAGTTGTACGCCGGCTGGCCGCAGCAGGTCTGCGTCTGCGGCACCTCGACGGTGCAGCCGCCGTGCTCGAGCAGGCGGATCGCGGCGAAGGCGACGCCGGGTTTCATGAGGTCGGCAAGGCAGGTGACGAAAAGGGCGACGCGCATGTGAGCCTCTTTCAGGAATCGATGAATTTACCGCCGGCCCGCCGGCCGCGCCATTGGGGTTTACCGCGCCGTCCAGCCCAGGTCCATGCTCAGCGCCGCGCCGGTGATGACGCCGGCGGCGGGCGAGCACAGGTAGGCGACGAAATCGGCCACCTCGGCCGGCTCGATCAGGCGCTTGATGGCGGCCGGCTCGAGCATCACCTTCTCGATCACCTCGGTCTCGGGAATGCCGCGCGTCTTCGCCTGGTCGACGATCTGGTTGTCCACCAGCGGCGTGCGCACGTAGGCCGGGCAGATGGCGTTGGCGGTGATGCCGCAGGCGCCGCCTTCCAGCGCGGCGGTCTTGGTCAGGCCGATGAGGCCGTGCTTGGCGGCGATGTAGCCGGCCTTGTGGGGCGAGGCTATGAGGCCGTGGATGGACGAGATGTTCACGATGCGGCCCCATTGCTGCGCCTTCATGGCCGGCCAGCAGTAGCGCGTCAGCAGGAAGGGCGCGGTGAGCATCACCGCCTGCATCTTCTCCCACAGGTCCTCGGGGAAGTCCTCGATCGGCGAGACGTGCTGGAAGCCGGCGTTGTTCACCAGGATGTGCGCCGTGCCGTACTTCGCCAGGGCGGCGTCGGCCAGCGCCCTGCAGTCGGCGCGCTGCGCCACATCGCCCTTGACGAAGTGGCCGCCGATGGCGGCGGCCACCTCCGCGCCCTTGTCGCCGATGTCGGCCACCACCACCCGGGCGCCGTCGGCGGCGAGGCGCTCGGCGATGGCGCGGCCCAGCCCGCTGGCGGCGCCGGTGACGATGGCGATCTTTCCGGAAAGGTTCTGTTGCATCACTTCGTTGCTCCTTGCTGGTTTGATTGGTGCGGCATGACGGCCTGCACCAGCTCGGCCACCGAGCGCACGGCCATCTTGTCCATGATGCGGGCGCGGTGCGCTTCGACGGTCTTGATGCTGATGTTGAGCACGTCGGCGATCTGCTTGTTGAGCTTGCCGGCAAGGATCAGCGCCATCACCTCGCGCTCGCGCTCGGTGAGGCCGGCAAGCCGGCGCGCGCCCTCGTCTTCACGCCGGCGCTGCGCGCGCGTGGCGCGCTCGCGTTCGAGGCACTGGCCGATCACCGCAAGCAGCTCCTTGTCGTTGAAGGGCTTCTCGATGAAGTCGACGGCGCCCTTCTTCAGCGCCGAGACGGCCATCGGGACGTCGCCGTGGCCGGTGATGAAGACCACCGGCAGGGCGCAGCGGCGCGCCGCGAGCTTCTCGTAGAGTTCCAGCCCGCTCATGCCGGGCATGCGCACGTCGAGCACGATGCAGCCGGCCATGTCTTCGCCGCAGGCAGCGAGGAAATCCTCGGCGGCAGCGTAGGCCGCCACGCGAAGCCCCTGCGACTCGAGCAGCCAGGCCAGCGAGTCGCGCATGGCCTCGTCGTCGTCGATGATGTAGACGCGCTGCTCGGTCATGGCTCAATCTCCGCGCCCTCTCCCCCCGCCCCGCTTCCCGCGGGGAGGGGGGCGTGAGCGGGAAGTGTAAACCGGAACACGCTGCCGCCGCCCGGATTGGGTTCCACCCAGAGGCGGCCGTCGTGGTACTCGACGATGGAGCGGCAGATGTTGAGGCCCATGCCCATGCCTTCGGGCTTGGTGGTGAAGAAGGGCGTGAACAGCCGCTCGATCTGTTCGTCGTTCAGGCCGCAGCCGCGGTCGCTCACCGCCGCCTCGACCATGCCGTCGCCGCCGAGGCGGGCGTCGAGGCCGAGGGTGCGCTCGCCGGGCGGCGTCTGCTGCATGGCCTCGATGCCGTTCTTCACCAGGTTGAGCACCACCTGCTCGATCATGATGCGGTCGGCGAACACCGGCGGCAGGTCGGCGGGCACGGCCACCCGCAGCTTCACGGCGGCCTTGCGCGCCTCGATGTCGGCGAAGCCGATGGCCTCCTCGACGATCTCGGCCAGCGCCACGGGGGCGCGCACCGGCGCGCTCTTCTTCACGAACTCGCGCGTGCGGCGGATGATCTTGCCGGCGCGCTCGGCCTGCGCGCTGGCCTTTTCCATGGCCGCGAGGATCTCCTCCCGGCGGTAGTCGCCCGAGCGCAGGCGGTTTACGCTGCCCATGCAGTAGTTGGCGATGGCCGAGAGCGGCTGGTTCAGCTCGTGAGCCAGCGAGGAGGCCATCTCGCCCATGGTGATCAGGCGCGAGGTCTGCTCGAGTCGCTCCTGCTGGCGCAGGGTTTCCGCCTCCATGCGCTTGCGCTCGGTGATGTCGTTCATCGAGGCCATCCAGCCGACCTGGCGGCCGCCGCTGTCGATCAGCGGGGAGACGTACATCTGCACGTCGAAGCGCCGGCCGTCGCGATGCATGATGCGCATCTCGAAGCCGCCCTGCGGCACCTGGCCGGCCAGCGTCTGCTCGAGATGGCGCCGCAGCATCCCGGCCTCTTCCGGCGGCCAGTAGGGAAACGGCGGCCGGCGGCCGAGCAGGTCCTGTTCGGCAAGCCCGGTCATGCGGCAGAAGGCGGCATTGACGAAGATGATGCGCCCTTCCATGTCGATGGCGCGGATGCCGGTGATGAGCGACTCGCCCATCGCCTTGCGGAAGGCGTAGGCGCTTTTCAGCTGCTCCTCGTCCTCGCGCCGGCCGGTGATGTCGTGGGCGACAGCGTAGAGCAGCTTCTCCTCGGGCACCGGGTTGATCGCCCACAGCAGCCAGCGATAGCTGCCGTCGGCGGCGCGCCAGCGGCCCTCGAAGCTGGCCGGCCGGCCGGCAGCGAGCTGGCGCAGGGCATCGACGGCACCGGCGAGATCCTCGGGATGCACGTAGTCGAGCAGCGGCTTGCCGGTGATGTCCTCCGCCGCGTAGCCGAGCACGCGGCCGAAGGCCGGGTTCACGCGGCGGAAGCCGCCGTCCAGGCCGGCGATGCAAAGCATGTCGAGGGAGAGGTTGAACAGACGGTCGCGCTCCTTTTCGACCTTGACGCGGCGCCGGAAGTGGCTGCGCAGCGCCCACAGGCTCCACACCACCAGCAGCGTCAGGCCGGCGATGAGGATCAGCGGCACCACCCGCGCCATGCCGGGATCGGTGCGAAAAGCCTTGGCGCGCAGCCGCAGGCCGTTGCCGGGCGGGTCGAAGCCGATGTCGGAACCGAGGGCGTCGTCGGCGGGCATCACCGTGGTATTCGTCCCCAGTGCGCGGCCCTCGGCATCGACGATGGCCAGGCTGTACTTCTCGCCGAACCAGGCCGGCACCAGGTGGCGCAGCATGCCTTCCACGGTGTAGACGCCGACCAGCGTTCCCATGTAGGTGCGGCCGAACTGCACCGGCACGTAGAGCTCCAGCAGGGCGGCGCCGCGATGATTGACATAGGCTTCGCCGTAGGTCGGCCGGCCCGAGACGAGCGCATGGGCGAAGCTGGCCGGCTGCGCGCCGGCCAGGCGCTCGCCGGCAATCCAGTCGGTGGTCTCGAAGGGCGCCGCCCAGCGGATGATCTGGCCCGAGTCCACCCAGACGATGCTGGCCATCTCGGGGGTGTTGGCCAGATGCTGCGTGGCACGCACCAGAAAGGCGTTGCGGTCGAGCTTGCCTTCGGCCATTTCGCGCGCGAGCTGGACGAGGTAGTCCTGGGCGCCCTGCATGTGCAGGCGCATGGTCCGCTCGGCCCATTGCACATCGCGGCCGAGGGCGTCGTTCAGCAGGTCGGTCTCGCGCTTCTGCAGGCCCCAGACGAGCGCCAGCATCGCCAGGGCGAAAACGCCGACGGCGAGGTAGGGAACGATCCAGACCCAGTTGCGCGGGCGGATGGCTGTTTCGGCGTGCATGTCGTCAGGAGGATGTCACCGGCGATTTTCTCATGCCCTTGGGGTTTACCCCCATTACTCCTTGCCGGCGCGCTGGCTACCCTGATTCCACTCCACGGGGGGGAAGGATGAGACCGATGCGCCTGCTCGCGCTGGCCGCCTGCTTTCTCGGCCTGGCTGCGTCGGCCGCCGAGCCGATTCGCATCGGCGTTTCCGGCCCGTTCACCGGCGGCTCCAGCCCAATGGGGCTGTCCATGCGCGACGGCATCCGCATCGCGGTGGACGAGATCAACGCCGCGGGCGGGTTGCTCGGCCGCCCGGTGCTGCTCGTCGAGCGCGACGACGAGGCGCGCAACGAGCGCGGCGCGCAGCTCGCCCAGGACATGGTCCGCCGGGAGCGCATCGCCGCCGCCGTCGGCATCGTCAATACCGGCGTGGCGCTGGCCAGCCAGCACGTCTACCAGGAAGCGCGCATCCCGATGATCACCGCCGTGGCCACCGGATCGATCGTCACGCGCCAGTTCCTGCCGCCGCGGCATGCGGACAATTTCATCTTCCGCATGGCGGCCAGCGACACCATCCAGGCCGCCATGATCGTCGAGGAGGCGGTCGAGCGGCGCCGCTTTCGCAAGGTGGCGATCCTCGCCGACTCGACCAACTACGGCCAGCTCGGCCGCGAGGACCTCGAGCGCGCGCTGGAGAAAAGAGGCGTGCGCGCCGTCTCCGTGGGCAAGTTCAACATCCGCGACATCGACATGACGCGCCAGCTGATGCGCGCACGCGAGGCCGGCGCCGAGGTGCTGCTCGTCTATGGCATCGGGCCGGAACTGGCGCAGATCGCCAACGGCACGGCCAAGCTCGGCTGGTCCGTGCCGATCATCGGCGGCTGGCCGCTGTCGATGTCGAACTTTATCGACAGCGCCGGACCCAACGGCGAAGGGGCGACGATGCCGCAGACTTTCATCCAGGAGGCGGACACGCCGAAGCGCGCCGCATTCATCGCCGCCTGGCAGAAGCGCGCACGCAGCGAGCGCATGCCCTCCCCCTCGGCCGCCGCCCAGGGCTACGATGGCATGCTGCTGCTCGCCGCGGCGATCCGCCAGGCCGGCACCCCCCACGGCTCGCGCGTGCGCGAAGCGCTGGAGAACCTCAGGGAAAAGGTCGAGGGGGTCATCATGAGCTACGAGCGCCCCTTCTCGCGCAGCGACCACGAGGCGATCGACCACCCGGGACAGGTGACGATGGGCGAGGTGCGCGGCGGGCGCGTGGTGCGCGCGCATCACGCGAACGAGGGCGCCAGAAAGCGGGGCGCCAAATAGCCGTCCGCCCGGTAGCCGCTTGGGGTTAAGCACTATTGCACTATCCGGTTTATTGTTTTACAATATGAAATACTTTCACCGCTACGCCACCCCGTACTAGAGTGAGAGAAATCCGGCGCACACGACGCGCCCGTTGCGACATCTGACGAGGAGGAAACATGACCCCCCACGCTCACGTTCGTTCGCTGCTCCCCGAGGAGGCGGCCGCCCCCATCGGGGCAGCCCGCCAGGAGGCATGACCATGTCCGCATTGCCGAACGCCCTCCTGCCGTCCGACCCGGACGCGCAGGAAACCCGGGAGTGGCTCGACGCGCTGGAGGCCGTCATCGAGCAGGAGGGGCCGGAGCGCGCCCACTTCCTGATCGAGCGCCTGGTCGAGCTGGCGCGCCGCACCGGCATCAACCTGCCCTACAAGGCCACCACCGCCTACCTCAACACCATCCCGCCCGGCCAGGAAACGCCCTCGCCCGGCGACCACGCCATCGAGCACCGCATCCGCTCCTACGTGCGCTGGAATGCGCTGGCGATGGTGCTGCGCGCCAACCAGGGCGACTCCAACCTCGGCGGCCACATCGCCAGCTTCGCTTCCGCCGCCACGCTCTACGACGTCGGCTACAACCACTTCTGGCACGCGCCCTCGGAGCATCACGGCGGCGACATGGTCTTCGTGCAGGGCCATTCGGCGCCCGGTGTGTACGCCCGCGCCTTCATGCTCGGCCGCCTGACGCAGGAGCAGATGAACAACTTCCGCCGCGAGGTCGGCGGCCAGGGCCTGTCCTCCTATCCGCACCCCTGGCTGATGCCGGACTTCTGGCAGTTCCCGACGGTGTCGATGGGTCTGGGGCCGCTGCAGGCGATCTACCAGGCGCGCTTCATGAAATACCTGAACGACCGAAGCATCATCCAGGCCGGCAACCGCAAGGTGTGGGCCTTCATGGGCGACGGCGAGATGGACGAGCCGGAGTCGATGGGCGCCATCGGCCTGGCCGGGCGTGAGCGCCTCGACAACCTGGTCTTCGTCATCAACTGCAACCTGCAGCGCCTCGACGGCCCGGTGCGCGGCAACGGCAAGATCATCCAGGAGCTGGAGGCCGATTTCCGCGGCGCCGGCTGGAATGTCGTCAAGGTGGTCTGGGGCGGCTACTGGGACCCGCTGCTGGCGCAGGACAAGCACGGCCACCTGCGCCGCCGCATGGAGGAATGCGTCGACGGCGACTACCAGACCTTCAAGTCAAAGGACGGCGCCTACGTGCGCGAGCACTTCTTCAACACGCCGGAATTGAAGGCGATGGTCGCCAGCTGGTCGGACGACGACATCTGGCGCCTCAATCGCGGCGGCCACGATCCGCACAAGGTCTACGCCGCCTACCACGCCGCGGTGAACCACGCCGGCCAGCCGACGGTGATCCTCGCCAAGACCATCAAGGGCTACGGCATGGGCGAGGCCGGCGAGGCGCAGAACATCACCCACCAGCAGAAGAAGATGGGCACCACTTCCCTGCTCGCCTTCCGCGACCGCTTCCGCCTGCCGCTCAGCGACGAGCAGGTGGGGCAGCTGGCGTACATCGATCCGGGCCCGGATTCGCCGGAGATCCGCTACATGCGCGAGCGGCGCATGGCGCTCGGCGGCTTCCTGCCGGCGCGCCGGCAGAAGGCCCCCGCGCTGGCAGCGCCGCCGCTGTCCGCCTTCGATGCCCAGTTGAAGGCCTCGGGCGAGGGCCGCGAGTTTTCGACCACCATGGCCTTCGTGCGCATGCTCGGCACGCTGGTGCGCGACAAGCAGCTCGGCCGCCATGTCGTGCCGATCGTCGCCGACGAGTCGCGCACCTTCGGCATGGAGGGCATGTTCCGCAGCCTCGGCATCTGGTCCTCGGTCGGGCAGAACTACACGCCGCAGGACCACGGCGAGCTGATGTTCTACAAGGAATCCAAGGACGGCCAGATCCTGCAGGAGGGCATCACCGAGTCGGGCGCCATGGCTTCCTGGATCGCCGCGGCGACGGCCTACAGCACGCACGGCGTGCAGATGATCCCCTTCTTCATCTACTACTCGATGTTCGGCTTCCAGCGCTTCGGCGATCTGGCCTGGGCGGCCGGCGACCAGCGCGCGCGCGGCTTCCTGCTCGGCGGCACCTCGGGGCGCACGACGCTCAACGGCGAGGGCCTGCAGCACGAGGACGGCCACTCGCAAATCCATGCCGGACTGGTGCCCAACTGCGTCTCCTACGATCCGACCTTCTCCTACGAGGTGGCGGTGATTCTGCAGGACGGCCTGCGCCGCATGGTGCAGGAGCAGGAGGACGTCTTCTACTACCTCACCCTGCTCAACGAGAACTACGCCCACCCGGCCCTGCCGGAGGGCGCCGAGCAGGACATCCTCAAGGGCATGTACCTGTTCAGGAAGGGCCCGGCCGGCAACGGCCCGCGCGTGCAGCTCGCCGGCTCCGGCGCCATCCTGCGCGAGGTCATTGCTGCGGCAGAACTGCTGAAGCAGGACTGGGGCGTGGATGCCGACATCTGGTCCTGCCCCTCCTTCACCGAGCTGGCGCGCGATGGCCAGGCCGCGGCGCGCTGGAACCTGCTGCATCCCACCGACAAGCCGCGGCTCTCGCACGTCGAGCAGTGCCTGAAGGACACGCGCGGCCCGGTCATCGCCTCGACCGATTACGTGCGCGCCTTCGCCGAGCAGATCCGGCCATATGTGCCGCGCCGCTACGCCGTGCTCGGCACCGACGGCTTCGGCCGCTCGGATACCCGGGAAAAGCTGCGCGGCTTCTTCGAGGTCGACCGCCACTACGTCACCGTCGCCGCGCTGAAGGCGCTGGCCGACGAGGGGCAGCTCGACAAGGCCAGGGTGAAGGAGGCCATCGCGAAATACGGCCTCGATCCCGACAAGCCCAATCCGGTCACAGTCTGAGGAGCCGCCATGTCCCTGCTCGAAGTGAAAGTGCCCGACATCGGCGACTTCAAGGACGTGCCGGTGATCGGCATAGAAGTCAGTCCCGGCGACACGGTGAAGGCGGAGGACCCGCTCGTCACCCTGGAGTCCGACAAGGCCACCATGGAAGTGCCCGCCCCCGCCGCCGGCACAGTGAAGGAGATCAAGCTCAAGGTCGGCGACAAGGTCAGCGAGGGCACGCTGGTGCTGCTGCTGGAGACCGCCGCAGCGGGCGCCGCAGCACCCGCAACTGCGCCGACACCCGCTCCCGCCTCCCCGCCCCCTGCCACGGCGGCCAGCAAGCCCGCCTCGGCCGAACCCGTCGCCCCGGCGCCTGCCGCAGCACCC
>WBUF01000030.1 GCA_008933825.1 Rhodocyclaceae bacterium | reverse complement strand
AAATTGTTCCACCGCCGGGAGAGCCGCCTTCGTTTCCTGCCTGCAAGCCGCTGACGCGTCTACGCAAAACGCCCCTCGTTACGACGAAGGGGCGTCGGGCGGCTCATTCGACCGGGAAACCAATCTCCATAGCATCGTACAAGTGCGTGACGCCGGCGTTCAGCCCATGCGCACGATATAGCCGCCCGACTTCTCGTCCCGCTGCAGTTCCAGCAGTTTCCTCGCCTGGGCTTCCTCGAGCAGTTCGCTGAAGGACTTGAAGCCGTAGTAGGACTCGTTGAAGCCGGGCTTGCGGCGCTTGAGGGTCTGCTTGACCATCGAGCTCCAGATCGGCTCGCCGGCGCGGTGTTCATTCCCACAGCGCCGAGATCGGCAAGGCCCACAGATTGTCGCCGAAAGGCAGGCGTTGCTCGCCGAGATAAAGCGCTACGCCGCAGGAGAAATTCTTGCCGGCCGCCTCCGCCAGCGCCCGCAGGCCGGCGAAATCCCCTTGCCCGACATTGGCCGAGGCCTTGATCTCGATGCCGGCGATGCGCTGGCCCGGCGCTTCGAGGAGCAGGTCCACCTCCTGCCCGGCGGCGGTGCGAAAGTGATAGGGCGTGGCAGACTGGCGGCTCCAGCCGAGTAGTTTGCGCACTTCCTGAACGACGAAGGTTTCCAGCAGCGGCCCCAGCTTGTCCGAGCGCGCCAGCGCGCGCGCATCCGCGTCGCCGCGCAAGTGCGCGGCCAGGCCCGAATCCAGCAGATGGATTTTCGGCGACTTGACGAAGCGCTTGCCGATGTTGGCGGACCAGGCGGGCAGCGGCTGCAGGATGAAAGCCGCCTCCAGCAGCGCGAGGTAGCGCCGCAGCGTCGAATGGGGAATGCCTGCCGCACGCGATACCTCCGACATGTTCATCAACGCGCTCGAACGGGCCGCCAGCAAGCCCAGCAGGCGCGGCAGATCGGTCAGGCCTTCGATATTGGCCAAATCGCGCACATCGCGCTGCAGCAGGCTGGCGATGTAGCTGCGAAACCACGCCTCGCGCCGCTCGCCCGCGGCGCGTGCCACGGCTTCGGGGAAGCCGCCGGCGATCAGGCGCTTGCAAACCTCCATGCGGTCGAGCGCAGATCGGCCTTTGCGCCAGGCGCCATCGCCGAACAGCACGTCCACCAAGTTGGCCTTGCTCCCGGCAAGTTCCCCCTGCGACAGCGGGTGCAGCGGCAGAATCTCCATGCGTCCGGCCAACGACTCCGACAGCCGAGGCAACAGGAACACGTTGGCCGAGCCGGTGAGCAGGAAGCGTCCCGGACGCTTGTCCGCATCGACCGCGCGCTTGATCGCCGAAAACAGTTCGGGCGCATGCTGAACTTCGTCGATTACCATGAACGAGCCGGCTCCGCCCACCAGGGCGGCGGGATCGGAACGGGCCAGCCCGGCAACTGCCGGATCATCCAGGGTCAGGTACTGCCCGCCGCGGCTTTGCGCGTACTGTTGCGCCAGCGTGCTTTTGCCGGTCTGGCGCGCGCCGTTCAACAGCACCACCCGGGTGTCGGCCAGGGCGGCTGCCAGTTTTCGCTCGATTTGTCGCTGGTACATGGCTGAATATTAGCCAGTACGTGGCGAATTTGCAACTACGATATTCCTCTGGAATGACTGCCCGGGACGGTTGCGGCGTTATTGCCCGGTGGTGCGCACGATATAGCCGCCCGACTTCTCGTCGCGCTGCAGTTCCAGCAGCTTGCGCGCCTGCGCTTCCTCAAGCAGCTCGCTGAAGGACTTGAAGCCGTAGTAGGACTCGTTGAAGCCCGGCTTGCGGCGCTTGAGGGCCTGCTTGACCATCGAGCCCCAGATCGGCTCGCCGGCGCCGCGCTCGGCGACCAGCGCTTCGACGGTTTCGAGGGCGAGGTCGAGCGCTTCCTGCTGGCGGTCTGCTTCCTCACTGCGCTCCGCCGGCTCGCCGCCTGCCTTCTTCGGCGCCGCCTTCGGCTTGGCCGGACGCTTCTTTGCGGCGCGCTGCTTCGTCTCTTCCTCACGCACCAGGTCGTCGTAGTAGATGAATTCGTCGCAGTTGGCGATGAGGAGGTCGGAGGTCGATTTCTTCACGCCGACGCCGATCACCAGCTTGTTGTTTTCGCGCAGCTTGGAGACCAGCGGCGAGAAGTCGGAGTCGCCGCTGATGATGACGAAGGTGTCGACGTGGGATTTGGTGTAGCAGAGGTCGAGGGCGTCGACCACCATGCGGATGTCGGCGGAATTCTTGCCGGACTGGCGCACATGGGGGATTTCGATCAGCTCGAAGGCGGCCTCGTGCATGGGCGCCTTGAACTCCTTGTAGCGCGCCCAGTCGCAGTAGGCCTTCTTGACGACGATGCTGCCCTTGAGCAGCAGGCGCTCGAGCACCTTGCGGATGTCGAATCGCTCGTACTTTGCTTCCTGCACGCCGAGGGCGACGTTCTCGAAGTCGCAGAACAGCGCCATGTTTTTCGTTTCGGTCTGGGCCATGCCGGCCTCCGTTCAGTGGTGGAGAATTTTGGAGAGGAACTGCTGGGCGCGCTCGGAGCGCGGGCTGCCAAAGAAGGCGTCCTTCAGATCGTCTTCGACGATTCTACCTTGGTCCATGAAGACGACGCGGTGCGCGACCTTGCGCGCGAAGCCCATCTCGTGCGTCACCACCATCATGGTCATGCCTTCCTGGGCGAGTTCCACCATGACGTCGAGCACCTCGTTGATCATCTCCGGGTCGAGCGCCGAGGTCGGCTCGTCGAAGAGCATGCAGATCGGGTCCATGGCCAGCGCGCGGGCGATGGCGACGCGCTGCTGCTGGCCGCCGGAGAGCTGGCCGGGGAACTTGTCGGCTTGCGCGCGCAGGCCGACGCGGTCGAGCAGCTTGAGGCCGCGCTCGCGCGCTTCGTCCTTGCCGCGGCCGAGCACCTTGATCTGGGCGATGACGAGGTTTTCCGTGATCGACATGTGCGGGAACAACTCGAAGTGCTGGAACACCATGCCGACGTGGGCACGCAGCTTCGGCAGGTCGGTCTTCGGGTCGCCGACGGAAATGCCGTTCACCCGCACCTCGCCCTGCTGGAAAGGCTCGAGGCCGTTCACGCACTTGATCAGCGTCGACTTGCCCGAACCGGACGGGCCGCAGACGACGATCACCTCGCCCTTCTCGACCTGGGTGGAGCAGTCGGCCAGCACCTGGAAGGCGCCGTACCACTTGCTGACGTTCTTCATCTCGATCATGGGCATGGTGGCGTTCCGGCTAACGGATGATGGCGATGCGCTGCTGAAGTTTCCGCACCAGCATCGACAGGCTGAAGCTGATGACGAAATAGATCACCGCGGCGACGAGATAGGTCTCGACCGGGCGGTTGAAGTTCTTGCCGGCGACCTCGAAGCCCTTGAGCAGGTCGTAGGCGCCGATGGCGTACACCAGCGAAGTGTCCTGGAACAGGATGATGGTCTGCGTCAGCAGCACCGGCAGCATGTTGCGGAAGGCCTGCGGCAGCACCACCAGGCCCATGGTCTGGCCGTAGGTCATGCCCAGCGCGTAGCCGGCGGCGACCTGGCCGCGCGGAATGCTCTGGATGCCGGCG
The DNA here is from genome assembly GCA_008933825.1 of Rhodocyclaceae bacterium. Taxonomy (GTDB): domain Bacteria; phylum Pseudomonadota; class Gammaproteobacteria; order Burkholderiales; family Rhodocyclaceae; genus Desulfobacillus. The sequence continues at coordinate 27,681 of WBUF01000030.1, read as the reverse complement.
CGCATGATCTCCGAGTAGTAGGCCGCCTCGAACAGGGTGAAGGTGATGACGGCCGACATCTCGGCGCCGAGCGGGCGGCCGGTGACCAGCGGAATGAGCAGGAAGAACCACAGGATCACCATCACCAGCGGGATGCTGCGCATGGTGTTCACGTAGGCGGCGGCCGGCAGCGCCAGCCAGGACTTGCTCGACAGGCGCATCAGCGCCAGGACGGTGCCGAGCGCAATGCCGCCGAGCATGGCGACGAGGGTGAGCTGCAGCGAGAAGGCGAAGCCCTTCAGCACGTAGCTGGAAAGCACCTGCGGCGTGAGGAAGGCGAAATCGAGGTTCATTGCCCGCCCCCGATCATGCCCGGCACGCGCACGCGCTGCTCGACGAAGTGGAACACCCGGTTGAGGGCGAAGGCGGAGAGGAAGTAGAGGCCGGTGACGGCAAGATAGATCTCGATGCCGCGCGCCGTCTCTTCCTGCGCCTGCAGGGCGAACAGCGTCAGCTCGGAGATGCTCACGGCGAAGGCCACCGCCGAGTTCTTGACGATGTTCATCGATTCGCTGGTGAGCGGCGGAATGACGATGCGGAAGGCCATCGGCAGCAGCACGTGGCGGTAGGTTTGCGGCAGGGTGAAGCCGAGCGCCAGACCGGCCATGCGCTGGCCGCGCGGCAGCGACTGAATGCCGGCGCGCACCTGCTCGGAAATCCGCGCCGAGGTGAACAGGCCGAGGCCCATCACCACCAGCAGGAAGCTCGGCACGTCGCGCAGCGGCAGGATCAGCGCCGGCACGACGTGGTACCAGAGGAATATCTGTACCAGCAGGGGAATGTTGCGGAAGAACTCCGTCCAGGCATTGCCGAGGAATACCAGGCCGCGGTGCGGTGTGGTGCGCAGGATGCCCATGACGGAGCCGAAGACCAGCGCCACCAGGAGCGCCAGCAGCGACACCGACAGGGTCCAGCCCCAGGCGGAGAGCAGCCAATCGAGGTAGGTGAGATCGCCCGGCCCGCCGAAGCAGCGCGGCACGATCTCGCCGTCGATGGTGTCCTTGCAGAAGACCTGCCAGTCCCAATTCATGAACTACCTTCCCCCCGCCCCCCTTCCCGGGGAAGGGGGTGACGGTTGCTCGCCGCTGCGCGGCGCGATGTTTGGGCGCGAAGGGGTTACTTCTTCGCGTAGTCTTCCATCGGCTTGTCGTTCGGGTTGGCCCAGGCTGCCTTGGTGGCGTCGGAAGCCGGCAGGCCGATGCGGGTGTTGGCCGGCGGGATCGGCTGCATGAACCACTTGTCGTAGAGCTTCGCCATCTCGCCCGACTTCATCAGCGCCTTGAGGCTGTCGTCGACCGCCTTCTTGAAGGCCGGGTCGTCCTTGCGGATCATGATGGCGATCGGCTCGACCGAGAGCACCTCGCCGACGATCTTGAAGTCGGCCGGGTTCTTCGACTTGGCGATGTTGCCGGCGAGAATCTGGCCGTCCATGACGAAGGCGTCGGCGCGGCCGGACTCCAGCAGCAGGAAGCTGTCGGCGTGGTCCTTGCCGAAGACCTCCTTGAAATTCACGCCGGCGGCGCGCTCGTGCTTGCGCAGGTGCTGCACCGAGGTGGTGCCGGTGGTGGTGGCAACGTTCTTGCCGTTGAGCTGGGCAATCGAACCGATGCCGGAATTGGCCTTGACGGCGATGCGCACCTCCTCGACGTAGGTGGTGACGGCGAAGGCGACGTCCTTCTGGCGGGCGGCGTTGTTGGTGGTCGAGCCGCACTCGATGTCCACCGTGCCGTTCTGCACCAGCGGGATGCGGTTCTGCGAGGTGACCGGCTGGTACTTGATGTCCAGCTTGGACATACCCAGTTGCTTCTGCACGTCGGCCAGGGCGCGCTGGCACAGCTCGACGTGGAAGCCGGCGAACTTGCCGTCGCCGAGGGTGAAGGAGAGGCCGCCGGAGGATTCGCGCACGCCCATGGTGGCGCCGCCGCTGTCCTTGATCTTCTTCAGCGTGCCGTCGAGGGCGAGGGCCGGCAGGGCGGCGAGCAGGCCGGCGGACAAAGTCAGTGCCTGCAGCACGGCGAATTTCTTCATGACAGTCTCCTTTGGGATGGGTTGTTCTTGGAGCGGGCATTCTATGCCCGCTGAAACGGCTTGTTAAGCCGCCTCCTGCTCCGTCTCTTCCTGCTGCTGCAGCGCCCACATCTGGGCGTAGGCGCCGCCGCGCTCGAGCAGCGCGCGGTGGGTGCCTCGCTCGACGATGCGGCCCTGGTCGAGGACGAGGATCTCGTCGGCGTTCATGACGGTCGACAGGCGGTGGGCGATGACCAGGGTGGTGCGGCCGACGGCGATGCGTTCCAGTTCGTCCTGGATGGCTTTCTCCGACTTGGAATCCAGCGCCGAGGTGGCCTCGTCGAAGATCAGGATCGGCGGGTTCTTCAGCAGCGCGCGGGCGATGGCGACGCGCTGCTTCTCGCCGCCGGAGAGCTTGAGGCCGCGCTCGCCGACGCGGGTGTCGTACTTCTCCGGCAGGGATTCGACGAAGTCGTGGATGTGGGCGGCCTGCGCGGCGGCGATGACGTCCGCGCGGCCGGCGTCCGGGCGGCCGTACTGGATGTTGTAGTAGATCGACTCGTTGAAGAGCACCGTGTCCTGCGGCACGATGCCGATCGCCGCGCGCAGGCTGGCCTGCGTCAGGCGGCGGATGTCGGTGCCGTTCACCTTCACGGCACCCGATTGCACGTCGTAGAAGCGGAACAGCAGGCGCGACAGCGTCGACTTGCCCGAGCCGGAGTGGCCGACCACCGCCACGGTGCCGCCGGCGGGGATGGCGAAGTCGACGTCGAAGAGGATCTGCCGCTTCGTCTCATAGGAAAAGCCGACGTGCTCGAAGCGCACGGCGCAGGGGCCGGCGGCGAGCGGCGCGGCATCGGGCGTGTCGGCGATCTCGCGGTGCTCGGCCTTGAGAGCGAACATGCGCTCGATGTCGGTCAGCGCCTGGCGGATCTCGCGGTAGAGCACGCCGAGCCAGTTGAGCGGGATGTAGAGCTGGATGAGCAGGCCGTTCACCAGCACGATGTCGCCCACCGTCATGGCGCCGCTGGTTACGCCGACGGCGGCGCGCCACATGATCAGCGTCACCGTGACGGCGATGATGGCCGCCTGGCCGAGGTTGAGGAGGGAGAGCGACATCTGGCTCTTCACCTGCGCCGCCTCCCACTTCTGCATCTGCTGGTCGTAGCGGCGCGCCTCGTAATCCTCGTTGTTGAAGTACTTCACCGTCTCGTAGTTGAGCAGGCTGTCGATGGCGCGCGAATTGGCAGCGGAGTCGATCTCGTTCACTTCCCGCCGCAGCTGGGTGCGCCAGTTGGTCACCAGTACGGTGAAGGTGATGTAGAGGACGAGGGCGCCAACGGTGATCCAGGCGAAGCTGGCCTCGTAGCGCGTCGCCAGGATGCCGATCACCAGCCCGACCTCGACCAGGGTCGGCAGGATGCTGTAGATGGTGTAGCTGATCAGCGTGCCGATGGAGCGCGTGCCGCGCTCGATGTCGCGCGTCAGCCCCCCGGTCTGCCGCTCGAGGTGGAAGCGCAGCGAGAGGGCGTGCAGGTGGCGGAACACCTGCAGGGCGATGTTGCGCACCGCCTGCTGGGTGACGCGGGTGAAGACCAGCTCGCGCAGCTCGGTGAACAGCGACATCGAGAAGCGCAGCAGGCCGTAGGCGGCGAGCAGCGCCAGCGGCACGGCGAGCGCGGCCTGCTGTGGCGTTCTTTCCGCCGTGAAGGCGTCGATCACCTCCTTGAACACCAGCGGCACGCCGACGTTGGCGAGCTTGGCGGCGATCAGGCAGGCCAGGGCGAACAGCACGCGGCCGCGATAGGCCCAGATGTAGGGCAGCAGGCTGCGGATGGTCTGCCAGTCGCGGCGCTGGCCGGCGTCCGGGGCGGGGAGGGCTCGGGGGGTATAGGTGCGACGCATTGTCGAATTCTAACTGGGCCGGGCCTCATGCCGTGCCGGAAGAAGGCGTGCCAGCCCACGGCTTGTTTTCATTACGACCAGTTAGTCTCTGCATTTCATTGCCCAGTTGATATGTGATTGGAGCCGAGTTAGCCCCTGGATGCGTCTGTGTCGAGCCGCACTGCGCCGCCCGCCACCGGTAGGAACAGCCAGAATTCCCTAACCTCGCGTCCCGTGGCCAGCCGGATCGCTTCTCCATACGCCTTCAATTGCGCGCCGTAATCGTTGGCCAGGTGCTCCCAGTGCTCGGCGGATTGCTGCGTGCTCTTGTGGTCGATCAGCACCTGGCGCAGCAGGTTGGCGGCCACGACGCAGTCGGCCACGCCATGGGCGGACAGGATGCGCACCACATGCACCTCAACGAAAGCATCAGACGGCTGCCTGACGGGTCAGCAGCCATTCATAGGCCGGCTGCGCTTCCACGCCGGCTGTCCTGGCGAGCGCGACGGCATCGCGGTCCAGTACCAGCAGGCGCTGCGCCGCATGCTGATGCTCCCGCGCCGCTTCCGCAAGGGCGCGCAGCTCGCGCGCACGCGTTTCCGCCGACGAGAGATCGGTGCACACCTGGATCAGGTCTTCTCCGGCGCCCGGATAGCGCACCAGAAAGTCCACTTCCAGCCCGCCCTTCGTCTTGACGTAGCCCACCTCGGCGCCGCGACGTTCCAGTTCGTTGAATACCGCCGTCTCCAGCGCATGCCCCAGGTTGGAACGGCCGCTCGCATCGAAGGCACGGATGAGTCCCGGGTCAGCGGGGTAGAGCTTGCGCGGGTTCGAATTGCGCTGGCGCTCCGATTCGGTGGCGAGCGGCACCGCGCCGATCAGAAAGGCATCCATCAGGTGGCCAAGCATGGCATGTACGGCGTCCTTGGCCACGCCGTGTCCCTGTGCCTTCAAATCCCGATGCAGGCGATGGGCGCTGAAGCTCCCGGCGGGGTTGCGCAGGCATTGCCGCACCAGCCAGCGCAGCGCGGCCACCTGCGAGACGGCATGGCGCTCCACGACGTCGCGGAACAGCACCGTATCCACATAACCCTGCAGTAGCTCGATGCGTACGGCGGCATCCAGTCCCTGCGCCTCGGGAAAGCCCCCCTCGACGAGATATTCGCGAAAGCGCTTTTCGATCAGCGAGCGCTCGGCAGGCTGCCAATGCCGTGGTGGCTTGCCGGGCTCCTCGCCGCGATGGCGCAGGAACTCGCGGAATCCGAACGGACGGATGGTGGTCGCCATGCCCCGGCCGCGCAGCGAGGTATGCACCTCGCGCGACAGCATGCGCGCCGAGGAGCCGGACACGACGAACTCGATCTTCTCGGAATCCATTGCGCGACGCACGAAACGCTCCCAGCCCGGCACGAGCTGGACTTCGTCGAGAAACCAGTAGGCCGTCTCGCGGCCGCGCAGCCGGGGGTGGCGTCGGTAGTATTCCTCCAGCAGGAACCCGAGCTGCTCGACATCGATATCCGCCAGGCGATCGTCGTCGAAGCTCAGATAGAACGCCCGTTCCGGCGGCAGGGTTGCGCGCCGCGCCTGCAGCAATTGACGCAGAAAGGTGGTCTTGCCCGCGCGGCGCATGCCGATCACCGCATGCGCCTTGCCCGGCACGGCCGGCAGGCGCGCGTCGCGCAGGGTCAGCTTAGGCGCTTCCGCTGCCGCGAGGGCGGCGCTCAACTTTTCGGTCAGGATAGGGTGCAGGCTCATGCCTGAAGCTTCGCCTAATTGTGTCCTTACGTCAAGGATACATTATGGTATATCGGGTATTTTCATGAATCCACTAAGATTTAGTGATCACCCCGGCCAGCTACCCCATTGGTATGGTCGCCGCGGAATCGTTCCGTTCCTGGCAACGTGTCCGCTGATCCAGGGCTTGACATGGCCCGAAACGGCCGTATCATTCAAACGACCGTTTGAAACGAGCGTTCCCTTTTTTTATGAGCCTGACGGAAGCAAGGCAGAGCCCCGACACCCGCGAGCGCATCCTCGATGCCGCCGAAGCCCTCTTCGTCGAGCATGGCTTCGAGGCGACCTCGATGCGCCTGATCACCGGACGCGCCGGCGTGAATCTCGCCGCCATCAATTACCACTTCGGCAGCAAGGAAGCCCTCATCCAGGACGTCTTCCGCCGCCGGCTCACCTGGCTCAACGAAGAGCGTCTGCGCGCGCTGGAGAAGTTCGAGAAGGAAGCGAAGGGCGCTCCGCTGAAAGCCCACCAGATCGTCGAGGCCTTCTTCGGCGTTTCGCTGCGCATGGCGGCCGATACCGTCCACGGCGGCCACACCTTCATGCGCCTGCTCGGCCGCACCTACACCGAGCCCTCGGCCTTCGTGCGCCAGTTCCTCGCCGACGAGTACGCCGCCGTGGTGCCGCGCTTCAAGCAGGCGCTGTTCCGCGCCCTGCCCGACGTGCCGCCGGAGGAAATCCTCTGGCGCTTCCACTTCATGCTCGGCGCCATGTCCTACGCCATCGCCGGCACCGACGCCCTGCAACTTGTCTCCGGCTGCGAACTGGACGAGAAGGACCCCGGCGCCCTGGCGCGCCGGCTGATGCCCTTCCTGCTCGGGGGGTTGCGCGCGCCGCTGCCGGAACAGGCGGCAAAACCGAAGGAAAAGCGCCCGCGCCGGGCGGCCTGACTACAGTTCGGCCCGTCCGGGGCCGTTGACAGCATCATCACGGCGGCGATTTCCGCCGGAGGAAGAGGAAGGAGAACAGCATGACCTGGACATTGTTGATCGCATTGCCGCTGGCGGCCCTCGTGGCGCTCTTCGCCATCCGGCCGCTGCGCCGCGCGGTGGTCACGCGGCCGCTCTTCGCGGCCTACCGCCGCATGCTGCCGCAGATGTCGCAGACCGAGAAGGAGGCGCTCGACGCCGGCACGGTCTGGTGGGAAGGCGAGCTCTTCCACGGCCGCCCCGACTGGAAAAAACTCCTTGCCTACCCGCAGCCGAAACTCACGCCCGAGGAGCAATCCTTCCTCGACAACGAGACCGAGGAGCTGTGCCGCCTCTCCGACGACTGGGTCTCTTCGCACTACGACCACGACCTCTCGCCGGAAGCCTGGAAATGCCTCAAGGAGAAGGGCTTCCTCGGCATGATCATCCCGAAGCAGTACGGCGGCGTCGGCTTCTCCGCCTTTGCGCATTCGCAGGTGGTGACGAAACTCTCCACGCGCTGCGCCGCCACGGCGGTGTCGGTGATGGTGCCCAACTCCCTCGGCCCGGCCGAACTGCTGCTGCACTACGGCACCGACGAGCAGAAGAACCACTACCTGCCGCGCCTGGCGAAGGGCCTCGACATTCCCTGCTTCGCGCTGACGAGCCCGTGGGCCGGCTCGGATGCCGCCTCGATCCCCGACCAGGGCGTCGTCTGCAAGGGCCTGTGGCAGGGCAAGGAAGTCGTCGGCATGCGCGTCACCTGGGACAAGCGCTACATCACCCTGGCGCCGATCGCCACGGTGGTCGGCCTCGCCTTCCGCCTGTTCGACCCCGAGCATCTGCTCGGCGACGTGGACGACATCGGCATCACCTGCGCGCTGGTGCCGGCGAATCACCCGGGTGTGGAGACCGGCCGCCGCCACTTCCCGCTCAACGCCGCCTGGCACAACGGCCCGACGCGCGGCAAGGACGTCTTCATGCCGCTCGAGTTCATCATCGGCGGGCCGAGGATGGCCGGCCAGGGCTGGCGCATGCTGATGGAGTGCCTCGCCGCCGGCCGCTCGATCTCGCTGCCGGCCTCCAACACCGGCATGCAGAAGCTCACCGTGCGCACGGTCGGCGGCTATGCCCGCGTGCGCAGCCAGTTCAAGACGGCGATCGGCAAGTTCGAGGGCATCCAGGAGCCGCTGGCGCGCCTGGGCGGCAACCTCTACCTGTGCGACGCCGCCCGCGTCATGACCGCCGGCTCGATCGATCTCGGCGAGAAGCCCTCGGTGGTCTCCGCCATCGTCAAGTACCACGTCACCGAGCGCGCCCGCCAGTCGGTGAACGACGGCATGGACATCCTCGGCGGCAAGGGCATCTGCCTCGGCCCCTCGAACTTCCTCGGCCGCGCCTACCAGCAGGTGCCGGTTGCGATCACCGTCGAGGGCGCCAACATCCTGACGCGCAGCCTGATCATCTTCGGCCAGGGCGCCATCCGCTGCCATCCCTACGTGATGGCGGAGATGCAGGCGGCGCAGCAGAACGACCTCGTCGCCTTCGATCGCGCGCTCTTCGCCCACATCGGTCACACCGTCGGCAACGGCCTGCGCGCCCTCGTCACCGGCCTCACCGGCTCGCATTTCGTCGGCGTGCCTTCGAACGTCGCGCCGGAGACGCGCCGCTACTACCAGCAGCTGACGCGCTTTTCCTCGGCCTTCGCCTTCCTCGCCGACGTCTCCATGCTGGTGATGGGCGGCGACTTGAAGCGCAAGGAGAAGCTCTCGGCGCGCATGGGCGACATCCTCTCGCTGATGTACCTCTCCTCGGCGGTGCTCAAGCGCTACGAGTCGGAGGGCCGCCAGCCGGCCGACGCGCCGCTGATGCACTGGGCGATCTGGGACTCGATGTTCAAGGCGCAGAACGCCTTCGAGGGCGTCGTCTCCAACTTCCCCAGCAGGTTCGTGTCGACCTTCCTGCGGCGCACCATCTTCCCGCTCGGCCGGCCCTACGTCGTGCCCTCCGACCGCCTCGGCGCCCAGGTGGCGGACCTGCTGATCGCCCCTTCGGCGACGCGCGACCGCCTCACCGCCGACATGTACATCCCGCGCGACGAGACCGATCCGGTCGGCGTCATCGAGCTGGCGCTGGAAGCCACCCTCGCCGCCGAGCCGATCCACGCCAAGCTGCGCGCGGCGCAGAAGGCCGGCAAGCTGGAGGCCCGCAGCGCGCAGGAACTGGAAAGTCAGGCGCTGGCGCACGGCGTCGTCAGCAGCGCCGAGCACGCGCTGCTGGTGCGCGCGCGCGAGCTGACGGGCGAAGTCATCAAGGTGGACGACTTCCCCTTCGACCTCGGCCTGCAGCGCAGCGAACCGAAGCCCGTCGCGCAGCGCGCGGCGGCTTAGAACCATTAACCACAGAGGCACGGAGACACAGAGAAAGACAGGAAAATGACTTTATCGTCTTTCGCTTTTCTCCGTGCCTCTGTGTCTCTGTGGTGAAAGGTTTTCAGGAGTGAGAATGAACAATCAACCGGTCTACATCATCGACGGCGCCCGCACGCCCTTCCTCAAGGCGCGCAACGCCCCCGGTCCCTTCTCGGCGGGCGACCTCGCCACCGCCGCCGGCCGCGCCCTGCTGGTGCGCCAGCCCTTCGCCGCCGAGGAACTGGATGAAGTCATCCTCGGCTGCGCCTCGCCCTCGCCGGACGAGGTGAACATCGGCCGCGTCGCCGCGCTGCGCATGGGCTGCGGCCTCAAGGTGCCGGGCTGGACGGTGATGAGGAACTGCGCCTCCGGCATGCAGGCGCTCGACTCGGCCATCGCCAACATCAATTCCGGCCGCTCGCAATTGGTGCTGGCCGGCGGCGTCGACGCGCTGTCGTATGCGCCGCTGCTGTATTCGCGGACCATGGTGCTGTGGTTCGCGAAAATGGCCCAGGCGAAGAGCGCCGGGCAGAAGGCGGCGCTGTTCGCCAAACTGAAACCCGGCGCGCTGCTCTCGCCGGTGATCGGCATCATGAAGGGCCTCACCGACCCGGTGGTGAACCTCCTGATGGGGCAGACGGCGGAAAACCTCGCGCACCGTTTCGGCATCACGCGCGAGCAGATGGACGAATTCTCGGTGCGCAGCCACCAGCGCGTCACCGCCGGCCAGGACGCCGGCCACTACAGCGAGGTGGTGCCGCTGGTCGGCCGCGACGGCCAGGTTTACGCCGCCGACGACGGCGTGCGGCGCGATTCCTCGATGGCGGGGCTGGCCAAGCTGAAGCCCTTCTTCGACAGGAAGTACGGCAAGGTCACGCCCGGCAACAGCTCGCAGATCACCGACGGCGGCGTCTGGCTGATCCTCGCCTCGGAGGAAGCGGTCGCGCGCCACAAGCTGGAGCCGATCGGCCGCATCACCGACTCGCAATGGGCCGGCCTCGACCCGGCGCAGATGGGCCTCGGGCCCGTGCACGCCGCCACGCCGATCCTGCAGCGCCACGGCCTCGGCCTCAACGACCTCGACGCCTGGGAGATCAACGAGGCCTTCGCCGCCCAGGTGATCGGCTGCCTCTCGGCCTGGAAGGACGCCAGTTATTGCAAGGAGCAGCTCGGCCTCGACGCGCCGCTTGGCGCGCTCGACGAGGAGAAGCTCAACGTCGACGGCGGCGCCGTCGCCCTGGGCCACCCGGTCGGCGCCTCCGGCGCGCGCATCGTGCTGCACCTGCTGCACGTGCTCCGGCGCACGGGCGGCGAGAATGGCGCGCGGCCGGGGCCGCGCCGCGGCATCGCCACGATCTGCATCGGCGGCGGCCAGGGCGGCGCCATGCTGGTGGAAACAGTCTGAGCCCGGGCATGCGGCAGGCGATCCATCTCGACTTCCGCGCACGCCCCTCCGCGCTGGCCTTCATGGCGCGGGCGCTGCGCCCCTCGCCCGGGCTGCACAAGGGCGTGCCGGCGATCTCGGCGCGCTGGCGCCACCGCGTCGACGCCGCCGAGTTGAAGCGCTTCCACGCCCTCAGCGGATTGCCGGAAGGCGAGGCGCTGCCGCTGCTCTATCCGCACACCATCGGCTTCCCCCTGCAGATGGCCATCCTGACGCAGCCGGCCTTTCCGGTGCCGATCTGGAAGGTGCTGCAGGTGAGGAACCGCATCGTGCAGCATGCGCCGCTGGCGCGCGACGCCGCGCTCGACATCGCCGTCAAGGTCGCCGGCCACCGCATCCTCGAGAAGGGGGCGGAGTTCGACCTGCACACGACGGTGGGCGACGGCGGGGCGGCCGCCTGGGAGAGCGTGAACACCTTCTACGTGCGCGGCCGCTTCGGCGCGCCGACGGCGGGGGCCGCGGCGCCGGAGGCGCCCAAAGTCAGTCCCGGCGAGACGGCGACCTGGCGCATGCCGGCGGGCGGCGGCTGGCATTTCGGCGGTCTGTCGGGCGACTACAATGGCGTGCACATGTTCGGCTGGTATGCGCGCAAGCTCGGCTTTCCGCGCGCTTTCTTCCATCCGCCGCGCGTGCTCGGCCAGTGCCTGGCGCGCCTTCCGCAGGAGGAGACGGGCCTGCCGCTGCGGCTGGATGCCTGGATCAAGGGGCCGGTGTTCTACGGCGCGCCGGTGAGGATGCGCAGCGAATCCGGTGCGGACGGCGCGGTCTTCGCCCTGCATGTGAACGAGGACGAGCGGCCGGCCATCGTCGGCCGCCTGCGCCGCGGCAACGGCGGCATTTTGTGAACTTTCCACGAGGTTGAAATGACGGAGCTGAAGCACTGGCGCATCGAGCGCGAACCCGGCGGGCTGGCCTGGCTGATTTTCGACAAGGCCGGCGAGTCCACCAACACGCTCTCCGCCGAAGCCATGCGCGAACTGGCGCTCGCGCTGGACGCATTCGACCGCGAGCCGCCGAAAGGCCTGGTGATCCGCTCCGGCAAGAGCGCCGGCTTCATCGCCGGCGCCGACATCGAGGAGTTCACCAAAGTCGCCTCGGCGGCCGACGCCAAGGCCCTGGTGCAGCGCGGCTGGGACCTCTACAACCGCCTCGCCGCGGTGACGTACCCGACCCTGGCGCTGGTCCGTGGCCACTGCATGGGCGGCGGCACCGAGCTGGCGCTGGCCTGCCGCTACCGCGTCGCGGTGGACGAGCCGGGCACGCGCATCGCCCTGCCGGAAGTCATGCTCGGCATCGTGCCGGGCTGGGGCGGCATGCTGAGATTGCCGCAGGCGATCGGCCCGGCCGCCGCGCTCGACATGATGCTGACCGGCCGCGCCCTGAACGCCAAGCGGGCGAAGCAGTCAGGCTTTGCCGACGAGTGCGTGCCGCCGCGCGTGATGGAGAACGCCGCACGCATGCTGGTGCTCTCCGGCCAGCCGCGCCGCGAACTGCCCTTCATGCAGAGGCTGATGAACGGCCCGCTGAAGGGCTTCGTCGCTGCGCAGGCGAGGAAGCAGGTGGCGAAGCGCGCCCGCCCCGAGCACTACCCGGCGCCCTACGCCATTCTCGACATGTGGGCGAACTACGGCGGCAACGCGCTGGCCGTGCCGGCCGACAAGCCGACCTCGATGGAAGCCATCGCCGCCTCGCCGACGACGAAGAACCTGGTGCGCGTGTACTACTTGCAGGAGCGCCTGAAGGGATTCGGCAAGCCCGATGGAAAAAACGGCGATTTCGCGCCGAAGCACCTGCACGTCATCGGCGCCGGCGTCATGGGCGGCGACATCGCCGCCTGGGGCGCGCTGCGCGGCCTCACCGTGACGCTGCAGGACCAGGACATCGGGCGCATCGCGCCGGCCATCCAGCGCGCCGCGGCGGCCTTCAAGAAGAAATTGCGCGACGATGCGCAGGTGCGCTTCACGCTCGACCGGCTGATCCCCGACCCGTCCGGCCAGGGCGCGCGCCAGGCCGACGTGGTGATCGAGGCGATCTTCGAGAACCTCGAGGCCAAGCGCAAGCTGTTCGCCGACCTCGAAGCCATCGCCAAGCCGGACGCCGTGCTCGCCAGCAACACCTCGAGCCTGAAGCTGGAGGACATCGCCGTCGGCCTGAAGAATCCCGCGCGCCTGATCGGCATCCACTTCTTCAACCCGGTGGCGAAAATGCCGCTGGTCGAGGTGGTCGAGGGCGCGAGTTCGGACCCGGAGGCGCTGAAGCGGGGCATGGCCTTCGTGCGCAAGATCGACAAGCTGGCGCTGCCGGTGAAGAGTGCGCCCGGCTTCCTGGTGAACGCCGTGCTGGCGCCCTACATGCAGGAGGCGATGCGCTGCGTGGACGAAGGCATCGCGCCGGAAGCGGTGGACGAGGCGGCGCTGGCCTTCGGCATGCCGCTCGGCCCCATCGAGCTGGCCGACACGGTCGGCCTCGACATCGCCGTCGCCGCCGGCCAGCAGCTGGCGAGCGGCATCGGCGAGCCGCCGAAGAAACTGATGGAGCTGGTGAATGCCGGCCACCTCGGCCGCAAGACCGGGCGCGGCTTCTACGCGTACAATCAGGGCAAGCCGCAGAAGGGCTCAGTGGGGCAGGTGCCGGTCGGGCTCGCCGACCGGTTGGTGAAGCCCTTCCTCGCGGCCGCGCAGCGCGCAGTCGACGAGGGCGTCGTCGCCGACGCCGAGCTGGCCGATGCCGGCGTGATCTTCGGCACCGGCTTCGCGCCGTTTCGCGGCGGGCCGATGAACTACCTGAAAGAAAACGCATGAGTGAACAATTGACGAAGTTGCCGGACAGGCAGCCGACGCTGCGCGTGATGCCGATGCCGGCCGACGTGAACCACGCCGGCGACATCTTCGGCGGCTACGTCATGGCCAACGTCGACCTGGCCGGCGGCATCGCCGCCATCCGCCGCGCGCGGGGGCGCGTCGCCACCATCGCGGTGAACCAGTTCCTCTTCAAGCAGCCGGTGTCGGTGGGCGACGTGCTGTCCTTCTACGCCGAGGTGGTCAAGGTCGGCCGCACCTCGATGACCATCACCGTCGAGGTGTACGCCGAGCGCCACCCCACCAATCCGCTGGTGGTCAAGGTGACCGAGGCGCAGCTCACCTACGTCGCGCTCGACGCCGACGGCAGCAAGCGCGAGGTGCCGCCGGAACAGTAGCAAGGCATTTCCGCATCATCGCCGCACCCCATTCCCAGCACCCGAACCAGGAGAAGCAAGTGAGCAATTTCATCGTACGCAAAGTCGCCGTGCTCGGCGCCGGCGTCATGGGCGCGCAGATCGCCGCCCACTGCGCCAACGCCAACGTGCCGGTCGTGCTGTTCGACCTGCCGGCCAAGGGGGGCGTGCCGGAGCATGGAGCAGGGGCCCCGCGCAGCGGGGATGCGACCGCGGAGGCACGCATGAAGACCGCGGATTTAACCGGCACGCCATCGACCGCTCCCGGGTCGCACCTACCGGCTACGCCGGCAGGCACTGCTCCGCCGTCCGCGGTCGACCCCAACGGCATCGTCAAAAAGGCCCTCGACGGCCTGAAGAAACTGGAGCCTTCGCCCCTCGCCACCAAGGACCGCGTCGCCTGCATCGACGTCGCCAACTACGACGCCGGCCTCGAACAGCTGCGCGGCTGCGACCTCGTCATCGAGGCCATCGCCGAGAAGATGGAATGGAAGCGCGACCTCTACCAGAAGGTCGCGCCCTACGTCGCCGAGCACGCCATCTTCGCCAGCAACACCTCCGGCCTGTCGATCAACGCGCTGTCCGAGGCGCTGCCCGAGGCCCTGCGCGGCCGCTTCTGCGGCATCCACTTCTTCAACCCGCCGCGCTACATGCAGCTCGTCGAGATCATCCCCTGCAAGGCGAGCGCCGCGCCGATGCTCGACGCGCTGGAGACCTTCCTCACCACCACGCTCGGCAAGGGCGTGGTGCGCGCACTCGACACGCCGAACTTCGTCGCCAACCGCGTCGGCGTCTTCTCGATGCTCGCCGTGATGCACCACACCGAGCGCCTCGGCCTCGGCTTCGACGTGGTGGACGCCCTGACCGGCCCGGCCATCGGCCGGCCGAAGAGCGCCACCTACCGCACGGCCGACGTGGTCGGCCTCGACACCCTGGCCCACGTCATCGGCACCATGCAGGCGACGCTGCCGGCCGATCCCTGGCACAAGTTCTACGCCGCCCCGGCGTGGCTGACTTTCCTCATCGGCAAGGGCGCGCTCGGCCAGAAGACGCGGGCCGGCATCTACAGGAAGGAAGGCAAGGCCATCCACGTGATCGATCTCGCCAAGCAGGACTACCGGCCCGCCGGCGGCGAGGTCGATGCCGAGGTGGCCGCCATCCTCAAGATCAGGAATCCGGCGGAGAAGTTCGAGAAGCTGCGCGCGCATCCCTCCCCGCAGGCGCAGTTCCTCTGGGCCATCTTCCGCGACATCTTCCACTACTGCGCCTTCCATCTCGAATCGATTGCCGACAACGCGCGCGACGTCGACTTCGCCATGCGCTGGGGCTTCGGCTGGAAGGAAGGCCCCTTCGAGACCTGGCAGGCGGCCGGCTGGCAGGCCATCGCGGCTGCCGTGAAGGCCGACATCGAGGCCGGCAAGGCGATGAGCGCCGCGCCGCTGCCGGCCTGGGTCTTCGACGGAAGAAGCGGGGTGCATGGCAAGGCCGGATCGTATTCGGCCAGCGCGAAGGCCGAGCAGCCGCGCTCGATGCTGCCGGTGTATGCGCGACAGGTCTTCCCCGAGCGCGTGCTGGGCGAGGCCGAGGAGCGCGGCACGGCGGTGTTCGAGAGCGACGCCGTGCGCATGTGGACGGCGCCGGGCGACGCGGAGATCGCCGTGCTGTCCTTCAAGAGCAAGGCCAACACCCTCGGCCCCGAGGTGCTGGAAGGCATCATCGAGGCGGTGGCGCGCGCCGAGCGCGACTACATAGGCCTGGTGATCTGGCAGGCGAAGCCGCCGTTCTCGGCCGGCGCCAACCTGGCGGCGCTGGCGCCGGCCCTGCAGGCGAAGGATTTCGCCGGACTGGAGAAGGGCGTGGCGCGCTTCCAGCAGATGAGCCAGACCCTGAAGTACGCCCAGGTGCCGGTGGTCGCCGCGGTGAGCGGCATGGCGCTGGGCGGGGGTTGCGAGGTCGCCATGCATGCCAGCCGCACGGTAGCGGCGCTGGAGTCCTACATCGGTCTCGTCGAGGCCGGCGTCGGCCTCATCCCGGCCGGCGGCGGCTGCAAGGAGTTCGCCCTGCGCGCCGCCGAGGCCGCGGCGCGCACCGCCGGCGGCGACGTCTTCCCCTTCCTGCAGCCGGTGTTCCAGACCGTCGCCATGGCCAACGTCTCGAAGAACGCGCTGGAGGCGCGCGAGCTGGGCTTCCTGCGCGAGTCCGATCCGGTGGTGTTCCACGCCGGCGAGCTGCTGCACGTGGCGCGGCAGACGGCGCGCGCGCTGGCGGAAGCCGGCTGGCGGCCGAAGCTGCCGCCGCGCGGCGTCAAGGTGGCCGGCCGCAACGGCATCGCCAGCCTCGAGATGATGCTGGTGAACATGAAGGAGGGCGGCATGATCTCCGCCCACGACTACCGCGTCGCCCGCGGCGCCGCCAGCGCTCTCTGCGGCGGCGAGGTCGAGACCGGCACGCCGGTGAACGAGGACTGGCTGCTCGCCGTCGAGCGCCACGAGTTCGTCGAGCTGCTGAAGACCGAGAAGACGCAACAGCGCATCGCCCACATGCTGGAAACCGGGAAACCCTTGAGAAACTAAAACCCCTCACCACAGAGACACAGAGACACAGAGAGGTACGAAACATGATGTCCTCTGTGCCTCTGTGTCTCTGTGGTTAATGGTTCAGGAGACTGATATGAGCAAACAAATCCAGGACGCCTACATCGTCGCCGCCACGCGCACGCCGGTCGGCAAGGTCCGCGGTGCGCTGAGGAACGTGCGCCCCGACGACATGCTGGCCCACGTCATCAAGAACGTCATGGCGCGCGCGCCCGGCCTCGACCCGAAGCTGATCGGCGACGTCGTCGTCGGCTGCGCCATGCCGGAAGCCGAGCAGGGCATGAACGTCGCCCGCATCGGCCTGCTGCTGGCCGGCCTGCCCAACGGCGTGCCGGGCATGACCATCAACCGCTTCTGCGCCTCCGGCGTGCAGGCGGTGGCGCTCGCCGCCGACAGAATCCGTTTAGGCGAGGCCGACGTCATGATCGCCGCCGGCACCGAGACCATGAGCATGATGCCGACCATGATGGGCAACAAGGTCTCGCTCAACCCGGCGGTGTTCGAGAAGGACGAGAACGTCGGCATCGCCTACGGCATGGGCCTCACCGCCGAGAAGGTGGCGGCGCAGTGGAAGGTCAGCCGCGAGGACCAGGACGCCTTCGCGCTCGCCAGCCACCAGAAGGCGACGGCCGCCATCGCCGCGGGCAGGTTCCAGGCGGAGATCTCGCCCTATACCGTGCGCGACCACCTGCCCGACTTCAAGAGCGGCGCCGTGAAGATCGTCGAGCGCGTGATGGAGCACGATGAGGGCCCGCGCCCCGACAGCTCGCTCGAAGGCCTGGCCAAATTGCGGCCGGTGTTCGCGGCGAAGGGCTCGGTCACCGCCGGCAATTCCTCGCAGATGTCCGACGGCGCCGGCGCCGTGCTGCTGGTCTCGGAGAAGACCCTCAAGCAGTTCAACCTGAAGCCGATCGCCCGCTTCCGCGGCTTCGCGGTGGCCGGCGTGCCGCCGGAGATCATGGGCATCGGCCCGATCGAGGCGATCCCGCGCGTGCTCAAGCAGGCCGGCGTCAAGCAGGCCGATGTGGACTGGATCGAGCTGAACGAGGCCTTCGCCGCCCAGGCGCTGGCCGTCATGCGCACGCTCGAGCTCGACCCGCAGAAGGTGAACCCGCTCGGCGGCGCCATCGCGCTGGGCCATCCGCTCGGCGCCACCGGCGCCATCCGCGCCGCCACCGTGATGGCGGCGATGCAGCGCGGCGAGGCGAAGTTCGGCATGGTCACCATGTGCATCGGCACCGGCATGGGGGCGGCGGGACTGTTCGAGTCCGTGTTATAAATCCGGCTGGCAGGGAAGGGGTGCCGCGGCGTTCCTTCCTGTTTCTGCGGGAGAAAAGGTGCCGAAGAAGATTTCTCTGCTCGCGCTGGCGCTGCTGGCCGCGCTGGCCGCCGTGATCGCGGCGAATGCGCTGCGCCAGACGTCGCGCCAGCTTGACGTGGCGCCGGCGCCGCAATTGGCCGTGGATGAGCAATCTGCCGCGCGGCGGCTCGCCGCCGCCGTGCGCCTGCGCACGATCTCCCACGACGGCCAGCCGGATGCCAGCGCCGCCGAGTTTCGCAAGCTGCATGCCCTGCTGAAGAAATCCTTTCCGCGCGCCCATGCCGTGCTCAAGCGCGAGACAGTCAATGAGCTGAGCCTGCTCTACACCTGGCCGGGCAGCGATCCGGCGGCGAGGCCGATCATGCTGATGGCGCACCAGGACGTGGTGCCGATCGCGCCCGGCACGGAGCGGGACTGGCAGGCCGATCCCTTCGGCGGGGAAATACGCGACGGCTTCGTCTGGGGCCGCGGCGCCTGGGACGACAAGGCCAACCTGTTCGCCCTCTTCGAGGCCGTCGAGATGCTCGCCACGGCGGGGTTCCAGCCGCGACAGACGGTCTACATCGCTTCCGGCCACGACGAGGAGGTCGGCGGCGAGCGCGGGGCCAAGGCCATCGCCGGCCTGCTGAAAGCCCGCGGCGTGAAGCTCGATTTCGTTGTCGACGAAGGCCTGCTCATCACCGAGGGCATTCTCAAGGGGCTCGACCGGCCGGTGGCCCTCATCGGCACGGCGGAGAAGGGCTATCTCACGCTGGCGCTGGCGGCGAAGGCCCGCCCCGGCCATTCTTCCATGCCGCCGCCGGAGACTGCCATCGGCATGCTGAGCGCGGCGCTGGTGCGGTTGGAAGACCGCCAGATGCCGGCGGCGATCCGTGGCGTTGCCGCCGAGATGTTCGACACCATCGCGCCAGAGACGAGCGGCGTGAACCGCGTGCTGCTGTCCAATCTCTGGCTGTTCGGCCCGCTGGTGAAGCATCAACTGGTAAAGGCCGCCAGCACCAACGCCATGCTGCGCACCACCACGTCGCTGACGGTGGTGAAGGCCGGCAACAAGGAGAACGTGTTGCCCGGCCAGGCCGAGGCGCTGGTGAATTTCCGTATCCTGCCGGGCGACAGCGTCGGCGGCGTGAAGGCGCATGTCAGGACAACGGTGGCCAACGAGACCATCACGGTGGCATCCAGCGGGCAAGTCAGCGAACCGACGCCGATCTCGCCTTCTGCGGCGCCGTCCTATCGCCTCATCGCCCGCACGGTGCGCGAACTGTTTCCCGGCACCATCGTGGCGCCCGGCCTGATGCTCGGCGCGACCGATTCGCGCCACATGGTGCCGATCGCCGATGCGATCTTCCGTTTCTCGCCGGTGCGGGCGAAGAGCGAGGACCTGCCGCGCTTCCACGGCACCAACGAACGCATCTCGGTCGCCAACCATGCAGAGCTGATCCGCTTCTACCATCGCCTGCTGCACAACGCCGCCGAGAAAACCGAGGAAATGAAATGAACGAACAGGTACTGCTGGACATCCGCGGCGCCGTCGCCACGCTGACCCTGAACCGCCCCCAGGCGATGAATTCGCTCGGCCTGGATATGGGCAAGGCCCTCCTCGCCCGCGTCCAGGAATTGCAGAAGGCCGAGGGCGTCAAGGTCGTCGTCGTCACCGGCGCCGGCGACCACTTCATGGCCGGCGGCGACATCAAGGAATTCCACACCATGGTCGGCGCCGTGCCGGCCGAGCGCGAGCGCGCCTTCGGCCGGCTGATCGGCGAGCTGATCAACCCGGCCGTCGAGATCCTGCGCGGCCTGCCCGCTCCCGTCGTCGGCAAGATCCGCGGCGCCTGCGCCGGCTTCGGCTTCTCGCTGATGGCCGGCTGCGACCTCGCGCTGGCGGCGGACAACGCCTACTTCACCACCGGCTATTCCCTGCTCGGCACCACCGCCGACGGCGGCGGCACGTATTTCCTGCCGCGCCTGGTCGGCATGAAGAAGGCAGCCGAGCTGACCCTGCTGGCCGAGCGGCTCGACGCGCCTCAGGCGCTGGCCCTCGGGCTGGTCAACCGCGTCGTGCCGGCGGCCGAGCTCGACGCCGCTTGCGAGGCGCTGGCGGTCCGCCTCGCCTCGGGACCGTCCTTCGCCTACGCCAACGCCAAGCGCCTGCTCAACCGTTCGCTGACCGCCAGCCTGGCCGACCAGCTGACGGCGGAAGCGGCCTCCTTCGGCCGCTGCAGCGCGACAGGCGATTTCGCCGAGGGCGTCACGGCCTTCGTCGAGAAGCGCAAGCCGGCGTTCAAGGGGAAGTGACCCGCTGCACGAGCTGGCCGAGCAGTTCGCCGAGGGCGATGCGGCCGGCCCACAGGCCGCCCGGTCCCGGCAGCAGATCAAGTGCGGTCAGCGGCCCCGTCGCCTCGTAGGCCGTCGGGGCGGCAATGGTCGTCATGTTTTCGGCGGCGAATTCGCCTTGCGCGCGCCGCATGTGCCAGGCGTGGGTCACCAGCAGCACGCGCCTGACGCCGGCCTTGTGCAGGATCGGCGCGCTGAAGCGCGCGTTCCCGCGCGTGTCGGCGGAGGCGTCCTCGACCCAGCGCACCTTCACCCCGAAATCCCTTTCCAGCGCGGCCTGCATGCTGCGGGCTTCCGCCACGCCGCCGAGTGGCGAGCCGCCGGTGACCAGCAGGGGCAGGCCGGTCTCGCGTTGCAGCCGCGCGGCGTAGCGGATGCGCTCGAGCGTCCAGCGGCTGACGGTGTCCCCGCCGTATTCCGGCGCGGCGCGATAGCTGCCGCCGCCGAGCACGACGATGGCCTGCGCGCCCTTCGCCTGCGCGATGTCGAGCGGCGGCACATCCTCGATTGCGGCGAGCATCGGTTTCGTTACGGCCGGCGTGGCGAGCAGCCACAGCATGGCGAGGCCGCTCCAAGCCAGCGTCTTGCCGAAGCGGGGACGGCGCCGTATCAGGAGCAGGCCGAGGGCGGCAAGCAGCAGCGGTCCGGCCGGCGGCAGCGCCAGCGCAGTGAGAATTTTTTTCAGGAAGAACACTAGCCCGTGACTTTCCGCACCAGCGCGCGGCTGACCATGCGCAGGCGCTGGGCCAGCGGGAAGCGCTTGAAGTTGGTCTTCACTGCGCCCTTGGTGAAGGTGGTGCGCTTCGAGTAGTCGATGTTCACGTCCACCACCACCGGCCGGCCTTCGGCGGCGAGGCGGCGCGCCTCGGCGACCGTGCCGGCGATGGCGGCGTCGTTTTCCATGCGCAGGTAGGCGGCGCCGGTGGCCATGGCGACGCCCTCCAGGTTGACCGAGCCGAGCACGGCGCAGGGCTTGCGGTTGTAGGGGATCTCCTGCGCCTGGGCGATCTGCGACAGCTCGCCGTCGTGGAAGACGAAGTACACGATGCCCAGCCCCTCTTTCGCCGCGGTGAGGATTTCCATGGCGGTCATCATGAAGGCGCCGTCGCCGACGATGGAGAAGACCTCGCGCTGCGGTTGCGACAGCTTGGCACCGACCGCCGCCGGCACGGCGTAGCCCATGCAGTTGAAGTCGGTCGGCAGGATCAGGGCGCGCGAGGCGTGCACCGGATACAGCTCGGCGGTGAGGAAGGTGTGGTTGCCGTCGTCTACCGTGGCGATGGCGTCGTCGGGCATCTGCTTCCGCACCTCGTCGAAGAAGTGCGCCGGGTTGACGCGGCCCTTGCCGTCGTGGGCATACCACTCCTTGCGGTAGGCCTGCTTGTCGCGGCGGATCTGCTCCTGCGGCCCGCTGCCGGCCGGCCGTGCCGCGCCGCGCGTCTTCAATTCGAAAGTCAGTCGCTGCAGCACGGCGGCGGCGTCGCCGGCGAGCGCCACCTTCGCCGGATAGTTCTGGCTGAACACCTCGGGATTGATGTCGATGTGCACCAGGTTCTCCGGCACCGGCGTGCCGAAGCTGCCGGTGGCGAGTTCGCCGAAGCGCGTGCCGATGGCGAGCAGGGCGTCGCACTCGGCGAAGGCGTTGCGCGCGGCCGGCACGGCGTGCGGGCCGAAGCTGAAGCCGGCGTGCAGCGGATGGGTATGCGGGAAGACCGACTGGCCCTGCAGCGTGGTGGCGACCGGCGCCTGCAGGAACTCGGCGATCTCGATCAGTTGCGGCAGGGCGTCGACGGCGCCCCAGCCGGCGAAGAGGCCGGGCCGCTTCGCCGCCAGCAACAGTTCGGCTGCGCGTGCGATCTCGGCTTCGGAGGGGAGCGTCGGCGCGGCCGGCGGCGTGTATTCGGGCAGCTCCCCCACTTCCTCCGGGAAGAGCTGCAGGTTCACCGGCAACTCGACGAACACCGGCCCGGGCACGCCGCTGACGGCGATGCGCCAGGCCTCGTACAGCGTCGGCACCACCTCGGCGTGCGACTTGACGTGGAAGGTGGCCTTGGTGAGCGGCTTCATGAAGGCGTGCTGGTCGATCTCGTGCAGCTGGTAGCGCTTGCCGAGGTCGGTGCGGATGCCGCCGGTGATCACCAGCATCGGCACGCCGGCGAGCAGCGCCTCGGCGATGCCGCTCGCCGCGTGGGTGAGTCCCGCCGCCGGCACGATGGCCAGGGTGCCGACCGTGCCGGAGACGCGGCTCACGGCGTCGGCGATGAAGGAGGCGCTGCCCTCGTGGGTGACGAGGACCGGCGTGATCTTCTCCGACTTGTTCAGCTCGTCGTAGAACTCGGTGTTCTGCACCCCCGGGATGCCGAAGGTGTATTTCACGCCGAGCTGTTCGAGGGCATGTACGGCGAGCCAGGCGGCGGTCTTCTTCATGCTTCTCTCCCTGCAATGGATCGTCCGGCGATGCGGCCGCTGAGCACGCAGCCGCCGAGGAAGGTGCCTTCGAGCGCGCGCAGGCCGTGCATGCCGCCGCCGCCGAAGCCGGTCGCCTCGCCCGCCGCCCACAGGTGCGGAATCGGATTGCCCGAGGCGTCGAGCACGCGGCCCGCGAGGTCGGTCTGGATGCCGCCGAGGCTCTTGCGGCTGATGATGTGCTCGCGGATGGCGATCAGCGGCAGCGCCTTGTGGTCGTGGATCTTCTGGAACTTGCAGGTGCGCACGCGGTCGCCCTTCCATTGCCTGAGCTGCGCGATGCGCTGCAGCTGCTCGTCCCCGAAGCGGGCCGGGCCGCGCGCGATCTGCGCGTCGTAGCGGCTGATCGCCTCGCCCAGCGCCTCCAGGTCGACGGCGTTGTCGCCCTGCAGGGCGTTCATCTTGCCCACCAGCGCCGGCAGCGTGTCGGCGACGACGACGTCCTCGCACTTCTCGATCAGGGTATCGACCAGCCAGCGGTTGCCGAGGAGCAGGTCGCGCAGGAAGGCGAGCTTCTTCTTGTCGCGGATCGAGGGGTTGAACTCGGCGCCGGAGACGGCCAGCTCCTTCAGCGCGATCTTCCGGTTGAGGATTTGCCAGGAATACTGCCGCTCCGTGGCGCAGACGCGGGTGACGAGATCGCGCGTGTCGAAGCCGGTCACCAGCGGCGGCGCGAAGCGGCGGCCCTGCCAGTCCACCCACAGCGCCGAGCGCGGCGGCACCACCGACAGTCCGTGATTCGGCTTCCTCGGCTGCCAGTGGCGCACGCCGGCGGCGTAGTCCCACATCTTGTCGAGGTGGGTCAGGTTGCCGCCGGCACCCGCGACCGCGTCGTGCAGCCGGCCGTCGGCGAATTGGTGCGAGCCGTTGAGCAGCGTCGGCGGCGGTGTGCGCCAGTCGGCATGCCAGTGCTGGCGAACTTTCCCGAGATCGCCGCCGTTGATGCCGCCTGAAGCAACGACGACGGCCTCGCCGAAGGCCTCGAAGGGTTCGCCGCCGTCCTCCAGCGCGCCGCTGCAGCCGCTGATCTCGCCCATCAGCGTCGTGAAGTCCTCGACGCGGTGGCCGAAATGCATGGCCAGCTTCGCCGCATTCGGATGATGGCGCAGCCGTGCAATGAGCTGCACCGCCAGCTCGCGGCCGGTGCCCCAGACGATGTGGAAGCGCGGCACCGAGTTGCCCGGCACGTCGAGGCCGCGCTCGATCCAGTGCGGTACCGGGAAGAAGACGATGCCGTTGCGCTTCAGCCACAGATACACCTCGTCGTGGCAGCGCCCGGTGTAGGCCTCGGCCCAGCGGCGCGGCCAGTGGTCCGCTTCGCCGAACTCGGCGAAGGCGCACCAGTCGGCGAAGGCCCGGGCCGGCGAGTCCTGGATGCCGTTCTTCTTTTGCTCGCGGCTGCCGACGACGAAGATGCCGCCGAAGCTCTCCTTCGCCAGGCCGCCGAAATTTTCTTCCTTGTCGCGGTCGAGGATCGTGACGCTATTGCCGGCATCCAGCAATTCCAGCGCGGCGCAGATGCCGGCCAGGCCGCCGCCGACGATGACGACATCGCTCTTGTAACTTCGCATGCCCTCTCCTCCATTCCGAACGCCAGTTCGGCGCGGGCTGTTGTTGTGCGCTGCTGCCCGCGAGCCGCAAGCATAGCGCAGGAGTCGCCGTGGGGCGACACGCCAAGTCCTTGCTGCGCAAGGAAACGCTGCACCGGACGGGAATCCCGTCGGCCGGCGCCGACAGATTGGGCGTTGGCACGCCCCGGCGCGCCCCGCTTCGCAAGCGCATCCGACTGATCCGGCTGGATAATTGACGGCAGGCATGCGCCTTGCACAGGGGGAGTTGCCGCCCGCCAGGACGGGCGGCGAGTCCGTGTCATTTCAAACAAGGAGTCACCATGCTCGACAAGATGCAGCTCTTCGGCAAACAACAGAACGATCCCCCGCTACGGCCCGGCGCCACGCTCGTCCGCAGACCCGGCGAGACCGCTGCGCCGCCTGCTCCGCCACCGTCGACGCCGCAGCCGACCGCAACGGCGGTGAAGGCCGAGAGCCGGGCCGAGTCCCTCCAGGGCAGCCGTCTCATCGTCGGCCCCGACATCAAGCTCAAGGGCGCCGAGATCAGCGATTGCGGCACGCTGGTGGTCGAGGGCCGAGTCGAGGCGGTGCTCGACAGCCAGGCCCTGCAGATCGCCGAGCAGGGCGCGTTCTCCGGCCGCGTCGTCATCGATGTGGCGGAAATCCAGGGCCACTTCGACGGCGACCTGCTGGCGCGCAGGAAGCTGGTCGTGCATGCGACCGGGCAGGTCACCGGCAAGATCCGCTACGGCAAGATCGTCATCGAGGAAGGCGGAGAAGTCTCCGGCGACGTGCGCTCTCTTGCCTCCGAACAGCCCGTGGCCGCGAGCAGCGCGCCGGAGGAGGCGAAGCGCCCCGATCTCGCCGGCCTCGATGCCGTGACGCGGCCGCGCCCCGCCCTGCAGAAATAACCTTCTCCCAAGCCCTTCCTGCTTTCGGGCGTCCCGGCGACGCCCGCTTTGCCCCCGGGCTGGCATAATGCAACATCATGCCAGACCGGAAATACGGCTTCGAGACACTCTGCCTGCACGCGGGCGGCCAGCCCGACGCCGCCACCGGCGCGCGCGCCGTGCCGATCCACCAGACCACCTCCTTCGTCTTCGACTCCGCCGAGCACGCGGCGAGCCTGTTCAACCTGCAGACCTTCGGCAACGTCTACTCGCGCATTGCCAATCCGACGGTCGCGGTGCTCGAGGAGCGCATCGCCGCGCTCGAGGGCGGGCGCGCCGCGCTGGCCGCCGCCAGCGGCCAGTCGGCGCAGATGGTGGCGCTGCTCACCCTGTGCGAGGCGGGCGACCACATCGTTTCGGCCAGCACGCTCTACGGCGGCACCTACTCGCAGTTCGATTTCAATTTCCGCAAGCTCGGCATCGACACCTCCTTCGTCGATCCCGACGACCCCGAGAATTTCCGCCGCGCCATCGGGCCGAAGACGAAATGCCTCTATGCCGAGACCATCGGCAACCCGCGCGGCAATGTGCTCGACATCGCCGCCGTGGCCGGCATCGCGCGCGAGGCCGGCCTGCCGCTGGTGATCGACAACACCTTCGCCTCGCCGTATCTGTGCCGCCCGATCGAGCACGGCGCCGACATCGTCGTGCACTCCGCCACCAAGTTCATCGGCGGGCATGGCACCACCATGGGCGGGTTGCTCGTCGAGTCAGGCAAATTTCCCTGGGACAACGGCAAGTTTCCGCAGATGACCGAGCCCTCGCAGGGCTACCACGGCGTGCGCTTCTACGAAACTTTCGGCGACTTCGGCTTCACCATGCGCGCCCGCTTCGAGACCCTGCGCACCCTGGGACCCGCGCTCTCGCCGCTGAACGCCTGGCTGCTGCTGCAGGGGCTGGAAACCCTGCACGTGCGCATGGAGCGCCATGTCGCCAACGCCCAGGCCGTGGCCGAGCACCTCGCCGCGCATCCGCGCGTCGCCTGGGTGAGCCACGCCGGGCTGGCGGACAGTCCCCATCATGCGCTGGCGCGGAAGTATCTGCCCAGGGGCGCCGGCTCGATCTTCACCTTCGGCATCGAGGGCGGCCGGCCTGCCGGCGAGAAGTTCATCGAGAGCGTGCAATTTCTCTCCCACCTCGCTAACGTGGGGGACGCGAAGACGCTGGTGATCCACCCGGCCTCGACCACGCACCGCCAGCTCACCGAGGAACAGCAAATCAGGGCCGGCGTCTCGCCCGACATGATCCGCCTATCCGTCGGGCTGGAGACGCTCGACGACATCCTGTGGGACATCGACCAGGCGCTCGAAAAGAGCGCCGCCTGAAAAGGAGCGAGATGGAGTTTTTCGATAACTTCGGCCTTCGCGAGATGGTGATCGGCACCGCGGTGCTGCTCGGCATTTATTCCGGCATTGTCATCATTCGCCTGTCGCGCCTGTCGCGGCCGCGACAGTCCGCGCCGGCCTGGAAGCGGGATCCGGCCGAGTTCGGCCAGCAGGTCGTCAGGAGCGGCATCGAGGCGGAGCTGGCCGAGCTGCGCGGCGAACTGGCCGTGCTCAAGGAGAAAGTCAGTCTGCTCGAGGCGGCGCGCAACGTGTCCCCGCAATACGGCGAGGCCGTTGCCCTGTCGCAGAGGGGCATGACGGCATCGCAGATCGCGGAGCGCTGCGGCATCTCGGTGGCAGAGGCCGAGATGGTGCGCGCCCTGAGCCGGACCCGGCAGGAGTGAATGCGCGAGGGGGGAGAGATGGCTGCAGCGGGAAACGATGAAGAGGAACTGAAGAAGAAACTGGTGCGCCGCATCGGCATCGCCGGCGTGCTCATCGCCGTGCTGCTCGGCGGCCTGGCCTTGCTGGAAGACTGGCTGCTGGAGAAGCCGCCCGCGCCGCCGCCCGCGCCCGCCGCCCCGGCGCCCGTCGAAGCCAGGCCGGACGCGCCGAAGGAAGAAGCGAAGGAAGAAGCGAAGGAAGAAGCGAAGGAAGAAGCGAAGGAAGAAGCGAAGGAGGAGGTGAAGGCCGAACCGGAAAGAACCGCAACTCCGCTCGCGCCGCCGCCCGCGCCGGAGACGAAGCCGGTCCAGCGCGTCGTCATCAAGCCGCCGGCCGCTGTGCCGGGCCCGCCGCAGCAAAAGCAGGCTGCGGCGGCCAGGACGGAGAGAGCCGAAGTGCCCGCCAGCCCCGAGGCAAAGCCCGACCCGGCCACGCTCATCGCTCGCGGCTACCGCCTGCAAATGGGCGTGTTCTCGCAGGCCGGCAATGCGGAGGAGTTGCGCGCAAAGCTGGAGCAGGCAGGCATTCCCGCCTACATCGAGTCGCGCGTGCAGGTCGGGCCCTTCAAGACGCAGCAGGAAGCCGACGCCGCGCGCCGCAAACTGAAGGAACTCGGCCTCGGCCCCGGCCTGCTGATCCCGCCGCAGAAACGTTGAACAGGATTGGAGCCGACATGAGCAAGACGATCATCGCCACCGCGGACGCCCCCGCCGCCATTGGCCCCTATTCGCAGGCCGCACGGGCCGGCAGCACGGTCTATCTCTCCGGCCAGATCGGCCTCGATCCCGCGACCATGCAGATGGCCGAAGGCATTGATGCACAGATCGCGCGCGTCTTCGACAACCTGAAGGCCGTCGCTGCGGCGGCCGGCGGCTCGCTCGCCGACGCCGTCAAGGTCAACATCTATGTCACCGATCTCGCCAACTTCGCCAGGGTGAACGACGCCATGGCGCAGGCCTTCAGCCCGCCCTATCC
>WBUF01000093.1 GCA_008933825.1 Rhodocyclaceae bacterium | reverse complement strand
CGTTGGCAGCAACTCAAACTGACATCCTACCAATGACAAAACTTACAAAATTCTTTAGCCTTATATTTCTTCTTGTCGCGATTACATCTTGCGGTCAGACGCAGAAACCTTTTGACAATGGAAGTTATATTGTTGACAATTCTATCAAACAAAAAGTGGACAATAAAGTAAAATCATACAACGGCGTAACAATGTCATCAATGGACGTTAAGTTATATGAAAACGACAGCGTAACTGCCGACACTTATTCAAAGGGAAAAAGCATTGATGAATGTATGACGTTTACAACTCTTGACGGAGACACAATAAACATAACAGGGTTTGCAGGAATGTTTGCAGGTTTCGGTTATCAAATTACGTTATTCAAAGACACTTGCATTGTTAGACATTATGCAAAATCAGACGCAGAAATTTACAAACTTCACAAAACCGATAGTTTAGAATTTGGCGTTTCTGTTCCTTGCAAAACATACAAGTTGACACTTTCTAAAAAACCAACTTTTAAAAAAGGAGAAGTTCTGGAGGGTATTATTGAGTTGACAAGCGAAGATTATTATGAAGTTGCCAATCGTGGCGAAACAAAATGTAAAATACAATTGACAGGTTACTTTAAAACCGACCCGTTAGAAAGTACAGAAGATAAATACCTTAAAACGAAAGACAAATGAGTATGCTGCCAACATTAGGTTTGGCAATAGGCTGGCTGAAGGAATAACAATCGGCTGTAGTTAGCTATCAGCTTCGGTTCCAGCAGACGAACAAATATCGGCTTTTTATATTTATCTTCGGCTATAGTTTTTCAATCGGCTAACGTTCGGGCGGATGTTCATTGAATACCAGCCCATCGCCAAGCCTTCAACGGTTACCAGCCATTTTAGACGACCGCACAATCCGACACTTGAAAAAGTAATCGTAGGACTGTCCTTGACGAACTTTCATCGAACTTTGTGCTAAACTTTGGCAACAGTTCTTCTAATCAACTTTTACTCTGGACAGTCCAACGCTGACTTTTAGAAAAAAATTATCTGACAGACAAACCGCCTAACACGACAAGTAACGATTTGGGCAGACAGACAACAAAATATTTATCTTTGCAATATGATTTTTCTCAAAGACTTTGAAGCCTTTAACAACTATGTTGGACTTCCTAAACCGTTGGACAACAATATTGACATCGGCTACTATGACGGACAAAATACGCTTTTACAGTCCGAACCTGTAATGATTGACTTTTACCGAATTTCCATAAAAAGCAATTACATTGATTTAAACAATCCCGACAATCCCAAACCCGTAATTGGTGTATTTTTTACAAGTCCTGACAAACCACTTTCGTGGAAAATCGAACAGAATTTTAATGGAATGTATGTGCAGATTTCTAAAAAACTCATTGACGAAAATCGTTTTCTTTTCCAAAACTATCTTGGTTATGGCGAACACGAAGCATTGCAACTAACAGACAATGAAGAAAAAGAAATAAGAACAGTTTTTGATTTACTGTTTAAGCATTATCATACCAAACAAAACAGTTACAATGTTTTGCTTTCTTACGTTCACGTTTTAGTTTCGTTGGTAGAAACTTTTTATCACAGGCAGTTTTCAACTGACATCAAAAAATATAACCGTATCGTTTCTGAATTTCAACAACTCTTAAACGATTATTACAACACAGAAGCAACGCAGTTGCCAACTGTTCAGTTTTTTGCAGACCAACTTCGTTTATCATCTAATTATTTAGGCGACATCATAAAGTACTTCACAAACAAATCGGCTATTGAAACCATACACGATTTTGTGATTAACCGAGCAAAAAAGTTACTCACAGAAAGTAATTTGAACAATGCTGAAATTGCCTACGAATTAGGATTTGAATATCCGAACTACTTTGCCAAACTGTTCAAGAAACATACACAACTTACGCCAAAAGAATATCGCAACAAATTTCAATCAAAGCAAATTGGCGTAGCCAATAATTAAAAATGTGTGTGTCTGTTTTAATCAGTAAAATGTTTCCTTTTTTGTGGTAATATGTATAGCCCAAGCCTGACGGCTTGGGCTAATTTTGTCGCACAAAAAAAGGAAGAATATGCCACACATTATTGTAAAACTTTGGGCAGGAAAAACAGAAGCACAAAAAAAGAAATTGACTGAAGAATTGACCAAAACGGCAATGTCTGTAATTGGTTACAGTGCAGGTTCTTTTTCTGTTGCCATTGAAGATTTTGAGCCGAAAGATTGGAAAGAAAAGGTATTTATACCTGACATTCTTAATCAACAAGACAAACTATACAAGAAGCCGGAATATAGTATTAACGATTTATAAAAAACAATTACAATGAACACAAAACAGGTAAAAGCTTATGGCACGGAAACTGCCGAAGCACCATTGAAAAATTTGAACATTCAACGCAGAAGCGTTGCACCACACGATATAGAAATTGAAATTTTGTATTGTGGCATTTGCCATTCGGATTTACACGCCACAAAAAACGAATGGGGCGGAACAACCTACCCGATTGTTCCGGGACACGAAATTGTTGGAAAAGTTACCAAAGTTGGCGACTACGTTACAAAATTCAAAGTTGGCGATTTAGCAGGTATAGGTTGCATTGTGGATAGTTGCCACGAATGTGATTATTGTAAAGAAGGCGAAGAACAATTTTGCGAACAAGGAAGCACTATTGTATTCAACTCACAAGACAAACGTTTTGGCGGTATCACTTATGGCGGTTTTTCGGAAAGCATTGTAGTTGATGAAAATTATGTAGTGCATATTCCCGAAACATTAGACTTAGCAAGTGCCGCACCAATTCTTTGTGCAGGCATTACGGTTTATTCGCCATTCAAACATTGGAATATAAAAGCAGGTAAAAAAGTTGGCATTATTGGCATTGGCGGTTTAGGACATATTGCTATCAAAATTGCAAAAGCAATGGGTGCTTATGTTACAGTATTTACAACATCAAATTCCAAAGCCGAAGATGCAAAACGTTTAGGTGCAGACGAAGTTGTTTTATCTACTGACAACGAACAACTAAAAGCACAATCTAAATTTGATATGATTTTAGATACAGTTTCGGCAAAACACGATGTAAACGCATATCTCAACATTCTAAAAGTGGACGGTGCATTGGTTTTAGTTGGTTTGCCTGTTGAACAACTTCCTGTTGGTGCTTTTAATTTAGTTCACGGCAGAAAAAGTTTTTCAGGTTCAAACATTGGCGGTATTCGTGAAACACAAGAAGTATTAGACTTTTGTGCAGAACACAACATTACTCCCGACATTGAGTTAATCAACACAAACCAAATTAACGAAGCATTTGAACGTTTGGAAAAAAGCGATGTAAAATATCGTTTTGTTGTAGATATGGCTTCGCTCAAAAATTAACTGAAATGAAACGAATACTAACTTTACTTATCACAGCCACAGTCGTTGCAAGTTGTAACACAAAAACAGAAACAAAAATGAACACAACAGAAATATTTCCGAAAGGACAGCAATTACCAAACGATTGGTTTGTAGGAAACGCTTTTATCACACCATTAGTTGCCAAAGACAAAAACAATGAATTTTCCGCAGGTAGCGTAACCTTTGAAGCAGGTGCAAGAACAAATTGGCATACGCACCCAAAAGGACAAGTGTTGATTGTAATTGACGGCAACGGTTTTTATCAAGAAAAAGGAAAACCCGCACAACCAATTAAAAAAGGCGATGTAGTAAACATTCCCGAAAATGTAGAACATTGGCACGGTGCAACGGCAACAACTCAAATGACACACATTGCCATTACCAACTACAAAGACGACATTCAAGTAACTTGGTTGCAACCTGTAACAGACGAAGAATACAAAAGTGTAAACTGACCGACAAAAAAAACGGCTGGTAACAAGGGTTTGGCGTAATGGCGGGTGAAGTGCTTCGTATGAACATTTTTGCTAAATTTGAACTGTGGTGCTTCGTATCAACGGCAGTGCTAAAATGCCGCCACTACGCCAAGCCCCGAACCGTTATAGCCCATTTAAAAGACGCTAATGTGATCCCGGCCTAATTCGAGGTACGAAAGTTTAAGTACAACATACTGATCGATTGCGTTGATACCAATCGGCTTCGAATTGCACGGGCGAGAGTCCACCGATTGACGTGTGTCTGCGGCGTTGGTTG
>WBUF01000029.1 GCA_008933825.1 Rhodocyclaceae bacterium | reverse complement strand
CGCCTGCGCCG
Organism: Rhodocyclaceae bacterium; assembly: GCA_008933825.1. GTDB lineage: Bacteria > Pseudomonadota > Gammaproteobacteria > Burkholderiales > Rhodocyclaceae > Desulfobacillus. The sequence goes on along the minus strand of WBUF01000029.1, from coordinate 31,551 downwards.
ACACCAGCACGAGGAAGCGCGGCGGCGCGGGCGGCGCATCGGCATGTGGCGGTCCGTGCGGGCCGGCATGGCGGCGCTCTGTCATGCGCGGCGGCGCGCGGCGGATCGACAGCACCTGCATCTCGACCGGCCGCTCCAGCTCGCGCCCGACGCGGCGCAGGAAGGCCGCGGCGTCCGGCGAATCGTCCGCGCCCGCCTGCCAGGGCTCGTCGAGGGATAGGCGCGTCGGCGGCACGCTCAGCGCGCGCACCACGCGCGAACGCTCCTCGCTCGCCATGCCGTCGAGCAGGGAGATGAGCCCGGCGATGCGCTGTGCCGAGTGCTCGCCGCGCAGCCGCTCGCCGAAGCGGGCGCGCTCGTCCACCATCAGCCAGGCGCCGGCGAGGTGCACGACGACGAGGCCCGCCACCAGCGCCAGCACGATCTGGCCGAACAGGCTGCGCGGGAGCAGTTTCACGGCCCTCCCCCCGATTCCCCTTCCCGCGGAAGGGGGTGACGCCCGTTCGCCGCTGCTCGGCTCCGTGCTGTTTGCTGCGCCATCCTTGGGACGGCCCGGCGGATGGCGCTCACGCTTTCTTCTCCACGTCCGCCGCCAGCATGTAGCCCTCGCTCCTTACCGTCTTGATGAGCTGCGGCTCGCGCGCGTCGTCGTCGAGGCGCCGGCGCAGGCGGTGCACCATGACGTCCACGCTGCGGTCGAAGGGGCCGGCCTCGCGCCCGGCCAGCACGTCCATCAATTGGTCCCGCGACAGCACGCGGAAGGGATTCTCGGCGAAGGCGCGCAGCAGCTTGAACTCGCCGTTGGAAAGCGGCACGACGACGCCGTCGGCGCCGACCAGATGCCGCGCGCCGAGCGCCAGCGTCCAGCCGGCGAAAGCCAGCGCCCGCGCAGGCGCCTCGCGCACGGCGGCTTCGCCGGCACGGCGCAGGATGCTGCGAATGCGCGCCAGCAGCTCGCGCGGGTTGAAGGGCTTCGGCAGGTAGTCGTCGGCGCCCATCTCCAGCCCGACGATGCGGTCGGTGTCCTCGCCGCGCGCGGTGAGCATGAGGATCGGCAGCGCGGATTCCGCGCGCAGCGCGCGGCACAGCGCCAAGCCGTCCTCGCCCGGCAGCATAAGATCGAGGATGACGAGGTCCGGCATTGCCGCCATGCGCCTGCGCATGGCGGCGCCGTCCTCCGCGACGTCGACCTCGAAACCGTTGTCGCCGAGATAGCCGCGCAGCAGCTCGCGCAACTCCGGGTCGTCGTCGACGATGAGGATCCGCTTGTTCATGGGCGCTAGTGTAGTGCGCCGGAGGCGGCATGGCGCATTTGTGAGCAGCCTTCCACAAAGCGTAACAAACCGTTAACAAAACCACCCGCCGCTGAAAAACCCCGCTTACGCCCGTCGTGTGTAATGGCATCGTCTTTCAACCACACAGGAGAACCGCATGAACCCCCGTAACAAGATCACTGCCGCCCTGCTCGCCGCCGGGCTAGTCCTCGGCGCCGCCGCGCCCGCTTCCGCCATGCCCGGCGGCGGCTTCGGCAACCGCGAAATGACGCCCGAAATGCAGGAACGCATGAAATCCCGCATGCAGGCCCACCTCGACAGCATGGCCAGCCGCCTGGAAATCAAGGCCTCGCAGCAGGATGCCTGGCAGGCTTACGTCAGGACGCACCAGGAGCAATTCACCGGCAGCCTCAAGCCGGCGCCGAAGGATGCCGACGCCGCCACGATCGCACGCCACCGTGCCGACATGGCGGCCGAAATGGCGAAGAAGCTGTCCGCCCTCGCCGACGCTACGGCCAAGCTGCAAAGCGCCCTCGCCCCCGAGCAGGCGAAACTGCTCGCCGACATGACCCGTCACCCGATGGGCGGCCGCCATGGCGGAAAAGGCGGATTCGGCGGCCGCGGCGACGGCCCGCGCGGCCCGATGCAGGGCATGGGTGGCATGGGTGGCATGGGCGCAATGGGCGGCATGCGCTGAGCCACCACTCCCCCCTCCCGCATGCGGGAGGGGGGGGCTGGGGGAGAGGGTTCGCTGCGGCAAGCCCCCTCCGCAACCCTCTCCGCGCTTGAATGGAGAGGCAGCAACGCACAAGGGAGCCAACAATGAACCTGCACGACACCCCGGCGCGCTACGGCGCCGTTTCCGTTTTCAACCACTGGCTCGGCGCGGCGCTGATCGTGGCGCTGCTCGCCATCGGCCTTCACTTCGAGGACATGCCGCGCGGCGAGGAAAAGCTCTACTGGCTGCGCCTGCACGTCTCGCTCGGCGCACTGGCGCTGCTGCCGCTCGCCTTCCGCGTCTTCTGGCGCGCGCGCTCGACCTCGCCCGTGCCGCTGCCGCAGCCGCCGGCGCAACAGAAACTCGCTCGCGTGCTGCACATCGCCCTGCTGGCGGCCGTCGTCATCCTGCTCGTCAGCGGCCCGCTCATCGTCTGGAGCGGCGGTCGCGCCATCGATGTTTTCGGCTGGTTCGCCTTCTCCGTTCCGCTGGGCGAAATGCCGTGGCTGCACAAGGCGCTCGAAGCCGTTCACGCCATCGCCGCCAGGATGTTACTCTTCGTCCTTGCCGTCCACATTTTCGCCGCGCTCAAGCATGCCCTGCTCGACCGCGACGGCACGCTGTGGCGGATGTTGGGGCGCCCCTCGACGGCGCAGTGAGCAATCCCGTGCAAAACCATCATGGCCACAAGAAGAATCCTGGCAGCATCCTGCATCGCATTCACAACGGCATGGCTGGCAGCCTGCGGCCCGGCTGAACAGAAATCCGGACCGTCCGGCGCCCCCGGTCCTGGCGGCGCGGCGCCGCCGCCTCCCGAAGTCGAGGTCATCACGGTGGCCGCCGCCGCGGCCACCGTCACCCGCGAATTGCCCGGGCGGCTGCAGGCGGTGCGCACGGCGCAGGTGCGCGCGCGCGTCGAGGGCATCGTCGAGCAGCGCCTGTTCAAGGAAGGCTCCGACGTCAAGGCCGGCACGCCGCTGTTTCGCCTCGACGACCGTACCTACCGCGCCAACGTCGCCGCAGCAATGGCCGACCATGCCGCGGCCCGGCAGGCGCACGAGCGCAACCGCCGCCTGCTCGAGCAGAAGATGGTCAGCCTGCAGAACTACGAGCAGGCCGAGGCGCGCATGAAGCAGGCCGACGCCGCGCTGGCCCGCGCCCGCCTCGACGTCGAGAACGCCCGCGTGCTGGCGCCGATTTCCGGCCGCATCGGCCGCGCCCTGGTCACCGAGGGCGCGCTGGTCGGCAAGGGCGAGGCGACGCACCTGGCGACCATCGAGCAGCTCGACCCGATCTACGCCAACTTCACCCAGTCGAACGCCGACTTGCTGCGCCTGCAGCAGGCGCTCAAGGCCGGCAAGCTCAAGCGCGCCGATAGCGCCCAGGTCGAACTGCTGCTCGAGGACGGCAGCGCCTATGCGCTGCCCGGCAAGGTGCTGTTCGCGGACCTGGCGGTCGACCCCGGCACCGGCTCGGTGCAGATGCGCGCCGAATTCCCCAACCCGCAGCGCGAGCTGCTGCCGGGCACCTTCGTGCGCATCCGCTTCCCCGAGGCGGAGATGGAGCAGGCCATCCGCGTGCCGCAGCGCGCCGTGCTGATGAGCCCCCAGGGCCAGTCGGTGATGATCGTCGACGCCGAGGGCAAGGCTGTCCCGCGCCCGGTGAAGGTGGGCGCCATGGCCGGCACCGACTGGATCGTCGCCGAAGGACTGAATGGCGGCGAGCAGGTCATCGTCAGCGGCCTGCAGAAGGCGCGCCCCGGCGCCCCGGTGAAGGCGGTGCCGGCCGGCGCCGCACCGCCGGCGGCCCATCCCGCCGCGGCCGCGGGAAAATAAGCCGTGCTGCCGCGCTTCTTCATCGACCGCCCGGTCTTCGCCTGGGTGATCGCCATCGTCATCGTGCTGGGCGGCCTGCTCGCCCTGCGCAAGCTGCCGGTGGCGCAGTATCCGCAGGTGGCGCCGCCCGCCATCGCCTTCAACATCACCTATCCGGGCGCCTCGGCGCAGGTGATCGAGGACACCGTCACCGCGCTCATCGAACAGGAAATGAACGGCATCGAGCGCCTGCTCTACATGGAGGCCTCCAGCGAGCTGGGCGTCGGCACGCTGACCCTCACCTTCGAGCCGGGCACCAATCTCGACACCGCCTCGGTCGAGGCGCAAAACCGCTACAAGCGCGTCGAGGCGCGCCTGCCCGAGGACGTTCGCCGGCTCGGCGTGCCGGTGACCAAGCAGCAGCGCAACTACCTGCTGTTCATCTCGCTCTACTCGCCAGACAGGAGCCACGACAACGTCGCGCTGGGCAGCTACGCCGCCGCCAACGTGCTCGACCAGATGCGCCGCGTCAAGGGCGTCGGCGAGGCGATCCTGTTCGGCACCGAGTACTCGATGCGCCTGTGGCTCAGGCCCGAGCGCCTGCAGGCCTTCAACCTCTCGCCGGGCGATGTCATGAAGGCCGTGCGCGCGCAGAACGTGCAGCTCGCCACCGGCGAGATCGGCCAGGCGCCGGCCGGCCGCGGCCAGCAGTTCAACGCCGTCATCGTTGCGCGCGGCCGGCTCGCCACGCCGGAGGAATTCGGCAATGTCATCGTGCGCGCCACGCCGGACGGCGCCACCGTGCGCGTCAAGGACGTCGCCCGCGTCGAGCTGGGCGCGGAAAACTACAACATCTTCGCCCGCCTCGACGGCCAGCCCAACGCCGCCATCGCCGTGCGCGTCGCCCCGGACGGCAACGCCCTGGAAGTGGCCCGCGCGGTGCGCGCGCGCATTGCCGAGCTGTCGAAGTTCTTCCCGACGGGCATCGCCTGGGAGATCCCCTACGACACCTCGCGCTTCGTCGACATCTCGATCCGCGAGGTGGTGATCACGCTGGCCGAGGCCATGCTGCTCGTCTTCCTGGTGATGTTCCTGTTCCTGGAAAACTTCCGCGCCACGCTGATCCCGGCCGTGGTGGTGCCGGTGTCGCTGATGGGCGCGCTGGCCGGCCTCTACGTCTTCGGCTTCTCCATCAACGTGCTAACCCTGTTCGCCATGGCGCTCGCCATCGGCGTGGTGGTGGACGACGCCATCGTCGTCGTCGAGAACGTCGAACGCATCATGAGCGAGGAGGGCCTGCCACCGCGCGAGGCCACCATCAAGGCGATGGGGCAGATCTACGCCGCCGTGATCGGCATCACCCTGGTGCTGTGCGCGGTGTTCGTGCCGATGGCCTTCTTCGGCGGTTCGGTCGGCGCCATCTACCGCCAGTTCGCGGTGACGCTGGTGCTCACCATGCTGTTCTCGGCGCTGATGGCGCTCACCCTCACCCCGGCGATGTGCGCCACGCTGCTCCGCCACAAGCCCGGCACCGACGTGCTGCCGACCACCGGCTTCTTCGGCTGGTTCAACCGCGGCTTTGCGCGCACCGTGGCCGGCTATCGCGCCAGCGTCGCGCGCGCGCTCGGCCGCACCGGGCGCAGCCTGCTCATCTACGGCGTCGTCATCGTTGCTGCCGTGCTGCTGCTGCTGCGCCTGCCGGGCAGCTTCCTGCCCGAGGAGGACCAGGGCTATTTCATCGCCATGATCCAGTTGCCGCCCGGCGCGACGCAGGAGCGCACCATCGAAGTGGTAAGCCGGGTCGAGGACTACTTCCTCAAGCAGCCGGAAGTCGCCCACGTCGTCGGCGTGGTCGGCTTCTCCTTCTCCGGGCGCGGCCAGAACGCCGCGCTGGCCTTCGTGCCGCTGAAGGACTGGAGCGAGCGCAAGGGCCCGGAGCACTCGGTCGGCGCCGTCATCCAGCGCGCCAACCGGGCGTTCTCGGGGATCGCCGAGGCGATGGTCTTCGCCGTCAACGTGCCGCCCATCCCCGAACTGGGCGCCATCGGCGGCTTCGACTTCCGCCTGCAGGATCGCGCCGGCCTCGGCCGCGAGAAGCTGATGGAGGCGCGCAACATCGCGCTCGGCATGGCCGGCACGAATCCCTCGCTCGCCGGCGTGCGGCCCGAAGGCCAGGAGCCCGGCCCGCAGCTCATGCTCGATATCGACTCGTCCAAGGCGCGCGCGCTGTCGATCGATCTCGCCGAACTGAACGAGACGCTGCAATCCTCGCTCGGCGTGGCCTACATCAACGACTTCGTGCGCCAGGGCCGCATCCTGCGCGTCTACATGCAGGCCGACCCGCTTCTGCGCACCGCCCCCGACGAGATTCTCCGCCTGCCGCTGCGCAACACGCGCGGCGAGATGGTGCCGCTCGGCGAGGTGGCGCGCTACCGCTGGGTCGTCGGCCTGCCCAAGCTGGATCGCTACAACGGCAACCCGTCGATGAAGATTTCCGGCAGCCCGGCGCCCGGGCGCAGCACCGGCGAGGCGATGGACGCCATGGAGTCGATCGCCAGCCAGCTCTCCGCCGGCACCGGATTCAGCTGGTCGGGCACCTCGTTCGAGGAGCGCCTCTCCGGGGCGCAGGCGCCGCTGCTCTTCGCGCTCTCCCTGCTCATCGTCTTCCTCGCCCTGGCGGCGCTCTACGAAAGCTGGTCGATCCCCTTCGCGGTGATCCTGGCGGTGCCCCTCGGCGTCTTCGGCGCGGTGCTGGCGGTCACCCTGCGCGGGCTGCCCAACGACGTCTTCTTCAAGGTCGGCCTGATCGCCATCATCGGACTCTCCTCGAAGAACGCCATCCTCATCATCGAATTCGCGCGCACCCTGCACGAGCGCGGCATGGGCCTCGTCGAGGCGACGCTGGAAGCCTGCCGCCTGCGCTTGCGGCCGATCCTGATGACCTCGTTCGCCTTCATCCTCGGCGTGCTGCCGCTGGCCGTCTCCACCGGCGCCGGCGCGCAAAGCCGCCACGCCATCGGCACCGGCGTCATCGGCGGCATGATCGCCGCAACCCTGCTGGCCATCTTCCTCGTGCCGGTGTTCTTCGTCGTGGTGCGCCGCATCTTCCCCGGCAAGCCGCGGGCGGAAGTACACGAATCGTCCTGAGGCGCTGCAGGCGCGGCGGAAAAGTCAGCCGCCGCAGGACGGCGCGGAATACTGCGTTGTTAGAGCCGGCCCCGGAAATCCGGACATCGGGATAATTGATAGCCTTGCCCACCCAACGGCCGCGTAGCGGCCCAGAGGTGGCGGCGGTGGACGTGAAGACGCTGCCTGCCAAGATCGGGCAGCTCACGCTGGAGAACGAATATGGGCGGCAATTCGTTATTCCAGTGCAGGCCAAGGGCGGCAGCGATAAGCACGGAGCGATGCAAACGCATCAGGACATCGCATGCTGCGCCGAAAAATTCCCTACGCTGATATGCCGTGCCATATCGGCTCAATTCATGAGCGATGACAAAATAGCTCTTTTCGAACTGACGGTTGAAGACGGCAACATTAAGGTCGTTGAGGAAAGGCATTACCAGCTCGTGCCTGCTGCCGATATTTCCGCGAGCGACTTGAAGGCTTACAGCCGTCGCCGCACTTGATCGTTTTTTAAACGGAATCAGTAGCCTCGACCCGGATACTTAGTTCGGGCTTGATCCGGCCACCAATCGATTTTCGCCGTATCGCAGCGACTGACTTTTCCAGTCATGTGTCACTGAGGCATTACGTCCCGGACGTACCGCTACTCGTAAATAATCTCATCCGTCGCATCCGCCTCCGCCGCATCGCGCGCGTAGTCGCGCGCGAGCTTCGCGGCCTTGTGCTTGCCGTGCTCGCGGTACCACTCGTGGGCGACGATCATGGCCATCACTTCGTTGGTGCCGGTCCAGATCGAGGCGAGGCGGATGTCGCGGTAGATGCGCTCCAGCGGCAGCACGTTGGTGTAGCCGATGCCGCCCGCCACCTGCATGGCGTTGTGCACCACCTTCTGGCAGGACTCGGTGACGAACTTCTTGGTCTCGGAAATCAGCCGACGCACGCGGTCCATGTCGGCGACCTCGTCGGCGGCGCGCGAGGTGGCGTACACCATGGCGCGGCTGGCATCGAGCAGGGTGGCGGCTTCGGCGACCTGGAAGCTCACGCCCTGGAAGCGGTTGATGACCTGGCCGAAGGCCTTGCGGCGCGAGGAGTATTGCGTGGCGACGTCGAGGGCCGGGCGGGCGGCGCCGACGGTCATCGCCGCCGTGCCGAGGCGTTCGGGGATCATCATGGTGTTGAAAACCGGATAGGCGCCGTGCACTTCGCCGACGACGTTCTCGCGCGGCACCTTGACGTCGCGGAACACCAGGCGGCCGGTGCCGCCGCCGCGGCAGCCCATCAGGCCGTAGAGGTATTTCGTTTCGACGCCCGGCCCGCGGTCGACGATGAAGCAGGTGATGCTCTGCTGCGGCGGCGCCTTGGGGTCGGGGTTGGTGCGCGCATAGACCAGGAAGTAGTCCGCGCCCTCGGCGCCGACGATGAAGCGCTTCTGGCCGTTGAGCAGGAAGTGGTCGCCGCAGTCCTTGGCCGTCGTCGTCGCGCCGAAGAAGTCCGAGCCGCCGCGCGGCTCGGTGAGGCATTCGGCGGCGAAGATCTCGCCGGCCAGCAGCGGCTTGACGTAGCGCTCGCGCTGGGCGTCGGTGCCATGGCGGAGGATGGCGTCGCAGACCAGGTCGGCGCCTACGCCGAAGACGCAGGCCAGCTCGTAGCTGAGACTGCCGATCTCCTCGCAGACGGCGCTGGCGGTGACCCAGTCCATGCCGCGGCCGCCCCATTGCTTCGGATGGCGCACGCCGAGCAGGTTGCGCCTGGCCGCCTCGCGCAGCCAGTCCTTCGGGAAGCGCACGGTCTCGGCGTCCATGTCGAGGATGAGCTGGCGCGGCGTGTCGCGGACGAAGGCGCGGGCGTCTTCGACGACTTTTTTCTGGGCGTCGGTGAGGAGGTGTTCGATCATGGCTTACTCCTTGAAGTAGACGATCTGGTGGCTGGTGGCGAGGAGGAGGCCGTCGCGGCTCCAGATCTCGGCCACCTGGTCGTGGTAGCCCTTGCCGAAGTGCGAGGCGCGGGCGACGCCGAGCACGGGCGCATCGCCCTGCACCGCCAGCAGCGCGGCGTCGGCGTGGAAGTAGGTGGTCATCGAGACCGTGCCGGCCGGGACGAAGACGGGCCGCCGGATGAAGATGCGCGGATAGAAGACATCGCAGATCGCGGCGAGCGAAAGGAAGTCGAGCGGGCGCGGCGGATCGTCGCGGATCCACTGCGTGCTCACCGAATCGGGGCCTTCGGCGGCGGGCATGGCGGAGAGGTCGCCGCCGCGGACGAAGCGGAAATCGTAGCGGCTGGTCCACGCCGCGGTCTTCACCGGATCGGCGCGGCGCAGCGTCGCCCACGCCGGCGCCTGCGGGAAGCCGGACTCGGTGGCCGCCCACGTCTCGCGGCGCTGGGCGAACACGGCGGTGGCGGTGATCGCGGTCTCGCCGCCCTGCGTCAGCGCCATGCTCCAGTGCTGGGTCGAGCGGTTGGTGCGGGCCGGCACGGCGCCGATGCGGAAGTCGCCGTCGGCGATGGGCGCGGCGTAGTTCACCGTCAGCGCGAGCGGGTCGCCCTGCCGGGCCGGATGCGACAGCACGGCGTTGAGCATGGCGGCGGCGATGACGCCACCGAAGGGGCCAACCATGTTGCCGTAGGCGGGATGCGTGCGGCCGGCCCAGGCACCGTCGCCATTCGCGGCGAGGCGGACGGCTGAGTCGAAGGGATGGTCGGCGCCGCTCATGGCATCGTCTCCACGTTAAGCCGCCGTGCCGCAGCGACTGACTTTTGTCAGAGCGCGACGGCGGCGCGGGTGCCTTGGTCGATGGCGCGCTTGGCGTCGAGCTCGGCGGCGACGTCCGCCCCGCCGATCAGGCTCACCGCCTTGCCGGCCTGCTGCAGTTCGGCGAGGAGCGCACGGTTGGGCTCCTGGCCGGCGCACAATACGATGGTGTCGACGTCGAGCACTTGCCCCTCGTGATCTCCGTCGCCCAGGCGCACGTGCAGGCCGGCGTCGTCGATCTTCTCGTAGCTCACGCCCGCCAGCATCTTGACGTTGCGCCGCTTGAGCAGGGTGCGGCGGATCCAGCCGGTGGTTTTCGCCAGGCCGTCGCCGACCTTGCTGGTCTTGCGCTGCAAGAGCCAGATCTGGCGCGGCGGCGGTTCGTCCGACGGCTTCTTCAGGCCGCCGCGCACGGCGTAGGTGCTGTCGATGCCCCACTCGTTGCGGAAGTGCTCGATATCGTTGGGCTGGTCGCCGCCGTGGGTGAGCAGCTCGGCGACGTCGAAGCCGATGCCGCCGGCGCCGACGATGGCGACACGGCGGCCGGCTTCGCGGCGGCCTTCAATCACATCGATGTAGCGCGCCACCTTGGGATGGTCGATGCCGGGAATCTCCGGCGTGCGCGGCAGGATGCCGGTGGCGAGCGCGATGTGGTCAAAGCCATCGGAAGCGAGCTCCGCCGCCGTGGCGCGGTGACTGACTTTCACTTTCACGCCGGTGGCGTCGAGGCGGCGGCGGAAGTAGCGCAGCGTCTCGGCGAATTCCTCCTTGCCGGGGATGCGCTTCGCCAGGTTGAACTGGCCGCCGATCTCGGGCGCGGCCTCGAACAGCGTGACGTCGTGGCCGCGCGCGGCCGCGGTGGTGGCGAAGGCAAGGCCGGCCGGTCCGGCGCCGACGACGGCGACCTTCTTCTTCGCCGCGGCGGGCTGGATTTTGAGCTCGGTCTCGTTGCAGGCGCGCGGATTGACCAGGCAGGAGCAGGTCTTGCGCTCGAAGATGTGGTCGAGACAGGCCTGGTTGCAGGCGATGCAGGTGTTGATCTCGTCGGCGCGTCCGGCGGCGGCCTTGTTCACGAACTCGGCATCGGCGAGGAAGGGCCGCGCCATCGACACCATGTCGGCGTCGCCGCGCGCGAGGACTTCTTCCGCCACGTCGGGGGCGTTGATGCGGTTGGTGGTGACGAGGGGGATCTTCACCTCGCCCTTCATGCGCCGCGTGACCCAGGTGAACGCCGCGCGCGGCACCATGGTGGCGATGGTCGGAATGCGCGCCTCGTGCCAGCCGATGCCGGTGTTGATGATCGTGGCGCCGGCCGCCTCGATGGCCTTGGCGAGCTGCACGACTTCCTCCCAGGTGCTGCCGTCCTCGACGAGGTCGAGCATCGACAGGCGGAAGATGATGATGAAGTCGGGGCCGACCTTCTCGCGCGTGCGGCGCACGATCTCGACGGCGAAGCGGATGCGGTTCTCGAAAGGGCCGCCCCATTCGTCCGTGCGGTGGTTGGTCTTCGGCGCGATGAACTGGTTGATGAGGTAGCCCTCGGAGCCCATGATCTCGACGCCGTCGTAGCCGGCCTTCTGCGCCAGGCGCGCGCAGCGGGCGTAGTCGGCGATGGTCTTCTTCACGCCCCAGCCGGAGAGCGCGCGCGGCGCGAAGGGGCTGATCGGCGACTTCAGCTTCGAGGCCGACACCGCCAGCGGGTGGTAGGCGTAGCGGCCGGTGTGCAGGATCTGCAGGCAGATCTTGCCGCCGGCGGCGTGCACGGCATCGGTGACGATGCGGTGCTTGCCGACCTGCCAGGGGAAGGAGAGCTGCGAGGCTTTGGGCGAGCCGCGCCCGGCGAGGTTGGGCGCGAAGCCGCCGGTGACGATGAGGCCGGCGCCGCCCTTGGCGCGCTCGGCGAAGAAGGCCGCCATGCGCTCGAAGCCGTTGGGCTCCTCTTCCAGGCCGGTGTGCATGGAGCCCATCAGCGTGCGGTTGCGCAGGGTGGTGAAGCCGAGATCGAGGGGAGCGAGGAGGTGCGGGTATTGGCTCATTGTTGTCGTCCTTAGAAACCGAGTTGGCGGGCGGCGAGGTCTTTCAGGATCTCTTCGGCGCCGCCGCCGATCATCATCACTTTCACTTCGCGGTAGATGCGCTCGACGCGCACGCCGCGCATGTAGCCGGAGCCGCCGAGGATCTGCACGGCGGCGTCGGCGCAGAACTGCATGGTGCGGGCGGCGTGGTTCTTGGCCATCGCCGTCTGCGCGACGGGTTGTTCGCCGGCGTCGAGCCTTGAGGCCAGATCGTCGATGAGCGCGCGCGTCGCCTCGATGCGCTCGACCATGTCGACCAGCTTGTGGCGGATCACCTGGTGGGCGATCAGCGGCTGGCCGAAGGTCTTGCGCTCGCGCGCCCAGGCGACGGCGTCCTCCAGGCAGGCTTGTGCTGCACCGCAGGCCGAGGCCGCCAGCGTCAGGCGCTCGCCGTTGAAGTTGCGCATGATAAGCGGAAACGCCTGGCCTTCGGCACCGATGAGATTCGTCGCCGGCACACGGCAATCGTCGAAATGCAGCTCGGCGGTGTCGGAGGCCCACCAGCCCATCTTCTTCAACTCGCTGCGCGTGAAGCCGGGGGTGTCGCGTTCGATGGCAAGCAGGGAGACGCCGGCCGCGCCCGGGCCGCCGGTGCGCACGGCCACCGCGTACCAGTCAGCGCGCAAGCCGGAGGTGATGAACATCTTGCTGCCGTTGACGACGTAAGCGTCGCCGTCGCGCTTCGCCGTGGTGGCGAGCTGCGCCACGTCGGAGCCGGCGCCCGGCTCGGTGACGGCCAGCGCGCTGATCTTCTCGCCGGCGAGCACGCCGGGAATCACGCGTGCATTGAGTTCCGCGGAGCCGCCCGCCACCAGCGGCGGCAGGCCGATGGTATGGCTCATCAGGCTGGCGGCGGTGCCGCCGCTGCCGGAGCGGCCCATCTCCTCGGCGAGGATGAGGCGGTAGAAATGGTCGGCCGGCGTGCCGCCGTACTCCTCGGGGAAGCCGACGCCGAGGAGTCCCGTCGCGGCAGCTTTTTCATAGAGCCCGCGCGGGAAGCCGCCGGCCTCGTCCCACTCCGCGGCGTGCGGCAGGATCTCGCGCTCGACGAAGCGGCGCACCGTGGCGCGGAAGGCCGTGTGGTCGGCGCTGTAGTGGCGGGGGTTGGGTTGCGTCAGCATCACGCTGCCTCGACGCGCGCGAGCAGTTTTCCGGGGGCCACCTGCTCGCCCACCGCACAAGTCAGTTCCGCCAGCACGCCGTCGCAGGGCGCGGCGAGGGTGTGTTCCATCTTCATCGACTCCAGCACGATGAGGCCCTGGCCGCGCTTCACTCTGGCGCCGGCTTCGGCCAGCACGGCGACGACGCGACCGTTCATGGGCGGCGTGAGGCGGCCGCTGCTCGATGCGGATTCGCGGGACTGCGCCGGCTGCATGGTGAGGTCGGTGATGACGGCCTGCACGCCGTCGACTTCCAGGTGCAGGCGGCCTTCGGCGTCGAAGGCGTGGCGCACGGCGAGGTGGAGGCCGGCGAAGGCAATGCGCCAGGCGTCGCCCGTGGCGTCGATGAGTTCGATTTCGTTGCGCACTTCGCCGACGGCGGCCTCGAAGCGGTTATTGCCTAAAGAAGTCAGTCGCAGCGACACGGCGCGGGTGCCCAGCCCAAGCGTGAAATGCGTCGTCGCTGCGCCGCTGGAGCGCCAGAAGGCGAGTTCGGGCTGCGGCAGGCGGGCGGCGCTCTTCTGCGCGAGGACCAGCGCGGCGGCGGCGAGGAGTTCGCTGCGCGGATCGGCGTCGGCCTGCGGCGCGAAGTGGGCGGCGATGAAGTCGGTGGTGGCGCGGCGGGCCGTGAACTCCGGATGTTCGAGGCAGCCGGCGAGGAAGGCCTTGTTGGTGGTGACCCCGAGCGCCGTGGTGTCGCGCAGGGCGGCGACGAGCTTCTGCCGCGCCTCCTCGCGCGTCTTGCCGTGGGCGATGATCTTCGCCAGAAGCGGGTCGTAGTGGGAGGTGATCTCGGTGCCGCTGTCGACGCCGGCGTCGACGCGCACGCCGGCGGGAACTTGCCAGCGCAGCAGCGTGCCAGTTTGCGGGATGAAGCCGGCGTCCGGGTTCTCGGCGTAAAGCCGCGCCTCGATGGCGTGGCCGTCGAGGCGCACATCGTCCTGCCCGAGCGGCAGCGGCTCGCCGGCGGCGACGCGCAGTTGCAGGTCGACGAGGTCGAGGCCGGTGACCAGCTCGGTCACCGGATGCTCGACCTGCAGGCGCGTGTTCATCTCCATGAAGACGAAATCGCCTTCGGCCAGCAGGAACTCGATGGTGCCGGCGCCGACGTAGCCGATGGCTTTGGCCGCCCGCACCGCCGCCTCGCCCATGCGGGCGCGGAGTCCTGGATCAACTGCGGGCGACGGGGCCTCCTCGATGACTTTCTGGTGGCGGCGCTGGATGGAGCAGTCGCGCTCTCCGAGGTGGATGACGTTGCCCTGCGTGTCGGCGAAGACCTGGACCTCGACGTGGCGCGGCGCCGTCAGCGCGTATTCGAGGATCAGCTCGCCCGAACCGAAGGCCGACTGCGCCTCGGAGCGCGCCGAGGCGAGCGCCGCCGGCAATTCAGCGAAATCCGTTACGCGGCGCATGCCGCGCCCGCCGCCGCCGGCCGCCGCCTTGATCATCAGCGGCAGGCCGATCTTCTCCGCCTCCCGGATCAGCGTGGCGTCGGACTGGTCGGTGCCGTCATAGCCGGGAATGCAGGGCACGCCGGCCTCGCGCATGCGGCGCTTGGCTTCGGCCTTGTTGCCCATCAGGCGGATGGCCTCGGCCGGCGGACCGATGAAGACGAGGCCGGCCGCGACGCACGCCTCGGCGAATTCGGCGTTCTCGGAGAGGAAGCCGTAGCCGGGGTGCACCGCCTGCGCGCCGGTGGCTTTGGCGGCGGCGATGATCCGCCCGATGTCGAGGTACGACTCGCGCGGCGGCGCCGCGCCGATCTCATAAACCTCGTCGGCGAGGCGCGCGTGCGGCGCGTGGCGGTCGGCGCTGGAAACGACCGCCACCGTGCGGATGCCGCGCGCGCGGCAGCTGCGGATGATGCGGCAGGCGATCTCGCCGCGGTTGGCGATGAGGATTTTATTGAACATCTTCACCACCAAGACACCAGGTACACCAAGAAGCACCAAGAAAACCAAAGGAAAAAATATTGTTCTTCCTTGGTGTACCTTGGTGTCTTGGTGCCTTGGTGGTTCGCATTTGAAGTCAAGCCTTCCTCGGCAGCGTGCCCATGTACTTCGCGATGATGCCGAGCATCACCTCGTCGGCGCCGCCGCCGATGGAGGAGAGGCGGATGTCGCGGAACAGGCGCGAGACGTTGCTCTCCCAGACGTAGCCCATGCCGCCCCAGAACTGCAGGCAGCCGTCGGCGACCTCGCGGCCGAGGCGGCCGACCTTCAGCTTGGCCATCGAGGCGAGCATCGTCACGTCCTCGCCGGCCACCAGCTTGGTCGCGGCGTCGTGCACCAGCGCGCGCAGGGCCTCGATCTCGGTCTTCAGCTCGGCGAGGCGGAAATGCACGTACTGGTTGTCGAGGATGGACTGGCCGAAGGCCTGGCGCTCCTTGGTGTAGGCGATGGTCTCGCGCAGGATGCGGTCGAGCGCCGTCCACTGCGCGGCGGCGAAGAGGCGCTCCTCCTGGAACTGCTGCATCTGGTAGGTGAAGCCCATGCCCTCCTCGCCGATGCGGTAGCGCTGCGGCACGCGCACCTCGTCGAAGTAGAGCTGCGCCGTGTCGGAGGACCACATGCCGAGCTTCTTCAGCTTCTTCGCCACGGAGACGCCCTTCGATTTCATCGGCACGCAGATCAGCGTCTTGTTCTTGTGCGCGGCGCCCTCGGAGGTGTTGGCGAGCAGGCAGATCCAGTCGGACTGGGTGCCGCTGGTGATCCACATCTTGGTGCCGGTGATGACGTAATCGTCGCCGTCCTTCCTGGCGAAGGTCTTGATCGAGGCGACGTCGGAGCCGGCGCCCGGCTCGGAGACGCCGATGCTGCAGACGCGGTCGCCGGCGATGGTCGGCACGAGGAACTCGCGGCGCAGCTCGTCGGAGCCGAAGCGCGCCAGCGCCGGCGTCGCCATGTCGGTCTGCACGCCGATGGCCATCGGCACGCCGCCGCAGCGCACGTCGCCGAGCGCCTCGACGAAGGCGAGCTGGAAGGAGTAGTCGAGGCCCATGCCGCCGTAGGCCTGCGGCTTGTTGATGCCGAGGAAGCCGGCATCGCCCATCTTCTTGAAGAGCGCGTGCGCCGGGAAAATCTCGGCGTCCTCCCACTCGTCGACGTGGGGATTGATCTCGGTCTCGATGAACTTCTTCACCGAGCGCTGGAGTTCCTGGTGTTCCTGGGTGTAGAGCATGGTTTCTCCTAAAACCCTTAACCACAGAGGCACAGAGACACAGAGGAAACATGAGAATTTCTCTGTGAAGACCTCTGTGCCTCCGTGTCTCTGTGGTTCATGGTTTTTCCCGTCCTAATGCCTTGCCACGGCGAACTGCACCGGGCGCAGCGTGCGCGCATCGGCCTCGCGGCAGATGGAGAGCACGTAGGCCAGCAGCTTGCGCGTGTCGCGCGGGTCGATGATGCCGTCGTCGAGCAGCCGGCCGCTGGTGTAGAAGGCCGAGGACTGGCGCTCGAAGGTGTCGACGATCTGCTTCTCCAGTGCGTCGAGCTGCGTTTGATCCACTTCCCCGCCGGCACGCTTCAACTTCGCCTCCATCACCAGCCGCATGGTCATGGCGGCCTGCTCGCCGCCCATCACCGCCGTCTTCGCGTTGGGCCAGGAGAAGGCGAAGCGCGGGCCGTAGGCGCGGCCGCACATGCCGTAGTTGCCGGCGCCGAAGGAGGCGCCGATGTGCAGCGTGATCTGCGGCACCGTGGCGTTGGCCACCGCCTGGATCATCTTGGCGCCGTGCTTGATCATGCCAGCCTGCTCGCTCGCCTTGCCGACGATGTAGCCGGTGGTGTTCTGCAGATAGATGATCGGCGTGCCGGACTGGCAGCAGGCCTGGATGAAGTGCGAGGCCTTGGTGGCGCCGGCCGGGTCGATCGGGCCGTTGTTGCCGATGAGGCCCACCGCGTGGCCGTCGAGCGCGGCGTGGCCGCACACCGTGGACACGCCGTAGCCGGGCTTGAAGTCGAGGAAGTCGGAATCGTCGACGAGGCGGGCGATGACTTCGCGCACGTCGCAGGGCTTTTTCGTGTCCAGCGGCACCAGGCCGAGCAGTTCCCCGATGTCACGCCGTGGTGCACGGACTGACTTTTCCTCGCGGCGCACCTCGCGGTTCCAGTCGAGCTTGGCGAGCACCTCGCGCGCGAGGCGGATGCCGTCGGCGTCGTCCTCGGCGAGGTATTCGGCAAGGCCGGACACCGTGGCGTGCATCCCGGCGCCGCCGAGTTCCTCCTCGGAGGCATCCTCGCCGGTGGCGGCCTTGAGCAGCGCTGTGCCGGCGAGGAAGGCCTTGGCGCGGCCGCGCACCATCACCACGTAGTCGGACATGCCCGGCATGTAGGCGCCGCCGGCCGTCGACGCGCCGTGCACCACCGTCACCACCGGGATGCCCGCGGCGGAGAGGCGGGTGAGGCCGCAGAACAGGCCGCCGCCGTGGATGAAGTCCTCGACGCGGTACTTGAGCAGGTTGGCGCCGGCGGATTCGACGAGGTGCAGGAAGGGCAGCTTGTTCTCTTTGGCGATTTCCAGCACGCGCAGGATCTTCTCGAGGCCCATCGGCTGGATGGCGCCGGCGTCGATGCCGGAATCCGAGGCGGCGACCAGGCAGCGCACGCCGGAGACGTAGCCGATGCCGGCGACGAGCCCGCCGCCGGGAATCGTCTTCGCCGGGTCGGGATTGTCGAGACACCAGCCGGCGACGGTGGCGAGCTCGAGGAAGGGCGAACCGGCATCGAGTGCGCGCGCGACGCGTTCGCGCGGCAGCAGCTGGCCGCGCTTGTCGAAGACCGGCTTCGCCTTCGCCGAGGCATCGCGCACGCGCTGCTCGAGGGCGCGGAAGTCGGCGATCAGCGCCAGCCAGGCTTCGCGGTTGGCGGCGCAGGCGGGCGACGACGTGTCGAGATTGGAGTCGAGGATCGGCATCAGTCTTCAGCCATGAACTTCGGCGGCGCATAGAGCGGGAAGCCGTTGTAGGCCTTCGAACGCTTGTGCGCCGGCAGCGGCCAGGTCGGCCGCGCGTTCAGCACGCCGCCGTCGATGCGCAGCGTGGTACCGGTGATGAAGGAGGCCCCTTCCGAGAGCAGGAAGACGATGGCGGCGGCGGCCTCCGACTCGGTGCCGTAGCGCTGCAGGGGAATCTTCTTCTTCAGCGTCTTCGCCCACTGCTGCACTTCGGGCGGGTAGGTCTCGAAGCCGCTCGAGGCGATCCAGCCCGGCGCCACGGCGTTCACGCGCACGCCCGAGGCGGCCCACTCGCAGGCGGCGGTCTCGGTGAAGTTCACCATGCCGGCGCGCGCGGCGCCGGAGTGGCCCATGCCGGGCATGCCGCCCCACATGTCGGCGCTCATGTTCACGATGGCGCCGCCGTTCGCTTCCATCCAGCGCCGGTAGCACTCGCGCGCCATGAGGAAGCCGCCGGTGAGGTTGGTGCGCACCACGGCGTCCCAGCCCTTCAGCGAGATGTCGCGCAGCGGCGCCTGGAACTGGCCGCCGGCGTTGTTCACCAGGCCGTCGATGCGGCCGTGCGCGGCGAGCACGGCGTCGACCGTGGCGCAGACCTGCTCCTCGTCGCGGATGTCGCAGGGGTGGGTGGTGGCGACGCCGCCGGCTTCGGCGATCTCGCGCTGCACGGCCTCCAGCTTCTCCGGCTTGCGGCCGACCAGCGCGACGCGGGCGCCGAGGGCGGCGAGCTCATGGGCGGTGCAGCGGCCGATGCCGCTGCCGCCGCCGGTGACGACGACGGACTGGCCGGCGAACAGGCCGGCGCGGAATATGGAACGGTAATTCATGGATTTCTCCCAGGCCGGCACGGCCAGAAAATGTGCCAACCAAGCATTTGCTTGGTTAAATTATGGAGGGGTGTGGTTCGAAGCGCAAGTCTCGCTGAATTCCCCTGCCGACATCCCGGGATCGAAAGCAGCGCAGGCCTCCCCCAGGAGGCCTGCACGCGGACTATGGAAGGCCGGGCCGCTTATTGTTCCTTGCTGCAGTCCCGCGGCGTGATGCCCTTTTCCTTGGCATACGCCATCGACGAAGCCTCGATCTTGGCGCGGACGCGGGCGCGTTCCGGTTCGATCCAGTCCGAGATGCTGACCCATTTCGCGCCATCCCATTGCTGGAACTTCAGCATGCCCGAGCCTTCGTGATCCGCGCAGGTGATATTCAGGGGCGGCATGAAGCCGGCCGCTCCAAGCGCCTTGAGCCGCTTTTCATCCAGGTTCAGGTTCTCCAGGCCCCAGCGCACCTGTTCCCCGGTGAGCGGCTTCTTGCCGTACTTTTCCTGCGCCTTTCGCACGCCCTCCACGGTGATCAAACCGGCCACGACGCCGCGGTTGTAGTAGGTCGCGCCGAGCAACGACTTGTTGGTCAGATTGCCCTTGTTCTGCTTGTAGAGGTGGTTGACGATTTCCTGGATGACCGGGTAATCCGCTCCCACACCGGTGTAGTTGGCCGCGATGTAGCCCTTGGCGGCCGCCGCGACTCCGACGGTGTCTTCCTCGGACGCCGCCCAGGTGATGCCGATGATGCGATCGCGAGGAAACCCGGTCTTGGCGGCGGAAGTAAGCGCGCTGGGCGTCATGACGCCGGCGGTCCACAGGATGACGTAGTCCGACTTGGCCTGACGCACCTGCAGCCACTGGCTTCCCTGCTCGAAGCCGGGGGGCGCGACGGGGAACAGGTCGACGTTGAACCCGTACCGCGCGGCCATATCCTGCAGGATGGGGATGGCTTCCTTGCCGAACGCGGAATCGTGGAAGACGTAGGCAATCCGCTTGCCCTTGAGCTTGTCCATGCCCCCTTCCTTTTGCCCGATGAACTGGACGATGTCCGTCGTCATGCTCCAGTAGTTGGTGATCATCGGGAAGATGTATGGGAACACGCGGCCGTCCGTGGTGTCGGTGCGGCCATAGCCGATCGTCACCAGCGGAATCTTGTCCTTCGCCACGCGGTCCACGAGGCCGTAGGTGATGCCGGAGGACATCGGCTGCACGGCCGTCGCGTAGGGGCTCTTTCCTTTCAGACGCTCGTAGCACTCGACGCCCTTGGAGTTGTTGTATTCGGTCTCGCATTCCTCCCACGAGAGCTTGACACCGTTGATGCCGCCGTCGCGTTCGTTGATCAGTGTGAAATAGTCAATCATCCCCGAATAGAAGGTTTGCCCGATCGAGGCCAGCGGCCCGATGCGGTAGCCGACAATGGGAACGAACTGGGTTGTGTTGCCTTGCGCCTGCACGCAGGTGGCGAGCGTGCAGCCGGCAGCCACCATTGACGCCGCGGCGATGCCGCGAATGCTGCGAACCACGTTCTTCATCTCCATCCTCCTTTGGTTGTTTTACCCGAGCTCAACAGAATCCACCCATCAATCGCCCAGAATTTCGCGCGCGGCGACCATGCGCATGATCTGGTTCGTTCCAGTGTAAATCTGGATCAGCTTCGCATCGCGCATCATCCGTTCCACCGGATAATCCTTCATGTATCCGTAGCCGCCCATGCACTGGACCGCATCGGTTGTCACCTTCATGGCGGTATCAGATGCCAGAAATTTGGCCATCGCGCAGAATTTGGCGGCCTCGGCGACCTTGCCCTCGTCCAGCAGCCTGGCAGCCTTGTAGGTCAGCTCGCGCGCAGCCTCGGTCTGGGCGACCATGTCGGCAACCATGAACTGGATCGCCTGGATATGCGCCAGGGTCTTGCCGAACTGCACGCGTGTTTTCGTGTAGGCAACCACCTCGTCAATCGCTCCCTGCGCCACCCCCACGGCCTGGGAGGCGGCAAACATGCGGCTGCACGCCATGGTTTTGGCAAGGTTGGCAAATCCTTCGCCTTCATTGCCCAAACGGTTTTCGGCAGGGACCAGCATGTCCTCGAAGATCAACTCCGAGTTGATCGATCCCCGCATGCCCATCTTGTTCTCGTTCTTGCCGTACTTCAAGCCGGGCATGCCCTTCTCGAGGATGAAGGCGCTGATTCCCCGGCCCCCTTTCGATGAGTCGGTATACGCGTAGGCGCTGATCACGTCGGCAATGGCGCCGTTGGTAATGAAGCACTTCCGTCCGTTGATGCGGTAATTGTCCCCCTCTCTTGCCGCCTTGCTTCGCATGGCGAGCACATCCGAGCCTGCGCCCGGCTCGGTAATGGCAATCGCGGAAACCTTGCCCTCAGCCAGCATTGGCAGGTATTTCGCCTTCTGCGCACTGCTGCCGTGGTGCAGTATCGGCAGCATGCCGTCCGCCTGCGCGATGAGGATCAATGACGAGGAGGCGCACACCTTGGCAATTTCCTCGATCACGCGGGTGAAGATGCTGAACTCGAGGCCGATGCCGCCGTATTCCTCCGGCAGCAGCGGCGTCAGGATGCCCTGTTCGGCGAAGAGGTTCAGCGTGTCCCAAGGAAACTCGCCAGTCTCGTCGATTTCTGCCGCGCGCGGCCGCACTTTCTCCCGGGCGATCGCGCGCACCATGTCCAGAATCATCTCTTGCTCTTCCGTTTCCATGTCGTTTCCCTTGCTGCCTTTGTCAAATTGGGCACGGTCTATTGCGTGCCGGGCGGGCTTTGCGATTTAATCGGCCTAGCCCGAAACCCGGAAGCCACGCCGATGAAAGACCTGACACACGAGAAAACCCTCGCCGCCGATGAAATCAACAACCGGCTCTTCTTTCGTTTCTTCCAGGCTGCCAACACGCTTCACACCAAAGGCACCCAGGCCCTCGATAATTTCGGCGTCAGCACGGGGAAATGGTCGGTGCTCGGCGCCTTGTCGCGGCCGAAGGCGGCGTCCGGCATGAGCATCGGGGATCTCTCGAAATACCTGCTGGTCAGCCGCCAGAATTTGTTCGGCGTTCTCAGCCGCCTCGAGCGCGAAGGCCTCATCGAGCGCGTCACCAGCGAAGAGGACCGCCGATCGCGGAAGGTGCGGATCACGCGCAAAGGCGAGGAGCTGTGGCTGGCCATGGCCGAACCGATCCGCCGCTTCTACGACAGCGCGCTCAAGGGCTTTTCCTTCGACGACAGGCTCGAATTCATCCATTACATCACTCGCCTGCAGAGGAACATGTCCCAAATTTAGGCGCGCGGGCTTGAAACCATCCTGCGCGCGATGATCGACTTCATGATGTTCGCCATGCCGTCGCCGATCTGCAGCCCGAGCACATCGCGATAGCGCTGGCCGAAGGGGTAGTCGCCGCCATATCCGCCGTGGCCGTGGGTCAGCAGGCACTGGTGGATGATTTCGCAGGACAGCTTGGGCGCCCACCATTTGCACATCGCCGCCTCGGCGGTGTGCGGCTGGCCCTGATCCTTCAGCCACAAGGCGCGCAGGCAGAGCGCACGGCAGGCTTCGTAGTACGTTTCCGCCTCGGCGAGGGGAAAGGTGACGCCCTGGAATTCGCCGATCGGCTTGCCGAAGGCCTCGCGCTCCTGCGTGTAGCGCCAGGACTCGTCGAGCGAGGCACGGGCAACCGCCAGGCATTGCAGCCCGATCAGCGCCCGGCTGTAATCGAAGCCCTGCATGACCTGCACAAAACCCTGGCCCTCATCGCCGAGCATCATGTCCTGGGGCACGCGAACGCCGTCGAAGAAGATCGAGCCGCGGCCGACAGGACGGGTGCCGACGTCGTCGAAGCTGGTTCTCGTGATGCCGGTTTGGCCCAGCGGCACCAGGAAAGCGCTGATGCCCCGCGCGCGTTCCTCTTCCAGGCCGGTGCGGGCAAACACGACGGCGACATCGGCCTGCGTCGCCATGGAGATCGAGGTCTTCTCACCGCTCAGAACAAAGTCTCTTCCATCCCGTGTGGCGCGCAACTTCAAGCGCGCGGCGTCTGATCCGGCGCTCGGCTCCGTGAGCGCAATCGCGATCAGCTTCTCCCCGGCCACCACCTTGCCCAGCCATTCGCGCGCTTCCTGCGAGCGGGAATAGGTCGAGACGATCTGTCCGCACAGGGAGGTCAGGAGATTGACGTAGGCGACATTGAAATCGCCGTAGGCGATCTGCTCCAGCAACAGGCCGCTGGTCACGCAATCGATGCCCATGCCGCCGATCAACTCAGGCAACTCCGGGCCCAGAAACCCCAATCCGCCCATCTCGCGAACAATTTCGCGTTCGATGCGCCCGGCCTTTTCGCGCATGCGGTAGCCGGGTGCCAGACGATCCCTGGCGAACCGTGCGGCCGTATCGACGAGCGCCTGTTGCTCGGAACTGAGACTGAATTCCACGTGTCCTCCTCTTGTGGCGAGCGTGGAGGGAATATAGGGAAATGGCAAAATAGTGTCAATGTATTGCTATTCTTTCCTCAAGAAACGGCATGACTGAAATGCTAAAAATAAATAAATCACATTGTTTTCATAAGCATAACATGATCAAAGTTAATGCAATATATTACCGAGTTGACGCATTAGAGTAATGTATTGCCAGTTACAAAAGTGGGTGGCCGAACCATTGACCCTCCTTCGAGAGACGGTCATGCTTTATTCAATTAGGCGAAACATTCAAGGCATCCCTCACCCAACGGAACGCCCTATGAGATACCTCCTCGCCATCTTCTCCTTCTGCGCCGGCCCCGCCCTGGCCGGCGGCTCCAACTACGGCATCGTCCCCGGCGCCCTGCCGCAGGTGCAGGGCAAGGTGACGGAATGGCCGGTGCCGACGCCGAAGTTCGCGCGCGACCCGGCGCCCGGGCCGGACGGCAACATCTACATCGCGGTGATGAGCGGCAACCGCATCGCGCGCTTCGACACGAAGACGAAGACCTTCCGCGAATGGGACCTGCCCGACGGCGCGCGGCCGCACGGCCTGCTCGTCGGCGCCGACGGCATCGTCTGGTACACCGGCAACGGCAACGGCACGATCGGCCGCCTCGACCCGAAGACGGGCACGGTGGTCAACCACCGCGCGCCCTCGGGCGGCGACCCGCATACGCTCGTCATCGACGAGAAAGGCATCATCTGGTTCACCGTGCAGAACGGCCAGCGCATCGGCCGGCTCGACCGCGCCACGGGCAAGATCACCGAGTACAAGACCTCGGGCAATCCCTACGGGCTGGCCATCGACAAGAGCGGCGCCGTCTGGTTCTGCCGCATCGGCGAGGAGAGCCTCGGCCGCCTCGATCCGGCCACCGGGCAGATCACGCATCTGGACACCGGCAGCGGCTCGCGGCCGCGCCGCGTCGCCACGGCGCCGGACGGCATGCTGTGGGTCACGCTCTACGGCAACGGCAAGCTGATCAAGGTCGACCCGCAGGCGCGCAAAATCGTCAAGGAGTACGCCATGCCGGCCGGCCGCGGCGGCGGGCCCTACGCCGTGACGGTGGACGCCGCCGGGCGCGTCTGGGCCAACGAGATCGACACCGACACGGTGGCGATCCTCGATCCGAAGACGGAGGCCTTCCGCGTCATCGCCCTGCCCTCCAAGAACACCGGCATCCGCAAGGCGATCATCGACGCGCAGGGCCGCTTCTGGTACATGGGCTCGCACAGCGGAAAACTGGGAGTCATCGAATGAAACGTTTCCTTTTCGCGCTGCTGGCGGCGCTGTTCGTACCGGCTGCCCACGCCGACGAGGCGCTGTGGGCAAAGCTGAAGGCCGGCGGCAACGTGGTGCTGATCCGCCACACGTCGACCGAGGCGGGCCTGGGCGATCCGCCCGGCTTCAAGCTGGGCGACTGCGCCACGCAGCGCAACCTATCGGAGGCGGGGCGCGAGGAGGCGCGCCGGCTCGGCCGCCAGTTCAAGTTCCGCGCCATCAACTTCACGACGGCGCGTTCCAGCCAGTGGTGCCGCTGCCAGGAGACGGCGCGCCTGGCCTTCGGCGAGGAGCCGGAGCCATGGCCGGTGCTGAATTCGCTGCACGCCGACGCCTCGGGCGAGGCGGCGCTGGTGAAGGAAGTGAACGCACTGGCGGCAAAGGTGAAGCCGCCCTACAACGCCGTGCTGGTGACGCACAACTTCAACATCCGCGCGCTGACCGGCCTCTCGCCCCGGGAGGCGGAGATCATCATCACGCGCGCGGGCGGCGGCAAGCTGGAAGTTGTCGGACGGATTCCGCTGCCGCCGCAGTAAGGATCAGACGCCGTTCTGCCTGAACCAGGCCTGCATGCGCTTCCAGCCGTCCTCGGCGTGGTCCTTGCGGTAGCTCGGGCGGTAGTCGGCGTGGAAGGCGTGCGGCGCGTCGTCGTAGACGTGGATCGTCGACTTGCCGCCGGCGGCCTTCAGCTTGTCCTGCAGGTCCCAGACGGTGTCGAGCGGAATGCCCTGGTCGGCGCCGCCGTAGAGGCCGAGCACCGGCGCCTTGAGGCTTGCGGCGAGGTCGGCCGGATGCTTCGGCGTGAGATCGCTGACCTGACCCACCAGGCGGCCGTACCAGGCGACGCCGGCCTTCAGCTGCGGATTGTGCGCGGCGTACAGCCAGACGATGCGGCCGCCCCAGCAGAAGCCGGTGATGCCGAGGCGCGCCGTGTCGCCGCCACTGACTTTTGCCCAGGCGACGCAGGCGTCGAGATCGCTCATCACCTGCGCGTCGGGCACCCTGGCGACAATGCCGGCGAGGATTTCCTGGATGCTGGCGAGCTTGCGCGGATCGCCGTGGCGGGCGAAGAGCTCCGGCGCGATGGCCTGGTAGCCGAGCTTGGCCAGGCGCCGGCAGACGTCGGCGATGTACTCGTGCACGCCGAAGATCTCGGAGACGACGAGGATCACGGGAAAGCTGGAACCCGAGGCCGGCTGCGCGCGGTAGGCGACCATCTCGCCATCATGCACCTTGACCCTGACCTCGCCGGCGACGAGGCCCTGCGTGTCGGTCGCGATCGCGGTCTGCGCCGTCACCGGCTGCACGGCCAGGGCGAAACCGGCGCCGAGCGCAGTGACGAGAAAGCCGCGGCGGTCGAAGACCACGGCAGGCGCCAGGCTGTCGAAGTCGTTATTCATTCGGGCATCTCCGGGAGCTTGGGGAACACGTAAAATACCCCGGCTCCTGCCACTCTTCAAGCATAAAGGAATCCTCATGAACGCCCCGATCAGCCGCTACCCCGTGCCCGAACTGAAGGACATCCCGGAAGACATTCGCACGCGCATCCTCGCCGTGCAGGAAAAATCCGGCTTCGTGCCGAACGTCTTCCTCGCCCTGTCGCACCGGCCGGACGAGTGCCGCGCCTTCTTCGCCTACCACGACGCGCTGATGGAAAAGGAAGGCGGCCTCACCAAGGCCGAGCGCGAGATGATCGTGGTGGCCACCTCGAACGCCAACCAGTGCCAGTACTGCGTGGTGGCGCACGGGGCGATCCTGCGCATCCGCGCGAAGAACCCGCTCGTCGCCGACCAGGTGGCGGTGAACTACCGCAAGGCCGACATCACGCCGAAGCAGAAGGCGATGCTCGACTTCGCCATGAAGGTCTGCCTGCGCTCGGGCGAGATCGACGACGCCGACTTCGAGCGGCTCCGCGGCCACGGCTTCACGGACGAGGACATCTGGGACATCGGCGGCATCTCGGCCTTCTTCGGCCTCTCCAACCGCATGGCCAACATGACCGGCATGCGGCCCAACGACGAGTTCTACCTGATGGGGCGGCTGCCGAAGAAATAGCGCTCCGGCACGGTGCGGTCTATCCTGACCGGATGGACCGCCCCTTTGCCGACAGTGCGCAGCCCTTCCGCTTCGCCGACCTGCGGCGCAGCAGCGACGATGCGACGGCCGAGCTGCGCGACGGCCTGCTGGCGCAGCCGGCGCGCATCCCGCCGAAATACTTCTACGACGAACTCGGCTCGCACCTCTTCGCGGCGATCTGCAGCCTGCCCGAGTATCCGCTGACGCGCAGCGAGGCGCGCCTCGTCGCCGAGCGCGGCGGCGAGATCGCCGGTGCTGCGGGACGCGGCCGCCTGCTGATCGACCTCGGCGCCGGCGACTGCAGCAAGGCGGAGCGGCTGTTCCCGCTGCTGGCGCCGGCCGGCTACGTCGCGCTGGACATCTCGGCTGATTTCCTGCGCAGCGCGCTCGGCCGCCTGCGTCAGCGCTTTCCCGATCTGCCCATGAGCGGTGTCGCCCTCGACTTCACGCTCGGCCTCGGCCTGCCGGAAGGCCTGCTCGCGCCGGACGCCGCGCCGCGGCTGTGGTTCTACCCCGGCTCGTCGATCGGCAACTTCGCGCCCGAGGCGGCGTGCGCCTTCCTCGCGCACATCGCCGAAGCCTGTGCCGCGCATCCGGCCGGCGGCGCGCTGCTGATCGGCGTCGACCTGGTCAAGGACAAGGCCGCGCTCGACGCCGCCTACGACGATGCGCTGGGCGTCACCGCCGCCTTCAACCTGAACGCGCTCAACCACGTGAACCGCCTGCTGCCGGCCGACTTCGATGTCGCCGACTGGCGCCACGTCGCCTTCTTCGACACCGCGGCGGGCCGCATCGAGATGCACCTTGAGGCGCGCCGCGCGGTGGACGTGAATCTCGGCGGACAGGCGCGACGCTTCGCCGCCGGCGAGCGCATCCACACCGAGGATTCGTACAAGTGGTCGCCCGACGGCTTCGCGGCGCTGCTGGCGCAGGCCGGCTTCGCCGGATCGCGCCTGTGGCAGGACGACGAGGGCGGCTTCGCGCTCTTCCTGGCGTGGCCGGGCTGACGCCTGCCCGGCTGTCAGGCGGCGCTGGCCTCCGGCGCCGCCTGCGCCAGCGGCAACGCCTGCGCCACGCCGCCGGCGAAGTGGGCGACGGAGTTGGCGTAGTAGGCCAGCACCGGCAGGTTTTCCGGTACGGCGCGGAACAGGCCGTCCTCCTCGTCCACGATGCGGCGCAGGGTGAGCATGCGCAGGCCGACGCCGATGGCGTAGTCCTGGTCGTGGCGCGGCACGTAGATGTGGGCGCCGCGCGCCTCCCAGTCGCGCAGCAGCCGGAAGGCGGCCGACTTGATCTCCAGTTCCGAGAGCGCGCGCTCCGGATCGCGGCGGAACACCTGCGCCACCAGCGCCACGGGCACCACCGGCACCACGTCGCCGATGGCCTGCATCAGCCGCCGCCCCAGCGCTGCGACCTCCTCCTTGCGCGCGACCTCGTCGAGCGCGGCGAAATCGACATTGCGTTCGCGTGCCCAGGCGCGCATCGACAACGGGCTGCCGAAGTTCACGCAGGCGTAACCGAAGCGGTGCCAGCGCCCGGTGAGCATTTGCCCGGCATTGCGCCCGGCAAAAGTCAGTGTCGTCAGCACGGCGCCGGGCATGCCCCGGCGGCGGCGTTGCGCCTCCAGCTTGAGCAGCTGGCTGCGGTCCTCGAGCACGCGGTCGTAGTTGAGGCCGACCGGGATGAATACCAGGTCGCGTGCGCCGCCGGCGCGGAAATTCTTCACCATGTAGTCGAGCAGGCCGAACTTCGGCGGCCGCAGCGCGCCATCCACGGTGAGCCCGCCCTCGGGAAAGAGCGCCTGCGGCACGCCGGCCTCGGTGGCCATCGCCACGTAGCGCGACAGCACCAGGCGGTAGAGCGGATCGCCCGAGTTGCGCCGCACGAAATAGGCGCCCATCGAGCGGATCAGCGCCTGCAGGCCCCAGATGCGCGCCCACTCGCCCACCGCGTAGGAGAGCGCCACCTGCTCGGCGGCGAGGAAGGCCACCAGCACGTAGTCCATGTTGCTGCGGTGGTTCATGACGAACACCACGGTGGACTTCGGATCCACTGCGGCGAGTCCCGCCTCGTCGGCGTAGCCGAGGCGCACGCGGTAGAGGGCGCGCGCCGTGCTCTTGGCAAGCCAGTAGCCGACGCGGAAGTAGAGGTAGGCGTTGAAGGAGGGCACGATCTCGCGCGCATAGCGGTCGATGCGCCGGCGCACCTCGAGCAGCGGCTCGCCGCCCTCCTTCGCCTGCGCCTCGGCGGCAGCCTGCAGCGCCGGATCGTGAAACAGGCGGTCGATGAGCACCTCGCGCCGCGTCAGCTTGAACGAGGGCAGCTCGATCTTCAGGCGGGTGTTGAGCTCCTGGATGACGGCATTGATGCGGCGGCGGAAGAACCAGCGCATGCCCGGCGCGAGCAGCAGCACGCCGGCGGCCCAGGCGGCGAGCAGGCAGAGGATCAGGAACAGCCACAGCGGCACCGCGACAGAAGCCGTCACGCTCCCTCCCGCGCTACATGAGGACGATGTCGAACTGCTCCTGAGTGTAGCCCGATTCGGCCTGCAGGGAAATCGGCTTGCCGATGAAGTCGGAGAGCATGGCGAGCGAGCCGGACTCCTCGTCGAGGAAGAGGTCGATCACCGCCGGTGCGGCCAGCACGCGGTACTCGCGGGCGTTGAACTGGCGCGCCTCGCGAAGCAGCTCGCGCAGCACCTCGTAGCACATGGTGCGCGCGGTTTTCACCTCGCCCCGTCCGCCGCAGACCGGGCAGGGCTCGCACAGTACGTGGGCAAGCGATTCGCGCGTCCTCTTTCGGGTCATCTCGACCAGGCCGAGCGCGGTGAAGCCGTTGACCGTCATGCGCGTGTGGTCGCGCACGAGCGCCTTGTTCAGCTCGGCGAGCACGGCATCCTTGTGCTCCTGGCTCTCCATGTCGATGAAGTCGAGGATGATGATGCCGCCGAGGTTGCGCAGCCGGAGCTGGCGGGCGATGGTCTGCGCGGCCTCGAGGTTGGTCTTGAAGACGGTGTCGTCGAAGTTGCGCAGGCCGACGAAGCCGCCGGTGTTCACATCGATGGTGGTCATCGCCTCGGTCTGGTCGATGATCAGGTAGCCGCCGGACTTGAGCTCGACGCGGCGCGCCAGCGCCTTCTCGATCTCGTCCTCGACGCCGTGCAGGTCGAACAGCGGTCGCTCGCCGGTGTAGTGCTCGAGCAGGGGCCTGAGCTGCGGCATGTACTCCTGGGCGAAGGCGGTCATCTTCTGGTAGTTCTCGCGCGAGTCGATGACGATCCGCGTCGTCTCCGGCGTCGCCAGGTCGCGCAGCAGGCGCTGTCCGAGGGTAAGATCCTGGTAGAGCAGCGCCGGCGGACGGGCGGCCACGGCGGCGTTCTTCGCCTCGGCCCATGTCTTGCGCAGGTAGGCGATGTCGTTGGCAAGCGCCTCGTCGCCGGCCTTCTCGGCCATGGTGCGCACGATGAAGCCGCCCGCCTCCTCGGCCGGCACCAGCTGCTGCAGCTTGCCGCGCAGCTGCTCGCGCTCGGCCTCGCCCTCGATGCGCTGTGAGATGCCGATGTGCTTCTCCTGAGGCAGGTAGACGAGCAGCCGCCCGGCGATGCTGATCTGGGTGGACAGGCGCGCACCCTTGGTGCCGATCGGATCCTTCAGCACCTGGACGATGAGGTTCTGCCCCTCGGAGAGGATCCTCTCGATCGGCTTCGGCCCCTCGCCGCCGTTGCCGCCATGCCCGTTCTGGCGCTGCTCCCAGATGTCGGCCACGTGCAGGAAGGCGGTGCGCTCGAGGCCGATGTCGATGAAGGCCGACTGCATGCCGGGCAGCACGCGCACGACGCGGCCGAGGTAGACGTTGCCGACGAGGCCGCGCGAGGCGGTGCGCTCGATGTGAAGTTCCTGGACGACACCGCCCTGCATGAGGGCGGCCCGGGTCTCCTGCGGCGTGAAGTTGACGAGGAATTCTTCGCTCATTGAACGAATGGTACCCGAATCCCGCAGTCTGCCCGGCCCGGAAATTTCACGAGGTGCTGGCGTAAAGGCATCGCAATGCGGCCGCCGGCGCCCGTGCGGGCCGGCTTGGTGAAATTCCCGGGCTCAGATCGGATGGCCGAACCGGCGCAGCAGCATCGCGGTCTCGCAAAGCGGCAATCCGACGATCCCGCTGTAGGAGCCCCTGATCTCCTCGATGAACATCGCGGCGCGCCCCTGGATGCCGTAGGCGCCGGCCTTGTCGAGCGGCTCGCCGCTGGCGACGTAGTGGCGGATCTCCTCGCGGTCGAGCGGACGGAAGCGCACCTCGCTGATGCTGAGCAGATGCTCGGTGCGTCCGTTGTCGGACAGCGCCACCGCCGTCAACACGCGGTGGCTGCGCCCCGACAGGCGCTGCAGGATGGCGACGGCATCGGCCTCGTGCACGGGCTTGCCGACGACAGTGCCGTCGATCTCCACCGTGGTGTCGGCAGCCAGCACCGGATGCGGGACAAGGTGGCGCTCGCGGACGCGACGCAGACCGGCCCCGGCCTTGGCCAGCGTCACGCGCACGACGTAGTCCTCCGGGCGCTCGTCCGGCAGGACCGATTCGTCGACATCGGGATCCTCGCGCGGCATGCCGCGGAACATCAGCAGCTCGAAACGCACGCCGATCTGCGCCAGCAGCTCTCGCCGGCGCGGGCTGCGCGAGGCAAGGTAGATCCGGGGTTCGAGGGTAGCCATGCCGCCCTTATTCCCGGTGGTACGGGTGGTT
This sequence comes from Rhodocyclaceae bacterium, assembly GCA_008933825.1. Lineage (GTDB taxonomy): Bacteria > Pseudomonadota > Gammaproteobacteria > Burkholderiales > Rhodocyclaceae > Desulfobacillus. The sequence continues at coordinate 304 of WBUF01000029.1, read as the reverse complement.
CTTCAACAGGCTGCATGCACGATACAGCGCCTCGGCCAGCACCACGCGCGCCAGGGCGTGCGGCAGGGTCAGGCTGGACAGGCGCAGTGTTTCTGCTGCCGCCGCCTTGATCTGCGGCGCCAGGCCGTCGGGTCCGCCGATGGCAAAGGCGACATCCTCGCCGCCCGCCATCCACTGGCGCAGGCGCTCGGCCAGCGCCCGCGTCGTCAGGTCGGCGCCGCGCTCGTCGAGCGCCACCAGGCGGCAGCGTGGCGGCAGCGCTTCGCGCAGGCGGCCGGCCTCGGCGGCCAGCAGCGCCTCGGCG
>WBUF01000002.1 GCA_008933825.1 Rhodocyclaceae bacterium | reverse complement strand
CTTCGCCTCGTAGTGTTGTTTCGACGCGAGCGCTATGCCGTCGTCAGTTCGGTCACCCCCAAGGCGGGCATGCTGGCCATGCTGGCCGCTTCCTTGGCCAGGGTGCCGTTGCGGACCCATATCTTTACAGGCCAGGTGTGGGCGACGCGAACGGGCTGGAAACGGTGGCTGCTGAAGGCGGCGGACCGCTGGATGGCGCGGCTTGCCACACATGTTCTGGCGGACAGCCCTTCGCAACGCGGTTTCATGGTTGCCGAGGGTATTGCGAAGGCCGAAAAGATCGGCGTGCCGGGTGAGGGTTCGATCTGCGGCGTGGATGGAAGGCGATTCCGGCCGGATGCCGGTCGGCGTGTCGGCATCAGGCAGGCACAGGGTATTCCTGAGGATGCCGTCGTTTTTCTGTTCCTCGGACGTCTGAATCGTGACAAGGGCGTGCTCGACCTTGCAGCGGCCTTTGCAGGGCTCGACAACGACGCGGCCTGGCTGCTCGTCGTCGGGCCCGATGAATCCGATATGCGCGGACAGATGGAAGTCTGCCTCGGACCGGCCATGGCGCGCAGCCGTTTCGTAGGCTATACGGAGCGGCCGGAAGACTTCATGGCCGCTGCCGACGTATTCTGCCTGCCGAGCTACCGTGAAGGCTTCGGCATGGTCGTGATCGAGGCGGCTGCAGCGGGAGCGCCGGCGATCGCTTCGCGCATCTATGGCGTGACCGATGCCGTGGAGGATGGCGTGACGGGCATGCTGCATGCGCCCGGCGATGCGGCGGCGATGACAAGGATGATGGCGGTCCTTGCCGGCGACCCCGCGCGCAGGCAGGCCCTGGGGGACGCCGCCCGCAAGCGCGCGATCGAGCAGTTTTCCGCCGAGGCGGTGACCGCCGCCTGGGTGAAGTTCTATGAGCAGTTGCTCGGCTCTGAGGCGGCATGCTGAAGCGCCACCATCCTCGGGAATACGGTTGCCAACCGAGGTTTAACCGTTTATATTGGAATCTAGTTCCAATATAAACGACACCATGTTTCAGCGTACTCTCGGCAAGACCATCCATGTCATCAGCGCGAGCTTCCCGGTGCTGATGCTCACCGGGGCTCGTCAAGTGGGCAAGACCACGTTGCTGGAAATGTGCGCGCAAGGCAGGAGAGCCTATGTCACGCTCGATGATCTGGATGCGCGCAATCTGGCGCAAAGCGACCCCGCCCTTTTCTTGCAGACCTGGAAGCCGCCGCTGATCATCGACGAGATCCAGTATGCGCCGCAGTTGTTCAGCGCCATCAAGGTCATCGTCGATCGTGAAAAGCGCAACGGGCTTTTCTGGCTCACCGGATCGCAGAAATTTCACCTGATGCGGGGGATCACCGAAAGCCTGGCCGGTCGAGTGGCGATCATTGACCTGCTGGGGCTTTCGCAAGCTGAAATGTCGGGCCGTGCCGAATCCTCGCGCCCGTTTGTCCCGACACCGGAATGGATTGCGCAGGCCAGGCAGTCGGCGACCGGTGGCGGCGGCCAATTGATGGATGTTTACCAGAGAATCTGGCTGGGGTCCTTTCCTCGCCTCATCGACCAAGGGCCGGCGGCGCGCAACCTGTTTTATCGTTCTTACATCCAGACCTATATTCAGCGGGACGTTCAGGATGTGCTCAAGGTTTCCGATCAGCTGGCCTTCAATCGTTTCCTGGGCGCCGTGGCGGCCAGAACCGGCCAGTTGCTCAATTATGCGAGCCTGGCCCGGGACGTCGAGATCGACAACAAGACGGCCAAGTCGTGGTTGTCGATCCTCGAAGCCTCCGGCCTCGTCTATCTGTTGCAGCCCTACCACCGCAACCTGTGCAAACGTCTGGTCAAGACGCCAAAACTCTACTTTCTCGATACGGGCCTGGCCGCCTACCTGACCAAGTGGCCCGATCCCGCTTCGCTGGAGGCGGGAAGCATGTCGGGCGCGCTTCTCGAAACCTGGCTGCTCGCCGAGATTCTGAAAAGCTACTGGCACAATGGACTGGAGGCCAGCCTGTATTTCTATCGGGATACCGACCAGCGCGAGGTGGACCTGCTTATCGAGATCGGCGATACGCTGTATCCGGTCGAGTTCAAGAAGACCGCTTCGCCTTCGGTGAGCGCATCGAAACAATTCGCCGTGCTTGAAAAGCTGGGCAAGACCGTGGGGCATGGCGCCGTGTTTTGTTTTGTCGAGCATGCCATCCCCCTTGCTACCGGGGTTACTGCCGTGCCCGTGGGGTATTTGTAGGGAGCAAGCCCCCTGCAGGGCTGTCTGAAGCGGCCGCTTGAAAGGAGCCGAATTGAAGCGCACATTCGACTTTGCCGTAGCCTTGGGACTGATTATGCTGTTGTCCCCGGTGATGCTGGCAACCGCCGCGTTGATTGCGTGGCGCATGGGGTTGCCGGTCGTGTTCCGCCAGCAGCGCCCGGGGCTTCACGGTTGCCCTTTCGCGGTGCTGAAGTTTCGCACCATGTCGGACGGGGTTGGCCCGGACGGGCAGCCGCTGCCGGACGAGGCGCGGCTCACGGCGCTGGGGACCGCTCTGAGGCGCTTCAGCCTGGATGAGCTGCCTCAGCTGTTCAATGTGCTGAGGGGAGAGATGAGTCTGGTCGGGCCGCGTCCGCTATTGATGGAGTATCTTCCGCTCTATACCAGGGAGCAGATGCGGCGCCATGATGTGCGCCCGGGCATCACCGGCTGGACCCAGGTGAACGGACGCAATGACCTGTCGTGGGAGGACAAGTTTGCCCTCGACGTATGGTACGTGGATCACCGCTCGTTCTGGCTGGATCTGAGGATTCTGGCCATGACGGCAGGGCGCGTTTTCTCCGGCTCGGGAGTGTCGAAGGAAGGTTTCGCCACGACGGAGAAGTTTCGCGGCACAGCGGGAAAATAGGGACACGGCAGCGGTAGGGGGAGGCATGGAAAAGCATAAGCGGCAAATTGCGGTATTCGGCGCCGGCGGCCACGGCAAGGTGGTCGTGGATGCCATCGAGCGCAATGACGGGCTCGCCGTGGCCTGTGTCGTGGACGACAACCCGCAGCCCGGGTCGGCGGTACTTGGCCTTGTCGTCGTTGGCGGGCGTGACGCGCTGCTGGCGCGCCGCGGGGATATCGACGGCGTCATCGTCGCCATCGGCGATAACCGCACCCGCATGGAGGTGGCCGGCTGGCTTGGGGCGCAGGGCTTCGTCCTGCAGCGCGTGGTGCATCCCATGGCGGTAGTGGCGCCGTCGGCGACCATCGGCGCCGGCGTGCTGATCATGCCGGGTGCAGTGGTGAATGCCGAAGCGCGCATTGGTGCAAATGCAATCATCAATACCGGCGCAGTCGTCGAGCACGACTGCGAGGTGGGTGAGGCCGCGCATGTTGCGCCCGGCGCAGTATTGTGCGGCGGCGCATGCGTGGGCACATGCGCGTTCGTCGGGGCGGGTGCCGTGGTGCTGCCGGGCGTGAAGGTGGGCCCCGCGCAACTGGTGAAGGCGGGCACAGTGGCGGCGAGGAACGTGGAGCAGGGCAATTGAAACAACAAGCTGAGCAAGGCATCCTGGCGATCGAGGGCGGGCAGCCCCTGCGCACCAAACCGTTTCCACCCTGGCCGGTCTTCGAGCAGGATGAAATCGACGCGGTCGGAGCGGTGCTTGCCTCGGGACGGGTGAACTACTGGACCGGGGAAGAATGCCGCCGTTTCGAGGAGGAGTTTGCCGACTTCTGCGACACGCGCCACGCCATCTCGCTGGCGAACGGGACGCTGGCGCTGGAACTGGCGCTCTACGCGCTCGACATCGGCCCGGGCGACGAGGTGGTGGTGCCGGCGCGCACCTTCATCGCGTCGGCCAGCTGTGCGGTGGCACGCGGTGCCGTGCCGGTGGTGGCCGATGTCGACCCGATCAGCCAGAACCTGACGGCTGACGCCGTACTGGCGGCACTGACTTTGCGTACGCGGGCCATCGTCGCGGTGCACCTCGCCGGCTGGCCCTGCGACATGGAGCCGATCATGGCGTTGGCACGCGAGCGCGGCATCAAGGTCATCGAGGATTGCGCCCAGGCGCATGGCGCCACCTACAAGGGCAGGCCGGTGGGCAGTTTGGGCGATTGCGCCGCCTTTTCGTTTTGCCAGGACAAGATCATGACCACCGGCGGCGAGGGCGGCATGCTGGTGCTGAACGACACCCGGCAGTGGCAGAAGGCCTGGGCGTACAAGGATCACGGCAAAAGCTACGAAGCCGTGTTCAATCGCGCGCACCCGCCGGGCTTTCGCTGGCTGCACGAATCCTTCGGCAGCAATTTCCGCATGACGGAAATGCAGGCGGCGATCGGCAGGCAGCAGCTGGTCCGGCTGCCGCAGTGGCTGGCGGCACGGCGGCGCAATGCGGCCATGCTCGACGCCGGCCTTGCGGGTATTCCCGGCCTGCGCATAGCGCGGCCCCCGGCCGGGATTGAACACGCTTATTACAAATATTACGTCTTCGTCGTGCCTGAGGTGCTTGTGCCGGACTGGAGTGCGACACGCATTCAGGAGGCGATCAATGCAGAGGGAGTGCCGTGCCTTGCCGGTAGTTGCTCGGAAATCTATCGCGAACGCGCGTTCGTCGAAAGAGGCTGGGTTCCAGCCGATCGCTTGCCGGCGGCGCAGAGACTGGGCGAGACCAGCCTGATGTTCATGGTGCACCCGACGCTGGGCGAAGCCGAGATGGCCGACACGGTCGCCGCCGTGCGGAAAGTGATGCGGACGGCCGCGCGATGAGACTGTTCCTCCGCAATGTCGTCATTGTCGCCTACGACCTTGCCGCCGCCGCCCTGGCCTGGGTGCTGGCCTATTGGCTGCGTTTCAACCTGGACATTCCTTCATCATATTTCCACGGCATGCTGTCGGGCCTGGCGTGGGTGGCGCCGCTGCACGCGGGAGTATTCCTGTCGCTTGGAGTTTTTCGCGGCATGTGGCGCTATGTGAGCGTCAAGGACCTCCAGCGGATCGTGCTGGCGGTGGTATTGGCGGCTGCACTGGTCGGCGCCGGCGTATTCATGTTCCAGTTGGCCGACGTGCCCCGTTCCGTCCTGATCCTGCAACCCCTTCTGCTGGTTATGGCGATGGGCGGCGCGCGTTTTGCCTATCGCGCCTGGCATGAGCATCAGCTCTACGGGAGCGTCCATCTGGAAGGCGAGCCGGTCCTCATTCTCGGCGCCGGCGACGCCGCCGTGATGCTGTTGCGTGAACTGAAGCGCAGCGAGGAATGGCGCGTCGTCGGCCTGCTCGACGACGAGGCGGGAAAGCACGGGCGCTCCATCGACGGCGTGCCCGTGCTGGGCGGCCTGGGCGAGGTGGCCGATCATGCGGCAAGGCTTCAGTTGAAGCACGTCATCATCGCCATGCCTTCCGCCTCGGCAGGCGTTCGCCGCCGCGCCGCGGAGTCCGCTGCGGCTGCCGGACTGATGGTGCTGACGGTGCCGGCGATCGACGATTTGCTGTCAGACAGGGTTTCCATATCGCAGCTGCGAAAGGTCGAACTGGAGGATCTGCTCGGCCGCGAGCCGATCCGGCTCGATGACGACGGGCTGCAGCATCTTCTGACGGGCCGGCGCGTGCTGGTGACCGGCGCCGGCGGATCGATCGGCTCCGAATTGTGCAGGCAGGTCGCGCGTTATGCGCCGTCTCAGCTGGTGTTTTTCGAGCAGTCGGAGTTCGCCCTTTACAACGTCGAGCAGGAATTCGTCGCCCAATTCCCGGATATTCGCATCGCCTGCGTTGTCGGAGACGTCAAGGACGAGGCTTGCCTGGCTGCCGCCTTCGCCATGCATCGGCCCGAGGTGGTGTTCCATGCCGCGGCCTACAAACACGTGCCGCTGATGGAGAACGAGAACGCTTGGGCTGCGGTGCGCAACAACGTGCTCGGTACCTGGTGCGTGGCCCGCGCGGCGATGGCGGCGGGCGTTGAAAAATTCGTCATGGTATCCACCGACAAGGCGGTGAACCCGACCAACGTGATGGGCGCCAGCAAACGCCTGGCCGAGATGGTCTGCCAGACCTTGCAGGCGGACAGTCGCGACACGCATTTCGTGACCGTCCGTTTCGGCAATGTGCTGGGCAGCAGCGGCAGCGTGATCCCGCGCTTCCGCGAGCAGATCGCCCGCGGCGGACCGGTGACAGTGACGCATCCGGACATCATCCGCTACTTCATGCTGATCCCCGAGGCGGCGCAGCTGGTGCTGCAGGCCGGCCTGATGGGGCAGGGAGGCGAGATCTTCGTCCTCGACATGGGCGAGCCGGTGAGGATCGTCGATCTCGCACGCGACATGATCCGGCTGTCGGGATTCACCGAGGAGGATATCCGGATCGTCTTCACCGGCCTGCGGCCGGGCGAGAAGCTCTACGAGGAACTGCTGGCCGACGGCGAGCAGACGCTGCCGACGCCGCATCCCAAGCTGCGCATCGCCAGGGCGCAGGCGGCATTTTCCGCAGCCGGCCTGGAGGAGTTGCGGACCTGGCTGGAGGCAGCACCCATGGACCAGCGGGCCGTCAAGCGGCAGCTGGCACGGCTGGTGCCGGAATATCAGCCCAACGGCAGCGACTGATTCCGTGGCCACCTACGCCATCGGCGACATCCAGGGCTGCTTCGATTCCTTCCGGCGCCTGCTCGATCTCGTCCGCTTCGATCCGGCGCACGACCGGCTCTGGCTGGTCGGCGACCTGGTCAATCGGGGCCCGCATTCGCTGGAGACCCTGCGCTTCGTCAAGGGGCTGGGCGAGTCCGCCATCACCGTGCTGGGCAACCACGACCTGCACCTGCTGATGCTGTCCGAGGGCTACTCGAAGAAGCATCATGACGATACGGTGGATGCCATTCTGGCGGCGCACGACCGCGAAGTATTGCTCGACTGGCTGCGCCGCTGCCCGATGATGCACGTCGAGGACGGCCACGCACTGGTGCACGCCGGCCTGCTGCCGCAGTGGCCGGTGGCGCAGGCGCAACGACTGGCTGGCGAGGTCGAGGCGGCGCTGCAGGCGGAGAACTACCGCGACTTCCTCGCCAACATGTGGGGCAGCGAGCCGCCGTCCTGGCGTGACGACCTGGCCAGCTGGCCGCGCCTGCGCGTGATCGTGAATGCCATGACGCGGATGCGCTTCTGTTCGCTCGAGGGCGTCATGGAATTCAAGGCGAAGGGCGAACTGGCCGATGCGCCGGCGGGCTATCTGCCGTGGTTCGCCGTGCCGGGACGCAAAAGCGCCGACCATGTTCTGGTGACCGGCCACTGGTCGGCACTGGGCCTGAGAATCGAGCCAAACCTTCTCGCGCTGGATTCCGGCTGCCTGTGGGGACGCCACCTGACGGCGGTGCGCCTGCCGGAGCGGGAAGTATTCCAGATCGACTGTGCGGGGGAAGACGTGACGTGATGGAGAAAGGCATGGACAACTGCGTGTTCTGCAAGATCGTGCGCGGCGAGATTCCGGCGACGGTGGTGCTGCAGGACGAGCACACCCTCGTCTTCATGGACATCGGCAGCGTGAATCCTGGCCACATGCTGGTGGCGGCGAAGCCGCATGTCGAGAACCTGCAGGGCATGGACGAGGCCATGGCGGGCGCCATGTTCCGCGCCGCCGCGCGGGCGGCGAGGGCGATCGAGAAGGTGTACAAGCCGGCCGGCATTTCCGTCTATCAGGCCAACGGCACCGCCGCCGGCCAGACGGTGTTCCATGCCCACATCCACGTGCTGCCGCGCTGGGAGAACGACGGCCTGACCTTCACCTGGCCGGTGAAGAATCCCTCGCGCGAAGAACTGGAACGCGTCGCCGCGCAGCTGCGCGCGGCGCTGTAGGTCGGGCTTCAGCCCGACAGCGGCGGCCGAGCGATCGCACAAGTCGGCCTGAAGGCCGACCTACTAAAGCTTCTCGCCGAACGCGGCCTCGTAGCGTCCGGCAATTTGCTCCCGTGCCGGCTTGTGGTTCTGCCCGCCGCGGTGGGCGATCTTGATCGACCCCATCAGTGAGGCGAGCCGCCCCGCCTTCTCCCAATTCATTCCACTGGCGATGCCGTGGAGCAGGCCGGCGCGGAAGGCGTCGCCGCAGCCGGTCGGGTCGACCAGTTCGTCGGGCCTGACGCTGGGAATGTCGAGGCGCTGACCGCCGGCATGGATCTGTGCGCCGTCGGCGCCCAGCGTGATGACGAGGGCGTCCACCAGGCCGGCCAATTCCTCGATGGAGCGGCCGGTCTTGTCCGCCAGCAGCCGCGCCTCATAGTCGTTGACGCAGCAGTAGTCGGCCAGTTGCAGGAAGTTCAGCAGTTCCTCGCCGCTGAACAGCGGCAGGCCCTGGCCGGGGTCGAAGATGAAGGGCACGCCCGCGTCATGGAACTCCTGCGCGTGCTGCATCATGCCCTCGCGTCCATCCGGTGCGACGATGCCGATAGTCAGTCCCTGCGCGTCGGCGACGTGGTTGAGGTGCGAGAAGTTCATCGCACCGGGGTGGAAGGCGGTGATCTGGTTGTCGTCGAGATCGGTGGTGATGAAGGCCTGGGCGGTGAAGGTGGTGGGGACCTCCTTGACATGGCTGCGGTCGAGGCCGAGGCGCTCCAGGCGGTGCAGGTAGGGGGCGTTGTCCTCGCCGACGGTGGCCATGATGAGCGGCTCGCCGCCGAGCAGTTTCAGGCTGTAGGCGATGTTGCCCGCGCAGCCGCCGAACTCGCGCCGCATGTCCGGCACCTCAAAGGCGACATTGAGGATGTGCAACTGGTCGGGCAGGATGTGGTTCTTGAAGCGGTCGTGGAACACCATGATGGTGTCGTAGGCCATCGAGCCGCAGATCAGGGTGCGCATCGCATGCCTCCGCGAAAAAGAGGCGCGATTATAGCAGCCGGCCACCGCCGGCCGGCTGCCCGGGCCATCCGGTATGCCGCCTATTTCAGCGCGGCGAGCGCCGCGTCGTAGTTCGGCTCCTGCTTGATCTCCGGCACCAGCTCGGAGTAGGCCACCTTGTCGTTTTCGTCGATGACGACCACGGCGCGTGCTGTGATTCCCGCGAGCGGGCCGTCCTCGATGCCGACGCCGTAGCTTGTCATGAACTCCCGACCGCGCATGGTCGACAGCGAGACGACGTTCTTCAGGCCCTCGGTTTCGCAGAAGCGCTTCATGGCGAAGGGCAGGTCGGCCGAGATCACCAGCACCACGGTGTTGGGCAGGCTGCCGGCCTGCTCGTTGAACTTGCGCGTCGAGGTCGCGCAGACGGGCGTGTCGAGGCTCGGCACGATGTTGAGCACCTTGCGCTTGCCGGCGAAGTCTTTCAAAGTCAGGTCACGCAGGTCGGCGGCGACCAGCGAAAAGGCCGGTGCGGCATTGCCGGGTTTGGGCAGTTCGCCGCTTAGATGAATCGGGTTGCCGCCAAGTGTGACTGTGGTCATGGTGTGCTCCCTTCGGTAGAGGTGAAAAAGAGATATTTTATTCTTAAAATATCATGAAAGGGAAGGCGGCGGTTCAGGGATAGAACAGATACAGCCGGTATCCACTGGCGCCGGATTCGCCCGCATCCAGCCACAGGGTGACCGGCAGGTCGGCGCCGGCGGCAAAGCCGGCCGCAGCGTCGATGCCGTCGGCCAGGTAGTCGGCGGGCGCGAAGATCCTGCGAATGACGGGTTGGTCGCGCAGATCGGTCAGCGTCAGCTCCAGGTGAGGATAGCCCTGCACGAAAGGGGCGCGATTCTTCAGCGTGGTGGCCAGCACCAGCAGCTTCGGGCGCTGCGGGTCGGGATGCAGGTCCGAGACCTCGATGCTGACCAGATCCGCCTTGCGCGGCAGCGGGATGTCGCAGTCGAGCAGCTCGCACATCTCCAGCAGCAGCGGACGCAGTTCGGGCTGCGAGACGGCCAGTTCGGCGCGCAACAGGTAGGCGGCCTGCGCCAGCAGCAGGACCAGTGCCAGCAAAGTGGCCACGGCCCAGGCGACTGCCGGCCAGCGCCGCCTGGCCGGGGCAGACCCGGCGTCCTCGCTCGGAATGTCGACAGGCTCGGTGAAGGCCTGTTGCGGCGGCGCTTCGACTGTCGTTTCGCCGGCGGAAGACGCTTCGGCCTGGGCGAGGAATGCTTGTTCGGCGGCGGGCGCCGGCTCGGCCGCCGGCGCTGCGGGCGGCGCGGCGTCCTGCAGGTTCTCCAGTGCGTTGAACACGCCGTTGCACTGGCCGCAGCGCACTTTTCCGGCGCGCGCCTTGAGTTGCTCCGGCGTGACGCGGAAGGCCGTTCCGCAGTTCGGACACTGCGTGGTCAGCATCGGCGATGCCCGGCCAGCAGGGCCCAGCCTTCCCGTTCCGCCCGGAATTCCAGGTCGAAACCCGGCCGGTAGGCTTCCTGCACCTGCGCCACCTGGCTGGCGAGGATGCCCGACAGGACGAGTTGGCCGCCAAGGCAGGTGCGTTCGGTGAGCAGAGGGGCCAATACGCAGAGGGGATTGGTGAGGATGTTGGCGACCACGATGTCGAAGGTTGTGTCGAGCGGCTGCCTCGAATGCATTAGTTGCAGCACCACGCCGTTGCGGGTGGCATTGTCCTCTGCCGCCGCCAAGGCATTCGCGTCGATGTCGACGCCCGTCGCGCGACCGGCGCCAAGCTTGGCCGCGGCGATGGCTAATATACCCGAACCGCAGCCGTAATCGAGCACGCTGGCGCCGGCATGCACATGGGTGCGCAACCATTCGAGGCATAGGCGCGTCGTCGGGTGGCTGCCGGTGCCGAAGGCCAGGCCGGGGTCGAGCTCGAGATTGATCGCGTCCGGATCCGGCGCATCGTGCCAGGACGGCACGATCCACAGCCTGTCGTCGATGCGGATCGGCTCGAACTGGGACTGGGTCAGGCGCACCCAGTCCTGTTCTGCGACCTCGGCGGTTTCAAAGGGCGGCGTAGCGGGGAGGCGTGCTTCGCCAGCGGCAGCGGCAACGATCACGGGCAGGTCGGCGCTGCGCTCGAACAGGGCGACGACGCGGCTTCTCGCCCACAACGGGCCCGGTGCGCTGCCCGGTTCGCCGAACTGCGGCGTCTCGCGCTCGGTGCCGGCATCGGCGTCCTCGACGCCGACCGAAAGGGCGCCCAATGCCAGCAGGGCGTCGGAGAGCGCCTCGGCATGGGCAGCGTCGGTGGCGATCGTGACGGAGAGCCACATGGGCCGGAATCACTTGCCCTTGACGGCCTCGTCCTTCGTGGCCAGCTTGTGCTCGAGGTAGTGGATGCTGGTGCCGCCCTTGATGAAGCGGTGGTCATGCATCAGTTCCTGATGCAGCGGGATGTTGGTCTTGATGCCTTCGACCACCATTTCCGACAGAGCGATGCGCATGCGCCGGAGGGCCTGGTCGCGCGTGTCGCCGTAGGCGATCAGCTTGCCGATCATCGAGTCGTAGTTCGGCGGCACGGCGTAGCCGCTATAGACGTGCGAATCGACGCGGATGCCGGGACCGCCGGGCGGATGATAGGAGGTAATGCGGCCGGGCGAGGGCGTGAACTTGTAGGGATCCTCGGCATTGATGCGGCATTCGATGGCATGCCCCTTCAACTCGATGTCGCGCTGGCGCAGTGCAAGCTTCTCCCCGGCGGCAATGCGAATTTGCTGTTGCACCAGGTCGACGCCGGTGACGAACTCGGTGACCGGATGCTCGACCTGCAGCCGGGTGTTCATCTCGATGAAGTAGAACTCGTTGTTCTCGTAGAGGAACTCGAAGGTGCCGGCGCCGCGGTAGCCGATCTTGCGGCAGGCCTCGGCGCAGCGGTCGCCGATGCGCGTGATGAGGCGGCGGGCGATCTCGGGCGCCGGCGCCTCCTCGATGATCTTCTGGTGGCGGCGCTGCATCGAGCAGTCGCGCTCGCCCAGCCAGACGGCGTTCTTGTAGGAATCCGCCAGCACCTGGAACTCGATGTGGCGCGGGTTCTCCAGGAACTTCTCCATGTACACCATGGGATTTCCAAAGGCGGCCTGTGCCTCGGCGCGGGTCATGGTGACGGCATTGAGCAGCGCCGCCTCGGTATGCACGACGCGCATGCCGCGGCCGCCGCCGCCGCCGGCCGCCTTGATGATCACCGGATAGCCGATGGCGCGGGCGATCTTGACGATCTCCTTGGGATCTTCCGGCAGGGCGCCTTCGGAACCGGGCACGCAGGGCACGCCGGCGGCCTTCATGGCGTCCTTGGCCGACACCTTGTCCCCCATCAGCCGGATGGTTTCGGGGCGCGGCCCGATGAAGACGAAGCCGGACTTCTCCACGCGCTCGGCGAAGTCGGCGTTCTCGGACAGGAAGCCGTAGCCGGGATGGATGGCCTCGGCGTCGGTGACTTCGGCTGCGGAGATGATGGCCGGGATGTTCAGGTAGCTTTGCGCGGACGGGGGCGGGCCAATGCACACCGACTCGTCGGCCAGCTTGACGTACTTGGCCTCGGTGTCGGCCTCGGAATGTACCACCACCGTCTTGATGCCCAGCTCGCGGCAGGCGCGCTGGATGCGGAGTGCGATCTCGCCGCGGTTGGCGATGAGGATCTTTTCGAACATAGTGGAAATTAGCCGATGATGAACAGGGGCTGGCCGTACTCGACCGGCTGGCCGTTTTCGACCAGGATGGCCTTGATCACGCCCGAGGCGTCCGCCTCGATCTCGTTCATGAGTTTCATGGCCTCGATGATGCAGAGGGTGTCGCCGGCCTTGACCGTTTGCCCGACTTCGACGAAGGACTGGGCGCCGGGCGCCGAGGAGCGGTAAAAAGTGCCGACCATCGGCGCCTTGACGGCATGGCCTTCGGGTTCGGCCGGCGCGGGAGCCTCGGCTGCCGTGGGTACCGGCGCCGCAGCGGCCGGGACGGGCTGGAGCGCGGGCGGGGCGGGGTGTGCATAGGCGGGGACGGGCGCCGGCCCGCCGTGCTTGGCAATGCGCACCTTTTCTTCTCCCTCGGTGATTTCCAGTTCGGCGATGCCGGACTTTTCCACCAGATCGATCAAGGCCTTCAGTTTTCTGAGGTCCATTTTTTCTTCCTCCATGAAATAGCCCGTGGCGGCCGTCCAAGAGCCCAGCCGCGGGATTCAAACTAGCGGACGCGGTTCAGCGCGAAATCGAGGGCCAGCCGGTAGCCGTGGCTGCCCAGGCCGCAGATGACGCCGGCGGCAATATCCGAGAAATAGGAGTGGCGGCGAAACGGTTCGCGGGCGTGGATGTTGGAAAGATGCACTTCGACGAAAGGAATGGCCACTGCCGCCAGGGCGTCGCGCAAGGCCACGCTGGTGTGGGAATAGCCACCGGGGTTGATGACGATGAAGCCGACGTTTTCGGAGCGGGCAGCCTGGACGCGATCGACGAGGTCGCCTTCGTGGTTGCTCTGGAAAGTGATCAGCCCGATGCCGGCCGACTTGGCCTGGCGTTCGAGTCCGGCATCGATGTCGGCCAGGGTTTCGTGGCCGTAGATATCCGGCTCGCGCAGGCCAAGCAGATTCAGGTTCGGGCCATGGATCACCAGGACATGCTGCTTGCCGATGGCATTGCTGCTCGACCTGGAAGCGGCTTTCTTTGATTTCATGTCTGCAAGTTTGCCGCAAATCACGGCAAATTGTCCAGAATTGCAGCAGATCCGCGAAAAGTCAGTATGGCTGGAACGCCGATCGAATAGTTTTTTCCAGATCCGCCGTGGCGAACTTGCCTAGCTTCACTTGTTGCGGGCTACCGTCCGGCCGGAGGACGACAGTGAATGGCAAGCCCTTGGCGCGATTGCCTAAATCGCTGGCAAGGTCCAGGTTTTCCAGGCCGCCGACGAGCAGGGGGTAGGAAACCGGTGTTTCCTTGCTGAAAGCCTGTACTTTGTCTGCGGTATCTATGCTGATGCCAACAAATTGGACGCCGTTAGATGCATGTTCGATATGCAGGCGGGAGAATTCCGGCATCTCTTCCTTGCAGGGCGGACACCAGGTTGCCCAGAAATTGACTACCAGCACCCGGCCTTTCCATTGGGACAGGGACTGGGGCTTGCCTTCCAGGTCAGGCAGGGTGAGCGCCAGCAGCCTGGCAGCGGCATCGGGGTCCGGCACCGCCTCGCTGGGCGGGGTGAACGCCTGGCGGGGGGTGCCGAAAAAATAGCCCGCGCCGGCAGCCAAGGTTGAGACGGCTGCAATCAACAGCGCCTGCCTTCCGGCCCTGCTCATGCCGCCGGCGATGCCAGCAAGGCCTCGACTGAAGCCAGGCGGGCGCGTTCCGAGACCTTTCCGTTGCGCCGTTTCTGCGCCCGCTCGGCATCGGGTTCATACAAAGAAAGACGCACAGGAAAATCGTTCCAGTCGAATGCAAGCACGCACTCGGCAGTCTCGGAGCCGCCCCGGCGGGGCTCGTTCTGCTCGAAGCGAATACCTCGGTTGAGCAGGAAGATCTCCACTTCCTTGCCGCTGTCGGGAAAGGCTTCAAGTTCGATCTCGGCGAAGCGGCCGGCGGTGCCGTCGAGTACCGGGCCGGTCAGATAGGGTCGAAAGGGCTCCAGCAGGTGCATCACCTCCACCGCTGTCCGGCGCATGTCGAGCAGCCTCTCGCGCTGCTCGTCTTCCTGATAGATGGCCTGGTAGGCGCGCAATTCCGCTTCGATCTCGGCGTTATTGGGCAGGGCCTCGGTTTCCGGCGCGCCGAGCTGGCGCGCCGCCTTGCGCTTGGCCAGGCCGTAGTCGGCGATGCCGTCCTCGGCCATCAGGCGAGCGGCCAGTGCGGCGATGTTCCGCCGCATGGCGTTGTGCCGCAGGGCGTTCCGGTCGTGATGTGGCATGGAGATGCCGGCTGATCGGTTAGAATTCGCCGTCATTCTAGCCTATCCCCATGCATATCCACATCCTCGGCATCTGCGGTACCTTCATGGGCGGCATCGCCCTGCTGGCGCGGGCCTCTGGCCATCGCGTGACCGGTTGCGACGCCAACGTTTATCCGCCGATGAGCACCCAGCTGGAAGCGCAGGGCATCGGGCTGATCGAAGGCTACGATGCCGCCCAGGTTGATCTGAAGCCCGATCTGTTCGTCGTCGGCAATGCCATTTCGCGCGGCAATCCGCTGCTGGAGGAAATCCTCGACAAGGGCCTGCCTTACGAATCCGGGCCGCAATGGCTGGCAGACGAAGTGCTGCGCGAAAAGTGGGTGCTCGCCGTCGCCGGCACCCATGGCAAGACGACGACTTCAGCCCTCCTCGCCTGGATTCTGGAGGCGGCCGGACTGGAACCGGGTTTCCTCATCGGCGGCGTGCCGCAGGACTTCGGCGTCTCGGCGCGACTGACTTCCAGCCCCTTCTTCGTCATCGAGGCAGACGAGTACGACACCGCCTTTTGCGACAAGCGCTCCAAGTTCGTCCATTACCGGGCACGAACCGCCATCCTGAATAACCTTGAATTCGATCACGCTGACATCTTCAGCGATCTTGCGGCGATCGAGACGCAATTCCATCATTTCGTGCGAATTCTGCCAAAATCCGGCCTGATCGTGGCGAACGGCGGCGAAGCCAGCCTGAAACGGGTGCTGGCCCGCGGCTGCTGGACTCCGGTGGAATGGTTCGGCGTGGCGGATGGCTGGCAACTGGGTCCCGAAGAGCCGGACGGTTCCTGCCGCATCGGTCTTGCCGGAGACGAGATCGGCCGGCTGAGCCTGCCGCTGGCGGGCGAGCACAACCGGGCCAACGCCCTGGCGGCGCTGGCGGCTGCGCGTCACGCCGGGGTGGCGCCGGCCGTGGCGCTGGACGCGCTGGCCCGTTTCGGCGGGGTGCGGCGCCGGCTGGAAGTCAGGGGGGAAGCGCGGGGGGTGACGGTGTACGACGACTTCGCCCACCACCCGACCGCGATCGCCGCCACCCTCGACGGCCTGCGCCGGCGCCTGGACGGCGGGCGCATCCTGGCGGTGCTGGAGCCGCGCTCCAACACCATGAAGCTGGGGGTGATGAAGGCCCGGTTGCCGGGCAGCCTGGAGGGGGCGGACCTGTCTTTTTGCTACGCCGCCAACCTGGGCTGGGATGCTGCGGCCGCGCTGGCCCCGCTCGGCGGCCGCGCCAGCGCATTCGAGGATCTCGACGCGCTCGTCGCCGCCGTCGCAGCTGCGGCGCGGCCCGGCGACCGTGTGCTCGTCATGAGCAACGGCGGCTTCGGCGGGGTGCACGAAAAAATTCTGGCGGCCCTCAGAACCTGAGGTAGTGGTCGATCAGCAGGGCGCCGAAGAGCGAGGTGAGGTAGAAGATCGAGAAGCGGAAAGTGCGTTGCGACAGCGCATCGCTGTAGGCGCGCCAGAGGCGGAAGGCGTAAGCGAGAAAGGCGCCGCCCAGGGCGATGGCGCCGGCGAGGTAGGGCCAGCCGCTCATGCCGGTGAAGAAGGGCATCAGGGTGACGGCCACCAGCAGCACGGTGTAGAGCAGGATCTGCAGCCGCGTGGTCTTCTCGCCGTGGGTCACCGGCAGCATCGGCAGGCCGGACTTGGCGTAGTCGTTGCGGCGGTACAGCGCCAGCGACCAGAAGTGCGGCGGTGTCCAGAAGAAAATGATGAGGAACAGCAGCACGGCGTCCAGCGTGACCTCCCCGGTCACCGCCGCCCAGCCGAGGATGGGCGGCATGGCGCCGGAGGCGCCGCCGATCACGATGTTCTGCGAGGTGAGCGGCTTGAGGATCATGGTGTAGATCACCGCGTAGCCGACGAAGGTGCCCAGCGTCAGCCACATCGTCAGCGCATTCACCCAGAAGTAGAGCATGGCCAGGCCGAGGGCGCCGATGCTGCAGCCGAAGATGAGGGCCTGCAGGGTGCTGACCTCGCCGCGCGGCAGCGGGCGGCCGCTGGTGCGCGCCATGACGGCGTCGATGGTGCGCTCGTAGACGCAGTTGATCACCGCCGCGCCGCCCGCCGCCAGGGCGATGCCGACGGTGCCGGCGAACAGGATCTGCACCGGCACCATGCCGGGGGCGGCGAGGAACATGCCGATCACCGCGCAGAACACGATGAGGGTGTTCACGCGCGGCTTGGCCAGCTCCAGGTACTGGCGCCAGCGCGGCAGGGGATTGGATTGTTCGAGGGTTGGCGTGCTCATGGGGCCGCTTTCAAGACCGCGCGATTCTACCCCAAGGCGGACGGGCCTGCGACGATTTGCCGCAAGCCCCCGCTGCCTATCGTTGCGCGTAGGCGTAGGGATCCCACTCCTCGCGGATGGTCGGCACGTCCTTCCAGTTGCCCGGCGGCGGCGGGGTCTGCGTGGTCCACTCCAGCGACTGCGAACCCCACGGGTTGTCGGCGGCCTTGGCGCCCCGGGCGGCGCCGACGATCCAGTTGATGACGGCCAGCGCAAAGCCGACGCCGATCAGGGCGGCGCCGCCGGTCATCCACTGGTGGGCGTTCTCGAACTGCGGGAAGTGGGCGTAGTCGAAGTAGCGCCGCGGCATGCCCTTGACGCCGATGTCCATCATGATCCAGAAAACGACGTTGGTGCCGGCGAAGGTGATCCAGAAGCCGAGCTTGCCCATCGTCTCGCTGTACATGCGGCCGGTGATCTTCGGAAACCAGTAATACACGCCGCCGAAGATGGCGAAGGTGCCGGCCACCGCCATGACGTAGTGGAAATGGCCCACCACGTAATAGGTGTCGGACAGATGCAGGGTGAGCGAGGTGATTGCCAGCGGGATGCCGGTCAGCCCGCCGATGAGGAAGAGGAAGATCACGCCGAGGGCGTAGAGCATCGGCGTCTCGAAGGAGATCGCGCCCTTGTAGAGCGTGCCGACCAGGCCGATCACCGTGAAGCCGACCGGCACCGAGATGAGCAGCGTCGTCACCATCTGGCCGATGCGGATCCAGTCGGCCATGCCCGTCACGTAGAGGTGGTGCACCCAGACCACGCCGGACAGGCCGACGATGCCGAAGATGCCGCCGTACACCACCATCTTGTAGTTGAAGACGCGGTTGCGCGCGAAGGTCGCGACGATCTCGTACACGACCCCGATGAAGGGCAGGAAGATGACGTAGACCGCGGGGTGCGAGTAGAACCAGAACAGGTTCTGGTAGATCAGCACGTCGCCGCCGCGCGCCGGGTCGAAGAAGCTGGTGCCGAGGTACTTGTCGAAGCTGATCAGCGTCACCGCCGTGCCCAGCACCGGCACGAAGATGAGCTGCAGCACGAAGGCGGCGACGGTGCACCAGACGAAGATGTTGAGCTTGTTCCAGCTCATGCCCGGCGCGCGCATGTAGGCCACGGTGGTGAGGAAGTTCACCCCGCCGAGGATCGAGGCGAAGCCGAGGATCAGCACGGTGAAGGTGTAGAAGGCGGTGTTGCCCGAAGTGATGGTGGAGTAGGGCGGATAGGCCGTCCACATGATGTCGGGCGGATCCGGGATGAAGAAGGTGAGCACCGCCAGGACGATGCCGACGTAGAACAGCCAGACGCTGAAGGCGTTCAGGCGCGGGAAGGCGACGTCCTTGGCGCCGATCATCAGCGGAATGCAATAGTTGGCGAAAAAACCGGTCAGCGCCGGGATCTGGAAGCCGAGGATCATCACCGCGCCGTGGGCATAGAGCCAGACGTTGTAGGTCGACGGATTCTCGGTGAGGGTCGGCCCGATGCTGGTGAGTTCCCAGCGCATCAGAAGCGCCATGATGCCGGCCACGCCGAAGGCGGCCAGCGAGCCGATCAGGTAGAGCACGCCGACGCGCTTGTGGTCGGTCGTGAAGATCCATTCCTTCCAGGTGTTCATGCCTTACGCTCCCGCTTTCTTGGTTTGCCTGCCGCCGTCGGCGAGCTTCTTCTCTTCCTGCGCGTACCAGGCGGCGAATTCCGCCTCCGGCACCACCACCACCTTGCCGACCATGTAGGAATGCATGATTCCGCAGTACTCGGCGCAGGTGACGATGTGCTCGCCCGGCTTTTGCGGATAGAACCACATGAAGGTGACGCGCCCCGGCATCGAGTCTTCCTTGACGCGGAAGTCCGGGATGAAATGGCTGTGGATGGTGTCGCGGCTGGTCATGCGCAGCAGCACCGGCTTGCCGGCCGGCACCTTCAGCACGTTCTGCGCCTTGACGCCGTTCGGGTAGGTGTAGTCCCAGCTGTACATGCCGGATTCGAGCTTGATCTCGATGCGCTCGGCCGGCGGCTGGCGGTAGGCGTTCCACAGTTGCCAGCCGTTGGCCGCGAGGAAGAAGTCGTCGGCCATGAAGACGAACATCGGGATCACCGTCCAGCCCACCGCCGCCGCAGCAGTGAGCTTTTCGGCGCGGCCGACCTCGTTCGGATTGCGCCGCCGGTAGCGCAGGACGAACCAGGCCGTGATCAGGGCGAAGGCAACGCCCAGGATGGAGATGTCGATGATGACTTCGTGCCAGAGGCGATCCCAGCCGGCGGCCGGATCCCGGATGGCCTCGGCGGCCCGGCTCGCCGTCGCGGCCGCGGCGGCGCAGGCCGCAAGCAAGTGCTTACGCATGCGTGAGTCTCCCTGTTTTCCTTCGATGGATGAATGCGCCCAGCCCGATGGCCGACAAGCCGAGCAGCATCGAGCCCAGGCCGACCAGCAGGGACGGATTGAAGTGATAGCGCCCGTCGGCATAGCCATAGCTGTAGCAGACGCCGGAGAGGATGTCGATGACGCTGGCGGAGTTGGCGATGCGGTTCCAGTCGGCCTCGACCAGCGCCTTGCCGATGCTGTCCGGATCGGCGCGGTGGCCGTAGAGATAGCGCGCGATGCGCCCGTCTGGCGTCAGGAACACCATTACGTTCGGGTGCACGAAGGTGCGGTCGGCGCGCGACCAGAAGAAATTGAAGCCGAGGCTGGCGCTCAGGCGCGCGATGTCCGCTTCGCCCTCGCGCAGGACGGCATGGCGCCAGCCCGCCGCGAGCGGCGCGGGCAGGCCGGCCTTGGCGGCGAAATCGCGCGCCGTCTCGGCGCTGTCGGCCTTGTCGAAGGAGACGGTGAGCACCTGGAAGTCCGCGCCGATGCGAAAGCGCTCGACGCCTTCGAGCGCGTGGGCCAGGCTGCGGTTGAAGGTCGAGCAGGTGCCGTCGCAGCCGTAATACGAGAGCAGCAGGATCGCCGGCTTGCCGCGCAGCGCGCCCAGCGTGAAGGTCTGGCCGTTCGAGTCGACGAGGGCAAGGCTGCCATCGAGCGGTGCGCCCAGGTGCTTGAGTTCGTCGATCTGCAAGAGCGCCGGGTCGATGCTCGACTCCGGCAGTACGGCTGGCGCCGCCGCCAGTGCCGCGGGTGCGGCCAGGACGAGCATCAGCGCGATCAGTTTGTCTTTCATCGCCGTCCTGCGCAGACTGACTTTTACCAGTAGTACACCTGGGACACCACGAAAAACCAGATGATGTCCACGAAATGCCAGTAGAGGCTGGCCGTCTTCACGAAGGGCGTGTTGACCTTTCCGCGCAGCGCCGGCAGCAACAGGGCGATGAAGATGCCCAGGCCGACGATGACGTGCGAGCCGTGCAGGCCGGTGATCGAGTAGAACACCGTGCCAAAGACGTTGGTGTCGGTCGTGAAGTCCTGATGGATCAGATGGTTCCACTCGTAGGCCGACATGCCGAGGAACACGGCGCCGAGCAGCATGGTGAGCACGAGCCAATTGACGAAGCCGGCGCGCTTGCCCGCATGCAGCAGCGCCTCGGCGTGATGGATGGTCAAGCTGGAGGCGACCAGCACGACGGTCATGACGAGCGGCATGATGCGCGGCAATTCGACCGAGCCGGCCGGCGGCCAGGCCTCGGCCGTAAGGCGGTTGAACCAGTAGGCGGCGAACATCGAGAGGAAGATCATCGCTTCGGCGAGGATGAACCAGCCCATCGCCGGGAAGGCGAGTCCCGCGCCATGATGGCTGCCCAGGCCCTCTTTCACCCAGCCGGCGATGCCGGCGACGATCATCGGCGTGCCGATGCCGAGCGCCAGGATGGCGGCAAACGACAGGCCATAGACGAATTTGAAGGCGAAGGCGACGGGCAGCGCGAAGAGGATGCCGAAGCTGATGACGAAGGGCCAGACGCTGACCTCCCATTCCGGAGCGTGCGCGGCGTGGGCGGAAGGTTCGTGAGACATGCGGTTCTCCCCCTTATGATCAGGACTGGCGCAGTGCCGTTATTGCTGTAATAATAATACCTAAATATTTTATCAGCAAATAGTTCTCGGTTATCCTGTTCATGCTTGTTCCTGGTTTCGGGAGGTGTCTGATGAATTGCATCTTGCGGGTGCTGATCCTGTCGGCTGCGCTGGCCGCAAGCGGCCAGGCCGCTGCTGCGGGCAATGCCGCCAATGGCCAGGCCAAGGCCGCGGTGTGCGGCGCCTGCCATGGTGCGGACGGCAATTCCCCGAATCCGGAATGGCCGAGCCTCGCCGGGCAGGTGCCCGAGTACATCGTCAAGCAGTTGCATGACTTCAAGGCCGGCCGGCGCAGCAACGAAACCATGAGCCCGATGGCGCAGCCGCTTGCAAGGGAAGACATCGAAGACCTGGCCGCCTACTTCTCGTCGCAGCAGCCGAAGGCCGGCGAAGCCAAGACGGAACTGCGCGCGAAGGGCGAGCAGGTCTATCTCAAGGGCAAGCACCGGCCGGCGGTGACCGCCTGCATCGGCTGCCACGGCCCGCAGGGCCAGGGCAACCGCGAATGGGGAAAGAATCTCGCCGCGCCGCCCGCCGTGCTGGCGCCGGCCCTGGGCGGCCAGCAGGCCGCCTACGTGGCGAAACAATTGCAGGATTACAAGAAGAAGGCGCGCAGCAACGATGTCGGCCGCGTCATGCGCGACATTTCGTCGCGCCTCTCGGAGGAAGACATCCTGGCGGTGGCCGAGTATATTACGTCCCTCAAACGTTAAGGCCGGGCGCTTCTTGGCGCCCGCGATTTTTTTATGTGGCGCCCGATTCTGCTCTCGCTGTTCCTCGCGCTGGCCGGCTGCGAGTCCAAACCCCAGTTTGCCAACGCCGACCTGTCCTATGCCGATTTCGGCAAGGACTTCGCCCTCACCGATCACACCGGCAAGCCGCGCACGTTGACGGATTTTCGCGGCAAGGCGGTGGTCATTTTCTTCGGCTACACGCAATGTCCGGACGTCTGCCCGACCACCATGACCGGCATGGCGGAGGCCATGAAGCTGCTCGGGGCGGACGCCGCCAAGGTGCAGGTGCTGTTCGTCACGGTGGATCCCGAGCGCGACACGCAGGAACTGCTGGCGCAGTACGTGCCGGTGTTCAACCCGAGCTTCCTCGGCCTGTATGCGGACGCGCAGACCATCGCGAAAACGGCCCAGGACTTCCGCGTCTTCTACAAGAAGCAGCCGGGCAGTACGCCCTCTACCTACACGGTGGACCACACCGCCGGCAGTTACGTCTACGACCCGAAGGGCAGGCTGCGGCTCTACATCAAGCACGGCGAAAAGCCCGAACTGATCGCCCAGGACCTCAAGCTGCTCGTCGCGGGCAAATAAAAAGGCCGCTGCGTTTGCCGCAGCGGCCCGCTTTCCTTGCCCGCTTCGCTCAGGCGGCGTGGGCCAGCATGCCCTTCATCTTCTGCATGGCCTTCGCCTCGATCTGGCGGATGCGTTCGGCCGAGACGCCGTACTCGCCGGCCAGTTCGTGCAAGGTGGCCGCTTCGCCCTCGGCCAGCCAGCGCCGCTCGATGATGCGGCGGCTGCGCTCGTCGAGATTGGCCAGGGCCTGCTTCAGCCCCTCGTCCTGAAGCCTTTTCAGCTCGCGGTTGACCAGCGCCTCGGAGGGCTCCTCGGCCGGATCGGCCAGATAGGCGATCGGCGCGAAGGACTCGTCCTCGTCGTCGGCGCTGCCTTCCATGGCGATGTCGCGCCCCGCGAGCCGCGTTTCCATTTCACGCACTTCCTCGGGCTTGACGCCGAGCTGCTTGGCCATGGCACCGACCTCGTCGCTGCTCATGGCGCCCAGGCCTTGCTTCAGGCTGCGCAGGTTGAAGAACAGCTTGCGCTGCGCCTTGGTCGTGGCGACCTTCACCAGGCGCCAGTTGCGCAGGATGTATTCATGGATTTCGGCCTTGATCCAGTGGATGGCGAAGGACACCAGGCGCACGCCGCGCTCGGGATCGTAGCGCTTGACCGCCTTCATCAGGCCGACGTTGCCTTCCTGGATCAGATCGGCATGGGGCAGGCCGTAACCGAGGTAGCCGCGCGCCACGGACACGACCAGTCGCAGATGAGACAACACCAGCCCGCGCGCCGCCTCGATATCGCCCTCATGGCGGAAGCGGCGCGCCAGAGCGACCTCTTCGGCTTCACTGAGGAGCGGGAAACGATTGGCCGCCTGGATGTAGCTCTCCAGGTTGCCGACAGCGACCGGTACCGGCAGATTCATGGCATGTGTCATTTGGCTTGACCTCCCAATTCATTTTAGCACTCACGACAATAGAGTGCTAACGGGCCCGGAAGTTCCCGCCCGTCAAGTCGCATAACATATTGATTGTTTGCTATTTTGCCAAATGCCTGGAAAGCGAGAGCCAGGCGCCGAGCCAGCCGAGCAGCGCCGCCAGGCCGAAGAGCAATGCCGTGTCGGGGAAGGGCAGGATGTGCATGGAGAACTCGATGCCGTAGAGCCGGGCAACTTCGCCCACCGGCCCGCGCAGCAGGAAGGTCGCCCCGAGCACGGCCAGCCAGGCGACGAGTCCGCCGGCAAGCCCCTGCAGGGCGCCGAAATACAGGAAGGGGCGGCGGATATAGGCATCCGTGGCGCCGAGCAGGCGGCTCACCTCCATCTCATCGCGCTGGGTGAGTATCTGCAGGCGAATGGTGTTGAAGGTTACCGCCACCAGCGCCACGCCGAGCACCGCCGCCAGCAGGGCGACGGCGAGGCGCGTCAGGCGCAGCAGGGCATCGAGCTTCTTCACCCAGGCCGAATCGAGCTGGACATGCTCGACGCGCGGATATTTCGCGAATTCATCGCGCATCGCCTCCAGCGCGGCCGGCGCTTCATCGCGCGGCACGACGACGAAGGCATCGGGGAAGGGGTTGCGCGGCAGATTCTCGATCACTTCCGCCAGTCCCTCGCTCTCCTTGAACCGCTTCAGCGTATCGTCGCGCCGGACCAGGCGAACCTCGCGCGTCTGCGCGTGCCTCCTCAGGCGCGACTCGACGTCGGCGACGTCGCCCTTTGCCGCGTCGAGGGCCATGAAGACGGAAATCTGCGGCGTGGCGGCGACGCGCTGCGCCAGGCGCTGGAAGTTGGCGAGCAGCATCTCGCCGCCGGCCGGCAGGGCGAGCGCGATGCCCAGCACCAGCGCACCGAGCAGGGTGTTCAATGGCGTCGCGGCGAGGCGGCGCGCAGCCAGGGCGGCGGCCTGGCGGTGATGCAGCAGCCAGCCCTTCACTGGGCGATCCTTCCGCGCGAGAGCACCACGCGGCGCGTCATGTAGGGCGCGAACAGCGCCTCGTGGTGGGTCGCCACCAGCACGGTGACGCCGACCTGGTTGAAGGCATGGAACATGGCGGCGATGTCCGCCGCGGTGGCGTCGTCGAGGTGGGCGGTCGGCTCGTCGGCGACGAGGATCGCCGGGCGCGCCACCACGGCGCGGGCGATAGCCAGGCGCTGCTGCTCGCCGCCGGAGAGCGCCACCGGCATGGCGCGCTCGCGCTCGAGCAGGCCGACCTTGTCGAGCGCGGCGCGCACGCGGCGGCCGGCGTCGCGCAGCGCCACCCCGGCGATGGCCAGCGGCAGCATGACGTTGTCGAAGACGCTGCGGTCGAAGAGCAGCTTCTGGTCCTGGAAGATCATGCCGATGTTGCGGCGCAGATAGGGTACGGCGGCGCGCTTGAGCGCGGCCACGTTCTGGCCGTTCACCACCACCGCGCCCTGCGTCGGCCGCTCGATGGCGGGAATCAGCTTCAGCAGCGTGCTCTTGCCGGCGCCGGAGTGGCCGGAGAGGACGATCATCTCGCCGGACTCGACGGCAAAAGTCAGTTCCGCCAGGGCGGCGATGCCGCCCGGATAGCGCTTGCCGACCCGGTCGAACCGAATCATGCCTTGCCGAAGAGGGCGTCGACGAATTCGCTCGCGCGGAATGGCTGAAGGTCGTCGATGCCCTCGCCCACGCCGATATAGCGCAGCGGCTTGGGCTGCTGGCGCGCGATGGCGGCAATGACACCGCCCTTGGCCGTCCCGTCCAGCTTGGTGAGGACGAGGCCGGTGACGCCCAGGGCGGCGTCGAAGGCCTTCACCTGGGCCAGCGCGTTCTGGCCGATGTTGGCGTCGAGCACCAGCAGCACCTCGTGCGGCGCGCTTGGATCGATCTTGGCAATGACGCGCTTGACCTTGGCGATCTCCTCCATCAGGTGCAGCTGGGTCGGCAGGCGGCCGGCGGTGTCGGCCAGCACGACGTCGATGCCGCGCGCCCTGGCCGCATTGACGGCGTCGTAAATGACGGCGGCGGGGTCGCCCGATTCCTGCGCGATCACCGTCACGCCGTTGCGCTCGCCCCAGACCGCCAGCTGCTCGCGCGCGGCGGCGCGAAAGGTGTCGCCGGCGGCGAGCAGCACGCTCTTGCCCTGCGCCTGGAAATGCTTGGCCAGCTTGCCGATGGAGGTGGTCTTGCCCGAGCCGTTCACCCCGGCGAGCATGACGATGAAGGGCTGGCGGGTGGAGACGTCGAGCGGCCGTTCGAGCGGCGCGATGAGTTTCAGCAGAAGCTCGCCCAGCGCCCTTTCCAGCTGTTCTCCGGTCTCGAGTTTCTCCCGCTTGACGACGGCCTTCAGCTCGTCGAGCAGGTATTGCGTCGCCTCGACGCCGACATCGGCCATGAGCAGCGTCGCCTCCAGCTCTTCCAGCATCTCCTCGTCGATGCGCCGGCCGAACAGGCCGCCGAGTTGGGCGCGCGTGCGCGAGAGCCCGGCCTTGAGGCGCTCTCCCCAGGAAGGGCGCGCCGCGTCGGGCGCATCGGATTTCTTCAGGAAACCAAACATCGGCAATACAGTCAGAATCGGCGCGGGGACCATCCCCGTGCGAGAATGCGACGAAATTTTATCAGAAGCGACCAAGACCCCATGAAGATCAGGTTATTTGCGGCGCTGGCCCTGGCGGCGGGAGCGGCCTGGGCCAATCCGCACGAAAAGACCCTCGCCAACGGCCTGCGCATCATCGTGCAGGAGGACCGCCGCGCGCCGACGGCGGTGCATATGGTGTGGTACCGCGCCGGCAGCATGGACGAGACCGACGGCACCTCGGGCGTGGCCCATGTCCTCGAGCACATGATGTTCAAGGGCACCAGGACCCTCAAGCCGGGCGAGTTCAACAAGCGCGTCGCCGCCGCCGGCGGGCGCGACAACGCCTTCACCAGCCTCGACTACACGGCCTACTTCCAGCAGGTGCCGGCGCAGCGGCTCGGCGAGATGATGGCGCTGGAGGCCGACCGCATGGCCAACCTGGTGCTGGATGCCGGGGAGTTCGAGCAGGAGATCAAGGTGGTCATGGAAGAGCGGCGCCTGCGCACCGAGGACAATCCGCAGTCCCTGGTGCATGAAAAGCAGATGGCGGCGGCCTTCCAGGCCCATCCCTACCGCCGCCCCATCATCGGCTGGATGAACGACCTGGAGAACATGACCGCGGCGGATGCGCGCGACTGGTACCGCCGCTGGTATGCGCCGAACAACGCCTACGTCATCGTCGTCGGCGACGTGAGCAAGGACGAAGTGTTCCGCCTGGCCGACAAGCACTACGGCAAGGTCCCGCGCCGGGCGCTGCCGGAGCGCAAGCCGCAGGCCGAGCCGGCGCAGGTCGGCGTCAAGCGCCTCAGCGTCAAGGCGCCGGCCAAGCTGCCCTATCTCTCGCTGGCGTGGAAGGCGCCGGCGCTGCGCGACCTGCACAACGAGCGCGAGCCCTACGCGCTGGAGATGCTCGCCGGCGTGCTCGACGGCCACGAGGCGGCGCGTTTGTCGAAGAACCTGGTGCGCGGCGCGAAGCTCGCCGTCTCGGTCGGCGCCGGCTACGACGCCACGGTGCGGGGCGAGGCGCTGTTCGTCGTCAGCGGCACGCCGGCAGAAGGGCGCGGCGTCGCCGAGCTGGAGACGGCGCTGCGCGGAGAGATCGCGCGCGTGGCCAACGAGGGCGTGGGCGCCGATGAGCTGGAGCGCGTGCGCGTCCAGCTCATCGCGGCGCAGGTCTACAAGCGCGACTCGATGATGGCGCAGGCGATGGAGATCGGCCGCCTCGAAGCCGCCGGGGTGCGCTGGCGCGACATCGGCACCCTGATCGAGAAGCTGCGCGGCGTCACCGCCGCGGAGGTGCAGGCGGTGGCGAAGAAGTATTTCGGCGACGATTCGCTGACCGTCGCGGCGCTCGATCCGCAGCCGCTGCCCGAGGGCGGCAAGCAAAAGTCAGTCTCCGCAGGACGGCACTGAAATGACAACCCATCCCCCAACCCCTTCCCCACGGAAAGGGGTGACGCCAGTTCAGCCGCTGCGCGGCTTCCGTGCGGAGAGCGCGATGTTCAGATGCCTGATCGCCGGCCTGCTCGGCCTCGTCGCAATCGCCGCACAGGCGGGCCCGAAGATCGAGCACTGGACGGCGCCGTCCGGGGCGCGCGTGTTCTTCATCGAGAGCCGCGTCGTGCCCATTGTCGACGTGCAGCTCGACTTCGCCGCCGGCGGCGCTTACGCCGCGGAAGGCAAGGCGGGTGTGGCGGGCCTCACGCGCAGCTTGATGGGCATGGGGGCGGGCGAGCTGGACGAGGAGCAGATCGCCGAGCGCCTGGCCGACACCGGCGCCATGATGGGCGGCGGCGCCGACCAGGATCGCGCCAGCATTTCGTTGCGCAGCCTGTCCGCGCCGCGCGAGCGCGAGGCGGCGCTGGAGCTGTTGCGCCTGGTGCTGCAGCAGCCGAGCTTCTCCGCCGCCGTGCTCGATCGCGAGAAGGCGCGCACCGTCGCCGGCATCCGCGAGGCCGACACCCGGCCCGGCAGCATCGCCGCCAAGCGCTTCGCCGCCGCCCTCTATCCCGGCCATCCCTATGGCCGTGTGCCGACGGCGGAGAGCGTGGAGAAGGTCTCGCGCGACGACCTGCTGGCCTTCTACCGTTCGAACTACGGCGCGAAGCGCGCCGTCGTGTCGATCATCGGCGACGTGTCGCGCGCCGAGGCCGAGGCGCTGGCCCAGCGCCTCACCGCCGGCCTGCCGCAAGCGCCGGAAAAAGTCAGTCTCCCCGAGGCGGCGCTGCCGGCGAAGAACACCGTGCGCGTCGATCATCCGGCGCAGCAGGCGCACATCCACGTGGGCCTGCCCGCGCTGCGCCGCGGCGATCCCGACACCATCCCGCTGCTGGTCGGCAACTACGTCCTCGGCGGCGGCGGCTTCGTCTCGCGCCTGATGAAGGAAGTGCGCGAAAGACGCGGTTACGCCTACAGCGTCTACAGCTACTTCCAGCCGCAGCGCGAACGCGGCCCCTTCCAGATCGGCCTGCAGACCAAGCGCGAACAGGCACAGGCGGCGCTCAAGGTCGTGGAGGAGGTGCTGGCCGAGTTCCTCGCCGGCGGGCCGAGCGAAGCGGAACTGAAGGCGGCCAAGCGCAACCTGGCCGACGGCTTCCCGCTGCGCATCGACAGCAACCGCAAGCTGCTCGAATATCTTTCCGTGATCGGCTTCTACGACCTGCCGCTCACTTACCTGGACGATTTCCCGCGCAAGGTGGAGGCGGTGACGGCGGCGGATATCCGTGCGGCATTCCAGAAGCACGTCAAGACCGATCACATGATTACCGTCATCGTCGGAGGCGAGTGAGCCGCGTCAGGATCGTCGGCGGCGAATGGCGCCGCCGCTTCATCGCCTTCCATGCCGCGCCCGGCCTGCGGCCGACGCCGGATGCCGTGCGCGAGACGCTGTTCAACTGGCTCGGCCAGGACCTCACCGGACTCGCCTGCCTCGATCTCTTCGCCGGCAGCGGCGTGCTGGGGTTCGAGGCGGCCTCGCGCGGGGCGGCGCACGTCACGCTGGTCGAGCGCGACGCGCGCGCCTTTGCCACGCTCGAGGATAATGCCGCTGTCCTCGGCCCGGCGCGGCTGGAGCCGGTGCGCGCGGATGCGGTAAAATTCCTCGGCCGCGCGACCCGGCGCTATGACCTGCTGTTCCTCGATCCGCCCTACCGCCAGGGCTGGATCGAACGCATCGCGCCGCGGCTGGAGCCGGTGCTGAACCCCGCGGCGCGCATCTATGCCGAAGCGGAACATCCCGTGGAGCGCATCGGCGCCTGGGAGGCCGTGCGCAGCGGGAAGACAGGGCAGGTTTATTACCAACTACTGGAGCGATCGCAGGCATGAGTGATGGCGTGGCCATATATCCCGGCACTTTCGATCCCCTGACCCTCGGGCACGAGGACCTGGTGCGCCGCGCCTCGCGGCTTTTCCAGGAAGTGGTGGTGGCCGTGGCCGACAGCCGCGGCAAGCGCCCCTTCTTCACGCTCGATGAGCGCGTCGCCATGGCGCGCGAATTGCTGGCCCCCTACGCCAACGTGCGCGTCGAGGGCTTCGACGGGCTGCTGATGGATTTCCTGCGGCGCCAGCAGGCGCGCATCATCCTGCGCGGCCTGCGCGCGGTGTCCGACTTCGAATACGAATTCCAGATGGCCGGCATGAACCGCAGCCTGAACCCGGACGTCGAAACGGTGTTCCTGACGCCGGCCGAGAAGTACCAGTTCATTTCCGCGACGATGGTGCGCGAGATCGCCAGCCTCGGCGGCGACGTGGGCAAGTTCGTCCAGCCGCTCGTGCATGAGCGGCTGAAGCAAAGGATTTCAAGCAAGTGAGGACAGCAAAATGGCTTTGATGATCACCGACGAATGCATCAACTGCGACGTGTGCGAGCCCGAGTGCCCCAACGGCGCCATCTCGCAGGGCGAGGAGATCTACGAGATCGACCCGAACAAGTGCACCGAATGCGTCGGTCACTACGACACGCCGCAGTGCGTCGAGGTGTGCCCGGTGGACTGCATCGTGCTCAATCCGGAGCGCGCCGAGGACAAGGACCAGCTGCAGCAGAAATTCCTGAAGCTGACCGCCGCCAAGGCGTAAGCCGGCCTTCCGCCTCCGCTGGGCGGTGAGTTTCAGGCCGCCGCCGCGGCAAGACCGGCGGGCGCCTCCGCCGCCTCGGCATGCAGGGTTGACTGCAGCGTCGCGGCCAGGCCGCCCAGTTCCGCCAGTTGCGTGTCGAGCGCGGCCTGCATCTGCGCCAGTTCGCGCACCCGGTCTTCCAGCGTTTCGGTGGCCTGGTGGATGCGCTTGACGCTTTCCAGCCGGCGCTTCAGCTGGAGCTGGTATTCGCGCACCTGGATTTCCAGCGGCGACATGACGGCGCGCAGCCAATGGTCGGCATCGCGGTTGATCAGCTCGAAGGTGCGGCGCACCTGCATCGCCACGGTTTCGAAGAAGCGCTGGGTGAGCCCGCGCTTGGCATGGGTCACCATGTTGAGCAGCGTGTTGAAATGGGCGTTGAAGCCCTTCTCAAGCCGGTCGATCTCCTTTTCGTGGCGCAGCAGCGAGAACGGCGCCGGCGGCGCCAGCTTCATGCCGTGCTCGGTCGAGAAGCGCTCGTACATCGCCTCCATCATCCTGGTGATCTCGGCGATCTCGCCGGCCGACTTCTCCAGGTTGAGGCGGACGTGGCGGAAGAAGTTCCTCATCGCGTCGCGCAGGCTCTTCGTGAAGGCGGCCTCCAGCATCAACTCCCGCGTGTGCCGCGTCTCCTCGCGCAGGGCATCCATGCCGAGGTGCGAATAGAGGTTGTTGGTGAGCTGCGAGAAGACGCTGCGCACGGCGTAGTAGCGCTGCAGGCCGCGTTCGAACTCGTCCTTTTCGCTCTTCACCTTGCGCATCATGTACTCGATGACGTTCTGGTTCTTGCCGCGCAGGTCGGTCAGTTCGGCCAGCTGCTCGGCGATGCCGTGCCGACGCGTCTGCAGGAGCGTCAGGGTGCGCGAGACGAGGTCCGCCGCCTCGCTCCCGGTGTTGTCGCGCACGATGTCCTGCTTGGCCGGGATCAGCTCGGTGGTGAGCGCCTGCTCCAGCGCCAGCAGGCGGCTTCTGGCCAGCAGCTCGGTGTTCCGCTGGATCTTGGCGAGCAGCCCCTTCTGCGCCGAAACGGGGTAGATATGGCCGGGGTCCAGCTCGAGCGTATCGGCGGTGCTGCGCACCTGGCGCGCGATCTCCGCATCGATCTCGGCCTCGCTGCGGATGCCGTCCCACAGCCCGTCGATCTTGTTGAGCACGGCGATGCGGCCCTTCTGCCGGGTGCGCGCGCCGTTGACATGGTCGCGCCAGACGGCGAGGTCGGACTGGGTCACGCCGGTATCGGCGGCCAGGATGAACAGAATGGCGTGGGCGCTGGGCAGCTGCGACAGCGTCAGCTCCGGCTCGGCGCCGATGGCGTTCAGGCCCGGCGTGTCGAGGATCACCAGTCCCTGCTCGAGCAGCGGATGGGGGAAATTGATGACGGCGTGGCGCCAGCAGGGAATTTCCACCAGGCCCTCGGCATCCGGCCGGAGGCCATCCTTGCCGTCGGCCGAGAGGGCGAAGCCGAGCTTGGCGGCGTGCTCCTGGGCGACGCGCTTTTGCTCGCTGACGCGAGCGAGCGCCGAATGCATGGCTTCCGCCGATCCGGTATCGAGCGGAACGACGCGCCATTCCTCGGGGAAGCGCTTGAACTCGGCCACGCTGGCGTTGCTCGCGCGCGTCTCGATGGGCAGCAGCTCGATCGCTGGCGGCTTGCCGGCCTCGAACAACAGCTCGGTCGGGCACATGGTGGTGCGGCCGGCCGTCGATGGCAGGATGCGGTTTCCGTAATCGCCGAAAAAAATGGCGTTGATCAGTTCCGACTTGCCGCGCGAGAACTCCGCAACGAAGGCGATGATCAGCTTGTCCTCGCGCAGGCGCTCGAGCAGCTGCTGCAGGCGCAGCTCGCTCTGCGCATCGCTCAGTTCGTTCTCGGCGAGCCAGCCATGCAGGGCGAGCAGGTTCCCGGAGACAGCTTCGCGCCACCTGCTGTAGGCAGAAAAGTGCTGGACGAGTCCCATCGTTGCGCTCCGAAAAGTACTTCTAAAACGCCAATTTAGCACACAAGCTTGCGAAACCGATGCAACTCGGAGGCTATTTCCGGCCGTTCGTCAGCGCTGGCAGCGCGGACAGAAAAAGGTGGAGCGCTGACCGAGCCGCAAGGCTCGCACCCTGGCGCCGCAGACGCGGCAGGGCTCGCCCTCGCGGCCATAGACGCCGTGCTGCTGCTGGAAGCAGCCGCTGGCGCCATGGCCGTGGATGAAGTCGCGCAGGGTGCTGCCGCCGGCGGCCAGGGCGGCTTCGAGTGTGGCCTTGATGGCCTCGGCGAGCCGCGCACACCGGGCGAGCGAAAGGCGCCCGGCCGGGGTGCGCGGGTCGATTCG
Source organism: Rhodocyclaceae bacterium (assembly GCA_008933825.1). Lineage (GTDB taxonomy): Bacteria > Pseudomonadota > Gammaproteobacteria > Burkholderiales > Rhodocyclaceae > Desulfobacillus. The sequence continues at coordinate 115,850 of WBUF01000002.1, read as the reverse complement.
GGCGCGAAACAGGCTTTCCGAGGCGTAGATGTTGCCGACACCGACGATGAGTCGGCTGTCCATGATGAAGGGCTTGACCGCCAAGGCGCGGCCGCGCGCGGCGGCACGAAGCCAGGCGCCGTCGAAGGCGTCGGAGAGCGGTTCGATGCCGAGCGAGGCGAGCAGCGGGTGGGCGGCGGCGGCGCCCTCGATCCACAGCACGGCGCCGAAGCGGCGCGGGTCGCGCAGGCGCAGGGTCCTGTCGCCGAAAACGAGGTCGAGATGGTCGTGCCGGCCCGGCGGTTCGGCGGCGGTCACCAGGCGCAGGCTGCCCGACATGCCCAGATGCACCAGCAGCGTGCCCTGCCCGATGCGGAACAGCAGGTACTTGCCGCGACGGTCGATGCCGCGCAGGATTTGCTTGCCGAGCAAGCCGGCAAGCCGGCGCGGCAAGGGGTAGCGCAGCGCCGTGCAGCGCGCCTCGACAGCGGCGATCCGGCGGCCAAGCAGGTCCGCCAGCAGGCCGCGGCGGGTGACTTCGACTTCGGGCAGTTCGGGCATGGCGTATCGATGCGTGCTCGGTCCGGACTCGCTTGCCGGGGGAGACAAAACCCCCTAACATGAGCCGCACGAATGATTCTACGCCCCGCCGCTTTTTCCCCGACATGACCGGATCGCGCCGTCCCCCGATGTTCCCGCTTGCCTTGGTCATTCCGCTCGTGCTGGCGGCGTGCGCCCAGGCGCCTGTCCAGCCTGCGGCCGAAACGCCGCCCGCTGCAGCACCGAAGGAACGCGCCGAGAACCTGCCCAACCGGGAATTGACCGGGCAGATCCTCTACCAGACCCTGCTGGCAGAAATCGCCGGCCAGCGCGGCAACCTCGGCCTGTCGGCCTCGGCTTACCTGGACCTTGCGCGCTCGACCCGCGATCCGCGCCTGGCCCGGCGTGCGGCCGAGATGGCCCTGCACGGCCGCAACCTGGAACAGGCCGTGCAGGCAACCCGCCTGTGGGTGGAGCTCGATCCGGAATCCGCGCAGGCGCGCCAGATGATGGCCGGCCTGCTGGTCAGCGCCAACCGCCTCGACGAGCTGCAGCCCCATGTTGCCAAGCTGCTGGAGCAGGAGGGCGGCAACCTGGGTGACGGCCTGCTGCGGCTGAACCGGCTGTTCGCCCGCTATCCGGACAAGCGGGCCGTGCTGGCCTTGGTCGAGCAGCTCACGCTGCCCTATGTCGGCATGGCGGAGGCGCATTTCGCGCGCGCCCAGGCCGCGCTGAACGCGGCGGAATGGCCACGCGGCATCGCGGAGGCCGACAAGGCCCTGGCCATGCGGCCGGGCTGGGACGCTGCCGTCATGCTCAAGGCACAGTTGCAGCGCGCCGACTCGCCCGAGGCGGCGATCGAGACGCTGCGCAGCCATCTCGCCGGCCATCCGCAGGCGCGCGAAGTGCGGCTGCAGTACGCGCGCAGCCTGGTCGGGGCGCGCAAGTTTCCCCAGGCGCGCACCGAATTCCAGCGCCTGCTCGGCGACTTCCCCGGCAACGCCGACGTCATCTATGCCGTCGCCGTGTTGTCCATGCAGTTGTCGGACTGGACGACGGCAGAAGACAACTTCAGGAAACTGCTCGACCGCAACTTCGCCGAAATCGATACGGTGCGGCTCTATCTTGGCCAGATCGCCGAGGAGCGCAAGCAGCACGACGAGGCGCTGCGCCGCTATGCCGAGATCGCGCCCGGAGAGCAGTACCTGGCGGCGCAGCTGCGCATCGCGCAGCTGCTGGCCAGACAGGGCAAGCTCGATGCGGGCCGCCGTCATTTGCAGGAGACGCGCGTGCCGGGCCAGGGCGAGCGCATCCAGCTGTTGCTGGCGGAAAGTCAGCTCCTGCGGGACGGCGGCAGGACGCAGGAGGCCTACGATCTGCTCGCCGGCCAGCTCGCCGCGCAGCCGGAACAGCCCGAGTTGCTCTACGAGTCGGCGCTGATGGCGGAGAAGCTCGGCCGGCACGACGTGCTGGAGGTCAATTTGCGCAAGCTGATCCAGCTCAGGCCGGACCATGCCCATGCCTACAATGCGCTCGGCTATTCCCTGGCCGAGCGCAACCAGCGGCTGGCCGAGGCGGAACAGCTGATCTTCAAGGCGCTCCAGCTCTCGCCCGACGATCCCTTCATCATCGACAGCATGGGCTGGGTGCTCTACCGAAAGGGCGACCCGGCGGGCGCCCTGAGCCACCTGCAGCGCGCCCATTCGATCCGGCCGGACCCGGAGATCGCCGCCCATCTGGGTGAAGTGCTGTGGGTGCTCGGCCGCCGCGACGAGGCGAGAAGGACCTGGCAGGAGGCGGCCCAGGTTCATCCCGGCAACGAGGTGCTGGTCGAGGTCATCAAGCGCTTCGCCCCCTGATGCGTCGCCTGTTCCTCGCCGTTTTGATAGCGCTGACGGCGGGATGCGTCACGCTGGGGCCCGCAACGCCCGCCGACCGTCCGGCGCGCGCGAGCGTCGAAGCGTTCGCCCTCGAAGGACGCATCGTCGTCAGCCGGGCCGGCGAGCGTTTTTCCGCCGGCATCGAATGGCGCCACGACCGCCAGACCGACGAGATCGTCCTCAGCGGCCCGCTCGGTCAGGGTCTGGCCCGGCTGACGGCCGGAGGCGGCGCGGCGCTTCTGGAAACGGCGGAGCGCAAGCAGTACGCCGCAGCGGACATGGAGAGCCTGTCCGAACAGGTGTTCGGTTCGCGGCTGCCGATCACCGGCCTGGGACGCTGGGTGCTCGGCCGCGCCGCTTTCGGGGGCACGGCCAGCGCCGATGCCGCGGGCCGGCTCAGCAGCCTGGCCGAGCAGGGCTGGGCCATCGAATACCTTCGCTACGAAGACGAGTCGCCGGAAGCCTTGCCGGCCCTGCTTCGGGCCCGGCGCGGCGACATCGAGGTGCGGCTGGTAATCGACCGCTGGACGGTGTCGCCGTGATCGGCTGGGGGCGCGACTGCCCGGCGCCGGCCAAGCTCAACCTCTTCCTGCACGTCATCGGCCGGCGCGCCGACGGCTACCACCTGCTGCAGTCGCTGTTCCGGCTGGTCGATCGCGGCGACACGCTGCGCTTCTCGCCCAGACCGGACGGCCGCATCCTTCGCGCCAGGCCGCTGGCGGACGTGGCCGAAGAGAGCGACCTGTGCCTTCGCGCTGCACGCCTGCTGCAGGAGGCGGCAGGCTGCGCGCAGGGCGTCGAGATCGAACTGGATAAGCGCCTGCCGCTGGGCGGCGGCCTGGGCGGCGGCAGCTCGGACGCCGCCACCGTGCTGCTGGCGCTGAACCGCCTCTGGGGGCTGGACTGGCCGCGCGCGCGTCTGCAGGCACTGGGCCTGCGGCTGGGCGCCGACGTGCCGTTCTTCATTTACGGCCGCAGCGCCTTCGTCGAGGGGGTCGGCGAACGCTTCCGGCCGGTGGATGTGCCCCCGGCCTGGTACCTCGTCGTCGAGCCCGCCGTCCACGTCCCCACAGGCGAAATCTTCGCCGCGCCGAATTTGACACGCGATACGAAAGTCATCAAAATGGCGGACTTTTCAGCGGGTTGGGGTGCGAACCGGGAGGGCCTGTACGGCCGGAACGATCTCGAACCCGTCGTGTGCGAACGCTACCCGGCGGTGGCGCGGGCGCTGGGCTGGTTGAGACAGCATGCCGAAGCGCGCATGACCGGTTCCGGCGCCTGCGTTTTCGCCCCATTTGCCGTCGAGCAGGATGCGCGTACCGTGCTGGCGCAAATGCCGGAAGGCCTGACTGGCTGGGTGGCGCGGGGCCTGGACGAACACCCCCTGCGGCTGCTCGCTGACTGAGGGTTTTTGGGGAGTCGCCAAGTTGGTTAAGGCACCGGATTTTGATTCCGGCATGCGAAGGTTCGAATCCTTCCTCCCCAGCCAAATTGAACAAGCGGGCAGGTGAGTCACCTGCCCGCATCGTTTGCGGATACGGATTCGTCCAAGAGGCACGCATGGCCTACGACAGCCTGATGGTCTTCACGGGGAACGCCAACCCCAAGCTCGCCGCCGACGTCGTCAGGCGCCTGAACATCTCGCTCGGCCGCGCCACGGTCGGCCGCTTCTCCGACGGCGAGGTCAACGTCGAGATCATGGAGAACGTCCGCGGCAAGGACTGCTTCATCCTGCAGTCGACCTGCGCGCCGACCAACGACAACCTGATGGAACTCATCATCATGGTCGACGCGCTGAAGCGCTCCTCGGCCGGGCGCGTCACGGCGGCAATCCCTTACATGGGCTACTCGCGGCAGGACCGCCGGCCGCGCTCGGCGCGCGTGGCGATTTCGGCCAAGGTGGTGGCCAACATGCTGCAGGCCGCCGGCGTCGACCGCGTGCTGACGGTGGACCTGCACGCCGACCAGATACAGGGCTTTTTCGACATCCCGGTGGACAACGTCTATGCGGCGCCGATCCTGCTCGGCGACATCTGGAAAAACCAGCACAAGGAACTGCTGGTCGTCTCGCCCGACGTCGGCGGCGTGGTGCGGGCGCGGGCGCTGGCGAAGCGGCTCGAATCGGACCTCGCCATCATCGACAAGCGCCGTCCGAAGGCCAACGTCTCGGAAGTGATGAACATCATCGGCGAGGTCGACGGCCGCACCTGCGTCATCATGGACGACATGGTGGATACCGCCGGCACGCTGTGCAAGGCGGCGCAAGCGCTGAAGGACCACGGCGCCGCCAAGGTGCTGGCCTATTGCACCCACCCGGTGCTTTCCGGCAGCGCTGTGCAGCGCATCGGGGAATCGGTGCTGGACGAACTGGTGGTGACCGACACCATCCCGCTCAGCGAGGACGCGCGCGGCTGTGCACGCATCAGGCAGATCTCGATTGCCGAGCTGATGGCCGAAACGATGCTGCGCATCAGCAACGAGGAGTCGGTGTCCTCGCTGTTCATGGAATGATTTTTCAACCCCCCGGCTGGTCGCGGCCGGGGTTTTTTCTACTGGAGCAATCACATATGAAGATCGAAATCATCGCGAACAAGCGCGATCTGCAGGGCACCGGAGCGAGCCGCCGCCTGCGTCGCGCGGGCAAGGTGCCCGGCATTCTCTACGGCGGGGAGAAGGCGGCCCTGCCGATCGAGCTGGATCACAACGCCCTCTTCCACAGCCTCAAGCAGGAAGCGTTTCACGCCTCCATCCTGACCATGAGCCTGGACGGCCAGAAGCAGCAGGTGCTGCTGCGCGACTACCAAATGCACGCCTACAAGCCACAGGTGCAGCACATCGATTTCCAGCGCGTCGCCGCCGACCGGAAGATCCACATGAAGGTGCCGCTGCATTTCGTGAACGCCGACATCGCCCCCGGCGTCAAGCTGCAGGGCGGCGTGGTCAGCCACGTGCTCAACGAGCTGAACGTCAGCTGCCTGCCTGCCGACCTGCCCGAGTTCATCGAGGTGGACATGAAGGATGTCGCCGTCGGCCACTCCGTGCACGCCAAGGACCTCAAGCTGCCCAAGGGCGTCGAGACGGTGCTGCACCGGGGCGAGAACCCCGTGGTGGCCACCATCACCGTGCCGCGCGGCACCACCGAAGCCGAACTGGCCGCCGGCGAGCAGGCCGCCGCCCCGGCGGCCGCGGCTGCCGAGCCGGCCAAGCAGCCCGAGAAGAAGTAAGCGCGTCTGCGGCGGCGGCCGCCGCCGCGACGTCCCGCTTCCCTCGTGGCCGCGCCGCGCCTCATCGTCGGCCTCGGCAATCCGGGCGCCGAGTACGCAGACACCCGCCATAATGCGGGCTTCTGGCTGTGCGAGCGGCTGGCGACGAAACTCGGCGCGCAGCTGCGGCGCGAGCCGCGCTTCCACGGCCTTGCCGGCCGCTCGCCCGGGCAAGTCTGGCTGCTGCTGCCGCAGACCTTCATGAACTGCTCCGGACAGGCGGTGTCTGCACTGGCGCGCTTCCATCGCATTCCGCCCGCAGGGGTGCTGGTGCTGCACGACGAGCTCGACCTGCCGCCCGGAGCGCTGCGCCTGAAATTCGGCGGCGGGCTGGGCGGTCACAACGGCCTGAAGGACATCGCCGCGCACCTCGGCACACAGGATTTCTGGCGCCTGCGCATCGGCATCGGCCACCCGGGGGACCGCAACCAGGTGGTCGATTACGTCCTGAAGAAGCCGCGCAGCGAGGAGCGCGCGCAGATCGACGCCGCACTCGATCGCGCCCTCGATCACTGGCCGCTGATCGCGCGCGGCGAGTACCCCGCGGCCATGCAACAACTGAACGCCAAAGGAAATCCATGAGCCTGAAGTGCGGCATCGTCGGCCTGCCCAACGTCGGCAAGTCCACCCTGTTCAACGCCCTCACCAAATCGGGCATCGCTGCGGAAAACTATCCCTTCTGCACCATCGAGCCGAACATCGGCGTCGTCGAGGTGCCCGATGCGCGGCTGGCCCGGCTGGCGGCCATCGTCAAGCCGCAGCGCGTGCTACCGGCGACGGTGGAGTTCGTCGACATCGCCGGCCTGGTGGCGGGCGCGAGCAAGGGCGAAGGATTGGGCAACCAGTTCCTCGCCAACATCCGCGAGACCGACGCCATCGTCCATGTCGTGCGCTGTTTCCACAACGAGAACATCGTGCATGTTTCCGGCGAGGTGAAACCGCTCTCCGACATCGAAACCATCGAGACCGAGCTGGCGCTGGCCGATCTGGCGACGGTGGAAAAGGCGCTGGCGCGCTATCGCAAGCCGGCCCAGGCCGGCGACAAGGAGGCAAAGCTGCTGGTGGCGGCGCTCGAAAAGTGCGTCGCCCAGCTGAACGAAGCCAGACCGGTGCGCGCGCTCGACTTGTCGAAGGAGGAGAAGGCCAACCTCAAGTCCTTCTGCCTGATCACGGCCAAGCCGACCCTGTATGCCGCCAACGTCGACGAAAAGGGCTTCGCCGACAATCCGCTGCTGGCCGCCGTGGAAGCGCATGCGGCGAAGGAGCGGGCGCCGGTGGTGGCCTTCTGCGCGGCGCTGGAGGCGGAAATCGCCGATCTAGGCGACGAGGACAAGGCGGTGTTTCTGACCGACATGGGGCTGGAGGAGCCCGGCCTCAACCGGCTCATCCGCGCCGGATACCAACTGCTCGGCCTGCAGACCTACTTCACCGCCGGCGTCAAGGAAGTCCGGGCGTGGACCATTCACACCGGGGATACCGCCCCGCAGGCGGCCGGCGCCATCCATACCGATTTCGAGCGCGGCTTCATCCGCGCCGAAGTAATTTCATTCGCCGATTTCATCGCCTGCAAGGGCGAAACGGGTGCGCGCGAGACCGGCAAGATGCGTCTGGAAGGCAAGGACTACGTCGTGCAGGACGGCGATGTCATGCACTTCCGCTTCAACGTCTGACCGGATTTGCCGGCGTCCGGCCGCCGGCGCCAAAGGCCGCACCGACAAGCGGCGCGTCCTGACCGGGAACCCCATCGACATCGCAAGCGAAGCAATCACATGGCCTGGAAGCTGCAGGACATCATGCCCATGCCGCAGGGCGGCAGCTACACCATGATCCACGGCGGCGGCGGCATGGTCGCCAGCCCGGATCCCAAGGAAGCGCCGCGCTGGATGGCCTACGTCGGCGTGGACGACATTCGCGCCATGACCGAGAAGGCGCGCCGGCCCGGCGCCACGATCTGCCTCGATGTCACGGAAGTCGGCGACTACGGCTGGATGAGCGTGTTTATCGACTCCACCGGCGCCACCCTCGCCCTCTGGCAGCCGAAGCAGCCGCAAAAACAGGGCTGAGCGGCTTTCTCATAGTCAGTCCCCGCAACACGGCCGACACCCCGCCGGCCGGCCTACTTCGCCGTCGGCGTGCAAGTCCAGACCCAGTTGTTGTTGAGCGCCTTCGTCACGATGGACTTGCCGTCCGGCGTCACCGTGATGGGGCCGTCCTTGGGAGTCATGCCGGCCATGGCCAGCGCCCGCGGATCGGGCGGAGCGATGTATTCTTTTGCCGCCACGGTCGCGCCCTTGAACAGGCGCAGCTTGCTGCCGCAGGAATCCGCCACCATCGTGTCGGGATGGATGCGCTTGCCGACCAGTTCCAGCGCCTCCTTCGGTCTGGCTTGCCGGATTTCCACCACATCGAAGTGCTCGTAGGGGCCGTTCAGCTTGCCGGTCGGGCACTTCTTGTCCATCCCCATGAGGTTGGACACCTTCGCAGCATCGTTCCGGATGGTCGGCGTGCCCACGATCACGCCCTTCTTCCTGTTCCAGTCGAAGGACAGCGCCACGCGCTCGGCCACGTCCGCGTAGAGATCCGCATCCGTGGGCGGAATCTGCACATGCTTCTGGAAGAATTCCCCCACCACCTCGTAATGCACGATCTCGGCCTTGGCCCACTTCTGCATGGCGGCCGTGTCCTGTGCATCAGCGGGCGCCGACTGGAACAGGGCGGTGAAAATCAGGGATGCGCCGGTCAGTGCTGGTCTCATCTGGAACTCCTCAAGTAAGGATCCGAATATGCGAAAACGACTTTGTCATGGGGCAGTTGGACAAACAATCGCAACCACCTCCGCATCAGCGCCTTGTTCACTGTTGCGAGCGGGGGAAGATGGCTCGCGGTTGCCGGATTCATTTCGCGTCGCCATTCGCGATGTCGGTGATGCGTCGGCGCACGGATTCGATGCGCTGTCCGTACAGTTCGTCATAGACGACCAGGCCGGGCAGGGTATTCTCGAACTCCGGATGCTGCAGCACCTCGCGGAAACGCGCGGCCAGGTAGCGAGCCAGTTCCCCGTCGCTCGCCGCAATTTCCGCCCCGACTTCCGGGCGGCCGTCCAGCACGTTGATGATGTCCTCGAAATCGTGGCTGGCCATGATGTCCCTGCCGCCGCGTTGCGCAAACGCCTCGAATTTCGTCGCCAGGAAGGCCGGCGCCGAAATCAGCCGAATCCGCCTGCCGCTGGGCAGCGTCGTCGCCACCGCAGTGGCAGTGGCCAGGGGATACCAGCGATTCGAAAAGCCGAGGACGCGCTCGTCGGTCGGCATCAGGTCCACCGCCACGCCGCCGAAGCGCCAGCGGCAGATCGGCGCATCCTGCGACATGTCGCGCATGAAGCCGCGCTCGGCGAAGCGTGCCTCCAGGGCATGGTAGCCGGCAAGAGCCGTCACTTGCGCGACGAGGTCGACATCGAACGTGGCCCGCGGCGGCGGCGCCTGAATCGAGGTGAATAGCAGCCCGGTCGCGCAACCGCCGACCAATACCAGCTCGTCGCACAACTCGCCCAGCGCCCTAGCGACCAACTCGACCCTTTGCAGGTTCGGATCGTTCGGATTCATTGCGGGGCCGACAGCCGTTCCTCGAAGAGCTGCGCGGCCAGATTGCGCTCACGCGCGTTGCCCATGCGCAAGGCATCGAACAGCGCCAGGTTCTCGTAGAGCGCGGAGTTGCGCAGGGCGGAAGCCGGCGCACTCGGGTACAGGGGAAACAGCGCAATGCCCCGCGCCTTGCCCTCTTCATGCGGCCACACAGGCGGCGGATCGCTGGACGGCACGATCAGCTTGTCGAGCGGTGGCGCGGCGTATGACGTGGGCACGCCGCCCACCATCGCGCCCCGCGCTGCCGGAAAGGCATAGCGCGCGCCATGCAGCAGAAACTCCTTGAACGATGGCGTGATGATGGATGGCCGCTTGTCGATGAACGCCAGCAGCCGTGCCTGCTCGGCGCGCTTGAGGGCGCCATGAACCTCGGACATCGACAACCCGGTCAGGGCGGCCAATTCGGGATAGGTCAGGCTCTCTCCCCTCATGGCGACAAGCGCCAGGAGGAGATAGAAATCCTGCGGCTTCAGTGCAGGCTGGCGATTGACGGGTCGGCGCATGGCTGCTTTCTCGATTTCGCATTTCGCGAAAAGCGAAAATACCAATAAGTCAATGTATTGTCAATTAACTCCGATCCCTGCAAGACAATGCTGGCAAGCTTGTACTGTGGTGTCACTATTGGTACCATCCTCGGCATAATGAGCGCTGCTCACTACACCTATCGCGTCACCTGGTCCGCCGAGGACGGCGAGCACGTCGGCCTGTGCGCCGAATTCCCGTCGCTGTCCTGGCTGGCGAAAACACCCGAAGCCGCCTTGAAGGGCATCCGCCAGATGGTCGCCGAAGCGGTGGCCGACATGCAGGCCTCCGGCGAAACCGTTCCCGTGCCGCTGGCGGAGAAGCACTACAGCGGCGAGTTCCGAGTGCGCATTCCGCCGGAAGTCCATCGCTCGCTCGCCATCCAGGCCGCCGAGCAGGGCGTCAGCCTGAACCGGCTGGCCAGCGCGAAGCTGGCGGCCTGAATGGACCTACCCGAACGCCCGCGCAGGCGGCAGCGGCCCTTGCCATAGTCCCGACTTGGGACTATGCTGCATTCCATGCGTGTCATAGCCCTGCGCACGATCAAGCAATTCATCGGGAAGCACGATGATGCGCGCGAGCCGGCGCTGGCGTGGTACCGGCAGGTGCTCGGGGCGGACTGGGCGTCGCCGGCCGACGTGAAGCGCGAGATCGGCAGCGCCAGCATCCTGAAGGACGGCCGCGCGGTGTTCAACATCGGCGGCAACAAGTACCGGATCGTGGTCTGGATCAACTACCCCTACCGGGTCGTTTACGTCAGATTCATCGGCACGCATCGGCAGTACGACGCAATCGACGCGCAGACGATATAGGCAAGCGAGGCATTCGAATGGACATCAAACCGATCAGGACCAAACGCGACTACGAAGCGGCGCTCGTGGAAATCGAGCGTCTGATGACGGCGAAGCGCAACACGCCCGAGGGCGACCGGCTGGACGTTCTGGTCACCCTGGTCGAAGCCTACGAAGCCAGACATTTCCCGCTCGACCTGCCCGATCCGGTGGAAGCCATCAAGTTCGTCATGGAGCAGCGCAACCTCGCCGTCAAGGACCTGGTGCCCTACATCGGCCGGCCGAACCGGGTGTACGAAGTGCTCAACCACAAGCGCCCGCTGACCCTGGCCATGGCCTGGAAGCTGCACAAGGGGCTGGGCATTCCGGCGGAATCCCTGATCAAGCAGGCGGCGTAGAACGTCCCGGCTGATTCCCAGCGGAAAGTCAGCCCCCGCAACACGGCGGCAATCGCTTCCGGCAGGACCGAATACGGACTATGTTCGGTCCGACCGACCGCAAGGAGACGCCATGAAATACACCACCCGCATCAAGCCCATCAGCTACGTAAAATCCAACGCGGCGAAAATCATCCGCGAGCTCGCCGAGCGGCGCGAACACCTGGTCATCACCCAGAACGGCGAAGCCAAGGCGGTCATGCAGGACGTCGCCACCTACGAAGAGGCGCAGGAGACGATGGCGCTCCTCAAGATCCTCGCCCTGGGCACCCGGCAGATCGAGGAAGGCAAGGTCGTGCCGGCATCGTAGGCCGTCAGGCGCCTGCGCCGCAGGAAGGCGCGGGGCTGATGCGCTTCGAGGTCTTCCTCACCGAAGACGCCGCGCGCGCCTTTTTCCCGAGCGCGGCGCCTTCCTGCGCGAATTCCACGCACTCGGCATCCGCGAATTCCGCGAAACCCGCTTCAAGCCCTACCGCGTGGTCTACCGGGTCACGGATGATCGGCGCGGCATGCTAACGCTGCGGGAGCGCCGGCTGCTGGGGGTCTGAGGGAAAAGTCAGTCTCTGCGGCACGGCGCCGACGAAGGTGCTAAGTCGAAATCACATGCCTCGCAGGACGCTGAACTCACGGAACAATCGCGCTGGTAGTGGTATCTCCATACGCCAGATCAAACTCATCGGGCGATCCCCTTCGGCCTTTTCCAGTGATACCCGACCACATGCCCGGTAAGCATCGCCCTTACGGACACGCACGAACAGTTGGAATTGCCAGCCGTTTCCAGGGCTTTCCAGGTAACGGCGGCCGCTCATCGTATCGGGGCCCGCGCTGTTCTGCGTCTGCCAATGGAAGCGGTCGGCGCTGATTGCGTAGTCGTGGTAAGCAATCCGATCGTGATATCCCTCGCTCTTATCAAGAGTGACAAAAAGTAGTTCAGTTTTTCGTTCGATCAGCGGCAAAACACCAGCTTGAAACGGTGCGCGTCGTGTGGCAGTTAGCCAACCAACAGCTGTCAGGATTTCTCTAACCCCGTACGCAGCATGAAGACATAGCGGCGTGTCTTCGAGCCCAGTGACACTTATGAAAGGCAAGGTGTTTCGGGTCTGAAGAAGGCCGGCCAGCTCGGCAAGTTCATCGCAAATAAGAGGATGCATTTCTAATCGTGCGAGGAAGGCACTGTGATCTGCCGCCTGATCATGCCGACCGTCGACCTGATAGGCCAGCATTTGCGAAGAAAGCACTGTCTCTGGCGACATTTGATCCATCCGGGCACCAGACTCCCCAATGTTCTGCAGCAAATCGAGCCGCTTCGGGTCATCCACGTGAAGGAGGTCTCCAAATCGCCGAGTAAAGTAGTCCTCTTCCGGCCCGGGTTCCGACGCGATCATGCCGACATCACCCTTCAGCGCGGTCCAGCCGCTGCGTCCGCTGGATCGGTAAACATCCTCCAACTCCAGAGCCTGGTCGTGCAAGAATTCTGCCAGCCTGATCGAGGCTCTTCCCCGCAGTGCTACATATGACTGCAGCTCGGTTCGCAGTCTTTGCCAGTTCTGCAACGTCAGGTTGCGCAACCCTTTAAGCACTTGCTCGCGCGTTTGCTTCTGCAAGTGAATATGGCAGCCCGGTGGCAAACTGCCAAAACCCTGCTCGACGCCTTCGGTCAGGGCGCGGCGAGGCAACCCAGTCAGCCCCGATAACAGCCGGTCGAAGCGGAAATCAGCGCGTTGCTGCCCAACAAAGTCAAGGATCAGGCAACTCTCTTTTCCAGGAGAGAGACGCAACCCACGTCCAATCTGCTGCTGAAACAACACCGGACTTTGGGTGGGCCGGAGCAGGAGCAAGGTGTCAACCGACGGCAGGTCAACTCCCTCGTTGTAGAGGTCCACCGTCACCAAGGCGTTCAGCTCGCCATTCTGCAGTCGCTGCGGCGCGCGGAGTCGCTCTACATCAGCCGTAGTGCCAACCACGCATGCGGCGGGTATGCCTGCACGAATAAGCCAATCCGTCATGAACTGGGCGTGAGCCACCGATACACAGAACACCAAGGCCTTCGAACGAAGTGGGTCAGCCGCAAGACGTCGCCATTCGTTGACGACAAGTTTGGCGCGGACATCGTTACCCGTGACAAGATTGTCGACCGCCTCCCGCTCGCCAGGGCGATCCCATGGCACATCAGAAAAGTCGGTGGCATCGTCACACGCGTAGTACTCAAACGGGGAAAGCAGCTGAAGATCGAGCGCGTGCCACAGGCGAAGCTCCACGGCTGGGCTTCCATCGGGCCGCGGATCGAAGTACGTTGTGATTGCTTGTCCATCGCTGCGCTCCGGGGTTGCCGTCAACCCCAGGAGAAGGCGCGGACGCACTGCAGTCACAAACGCATGGAAGCGATCAGCTGCAAGACGGTGACACTCGTCGACGACAACCGTGTGCCAGTATTCAGCCCCGAACGTGGTCAATAGATCCCGGCTCGTCAAACTGTCGATCGTGGCGAAGATATGGTCAGCGCGCTCCGGCTGATACCCGCCCGCAAGCAGTTCGCCGAAATCGGGGTCGCGCAGGACCTCACGGTACGTGCGCAGCGCTTGACGCAAAATCTCCTCGCGATGCGCTACGAACAGAAGCCGCGGTCGGCCGCCTTCGTTACGGCAGGTATTTCGATAATCGAAGGCCGCTACAACAGTCTTGCCGGTACCTGTCGCCGCCACGACGAGATTGCGGTATCGCCCGTGCGCCCGCTCTGCCGCGAGTTGTTCCAGCATGTCCTGCTGGTAGGTCTTGGGCTGCAGATCGAAGAAGCTGGGAATAACTGTGAGCGAGTCGCCGGCCTCACGGCCGAGCGCGACTGCGAGTGCATGACGATGGTCTGCATTCTCCGGATCGTAGCGCTGGAACTCGTTGTCCTCCCACAACGTTTCGAAGTGTGCGTTGGCCCGCGCAAACAGCGCCTCCTGCGAGCGCTGCGTCAGCTTCACCGTCCACTCCAGCCCGCCCGTCAATGCAGCGCCGGACAGGTTCGCGCTGCCGACGTAGGCCGAACCGAAACCTGTGTTGCGCTGAAAAATCCATGCCTTGGCATGCAGGCGAGTACGCCGCCCGTCGAGCGAAACCCGCACCTCGCAACCAGGCAGACGCGCAAGCTCATCGAGAGCACGTGCCTCCGTGGCGCCCGTGTAGGTCGTGGTCAGAATGCGAATGCGGGTCGGCACCTTGCCGTCCGCCGATAGTGCCGTAATCTGCTGCAATACGTCTTGCAGCTTGCGCACGCCGGAAACGGTGATGAAGCTCACCAGAATGTCTATCTGATCGGCGGATGCTAGTTCGCGCCGGATTTCCTGTAGTAACGAAGGAGAACCTTTGCCTGCAGTGAAAAGCCAAGGCGCAGATAAACCAACTTCTGGCGGCGTTTGAAACTGTTGATCGCGCTGAACGGCCTTCAGCAAGCGCGCTGGCTGAGATATAAGGTCAACGACTTGGGCAGAGACCCCATTGCCACCCTCTGATTCAATCGTCTGCCGCAAGGTAACCAATAGGCCATTCACTAGCTCAAGCTGTCGGCGCAGCTTTTCATTCCCATCGCCCGACAAGTCTTCGAGAATGCCAACCAACTGACGAGCCAATGCATCGACCAGAAATTCGGATGCACCATCTCGGATGTCCCGGATTTCGGCGTGTTCCTTGACAAGCTTGGCCGCAATTCCTTCGGTCAAAAGCAGGTCGTATAGTCCGTCAGGTAAGGCCATGTTTCCATTCGATGATGACTGCATCACCCTCAGCTTATCATCATCGACCAGCCATTCTGTAGAAAGCCTTACGCCAAATCCCACCTCTGTGTAGCGCACGAGATATGCGCAAAAGTGAGTCCGCCCAGCACGGCGGCAGACCACCCGCGAGATTACTTGACCCGCGAAAACTTACCGCTGCGTGAGACCGTGAAGATGAAGGGCGCGGGTTCGGAAACGGCCCGCCTGGTCATGCCCAGGAGGGCGCTGTTGAAAAGCTCCGCCATCTCCTGCCCGGTGATGTCCTGCTGCGTCAGGAAGAAGGCCCGGACGCGCGCGGCATCGAGCGCAGCGCGCTCGATGCGGTTGCGGCGGATGCGCTCGTCCTTGGAGAGCACCACCCAGCCGCGCCGGCCGACTTCGGCCAGCCAGTCGACATCGGGGGTGGTTTGAGGAAAATGATCGTCGTGCACTTCCACCGTTGCGCCAGCCCCGCGCAGGGCCTGCGCCACCTGCTTGCGGCCGAGACTGCGGTCGATGAAGAAGACGAGGTCGCCGGAGGGCTTCGGCGTCACGCGGCGAGCGGCAGTTCGCTGCGGACGATTTCCTCGATTTCGGCGCGCGAGCGGCCGTAGTCATCGGCGATCGAGTCGATCGTCTCGCCGGCGCTGAAGCGGCCGACGATGACTTCGGTGCGGATGCCGGTGCCCTCGATGACCGGCCGGCCGAAGCCGAGGCGCGGATCGATCACCACGATGCCGCGCTCGTTGTCGGCGCGCGGGGAGAGATACAGCTTGAGCGGCATGCCCGCCTCGTCGCGCATGACGCAGCGCAGACGGGCCTCGATCAGCCCCCTGATCTCGATCTGGCCTTCACGCAACAGATTGAGGTACTCGCCGAATTTCTCAACGAAGAGGTCGACGCCATTGGTCTGAAACTCATTGTCCGCGAGCGGATGCGGCGAGGGAAAGCTCTTTTTCAGGTAATCCAGCGCCTTGCGCACCTGCGGCAGGGCCACGCCATGCCGGCGGCGGATCGCGGAGAGCACGAACAGCTCGACCAGGTTGATGAACGAGAGCAGCCTGCCCTGGCGGTTTGCCAAGGCGATCACCGGTTTGAACTTGCGTCCGCCATCCTTGCGCTGACCCTGGCCAAAGGCCCAGGCCCGCACCGTCGAGACGGGAACGCGCAGGTAGTGCGCCGCCTCGGCGGCGGTGTAGAGGGGGGTTTCGCGGAAGTCCGTTTGGGCTGCTTTCGTCATCAGCATGGGGCGAAGTATAGGCGCGCCAAACACGCCCTTCAAGCAGCCAGGCCATGTCTGGAATTTTGCCCCTCTCCCCAACCCTCTCCCCGGAGGGGCGAGGGGGTAAAGCAAAAGGGCAGCCTGAGCTGCCCTTTCGTTTTGAAGCGTGATGTCGCTCAGTGCCGCGGCTTGCGCAGTTTCTGGATGGCGGCGAGTTGGGCGATGGCTTCGGCCAGTTCGGCCTGGGCCTTGGCGTACTCGAGTTGCGAGGTCTTGTTCTGCAGGGCTTCCTCGGCCTTCTTCTTGGCGTCGAGGGCCTTGGCTTCGTCGAGGTCCTTGCCGCGGATGGCGGTGTCGGCCAGCACGGTGACGAGGTTGGGCTGCACTTCGAGCATGCCGCCGGCGACGAAGACGAGCTCTTCGTGGCCGTCCTGCGTCTTGACGCGGACGACGCCCGGCTTGATGCGGGTGAGCAGCGGCGTGTGGCCGGGCATGATGCCCAGCTCGCCGGCTTCGCCCGGGAGAACGACGAACTCCGCCAGTCCCGAGAAGATGGACTCTTCCGCGCTGACGATGTCGACGTGTACGGTCATTGCCATGGTTTCCTTCCCTCACCCCGGCCCTCTCCCGTTGTCGGGAGAGGGGGAGGGGCAAAACATTACTGCAGCGTCTTGGCCTTCTCGAAGGCTTCGTCGATGGTGCCGATCATGTAGAAGGCCTGCTCGGGCAGGGCGTCGCACTCGCCATTGACGATCATCTTGAAGCCGCGGATGGTTTCCTTCAGCGGCACGTACTTGCCGGCGGAACCGGTGAACACTTCGGCGACGAAGAAGGGCTGCGAGAGGAAGCGCTGGATCTTGCGGGCGCGGCCGACGACGAGCTTGTCTTCCGGGGCCAGTTCGTCCATGCCGAGGATGGCGATGATGTCGCGCAGTTCCTTGTAGCGCTGGAGCGTCGCCTGCACGGCACGGGTCGTCGAGTAGTGCTCCTCGCCGACGACGTTGGGGTCGATCTGGCGGCTGGTGGAATCCAGCGGGTCGACGGCGGGGTAGATGCCCAGCGCGGCGATGTCGCGCGAGAGTACGACCGTGGCGTCGAGGTGGCCGAAGGTGGTGGCGGGCGACGGGTCGGTCAGGTCGTCCGCCGGCACGTACACAGCCTGGATCGAGGTGATCGAGCCGGTCTTGGTGGAGGTGATGCGCTCCTGCAGGCGGCCCATTTCCTCGGCCAGCGTCGGCTGGTAGCCCACGGCGGAGGGCATGCGGCCCAGCAGCGCGGACACTTCGGTGCCGGCCAGGGTGAAGCGGTAGATGTTGTCGACGAACAGCAGCACGTCGCGGCCTTCGTCGCGGAAGTGCTCGGCCATGGTGAGGCCGGTCAGCGCGACGCGCAGGCGGTTGCCGGGGGGCTCGTTCATCTGGCCGTACACCAGGGCGACCTTGTCGAGAACGTTGGACTCCTTCATCTCGTGGTAGAAGTCGTTGCCCTCGCGGGTGCGCTCGCCCACGCCGGTGAACACGGAGTAGCCGGAGTGCTCGATGGCGATGTTGCGGATGAGTTCCATCATGTTAACCGTCTTGCCCACGCCGGCGCCGCCGAACAGGCCGACCTTGCCGCCCTTGGCGAACGGGCAGATCAGGTCGATCACCTTGATGCCGGTTTCGAGCAGTTCCTGGCTGGGGGCCAGTTCGTCGAAGGCGGGGGCCTTCTGATGGATGGAGCGGCGGTCTTCGGTGCCGACCGGGCCGGCCTCGTCGATGGGCGCGCCGAGCACGTCCATGATGCGGCCCAGCGTGGCCTTGCCGCAGGGCACCATGATCGGCTTGCCGGTGTTGCTGACCACCAGGCCGCGGCGCAGGCCCTCGGAGGAGCCCAGCGCGATGGTGCGCACGACGCCGTCGCCGAGCTGCTGCTGCACTTCCAGCGTCAGCTCGGAGCCGTCCAGCTTCAGGGCGTCATAGACTTTGGGCATCTCTTCGCGCTTGAACTGGACGTCCACCACGGCGCCGATGCACTGTACGATCGTTCCTTGACTCATCGTATTTCCCCAATAAACAAATTCATTAGACGGCCGCTTCTGGACGATTTGGTCTCGACGTAACGTTCGCTTCGCTCACATTAGTCTCGCCCAATCGTCCAAAACGCTGCCGCATCAAACCGCGGCAGCTCCGCCGACGATTTCAGAGATTTCCTTGGTGATCGCGGCCTGGCGGGTCTTGTTGTAGACCAGCTGCAGCTCGTTGATCACGTTGCCGGCGTTGTCGGAGGCGGCCTTCATGGCGACCATCCGCGCGCTCTGCTCGGAGGCCATGTTCTCGGCCACCGACTGGTACACCAGTGCCTCGACGTAGCGGACCAGCAGCTCGTCGATGACGGCGCGGGCGTCCGGCTCGTAGATGTAGTCCCAGCCGTGCTCGGTCTGGCGCAGCTGTTCGCCGGAGAGCGGCAGCAACTGTTCCAGCACCGGCTCCTGCTTCATGGTGTTGAGGAAGCGGGTGTAGGCGATGTAGACCGCGTCGAGCTCGCCGGCCTGGAAGGCGTCGAGCATGACCTTCACCGGGCCGATCATCTTCTCGAGGTGCGGCGTGTCGCCGAGGTGGGTGACGTTGGAAACGACCTTGGCGCCGAGGCGCTGCATGAAGCCGAGGCCCTTCGAGCCGATGGCGGTGACGCGGATGTCGGTGACACCCTTGCCTTCCCATTCCTTCAGGCTGTTGAGGGCGACGCGCAGCACGTTGGTGTTGAGGCCGCCGCACAGTCCCTTGTCGGTCGTGATGACGATCAGGCCGACGCGCTTCACTTCGCCCGCCTTCTTGAGGAAGGGGTGCTTGTACTCGGAGTTGGCGTGGGACAGGTTGGCGGCCAGCCGGCGGATCTTCTCGCCGTAGGGACGGGCGGCCTTCATGCGCTCCTGTGCCTTGCGCATCTTCGAGGCCGCGACCATCTCCATGGCCTTGGTGATCTTGCGCGTGTTTTGCACGCTCTTGATCTTGGTGCGTATTTCCTTGCCGCTTGGCATGGTTGGCTCCGGCTAAAGGTTACGCCCAGGACTTCTTGAACTCTTGAACGGCGGCATCGAGGGCCTTCTCCGCATCGGCGTCGAGGTCCTTGGTGCTTTCGATCTTGTTCATGAGGTCGGCGAACTTCGTCCGCATGAACTGGTGCAGCGCGGCTTCGCAGGCGAGCGCGCGCTTCACCTCGACGTCGTCGAAGTAGCCCTTGTTGATGGTGAACAGCGTCACGGCCATCTCGGCGACCTGCATCGGCGAGTACTGGGCCTGCTTCATCAGTTCCGTCACCAGGCGGCCGCGCTCGAGCTGCTTGCGGGTGGCTTCGTCCAGGTCGGAGGCGAACTGGGCGAAGGCCGCGAGTTCGCGGTACTGGGCGAGGGCCAGACGCACGCCGCCGCCGAGCTTCTTGATGACCTTGGTCTGGGCGGCGCCACCGACGCGTGACACCGAGATACCCGCGTTGATGGCGGGACGGATGCCGGCGTTGAAGAGGTCGGTCTCGAGGAAGATCTGGCCGTCGGTGATCGAGATCACGTTGGTCGGCACGAAGGCGGTCACGTCGCCGGCCTGCGTCTCGATGACGGGGAGCGCGGTGAGCGAACCGGTCTTGCCCTTGACCTGGCCCTTGGTGTACTTCTCGACGTAGGCTTCGGAGACGCGGGCGGCGCGCTCGAGCAGACGCGAGTGCAGGTAGAACACGTCGCCGGGATAGGCTTCGCGGCCGGGCGGACGGCGCAGCAGCAGCGAGATCTGGCGGTAGGCCCAGGCCTGCTTGGTCAGGTCGTCATAAATGATCAGGGCGTCCTGGCCGTTGTCGCGGAAGTATTCGCCCATGGTGCAGCCGGAGTACGGGGCGATGTACTGCATCGCGGCGGACTCGGAGGCGGTGGCGACGACGACGATGGTGTAGGCCATCGCGCCGGTCTCTTCCAGCTTGCGGATCACGTTCTTCACCGTCGAGGCCTTCTGGCCGATGGCGACGTAGACGCAGAACAGGTCCTTGCCCTTCTGGTTGATGATGGTGTCGATGGCCACCGCGGTCTTGCCGGTCTGGCGGTCGCCGATGATCAGCTCGCGCTGGCCGCGGCCGATGGGCACCATGGAGTCGACCGACTTGAGGCCGGTCTGCACCGGCTGCGACACCGACTTGCGCCAGATCACGCCCGGGGCGATCTTCTCGATCGGCTCGGAGAGCTTGGCGGTGATCGGGCCCTTGCCGTCGATGGGCTGGCCGAGCGCGTTCACCACGCGGCCGACCATCTCGGGGCCGACCGGCACTTCGAGGATGCGGCCCGTGCACTTGACGGTGTCGCCTTCGGTGATGTGCTCGTATTCGCCGAGGATGATGGCGCCGACGGAGTCGCGCTCGAGGTTCATGGCGAGGCCGAAGGTGTTGCCGGGGAATTCCAGCATTTCGCCCTGCATGACGTCGGCCAGGCCGTGCACGCGGCAGATGCCGTCGGTCACGGAGACGACGGTGCCTTCGGTGCGGGCGGTGGCAGCGAGCTGCAGATTCTGGATCTTGCTCTTGATCAGGTCGCTGATTTCAGAGGGATTGAGTTGCATGTGATGACTCCTGGTGTCTTAGCTCTGTAGCGCCGTGGCCATGGAAGCGAGCTTGCCGCGCACGGAAGCGTCGATGACTTGATCGCCGACGGCGATCCGCACCCCGCCGATGAGCTCGGGGTCGAGGCTGACCTTCGCCTGGATGCGGCACTTGAAGCGGGCTTCAAGGTCGGCGACGAGGTTCTTCAGCGTGGCATCGTCGAGCGGGAAGGCGGAGGCGATATCTGCCTCCTGCACGCCCTCCTGCCCGTTCTTCAGTTCGACGTAAAGGTCGCGGATCTCGGGGAGAACCTGCAGGCGCTCGTTGTCGACGAGGAGGCGGACGAAGTTCTGCTGTTCGGCAGAAACCGATCCGACGACGTCGAGGAACAGCTGCGCGACCTGCGCCGGCAGCAGGCGGGGATTGCCGATGCATTCCACCATCTGCGCGTCGGCGGCGACGGCCGCCATGCGGTCGAGGGCCTGCTGCCATGGACCCAGCGCATTGGTCGCCCGCGCCAGCTGGAAAGCGGCATCGGCGTAGGGGCGTGCGAGGGTGATGTTCTCGGCCATGGCTTACTTGAGTTCCTGTTTCAGGTTGGCCAGCAGATCAGCGTGGACTTGGGCGTTGATTTCCTTGCGCAGGATGCGCTCGGCGCCGGCGACGGCGAGGACGGCGACCTGCTCGCGCAGGGCCTCCTTGGCGCGCTGGGCGGCGACGGCGGCTTCACCTTCGGCGGCCTTGCGGGCCTGCGCGACGATGTTCGCCGCTTCCTGGCGGGCTTCCTCGATCAGCTGGGCGCCCTGCTTCTCGGCACCGGCACGCAGCTCGGTGGCGGATTCGCGGGCCTTCTTAAGCTCATCGACGACTTTCTTTTCAGCCAGCGCCAGATCGGATTTCGCCTTGTCCGCAGCCGATAGCCCGTCGGCGATCTTCTTCGCGCGCTCGTCGAGTGCCTTCATGATGGGCGGCCACACGAATTTCATCGTGAACCACGCCAGAATGAAGAACACAACGAGCTGGGCAAACAGCGTTGCGTTCAGATTCATGTTAATCGCTCCTTGACTGGGCGGAGCCGATTACTTGATGAACGGGTTGGCGGTCGTGTACCAGAGGGCGATACCGGTACCGATAATGAACGCGGCGTCGATCAGGCCGACCAGCAGGAACATCTTGGTCTGCAGGGTGTTCATCAGTTCGGGCTGGCGGGCCGACGACTCGAGGAAGCGGCTGCCCATGATGCCGATGCCGATACAGGCGCCGGCAGCGCCCAGACCGATGATCAGGCCAGCGGCCAGAGCAACGAAGCCAACAACTTGTTCCATGACAACTCCTTTAGTTTCGAGGTGGTTTAAGACAAAAACAGGGTTTAGTGACTCTCGTGCGCCTGACCGATGTACACCAGGGTCAGCATCATGAAGATGAAGGCCTGGAGCGTGATGATCAGGATGTGGAAAATGGCCCAGATCGTGCCGGCGATGACGCCGCCGACCCAGAGGAGGCCGGAGCCGACGGTGCCGGCCCAGGCCGCGCCCATCAGGGCGATCAGCATGAAGATCAGTTCGCCAGCGTACATGTTGCCGAACAGACGCATGCCGTGCGAGACGGTCTTGGCGAGGAACTCGATCAGCTGCATGGCGAAGTTGATCGGCCAAAGCAGCGGGTGGGCGCCGAAGGGCGCGGTAAAGAGTTCGTGGATCCAGTGGCCGAGGCCCTTGATCTTGACGCTGTAGTAGAGGCAGAGCAGCAGCACGGCGGAGGACATGCCGAGCGTGGCGTTCAGGTCGGCGGTCGGCACGACGCGCATGTAATGCACACCAGCGGCTTCGCCGAGCTTGGGCAGCACGTCGAGCGGCAGCAGGTCCATGGCGTTCATGAGGAAGATCCACATGAACACAGTGAGGGCCAGCGGGGCGACGAATTCGCGCGACTTCGGCGAATGAACGATGCCTTTGGCCTGGTCGTTGACCATTTCGATGATGATTTCGACGGCGGCCTGGAAGCGGCCCGGCACGCCGGAGGTGGCGCGGGTGGCAAGTCGGGCCAGGATGAACACGCCGAGCAGGCCGAGGCCGATGGAGAAGAACAGGGTATCGAGGTGAAAGACCGACCAGTCGACCAGGCCAACCTGTTTCTTGTTGGTGAGGAAGGTGAGGTGGTGGACGATGTATTCGGATGCGGTGGGGGCGTGCTCGGTAGCCATGTTCAGAACTTTTTGCTCAAAAGTGCCAATAGATTCGCTTTAAGGGCCACCACCAGTCCGGCGATCAATGCGAGCCAGTGCAGATCGCGGTACAGGCTTGCGGCCGCCGCCAGCAACGCGAGGGTTGCGGCGACTTTCATGAATTCCCCGACAAAGAACGCGGCGGGTGAAGCGCCGCCCGGCTTCCGGCTTTCCGCAAACAGGCGCAGTGCGAAAAGCGCATTGGGCAGGACGATGGCGGCACCACCCAGGGCCGCCGAAACCGCGCCGTGCCTTCCTGCCAGGAGTCCCGCGATGACCGCTACCACCAGGGTTGCGACGACTTGCAGGAGAATCGCCCGGAACATCAGCATGCCGGCTTCACCACGCTGGCGACTCACCACTTTTGCGCGCTGCAAAACATCGGTGGCCGCCGCTTACAAAGACGGCGATTTTATAGTCTTATAAAAGATCTGTCAAACCTGAAAACCCGCGCCAATCCTCGCGTACGGGCCAACAATGCTTCAGTTATCAATAAGATCGGCTTGAACACACGAATGGTGCATTGCAGCAAATATTGTTCTTGACAGAACATAACCAAATAACTAATTATTTCGTTATGAATTCTGACTACTCCCGTTCGATACCCGACGCCTGGAAAGACATGTCGAAGGTGTTTACCGCACTCGGCGACGAGCATCGCCAGCGCATCCTGCTTACCTTCGAGCCCGGCGAGCGGCTCAATGTCGGCCAGATCGCCGAGGTTTCCACCCTTTCGCGTTCCGCCGTGTCGCACCACCTGAAGATCCTGCGCGAAGCCGGCGTGCTCGACAGCCGCAAGGAAGGCAAGGAGGTGTACTTCTGGCTGAACAAGGATTTCCTGCGCGAAACCCTCGCCAACGTGCTCGACTACCTGGAGCACAACGCATGAACCGCCGCCGCTTCCTGATCGCCGCCGGCACCGCCGGCCTGGGCCTGGCCGGCGCCGCCGCCTGGCGCTACTGGCCCGAGCATGGAATCCTGAATCCTTGCCTGGCGGCCCTTCCGCGCGAAGTGGCCGATCACGAACTGGTGCGGGCGGCCTGGGACGGGCTCGATCCGGCCCAGGTCTGGGACTGCCACGCCCACCTCGTCGGCACCGGGGATTCGGGCAGCGGCATCTGGCTCAACCCGGCGCTGGAATCGATGCTGCACCCGACGCAGTACGCCCAGCGCCTGTTCTTTCTCAACGCCGGCTGCGCCCACGACGCCCCTGGCCGGATCGACCAGAGCTACATCGAGCGCATGCACAACCTGCTCGAGGGCATGCGGCCGGGCGCCAAGCTGATGCTGTTCGCCTTCGATTTCAGCCACCGCGAGGACGGCACGGTCGACCGGGAGGCCAGCGCTTTTCACGTGCCGAACGACTACGCGCGCGACGTGGCGCGCAGATACCCGCAGTACTTCGTGTGGGTGGCCTCGATCCATCCCTACCGCAAGGATTGCGTCGAGGCGCTGGAGCGCGCGGCGGCGGACGGCGCCCGCGCCGTGAAGTGGCTGCCGGCGGCGCAGGGCATGAACCCGGCTTCGCCCTTGTGCGACCGCTTCTTCGAAGCGCTGGCGAAGCACGGCCTGCCGCTGATCAGCCATGCCGGCGAGGAGCGCGCGGTGCACGGCGGCAACACCCAGCATTTCGGCAACCCGCTGCTGCTGCGCCGGGCGCTCGACCACGGCGTGCGCGCGATCGTGGCGCATTGCGGCTCGATGGGCCAGGACCGCGATATCGACAAGGGCGAGAACGGACCCTACGTCGACAGTTTCGGCCTCTTCGCCCGCCTGATGGACGACCCGGTGTACGGCCCGAAGCTGAACGGCGACATCTCGGCCATGACGCAATTGAACCGCGCCGGCCCGGCGCTGGAAACCGTGCTCGCGCGTGAGGACTGGCACCCTCGCCTGCACAACGGCTCGGACTATCCCCTGCCCGGCGTGATGCCGCTGTTTTCCGTTACTTATATGGTGCAGCTCGGCCTGATCCCCGCATCGGCTGCGCCGGTGCTCACCGAAATCCGCAGGCACAATCCGCTGCTGTTCGACTTCGTGCTGAAGCGCCACCTGTCGTTCCAGGGCAAGCGCTTCGCACCGTCCGTTTTCATGACCCGTTCTTTTTTCGACAAGAAGGAGAAGAAATGAAGTTCAAGTCTGTCGTTTTGCTGTCCGCCGCCCTGCTGGTTGCCGCTCCGTCTTTCGCACAGGATGCCTCGCGCGCTTCTGGCAACGCCTCGGCCACCGCTTCGCGCGCGGTCGGCGTGGTCGTCGCCGGCACCGCTTCGACGTTGGCGGCCGGCTCGGTGCTGACTGTTCAGGCCATCGAGAAGATGGGCGAATCCCTGGTGCTGGTTCTGAAGAACGCCTCCGAAGCGGCCACCGTGTCGGTCAAGGTGGCGGCCGACTTGTCCGGCAACGCTTCGGTCGCCGTCGGCACGGCAGTCTCGGTGGTCGCCGAGTCCACCGGCAAGGCGCTGGTTGCCTCGGGCAAGATCATCGCCTTCATTCCCAACGAGGTCGGCAAGTCCTTGATCCATCATTCCCGCGTGAAGAATTGAGACGGATCGCATGAAAAAAACGCTGATTCTCGCGCTGGCCTGCCTGCTTCTGCTGGGCGGTCGCGCTCAGGCCGGGCAGGCCTGTTCGGACAACCCGCCGACGGCGGAAACGCTGCAGAAGGCCTTCCGCCTCGCCCTGAAAACGCGCGACGCGCTCGAGTCCTCGGGTGCCGAAATCGCGCTGATCGCGCGCGTCGGCCAGGATTTGTCGAAATACCGCCTGCGCTATTCGCACCTCGGCTTCGCCTGGCGCGACCATCCGCAGGGGCGCTGGCTGGTGGTGCACATGCTGAACCAGTGCGGCACCGCCGTTTCCGATTTGTTCAACGAGGGGCTCGCCAACTTCTTTCTCGACGACCTGTTCGCCTGGGAAGGACTGGTCGTGGTGCCGGGCGAAGAGATGCAGAAGAAGATCGCCGCCAGCCTGCGCGAAGGCCACTTCGTCCGCCTGCACGAGCCGAGCTACAACATGCTCGCCTACCCGTTCTCGACGCGCTACCAGAACTCGAACCAGTGGGCACTGGAAACGTTGGCCGACGCGACGGGGCCCGGACCGCTCACCGGCCGCGCCGAGGCGCAGCAGTGGCTGAAGACCAACGGCTACGCGCCGACGACGCTGGAAATTCCGGCCATGACGCGTCTGGGCGGGCGCATGTTCCGCGCCAACATCGCCTTCGACGACCATCCGTCGGAACGGCGCTGGGCCGGCCAGATCGACACGGTAACGGTGGAATCGGTGTTTGCCTTCGTCGCGTCGCGCGACCCGGCCAGCAAGCGGTTGCTGGTCCGTCTCGACTAACGACAACGGATACCAGGGAGAAAGGCTCATGTCATCCGGACAGTTCGGCCTGCTGAGGAAGCGCCGCTTCGCGCCCTTCTTCGGCGTGCAGTTCCTCGGCGCGCTCAACGACAACGTCTTCAAGCAGGCGCTGGTGATCCTGCTCACCTATTCCACCGCCAGCTACACGACGATGTCGACCGACATCCTGCAGAACCTGGCGCAGGCGCTGTTCGTGCTGCCCTTCTTCCTGTTCTCGGCCACCGCCGGCCAGCTCGCCGACAAGTACGAGAAGTCGCGCCTGATCGGCATCACGGTGGCCATCGAGTTGGTCTGCATGGCACTCGGCGCGGCGGGCTTCTTCCTGCACAGCCTGCCCCTCTTGTTCGCCGCCCTCTTCCTCGGCGGCATCCAGTCGGCGCTGTTCGGCCCGGTGAAGTACGCCATCCTGCCGCAGCACCTGAAGGAGGCGGAGCTCGTCGGCGGCAACGGCATGGTGGAGATGGGCACCTCGGTGGCGATCCTGGTCGGCATGATGCTGGGCGGCTGGCTGGTGGCGCAGGAAGGCTGGGGCGTCACCGCGGCGGCCTTCGTCACCATGGGCATTTCGGCGACGGGCTTCCTGCTCTCGCGCCTGATCCCGCTGGCGCCGGCGGCCGACCCGCAACTGAAAATCAACTGGAACCCGCTCACCGAGACCTGGCGCAACTTCCAGTTCATGCGCGGCAACCGCACGGTGTTCCTCTCGGTGCTGGGCATCTCCTGGTTCTGGTTCTACGGCTCGATCTTCCTCACGCAGTTCCCCAACCTGTCGAAGGACATCCTCTCCGGCCAGGAGTCGGTGGTGACGCTGCTCCTGATCGTCTTTTCGATCGGCATCGGCGTCGGCTCGCTGCTGTGCGAGCGCCTCTCCGGCCACAAGGTGGAGATCGGCCTGGTGCCCTTCGGTTCGATCGGCATGACGCTGTTCGGCGTCGACCTCTATTTCTCGCTCGCTGCGCACATCCAGCACGAGCCGATGGCGCTGGCGGCCTTCCTGCGCGACGCCGGCCACTGGCGCATCCTCGGCGACCTGTTCCTCATCGGCCTCTTCGGCGGCTTCTACATCGTGCCGCTGTATGCGCTGATCCAGATCCGCTCCGAGCCCTCGCACCGCTCGCGCATCATCGCCGGCAACAACATCCTCAACGCGCTGTTCATGGTCGCCGCGGCCGGCATCGCCATCGGCCTTTTCGCGGCGGGCCTGACCATCCCGCAGCTGCTGCTCGCCACGGCGCTGCTGAATGCCGCCGTCGCGTTCTACATCTACCGGTTGGTGCCGGAATTCCTCATGCGCTTCATCGTGTGGCTGCTGATCCACTCGGTGTACCGCCTGAAGAAGGAGGGGCTCGAAAACATTCCCGAGGAAGGCCCGGCGGTGATTGTCTGCAACCACGTCAGCTTTGTGGACGCGCTGGTGATCATGGCGGCCAGCCCGCGGCCGATCCGCTTCGTCATGGACCACCAGATCTTCAAAATCCCCGTGCTCAACTTCGTCTTCCGCGAAGGGCGCGCCATCCCCATCGCTCCGGCCAAGGAAGATCCGGCGCTGCTGGACAAGGCCTACGACAAGGTCGCGCAGGCGCTCGAGGCCGGCGATCTGGTCGGCATCTTCCCGGAGGGCCGCATCACCGACACCGGCGAGTTGTACCCGTTCAGGAAGGGCATCACGCGCATCGTCGAGCGCACGCCGGTGCCGGTGGTGCCGATGGCGCTGAAGGGACTGTGGGGGAGCTTCTTCTCGCGCAAGGACGGCCCGGCCATGACGCGGCCGTTCCGCCGCGGCCTGTTCACAAAAGTCAGTCTCTGCGTGGCGGCGCCCGTTCAGCCAGAGGCCGCCACGCCGGAGGCGCTGCAGGAAATCGTCGCCCGTCTCCGAGGCGACATTCGCTAGGGAGAAAGCATGGAAACCGTTTTCGGCTTTTTTCTCGCGCTGGTCTTCCTCTACATCGTCCTGGAATGGCGACTGCGCAAGGCGCGGCGGGAGTCGGAGCAGCGCTACGCCGACCTCGAGGCAAAGACGCGCTGGCTGTACAAGATGCTGACCGAGCTGCAGGCCGCCCCGCCGAAGACGACGGGAGCACCGGTTGCCGAAACGACGCCTGCCGTGGAAATGCCCGCCGAGCCGCAGGCCGAACCCGTCGCCGTCCCGCAGCGACTGACTTTTGCCGATGCGCCTGCCGAGCTTGCCGCCGCCGAACCGCCCGCGCCGAAGGAGCCGGGCTGGCTGGCGAAACTGCTCTTCGGCGGCAACATCCTGGCAAAGATCGGCGTGGTGCTGCTGATCTTCGGCGTCGGCTCGGCGCTCAAGCTCGCCGCCGAGTTCGGCGTGCTGCCGGCGGAGGCGCGCCTCGGCATCGCCGCGCTGTTCGGCGTGGCGCTCGGCGTACTCGGCTGGCGCAAGCGGGCCGGCCACGAGATGTTCGGCTTCGCCCTGCAGGGCGGCGCCGTGGCGGTGCTCTATCTCGTCGTGTACTTCGCCCTGACGCGCTACGCGCTGATCGGCACCACCGCCGCCTTCGCGCTGTTCGTGCTGCTCGGCGTCGGCGGCATGCTGCTCGCCGCCATCCAGGACGGCCGCTCGCTGGCGGTGCTGGGCCTCGTCGGCGCCTTCCTGGCGCCGATCCTCGCCTCGAGCGACACGGGCAACCACGTCGTGCTGTTTTCCTATTTCACGCTGCTCAACCTGTTCATCTTCGGCCTCAGTTGGTTCAGGTCGTGGCGCTCGCTCAACGTGGCGGGCTTCCTGCTCACCTTCGCCATCGGCGTGAACTGGGGGCTGAAGTTCTACCGGCCGGAATACTTTTCCACCACCGAACCGTTCCTCGTGGTGCTGTTCCTCATCTACAGCCTGATCCCGATCGTGTTCGCCTTGCGCGCGGCGCCGGGCACCGCGGCGGTGGACCGCGTCGACGCCATGCTGATCTTCGGCACGCCGGTGGTGTGCGGCTTCCTGCAGGTGCCGCTGGTCGAGCCCTTCGAGTATGGTCTCGCCTGGTCGGCGGGACTGGCCGGCGTGCATTACCTTGCGCTCGCCATGCTCGTTGCCCGCCGTGGCGGCGAGGAGTTGTCGGTGCTGGCGGAGAGCCTGCGCTGGGTCGGCGCCGCGCTGCTGACGCTGGCCGTGCCCTTCGCCTTCGGTGCGCGCGCGACGGTGGCGCTGTGGGCGCTGGAAGGCGCGGCGGCGGCGTGGATGGGCGCCAAGCGCGAGCGCACGCGCATCGCCCTGGCCGGCCTGGCGCTGCAGCTCGTCGCCGGCGGCTATTTCCTGCTGCACGTCGACGAGCTCCGCCACGTCACCGCACTCGCCAACGACGTCTTCGTCGGCGGCGTGCTGGTGGCGGTCGCCGGTTTGATCGGCGCCTATGCCGCCAGCCGGCTCGACAAGAAGGCGGCGCCGCAATTCCTCTCCGCCGCAATGCTCGCCTGGAGCGCGTTGTGGTTATACGGAACGGGACTCAACGAGATCGACGTCTTCGTCGAGCGGCCCTGGCGCTTCGCCGCCTCGCTGGCGCTGGTTGCACTGCCGCTGGTGGCGGCGGAATTCGCCGGCAAACGGCTCGACTGGCTGATTCTGCGCCGGGCCGCCGTCCTGCTGCCGCTGGTGCTGGCCGGCGGCGCCGTGGCGGTGCTGGATCTCAAGCGACATCCCTTCGCCGACGCGGCCTGGATCAGCTGGCTGCTGGCCTACGCCGGGCACTTCATCGTGCTGAAGCGCCACGAGCAGGATGAAGAAAATTTCTGGATCGGCTTGAGACACGCGCTGGGCTTCTGCGTGCTCGCCGCCCTCGCCGGCTGGGAGGCGAGCTGGCAGCTGAAGGAATGGCTGCCCGAGATCCGCCTCGCGCGCATGCTGGGCTGGGGCGTGGTGCCGGCCGTGCTGCTCGCCGCCGCGCATTACGCGGCACGTGTGCAAGCCTGGCCGCTAGTGACGAATCGGGGCGCTTACCTGAGCCTGGGCGCGGCGCCGGTGGTGCTGGCGCTGGCGGCATGGACGCTGGTGCTCAACTTCGACTACTCCGGCGCGGCCGGCGCCTGGAAGTATGTGCCCGTGTTCAGCCTGCTCGACCTCGGCCAGGCGCTGGTGCTGGCGACGCTGTTCGCCTGGGTGCGCGAGCAGTCGCGCGCGAAAGGATTGTTGTTCGCCGTGCTGGGGGGACTGACTTTTGCCTGGGTCAGTGCCGGCGCGGCGCGCACGGTGCACCATTGGCTCAGCGTGCCCTTCGTCTGGCACAGCCTGGTCGACTCGGTGGCGCTGCAGGCAAGTTGGTCGATCCTGTGGACCCTGCTCGCCCTCGGCCTGATGATCCAGGCGACGCGGCGCGGCCTGCGCGCGCTGTGGTTCGCCGGCTTCGGCCTGCTCGGGGTGGTCGGCCTGAAATTGATGCTGGTGGACACGGCCCACGTGAACACCCTGAGCCGCACGGTGTCGCTGCTCGGCGTGGCGCTGTTGGTGATCGCCGCCAGCTACTTCGCGCCGACGCCGCCGAAAGCAGGGAAGAACTAACGCAACTTATCGAGGATACCGTCGAGCTGGTCGAGGCTGGAGAAGCCGATGGCGATCTGGCCGGCGCCCTTGGCGCCCATCTTGATCTTCACCTGGGCACCGAGCGCATCGGCGAGCTCTTCCTCGAGGCGCGCCACGTCGCGGTCCTCCTTCTTCGCCGCGGCGGCCTTCTGCTTGGGCGGGTTGAGCTCGTGCTGGACGAGGCGCTCGGCCTCGCGCACCGAGTAGCCCTTGCTGGAAATGCGGTGGGCGAGCTGCACCTGGCTGGCCTTGGCCAGCGGCAGCAGGGCGCGGGCGTGGCCCATGTCGATCTCGCCGGCCATGAGCAGGTCCTGCACCGGCTTGGCCAGATGCAGCAGGCGCAGCAGGTTGCTGGCGGCGGGACGCGAGCGGCCGACGGAATCGGCGGCCTGCTGGTGGGTCATGCCGAATTCGTCGATGAGGCGCTGGATGCCCATCGCCTCTTCCAGCGGGTTGAGGTCCTCGCGCTGGATGTTCTCGATGAGCGACATGGCCAGCGCGGAGTCGTCGGGAATGTCGCGCACCAGCACCGGCACTTCGTGCAGGCCGGCCAGTTGCGAAGCGCGCCAGCGGCGTTCGCCGGCGATGATCTCGTAGCGGCCGCCGTCGACCGGGCGCACCAGGATCGGCTGCATGACGCCCTGGGCCTTGATGGAGGCGGCCAGCTCGTTCAACGACTCCTGGTCCATGTGCGTGCGCGGCTGGTACTTGCCGGGCTGGAGGTAGTCGACGCGCAGGGTGTCCTGGCGCGTCGGCTCGCTGCTGTTGCCGGCCAGCAGGGCGTCGAGCCCGCGGCCGAGGCCTTTCGGTTTGGCTGCCATTGTTCTGCTCCCTAAAACGTTTTCACGCGTTCGATCATTTCGGCGGCGAAGGCGAGGTAGGCCTGCGCGCCCTTGGCGGCGCGGTCGAAGAGCACGCCGGGCATGCCGTAGCTCGGCGCCTCGGCCAGGCGCACGTTGCGCGGCACGATGGACTTGAACACCTTGTCGCCGAAGTGCTGTTCCAGTTGCGCGCTGACCTGGTTGGACAGCGTGCTGCGTGTGTCGAACATGACGCGCAGCAGGCCGATGATCTTGAGGTCCGGATTGAGGTTGGCGTGCACCTTCTTGATGGTGTTCACCAGGTCGGAGAGGCCTTCCAGCGCGTAGTACTCGCACTGCATCGGGATGATGACGCCGTTGGCGGCGCACAGGCCGTTCAGCGTCAGCATGCTGAGCGAGGGCGGGCAGTCGATGAGGACGAAATCGTAGTCCTTGTCGTGCAGCGCCAAGGCGTGCTTGAGGCGCGTCTCGCGGTTGTCGAGGTCGACCATCTCGACTTCGGCGCCGGCGAGATCGCGGTTGGCCGGCAGGGTGTCGTACTTGCCCGTCTCGGAAGCCTGGCGCGCCTCGGCCAGAGAGGAAAGACCGAGCAGCACGTGATAAACAGAATTCTTCAGCGTGCGCTTGTCCACGCCGCTGCCCATGGTGGCGTTGCCCTGCGGGTCGAGGTCGACCAGCAGCACGCGCTGGCCCTGGGCGGCGAGCGCCGCGGCGAGGTTCACCGTGGTGGTGGTCTTGCCGACCCCGCCCTTCTGGTTGGCGACTGCAAAAATATACGACATGTTGTTATGGCTCCCTTTCCACGCGCACCAGGTGGCGCGCGCCCTCCACACCCGGCACCGTCAGCGGCGTCACCGCCGCCACGCGCCAGCCGGCCGGCAGCTGGGCGATTTCCTCGTAGGGGTGCACCCCCTTCATGGCCAGCAGCGCGCCGCCCTCGGCGAGCAGGCGGCCCGACAGCTTGACGAACTCGGCCAGGTCGGAGAAGGCGCGCGAGATCACCGCGTCGAACTTCTCCGCCGGCTGCCAGGTTTCGACGCGCGCGCATTGCACCGAGACGTTGGCGAGGCCCAGTTCGATCTTCGCCTGCTGCTGGAAGGCCGATTTCTTCTGGCTGGTTTCCACCAGCGCCACCTGCAGGTCCGGCCGCGCGATGGCGAGCGGGATGCCCGGCAAGCCGCCACCGCTGCCGATGTCGGCCAGCCGCTTCACGCCGACCAGGTGCGGCAGCACCGCCAGCGAATCCAGCAGGTGGTGGCTGATCACTTGTTCCTCGTCGCGCAGCGCGGTGAGGTTGTACACCTTGTTCCACTTGCCGAGCAGCGCGGCGAAGGCCAGCAATTTCTCTTGCGCGGCGGCCGGCAAATCCAGCTCCAGCGCGGCAAGTCCGCGCTGTAATTGTTCAGCTGCATTCATGCCCGCTTGCGGCCTTCGCGCACCGGGGAGCCGCGCCGCTTCAGGTGCACCAGCAACAGCGAGATGGCGGCAGGCGTGATGCCCTGGATGCGCGAGGCCTGGCCGAGAGTTTCTGGCCTGTGCAGGTTGAGCTTCTGCTGCGCCTCGATCGAGAGGCCGCGCACCGTGCGGTAGTCGAGGTCGTCGGGCAGCGGCGTGTCTTCCTGCTCGCGGCTTTTGGCGATCTCCTCGGCCTGGCGGTCGATGTAGCCCTGGTACCTGGCCTGAATCTCGAGCTGCTCGATGGCCTGCGCATCGGTGATCGGCTCTCCCGCGCCGGGCAGGGTCATCAGGCTGGCGTAACTCACATCGGGCCGGCGCAGCAGCTCGGCCAGGCTGTACTCGTGCTCGAGCGGCTTGCCGAGGACCCGTTCGGCATTCGCGGCATCGACGATCTTCGGATTGACCCACGTGGTTTTCAGGCGCTCCTGCTCGCCAGCAATGGCATCGCGCTTGCGGCTGAAGGCGTCCCAGCGGATGTCGTCGACGATGCCGAGACGACGGCCGGCTTCGGTAAGACGCAGGTCCGCGTTATCCTCGCGCAGGCTGAGGCGGTATTCGGCGCGGCTGGTAAACATGCGGTAGGGCTCGGAAATACCGCGCGTGATGAGGTCGTCGACCAGCACGCCGAGGTAGGCCTCGCCGCGGCGCGGGCACCACGGTGCTTCGCCCTTTACGCGCAGCGCGGCGTTGAGTCCGGCGAGCAGGCCCTGCGCCGCGGCTTCCTCGTAGCCGGTGGTGCCGTTGATCTGGCCGGCGAAGAACAGATTCCTGATGGCCTTGGTCTCCAGCGAGGAATGCAGGCCGCGCGGATCGAAGTAGTCGTACTCGATGGCGTAGCCAGGGCGCAGGATGTGGGCGTGCTCCAGGCCGGGGATGGAGCACACCAGCTCCAGCTGCACGTCGAAGGGCAGGCTGGTCGAGATGCCGTTCGGGTAGATCTCGTGCGTGGTCAGGCCTTCCGGCTCGAGGAAGATCTGGTGGCTCGTCTTGTCGGCGAAGCGGTGGATCTTGTCTTCGATGGAGGGGCAGTAGCGCGGGCCGACGCCCTCGATGACCCCGGTGAACATCGGCGAGCGGTCGAGACCGCCGCGGATGATGTCGTGCGTGCGCGGGTTGGTATGGGTGATCCAGCAGGGCAACTGGCGCGGATGCTGCGCAGCATTGCCGAGGAAGGAGAACACCGGCGCCGGGTCGTCGCCCGGCTGCACGGTCATCACCGAGAAATCGATGCTGCGGCCGTCGAGGCGCGGCGGCGTGCCGGTCTTCAGTCGACCGGCCGGCAGCTTCAGCTCGCGCAGCCGCGCAGCCAGGCTCGTTGCCGGGAGGTCGCCCATACGGCCGGCCGGATAGCAGTCGAGACCGACATGGATCAGGCCAGCGAGAAAGGTGCCGGCGGTGAGCACCACGGTTTCGGCCTCGAAACGCAGGCCGAGCTGTGTGACGACGCCGGTGACGCGGTCGCCGGAGACGGTGAGGTCGTCGACGGCCGCCTGGAACAACCTGAGATTCGGCTGGTTCTCCAGCCGGCGGCGGATTGCCGCCTTGTAGAGGACACGATCGGCCTGGACGCGCGTGGCGCGCACCGCCGGGCCCTTGCTGGAATTGAGAATGCGGAACTGGATGCCGGCCTCGTCGGTGGCGGCCGCCATGGCGCCGCCGAGGGCGTCGACTTCCTTGACCAGATGCCCCTTGCCGATGCCGCCGATGGAAGGATTGCACGACATCGCCCCCAGCGTTTCGATGTTGTGCGTCAGCAGCAGCGTGCGGCAGCCTGCGCGGGCGGCAGCGAGCGCCGCCTCGGTGCCGGCATGGCCGCCGCCGATAATGATGACGTCATAGCTCGTGGGGAACAGCATGGGCTCAATGATTGCCGCGAAGAGGCGCCATCATACGCGAGGACAGAATAAAAAAACAGGGAAATGTTTCACGTGAAACATTTCCCTGTTTAATTCTTAAGTTACAAAAACTTACTCTTTCTTACCGCCCAATCCGAGATAGGTTTCGACGACGCGCGGATCGTCCGCCAGGGCGCGGCTCTCGCCCTCGAGGGCAACGCTGCCGGTCTCCAGCACATAGCCGTAGTCGGCGATCTGGAGCGCTGCGCGCGCGTTCTGCTCGACCAGCAGGATGGCGACGCCGGTCTTCTTCAGGTCGGCGATGATGTGGAAGATTTCGCGCACGATGAGCGGGGCGAGGCCCAGGCTCGGCTCGTCGAGCATGAGCAGCTTCGGCTTCGCCATCAGCGCCCGGCCCACGGCCAGCATCTGCCGCTCGCCGCCGGAGAGCGTGCCGGCGAGCTGCGCGCGGCGTTCCTTCAGGCGCGGGAAGGTGCCGAAGACCTGGGCCATGGTCTTGCCTTCGTCGCGATCACCATGACGATAGCGCTGGAAGGCGCCCAGCAGCAGGTTGTCTTCCACACTCATTTCACCGAACAGCTCGCGCTTCTCGGGTACCAGGGTCATGCCCATGGCAACGAGATGCTCGACTTCGATGTCGCGCTGCACTTCATCCTGGAACTGAATCTCACCCTTCGAGGGCAGCAATCCCATGATGGCACCCAGCATGGTGGTCTTGCCGGCACCATTGGGGCCGATCACCGTGACGATCTTGCCCGCCTCGACCTTGAGGTTGACGTGGTGCAAGGCCTCCACCTTGCCGTAGGAGACGCAGAGATCGCGGATATCGAGGATCGGCGTCGTCATCATTCGACGCCCCCGAGATAGGCTTCGAGCACCACCGGATCCTTCTGCACTTCCTCGGGCAGACCTTCGGAAATTTTCTCGCCGAATTCCATCACCACGACGCGATCGGCCAGTCCCATAACGAAATCCATGTCGTGTTCCACCAGCAGGATGCCCATGCCCTCGCCGCGCAGGCGGCGCAGCAGCTCCGCCAGCGCCTGCTTCTCAAGATAACGCAGGCCCGCTGCCGGCTCGTCGAGGAGCAGCAGACAGGGATCGGCGCTCAGCGCCCGGGCGATCTCCAGCACACGCTGCTGGCCGAGCGGCAGGCTGCCTGCCTCGTCGAACAGATGCGCGCCCAGGCCAACCCGCTCGAGCTGTCGTTTTGCCTCCGCCAGCAGACGCGCCTCCTCGGCGCGCTCCAGATGCAAAGAGGCCGACAGCACGCCCTTCGATCCGCGCAGGTGGGCGCCGATAGCGACGTTCTCCAGCACACTCATGGTCGGCAGCAGTCTCACGTGCTGGAAGGTGCGGCCCATGCCTCGCCGGGCGATCTCGCGGGAGGTCAGCGTGTCGATGCGTTCGCCCAGAAACCGGATCTCGCCGGAGGTGACCGGATCGACGCCGGAGATGCAGTTGAACATGGTGCTCTTGCCGGCGCCGTTCGGGCCGATCAGAGCCATCACTTCGCCGGCCTTCACGGACAGGTTCATGTTGTCGTTGGCGACGAGGCCGCCGAACTGCTTGCGGGCTTCCTTCACCTCCAGCAGCACCGTGCCGGCCGCCGGCATTTCGCGCCGCGGCAGCGCTTCCGCCTCGGCGACCGTACGCCGGCCCTGCCGCACCGGAACCAGGCGCACCAGCCAGGGCCAGATACCCTCCCGCGCACGCTGCAGCACCAGGATCAGCATGATGCCGAAGAAGATCACTTCGAAATTACCGCTCTGGCCGAAGATCTTCGGCAGGATGTCCTGCAGCCATTGCTTGAGGATGGTGATGAGGCCGGCGCCGACCAATGCGCCCCAGACATGCGCGGCGCCACCGACTACGGCCATGAACAGATACTCGATGCCGATGTGCAGGCCGAAGGGCGTCGGATTTACAAACCGCTGAAGATGGGCGTAGAGCCAGCCGGAGACACAGGCGAACAAGGCTGCAATCAGGAAGATGGTGGTCTTGGTCCGGGCGGTGTTGACGCCCATGCTTTCTGCCATCAGGCCGCCGCCCTTCAGCGCGCGGATGGCGCGGCCCTCGCGCGAGTCGAGCAGGTTCTGCGTTGCCAGCACGAAACTGAGCAATACCACCCAAATCAGGTAATAGAACTCGCGGCCGGTATTCAGCTTCAAACCGAAAAATTCGAGAACCGGAATGCCGGTCAGACCGGTGTGGCCGCCGAGAAACTCCAGGTTGCCGAACAGGAAATACAGGCTGATACCCCAGGCGATGGTACCGAGCGGCAGGTAGTGGCCGGAAAGACGCAGGGTGAGGAAACCCAGCACCAAGGCCACCCCGGCCGTTACGCCCAGCCCGACCAGCAGCGCGATCCAGGGCGACAACCCATGGGCGGTGGTCAGATACCCGGTAGCGTAGGCACCGAGGCCGACGAATGCGGCCTGGCCGAAGGAAGTCAGTCCGCCCACCCCGGTGAGTAACACCAGGCCCAGCGCGACGATGGAATAGAGGCCGATGTAGTTGAGCAGCGTGACGTAAAACTCCGGCAGGAACAAGGGCCCCAAGGCCAGCAGAACAAGAAAAACCATCAGGGGCAAGCGCTGCTTCATTCCTCCTCCTCCACATGGTGGGAGGTGAGGGATCGCCACACCAGGACCGGAATGATCAGGGTGAATACGATGACTTCCTTGAAGGCGCTGGCCCAGAAGGAGGAAAAGGATTCCAGCAGGCCAACCAGGATGGCGCCCGCGGCAGCGAGCGGGTAACTCACGAGCCCGGCAATAATGGCGGCGACGAAGCCCTTCAGGCCGACGAGGAAACCCGTGTCGTAATAGACGGTGGTAATCGGCGCGATGAGGATGCCGGAGAACGCACCGATGCCGGCCGCCAGCGTAAAGGAGAGTTTGCCGGCCATGGTGTTGGAAATGCCCATCAGGCGCGCACCGACCCGGTTGATGGCGGTGGCGCGCAAGGCCTTGCCGTAGAGCGTACGGCCGAAGAACTGGTAGAGCGCGATGATCAGCACAGCGCTGGCGCCGAGCACCCACAGTGTCTGGCCGTTCACGGTCAAGGTGCCGAGGGCAAATTGCGCCTCGCTAAAGGGCGTGGTACGCGAACCTTCGGCGCCGAAGAAGAGCAGGCCGAGACCAACCAGGGCCAAATGCACGGCCACCGAGACGATCAGCAGCACCAGCACCGAGGCTTCCGCCAGGGGTTGGTAGGCCAGGCGATAGACCATCGGGCCAAGCGGCACGACTATGGCCAGGGCCAGCACCACCTGCGCCGCCAGCGGCAGCGTGCCCGGCTCCAGCCATAGAACGAGGCCGGCCACTACGGCCGGCAAGGCCAGATCCCAGAGTGCAATGCGCTTCAGGCGGCCCGGTGCGCCGGCGCGCACGGCCATGATCGAGTCAATAAACGCAACCAGCACGCCGGCGCCAAGCAGCAGCCAAAGCGTGCCGGGTGTCTTGCCGGCCTGGAAGGCGGCGAGAGTCAATGCACCGTAAGCGACGAATTCCCCTTGCGGAATGAAGATGACGCGGGTGACGGCAAACACCAGCACCAGGGCAAGAGCCAACAAGGCATAGATGGCGCCATTGACGATGCCGTCCTGGCCCAGCAGCAAAGCGATTTGCAGGTCCATCGTTTTGTCTTTTTTGATGCAAAAAAAAGGCGCCGCGAGAACGGTGATTGTACGTCACCGCCCTCGCCATGCACCCTCTCCCGATTCTCCTCTTTCCGGCAGCCTCTTCCGCCGGGCGCCGCCTGCTGGAGCAGCAAACTATCCAGCGCCGCTTATCTTACTTCTGCAACACCCACTTGCCGCCTTCGATCTTGACCATCACGCGTGCGCGCTGGTCGAGACCGAGATGGTCGGTCGGCGTCATGTTGAACACGCCGTGCGCGGCATACAGGTTCTTGGTGGCTTCCAGCGCATCGCGCAAGCCAGCACGGAATTCCTTGCTGCCCGGCTTGCCTTTCTTGAGCGCAGCCGGAACGGCATTCGCCAGCAACAGACCAGCATCCCAGGCATGCGCACCGAAAGTGGACACGCTGCCGGAACCATGCGCCTTCTCGTATTTGCCGATATAGTCGAGCGCAGACTTTTTGACCGGGTTCGAGTCCGGCAATTGTGCGGCCACCAACACCGGGCCGGCGGGCAACAGAGTGCCTTCGCAATCCTTGCCGCAGACACGCAGGAAGTCGTTGTTGGCGACACCGTGCGTCTGGTAGATCTTGCCTTTGTAGCCCTTCTCCTTGAGGGCCTTCTGCGGCAGCGCGGCCGGCGTGCCGGAGCCGGCAATGAGAATCGCATCGGGATTGGTCGACATGATCTTGAGGACCTGGCCGGTCACGGAGGTGTCGGCACGGTTGAAGCGCTCGCTCGCCACCATCTTCATCTTGCGCAGCTCGGCAATCTTGCTGAATTCCTGCCACCAGCCTTCACCATAGGCATCGGAGAAGCCGATAAAGGCTACCGTTTTCACGTTGTTGTTGCCCATGTGCTCGGTGATGGCGGTCGACATCTGCACATCGTTTTGCGGCGTCTTGAATACCCAGCGGCGCTTGGCGTCCACCGGATCTACGATGCGCGCCGAGGCGGCCATCGAAATCATCGGTGTTTCGGCTTCGGCTGCAATATCCACCATGGCGAGTGAGTTCGGCGTAATGGTCGAGCCGATGACGACGTCCACCTTGTCCTCGGTTAACAGCTTGCGGGTATTCTTGACGGCGGTAGTGGTGTCGGAAGCATCGTCGAGGACGATGTATTTGACCTTTTCGCCGGCGATGGTGGTGGGCATCAAGGCAAAGGTGTTCTTTTCCGGGATACCCAGTGACGCAGCCGGCCCCGTGGCGGAAACCAGCACGCCCACGGTGATATCGGCATAAGCGAGCGAAACCGTTCCGGCGGACACTAACGCAACTATCAGGGATTTGATCCTCATCGACTCCTCCTCAAAAAAAAGGGCGGCGCCAGCCCGGTGTCCGCGCTGCGCCTTGCCGCAATCATACTAGCCATGTTCCGGCGTGCAAAACTCATCACCGTCATGATCGACGAACGAATTGTTTTCTTTATTCTTCAAACAATTGTCCTGCACAACCTATGATACAAGAAATAATATCTGTTTGTCCAATATCGAATCATATTCGGATCGGCCACCTTTAGGCAAAGGTGTCCCAGGCGAATTTCAGGATGAAGATGCCGGCCACGCCGATGAACACGCGACGCACGAAGGCGGCGCCGTGACGAATCGCCAGGTGCGAACCAAGCAGCGAACCGCCGACATTGAACAGCGCCATCCCGAGTCCAAGCGCCAACAGGACGTGCCCATTCGACCCGAAGAACATCAGCGCCGCCAGGTTCGTGGCGGCATTGACGATCTTGGCCGACACGGATGCCCGCAAAAAATCCAGCCCGAAGAACCGGACGAACACGAAGATCAGAAAACTGCCTGTGCCGGGGCCGAAAAAGCCATCATAGAAGCCGATCGCGCCGCCAAACAGCAGCGCCAGCAGCATATCGCGTCGGCCATGCACTCGCCGCTGATCCGCAGCCCCCAAGTCCTTCTTCAAATAAGTATACGCGGTCACGACAATCAGGAGGAACAGCACGAGCGGTCGCAGCCATTCCTTGGGCAGCAGTGCTACTGTCATGGCGCCGAAGCAGGACAGGACAAATGCCGCAATAGCGGCTGGCAAAGCGGCCTTCCAGGGAATGTCGATGCGCCGGGCGTAGCGCAGCGCGGCACTGGTAGTACCAAAGATACTGGCCAGCTTATTGGTGCCGAACACGGTGGCCGGCTGCGCCTGGGGCAACATGTTGAAGAGCGCAGGAATCTGGATCAAACCACCCCCGCCGACGACGGCATCGATCAGGCCGGCCGCAAATGCTGCAACGCACAACAGCATCAGGCTATTCGGTTCCACGTGGAACAATCCATCAGCAGCCCGGCTATCACTTCCCGATGCAGAAGCGGGAGAAGATTTCTCCCAGCAGATCGTCCTGGGTAAATTCCCCGGTAATGCCTCCAAGGGCTTCCTGGGCCAATCGGAGTTCTTCCGCGAAGAGCTCGGCCTGCCCTAGCCGATCCTTTGCTTCGTTCAGGCGCGTTTGCGCCTCCTTGAGCGCGCGCAAGTGGCGCTCCCTTGCCATGAACACATCGTCCGCGCCCTCCCGCCAGCCCGCCACCCGCAGCAACTCCCTCTCCAGCAAGGGCAGCCCCTCTCCGGTTTTCGCCGATAACCACAAGGCTATCCGTCCGTTCTCTATGGTCCGGGTTGCAGCGTGGCCAGCCAAATCGGATTTGTTGTGCAGAACGATCTGCTCGATGTTTTCGGGCAGTTGCACCACGATGCGCCGGTCCGCATCTGTCATTCCGTTTCTAGCATCCACCATGTGCAGCACGACATCGGCGCGCGCGATTTCCTTCCAACTGCGGGCGATGCCGAGCCGCTCGATTTCATCCTCGGTTTCGCGCAGTCCGGCAGTATCTACGATATGCAGGGGAATCCCCTCGATCTGGATCGTCTCTCGAAGAGAGTCCCGCGTCGTACCGGGAGTGGCCGTCACGATGGCGCGTTCTTCTCTGGTCAAGCGATTGAGCAGGCTGGATTTGCCGACATTGGGCTGGCCAACCAGGACTACATGCAAACCCGTTCGCAGCAGACTGCCCTGATGCGCCCTGGCCAGCAGACGGTCGACATCCCGAATCAGGTTGGACACCCAGATGTCCTCATCGGATTGACGCAGAAAATCAACGTCATCATCCGGAAAATCCAGTGTGGCTTCTACCCGCATGCGCAAGGCGACGAGCTGATCGACCAGCTCATGGATGGCTCTGGAAAACTCCCCGGAAAGGGATCGGATGGCAGAGCGTGCCGCCGCAGCCGTCGAGGCCTCGATCAGATCCATCACCGCTTCCGCCTGGGCCAAGTCCAGCTTGTCGTTGAGAAAGGCGCGGCGGGTAAACTCGCCCGGCTCGGCCAGGCGTGCCCCGAGTTCAAGGCAACGCTGCTGAAGCAGCCCCATCACCATCGGGCCACCATGCCCCTGCAACTCGAGAACATCCTCTCCGGTATAGGAATGCGGGGATGGAAAAAAAAGCGCGATGCCATCGTCGATTGCCGCACCTGACGCATCGAGAAATCGTCCGTAGCTGGCAAGCCGGGGGGTCAATTCGCGCCCAGTCAGCTTCCGGGCAAGCGGCGCCAGATCGGGGCCTGACAGCCGCACCACGCCAATGCCGCCGCAACCCGATGCAGTGGCGATTGCAACTATGACATCAGCTGGCTTTTTGCTTGCCACCCTCGACCATGCGCGTGATCTGCCACTGCTGGGCTATCGACAACAGGTTGTTGATCGTCCAGTACAACACCAAACCGGATGGGAACCAGAGGAACATGAAAGTAAATACGATCGGCATGGCCATCATTACCTTGGCCTGGATCGGATCCGGCGGCGTCGGATTAAGCCTGGTCTGCACCACCATCGACACTCCCATGATGATGGGCAGAACATAATAGGGGTCCATGGCGGAGAGATCCTCGATCCATAGAATCCAGGGGGCGTGGCGCATCTCGACGCTACCCAACAGAACCCAGTAAAGGGCAATGAACACGGGAATCTGCACGAGGATGGGGAGGCAGCCGCCGAGAGGGTTGATCTTCTCCTTTCGGTACAGCTCCATCATTTCCTGATTCATGCGATTGCGGTCCGAAGCGAATTGCTCCTTTATTTTCATGAGCTTCGGCGTCACTACCTTCATTTTCGCCATGGAGCGGTAACTTGCCGCCGAAAGCGGATAGAACATGCCCTTGATGAGCACTGTCAGGAGGATGATCGACCATCCCCAATTGCCGACAAAACGATGGATCAGTTCGAGCAGCCAGTAGATCGGGGCAGCAATCACCGTCAACCAGCCATAGTCCACCACCAGGTCGAATCCGGGCGCTATCTTTTCCAGCTTGGCCTGTTCCTGCGGACCGGCATAGAGAGGCACGTCCAGCCTGACCGTCTGTCCCGGCGCCAATGTCGGCACCGGCAGGATGATGCCTGCCGAATAAAGGTTATCGGCCACCTTGCGCATGAAAAACTCGCGCTCGTCGCTGCCTTTCGGCGTCCAGCCGGCGACGAAGTAATGTTGCACCATCGCCAGCCAGCCGTCCTTGGCCTTCTGTACGAATTTCGCCCTGCCCTTTTCAATATCGGTGAAATCGACTTTCTGAAACTTCCCCTCATCCGTGTATATCGCCGGACCGGTAAAGGTGGCGATATTGGTCATGCTGGCTTCCGGCACCTTGCCATCGCGCGTCAGCTGGTAATAGGCATGCGCAGTCAAGGGGGTGGGGCGCTGATTGACGATCTCGT
Organism: Rhodocyclaceae bacterium; assembly: GCA_008933825.1. GTDB lineage: Bacteria > Pseudomonadota > Gammaproteobacteria > Burkholderiales > Rhodocyclaceae > Desulfobacillus. The sequence goes on along the minus strand of WBUF01000002.1, from coordinate 72,669 downwards.
AACCGATGTCGATCTGATAGCTGTTGCGATGGAAGGTGTAAATCTTGGCCACCTTCAGGCCATTCGATGCAGGCGCCTCGAGCCTGATCTCCAGACGATCGGAATCCGCCTTCATTTCGTGAGGCCCGGCATCCAGCCTGAACGCCGTCTTGTGATTGGGCAGCCCTTCGCCGATCAGCCCGCTTTGCGCGACATAAGTACGTTCCCCGGAAATCTCCATCAGGACAAAAGGCCGGTCCTTGTTCTCGGTAGACTTGTGGCGAAGCAGTTCCAGACGCAGCAGATCCCCTCCTGCGGATGAAATCTCGGCAAGGTAAAGATCCGTCCTGACCAGTGCCCTGGCGCCTGCGTCCGGCCGTCCGGGCGCAGGAACCGCCGAGGCGGATACCGTGGCCGGAGCGCCGGTCAGCGCGGAAGATGGCATTGGGGGCGCTCCCGTGTCTTGCGGCGTGCTCCGCAGCGGCTCTTTCTGCCCAGCCACGGCCGCTGCCGCTTGAGGCTGATTGTGTCTTTGCCAGCCATCCCAAAGCATGAACACGGAAAAGAGGAAGACCAGCAACAGGACCAGACGTTGATTGTCCATCAATCGGCTCTTGAAATCATCTATTCTCAGGGGACGGGATCATATCCGCCGGGGTGCCAGGGATGGCAACGTGATACACGCCTTGCCGCGAGCCAGGACCCCTTGCAGCCCCCATGCCTCTCGATGGCTTCGATAGCGTACTCGGAACAACTCGGATGGAACCGGCAGCTTCTTCCCAGTAGCGGACTGATGGCTAGGCGATACGCGCGCACGACAAAAACAAGCAGTATTTTCATTGAGAAAGGCGAGCAAACAACTCGTCTATTTCACTCCGCAAGGCGCGGCGGTCCGGCGCATTCGGACGAATCGCGAGGCGCACTACAATATCCCGTTCTGGGAGACCGCCTCGTGAAAGGCGGAAGGATTCTCGCACAATGCGCCGTATCAGGTTGCGTTTCACTGCGGATCGGGCGAACTTTTTCGCAATGATCACGCCGAGCCGCGCGGAAGCCTTCGCGTTTGGCCTGAACAGCAGCTCGAAGTGCTTACCGCGCAACGTCCTCCGAAAAGCAAAAACGGATGAAAACTCATCCGTTTTGCGTAGCCGGTGTTCGCCGCGGAAGCCTTGATCGACGACCGCTCTCGGCACTTCAAACGCCGAGTCGGGTGCGTCCCTTGGCCCGGCGGGCACGAATTACAGCACGTCCGCCGCGCGTGCGCATGCGTACAAGAAAACCATGGGTGCGTTTGCGCCGGATTACGGAAGGTTGGTAAGTGCGTTTCATGGTTGCTGTTTGTTCAAGAAAAGAACTCGCAATTACATCTTTTGATTACAAATTTGTCAAGATCATTTTTTTTCCGAGCCTGTGGATAACTCCTGCTAAATAGCGCTAGAATTCGCCTCTCGATGCGTGCGAAGACACAGCTTTCATCATCTATAAATTAGATAATAATTTAAATAAATCAGGTAGTTATAAACAACAAACCGCACTCTGGCAATCAACATGCAAATCGCATGGTGATGGATCAACAAGAATGAATGCTTTTTGGTCATCCTGCTTACGACAATTGGAGCAGGAACTGCCCCCGCAACAATTCAATACCTGGATCAAGGCGCTTCGTCTTGAGGAAGAGACTGCCGTGCGCGGCACCGGACTCAAACTGCTCGCCCCAAACCGTTTCGTCCTGCAGTGGGTTCGTGAACGATACCTGCGACGACTGGAAGACATGGCACGCCAGTTCTTTGCCGAACCCGTGCAGATATCTATCAATTTGTCCGAAACCCCGGTAGCGGAGCGTCTGGAAGACATGGCTCCGGCCATTCCGGCAAGATCTGTCCTGGCTGACAGACCGAATACGGTTCCGTCCCAATCCGGGCCGGATGCTGCCTATGAAAAAACGCGCCTCAATCCGAACTTTACCTTCGATACGCTGGTCACCGGTCGTGCCAATGATCTTGCGCGCGCCGCTGCCCATCAGGTAGCCCTGAATCCCGGAACGTCCTATAACCCGCTATTCGTCTATGGCGGGGTCGGGCTCGGCAAAACCCACCTGATCCATGCACTCGGCAACGAGGTATGCCGGCAGAACCCGGACAAAGTCATCCGTTACGTTCATGCCGAAGATTATTACGCTGACGTTGTGCGCGCCTATCAGCAGAAATCCTTCGACGTTTTCAAGCGCTATTACCGCTCGCTCGACCTGCTGTTGATCGACGACATCCAGTTCTTCAACAACAAGAATCGTACCCAGGAAGAATTCTTCTATGCCTTTAATGCGCTGATCGAAGCCAAGAAGCAGATTGTCATCACCTGCGACACCTATCCCAAAGACATTACTGGCCTGGAAGATCGCCTCATCTCGCGCTTCGACTGGGGCCTGACTGTCGCCATCGAGCCGCCCGAGCTGGAAATGCGTGTGGCCATCCTGAAGAAAAAGGCCGAAGCAGAGCGGATCGATGTCAGTGAGGAGGTCTCCTTCCTGATCGCAAAGCATCTGCGCTCCAATGTGCGCGAACTCGAAGGCGCACTGAAAAAGGTGCTAGCCTTTGCCCGTTTCCACGGCCGTGAAATCAACCTTGAACTGGCCAAGGAAGCTCTCAAGGATCTGCTTGGCGCACACAACCGTCAGATTACCTTCGAATCCATCCAGAAGACAGTAGCCGAATACTACAAGATCAAGGTCTCGGACATGCATTCGAAAAAGCGGACGCGCATAGTCGCCCGTCCGCGTCAAGTTGCCATGTGGCTGGCGAAGGAATTGACGCCTGCCAGTCTGCCGGCCATAGGCGAAGCATTCGGCGGTCGCGACCACACGACCGTGTTGCATGCCTGTCGAACCATTTCCGACCTGCGCCTGAAAGACACCACGATCAACCATGACCTTCTGGTTCTGACACAGGTATTGAAGGGATGAACAAACTGATGATGATTTGTGGATAAGCCCTGATTTATGCCTGTGTGAAAATTTCATCAACAAACGCTGCACAGTCGATTGCTGTGTTTTTCCAGTCATTTATCAACAATACAACTATCTGTTTTTTAAATTTATTATTGCATTTTCCACACTTGCGGCCGGTGTACTAATAACTAGTTGGAGATTTATATATGCTCCTTATCAAAAGCCAGCGGGACAATATTCTGACCCCTCTCCAGTCCGTCTGCGGCATCGTCGAGAAACGTCACACCCTGCCTATCCTTTCGAACGTATTGATCGAAAAAAGCGGCGATCAGCTGACCTTGCTGGCGACCGATATCGAAATTCAGATCAAGACGCACACGGGTGGGGCTGAAGGAGCGGAAAAAACCGCAGTTACGGTTGGTGCCAGGAAGCTTCAGGACATCCTGCGATCCCTGCCCGACAGCGCGGAGGTAAGCCTGGAGCTTTCCGACAAGCGCATGCAGGTGCGTGCAGGCAAAAGTCGTTTCAACCTGCAGACGCTGCCGGCGGAGGATTACCCGCGCATGGCGCAGGCGGGAAGCGAACAGACCGGTTTGCAACTGACGCAGAAGCAGTTCAAACGATTGATCGGGCTGGTGCAGTACGCCATGGCGCAGCAGGACATACGTTATTATCTCAACGGCCTGTTGCTGGTCGTTACGGGCAACGAGATACGCGTGGTGGCAACCGACGGCCACCGTCTTGCCTATGCCAGCGAGCAACTTGGCGAAAGCAAGCAGCGAGCGGAAGTCATCTTGCCGCGCAAGACCGTTCTGGAACTTTCCCGCCTGCTGGCGGATAACGACGAGGCGCTCGATATCCGCCTGGCACCGAACCAGGCAACTTTCCGCTTCGGTGACATTGAACTCGTGTCGAAGATGATCGACGGCAAGTTTCCCGATTACGAGAGAGTCATACCCCAGAACCATACCAAGGTGATTACGCTGCCGAGGACGGTTCTACTGCAATCCTTGCACAGGGCGGCCATTCTGACCAACGAGAAATTTCGCGGCGTCAGGCTGGTGCTGGCGCCCGGCAGCCTCAAAATCATCAGCAGCAATGCTGACCAGGAAGAAGCCCAGGAGGAACTCGAGATCAGCTACGATGCGGAAGCGCTCGATATCGGATTCAACGTGACCTACCTGCTGGACGTTCTCAACAACGTGACCAACGACGATGTGGAGCTTCGACTGGCGGATGCCAACTCGAGTGCGCTCATCACTCTGCCCGGCAACGAACGATTCAAGTATGTCGTCATGCCGATGCGCATCTGAAGCACCATTGGAGCAGTCATAGATGTCCGAACACTCCCGCGCGGAAAACAACGGCAACGACAATAGCTACGATTCGTCCAGCATCAAGATACTGAAGGGTCTCGAAGCCGTCAGGAAGCGTCCCGGCATGTATATCGGGGACACCTCCGACGGAACTGGCCTGCACCACATGGTGTTCGAAGTGGTGGACAATGCCATCGACGAAGCGCTGGCCGGATATTGCGACGATATCGTCGTCACCATCCATCCTGACAACTCGATTTCCGTATCCGACAACGGCCGGGGCATTCCGACGGACATCAAGGAAGACGACGAGGAAAGACGTTCGGCCGCCGAAATCGTCATGACCGAGTTGCACGCCGGGGGCAAGTTCGACTCGAATTCCTACAAGGTCTCCGGCGGCCTGCATGGCGTGGGCGTATCGGTGGTGAATGCCCTGTCGGACTGGTTGCGCCTGACCATCAGGCGCGACGGGAAAAAGCACTCGATGGAGTTTCGCAACGGTGTTGCCGCTGCGCCGCTCAAGGCGGCGGGCGCAGCGGAAAAGCGCGGCACCGAGGTGCATTTCCTAGCCTCCATGGCCATTTTCGGAAACATCGAATACCACTTCGACATCCTGGCGAAGCGCCTGCGCGAGCTGTCCTTTCTCAACAACGGCGTGAAGATCAGGCTGGTCGATCAGCGCAGCGGCAAGGAGGAGAATTTCGCCTATTCGGGCGGCGTGAAGGGGTTCGTCGAGTTCATCAATCGGACCAAGACGATCCTTCACGGCAGCATTTTCCATGCCGTCGGTCAAAAGGACGGCATAACCGTGGAAGTCTCCATGCAGTGGAACGACTCTTACCAGGAACAGGTGCTTTGCTTCACCAACAACATCCCGCAGAAGGACGGCGGCACCCATCTGACGGGCCTGCGCGCCGCGATGACGCGGATCATCAACAAGTACATCGAGGACAACGAACTGGCGAAGAAGGCAAAGGTGGAAACCACCGGGGACGACATGCGCGAAGGACTTGCCTGTGTGCTTTCCGTCAAGGTGCCGGAGCCAAAATTTTCTTCGCAGACCAAGGAAAAGCTGGTTTCATCCGAAGTGCGTCCCGTTGTCGAGGAAATCGTCGGCCAGAAGCTGGCCGAGTTCCTGCTCGAGAAGCCTGCCGATGCGAAAATCATCACGGGCAAAATCATCGATGCGGCCCGGGCTCGGGAGGCGGCGCGCAAGGCGCGCGAGATGACTCGGCGAAAGGGCGTGCTGGACGGCATCGGCCTGCCGGGCAAGCTGGCCGACTGCCAGGAAAAGGACCCGTCCCTGTGCGAGCTGTATCTGGTCGAGGGAGACTCGGCCGGCGGATCGGCCAAGCAGGGGCGCGACAGGAAATTCCAGGCCATCCTGCCGCTCAAGGGAAAGATCCTCAACGTCGAAAAGGCGCGCTTCGACAAACTGCTGTCCTCGCAGGAAATCGCAACGCTCATCACGGCGCTCGGCACCGGCATCGGCAAGGGCGAGGATTACAGGCCGGAAAGGCTGCGCTACCATCGCATCATCATCATGACCGATGCGGACGTCGATGGCGCGCATATCCGCACGCTGCTGCTGACCTTCTTCTACCGGCAGATGCCGGAGCTGGTCGAGCGGGGCCACATCTACATTGCCCAGCCGCCGCTCTACAAGATCAAGCACGGCAAGAGCGAGCGCTACATCAAGGATGACCACGAGCTCAATCAGCACCTTCTCGGCCTGGCGCTCGACGGATCCGAGCTGACGCCGCAGTCCGGCGCCGAAGCGATTCGCGGAGAAACGCTGGCCGAGCTGGCGCGCGCCTACCTGCTGGCGGAGGCGGTGATCACGCGCCTGGGCAGCTTCATCGAAGGCGAAGTGCTGCACGCCATGATGGCACACGGCATCGCCATCGACTTGGCCGACGAAGCCGCAGCCCACGCCTCCGCTGAGCATCTTGCGGCGCATCTGCAGGCGGCCATCCGCCTGGAGGCGCGCTTCGACGACAAGACCGAGCGTTGGCAGATCATCGTCGAGAAGATGCATCATGGCAACCTCAGGACCGGCGTCATCGATGAAGAATTCCTGCTTTCCGGCGATTACCAGCAAATCCGCCGGACATCCCAGTTGGTGTCGGGGCTCATCGGCCCGAACGCGGTGATGCGGCGGGGCGAGAAGTCGCAGGCGGTCGGCAGCTTCGCCGAGGCGATGGACTGGATGCTCTCCGAGGTCGAGCGCGGCCTGTCGAAGCAGCGCTACAAGGGGCTCGGCGAAATGAATCCGGAACAGCTCTGGGAAACGACGATGGATCCGGCGACGCGGCGCCTGCTCAGGGTGCAGATCGACGATGCAATCGCCGCCGACGAGATATTCACCACGCTGATGGGCGACAACGTCGAGCCGCGCCGCGCCTTCATCGAAGGCAACGCGCTCTACGCGCGCAACATCGACGTCTGATGCAGTTCCGCATCATTCCTGTCACGCCCTTCCAGCAGAACTGTTCTCTGCTGTGGTGCGAGAAAACCAAGAAGGGTGCGGTGGCCGATCCGGGCGGCGACCTCGATGCGATTCAGGCGGCGATTGAGCGATTCGGCGTCACGGTCGAGAAGATCCTGCTTACTCACGGCCACATCGACCATGCGGGCGGCACGGCGGAGCTCAGGCGCAGGCTGGGCGTTGCCGTCGAGGGACCGCAGCGCGAAGAAGCGTTCTGGATCGATCAACTGCCGCAGCAGAGCCTGATGTTCGGCTTGTCTGGCGCGGAAGCCTTCGTGCCGGACCGCTGGCTCGAGGACGGAGACACCGTGACCTTCGGTGAAGTGACGCTGGAGGTGATCCATACGCCCGGACATACGCCGGGCCATGTCGTTTTTTTCGACCGAACGGCGAGAATAGCGGTAGTGGGCGATGTGCTGTTCCAGGGTTCGATCGGCCGCACCGACTTTCCGCGCGGCGATCACGACGCGCTGATTCGTTCAATCCGGGAAAAGCTGTGGCCGCTCGGCAACGACATCACCTTCATACCCGGCCACGGCCCCCTGTCGACCTTCGGCGACGAGCGGGAAGGCAATCCCTTCGTCGGCGATTTCGCTTGATTACCTTCTGGCGGTCTTCTTCTTCGCCGGGGCTTTTGCCGCCGTCCTGGCGGGACTGACTTTTGCCGGCGCAGCGGCGGGCTTTTCCGCTTCCTTCGCGGCGCCGGCCTTCGACGCGCGCGGCGCGAATTCGAAGCCGACCTTGCCGTCGCGGCCGCTGACCAGATAGGCGGAGAACCGGCGGCGCGTCTTGTTCGAGATGAAGCCCTTGAGCAGGTCGGTGCGACCCTCCTTGAGCAGCTTGCTCATCTGCGCGCGCTCGACCGGCTGCTGCAGGATGATCTTGCCGGAGCGGAAATCGCAGGTCTTGTCGGCCCCGACCGCCTTCTCGCAGACGTAGGCCATGCCGTGCTCGTAGACCGCCCTGCCGCACTTCGGACACTTGCCAAGCGGAGCCTGGCCGTTGATATCGATGGCTTCGTTGTCGGCGTCACCGGCGCCGCCCTGGCCGAAGTCGAATTCCGGCAGGTGCTCGGCGTTGAGGCGAATCATTGCGGCGAAGGGCCGCCCCATCTTGCTGCGGAAGCCCTGCAGGGGGCCGACGACGCCCTTGGCGAGCAGCTCATCGACTTCCTCCGGCTCGTACTGGCGGCCGGCGACGACCTTCCAGAGGGAGTAGTCGCATTTCTTGCACTGGAACTTCTTGTAGTTCTCCTGGATGACGCCGCCGCACTTCGGGCAGGGCGTAGTGAGGGTGCTGAAGACTTCCTCGGGAATCTCGCCATGCTTGATGCGGTCGACCATCTCGCGCGTTTGCTCGACGATGTGGTCCATGAACTCGTCGCGCCCGAGCTCGCCGTGCTCCATCCGCTTCAGCTTGTATTCCCAGTGGCCGGTGAGTTCCGGCGAGTGCAGTTCGTCGATGCCGAGGGTGGACAGGGCCACCATCAGCGAGAAGGCCTTGGCCGTAGGCTGCAGCTCGCGGCCGTTGCGATGCACGTATTCCTCCAGGATCAACCCCTCGATGGTGGCCGCGCGCGTCGCTGGTGTGCCCAGGCCGCGCGCTGACATGGCCTCGCGCAGTTCCTCTTCCTCGACGAGCTTGCCGGCGCCCTCCATGGCGGTCAGCAGCGTGGCTTCGGTGAAGCGCGCCGGCGGCTTGGTCTGGCTCGCCTTGACCTCGACATCATTGGCCCAGACGCGTTCCTTCGGCTTGACCGGCGCCAGGCGCGGTGTCTCGTCCTCGCCCTGCGATTCCTTGCCATAGACGGCGAGCCAGCCCGCGGCGACCAGCACCTTGCCTTCCGACTTGAAGGCCTCGCCCTCGACGCGCGTGATGCGCGTCGTCACGTTGTACTCCGCCGCCGGGAAGAAGATGGCGAGGAATCGCTTGGTGACGAGGTCGTAGAGCTTTTGCTCTGCCTCCGAGAGATGCTTGGGCTCGGCTCCCGTCGGGATGATGGCAAAGTGGTCGGAAACCTTGGCGTTGTTGAAAATGCGCTTGTTGGGATGCGCCCAGCCGCCTTTCAGGATCTGGCCGGCGAAGGAGGCGTAAGCCGTTCCGGAAAAGCTCTTCAGCGTTTCCTTTACCGTGCCGATGTAGTCCTCCGGCAGGTAGCGCGAGTCCGTTCGCGGATAGGTGAGGACCTTGTGCTTTTCATAGAGCGCCTGCGCCAGGGTGAGCGTTGTCTTCGCGGAGAAGCCGAAGCGGCCGTTGGCCTCGCGCTGCAGCGAAGTGAGGTCGTAGAGCAGGGGCGACAACTGGGTGGTCGGCTTGCTCTCCTCCTCCACCGCGCCATGCTTGCCGAGGCATTTCTTGCGGATGGCCTCGGCCTTCCCGATGTCCCACAGGCGTTCCGCCTTGGCGTGCTCGTCATCGGACTTGGCGAATTTCTCGTCGAACCAGCGGCCGCTGTAACTGCCGGCGACGGCGGCGAACTCCGCCTCGACTTCCCAGTAGTCGCGCGGCCGGTGCGCACGGATGCGCTCCTCGCGCTCAACCAGGATGGCCAGGGTCGGCGTCTGCACGCGGCCCACCGGCGTCTTGTGGAAGCCGCCCTCCTGCGAGTTGAAGGCCGTCATGGCGCGCGTGCCATTGATGCCAACCAGCCAGTCGGCCTCGGAGCGGCAACGCGCGGCATCCGCCAGCGGCCGCATCTCCTTGTCCGTGCGCAGGTGGGCGAAGCCCTCGCGGATGGCGCTTTGCGTCATCGATTGCAGCCAGAGGCGGCGGACCGGCTTCTCGGATCCGGCATGCTGCACCAGGTAGCGGAAGATGAGTTCGCCCTCGCGGCCCGCGTCGCAGGCGTTGATGAGACCGCTGACGTCCTTGCGCTTTATCAGTCGCGTCAGCAGCTTCAGGCGTTCCCCCGTCTTTTCGATCGGATTGAGCGCGAAATGCGGCGGGATGACCGGCAGGTTGGCGAACGACCACTTGCCGCGCTTGACCTCGAATTCCGCCGGCACGGCCAGCTCGAGCAAGTGGCCGATGGCCGACGACAGCACGTAGTCGTCGCTCTCGAAATGTTCGCCTTTCTTGGAGAAGCCGCCCAGCGCCCGTGCGATGTCCTGGGCGACGGAAGGTTTCTCGGCGATGATCAGTTGTTTGCTCATGCGGTCCGGCGGTGCGCCTGCGCGCTGCCGTCAAAGCGTGGAAAGGGCGGGATGATAAGGACTGCGCCGCGGACTGGCAAGCCGGCGTGCGGCGTGCTCAATGCAGATAGCGCGCATCGTGGCCGGACAACAGCTCCTCCAGGATCAGGGTGTCCATCGCCTGGTGCTGCTGCCACAGCACCATCAGCACGATGATTTTCAGCCTGGACAGCGGCACGACGTGCCCGGACAGGGCCATGGCGCGTTCGATGATTAGTTCGCGCGTCAGCGGATTCAGCACCCCGGCGCTTTCCAGGAAGGCAATGAAACCCCGGCAGTCCGTGTCGAGCCTGGCGATCTCTTCGGCGGCGTAGCAACGCAGCGAGGCATTGTCGGCGGCGATGGTGGGCAGGCTGTCGCTGCCGGCCTCACGTAGTCCGTCCAGCCACTGCAGGGCCTCGCTGATTTCATCGTCCTCGAAGCCGGCGGCAGAGAGCTTCAGGGCGAGTTGCTCGGGTTCTGGATAGGCTTCGGCGTGGAAAAAGTTTTCGAAGAGATAGACAAGTATGTCGAACATGGCGGCGTCGTGTCGTCTGTTCATGGGCCGATGCGCTGGAACCGTCCTCCCGGCAGGCTGGCGATCCTGCCGTCCAGCTCCAGTTGCAACAGAATGGCGTATAGCCTCTCGGCCGTCAAGCCGGAGCGCGCTGCCAGCGTGTCGACATCGCAGGAATCGTAGGCAAGACAAGCGAGTAGCTGCGAAGTCTGGTCATCGGACGGCTGCGGATCGGAGGCCTTTGCGGGTCGTGCGCCGTTCATGCCGAGCTCATCGAGAATGTCGCGCGCCTCTTCCACCAGCTTGGCGCCCTGCTTGATCAGCTTGTGGCAGCCCTTCGAGAGGGGCGAATGGATCGAGCCGGGTATGGCGAAGACGTCGCGGCCCTGCTCGCCGGCCTGCCGGGCGGTGATGAGCGAACCGCTGCGCTCCGCCGCCTCCACTACCAGGCAGCCGCGCGCAAGGCCGGAGATGATGCGGTTGCGCCGCGGGAAATTTTCCCGAAGCGCCGGCGTGCCGAGCGGAAACTCGCTGACGATGGCGCCGCGCTCGGCGATCTCGCGCGCCAGCGCCCGGTTGCGCGGCGGGTAGACGCGATCGATGCCGGTGCCGATCACGGCGATGGTGGATGACTGGCCGCGCAGGCCACCGCGGTGCGCCGCCGCATCGATGCCCAGCGCCAGGCCGCTGACGATGGTGAGCCCCGCATCGGAGAGGGCTGCGGCAAAGGCCTCGGCGTTTGCTTCGCCCTGCGGCGTGGCATTGCGCGAACCGACGATGGCGATGGCCGGCGCATTCAGCAGTTCCGCGTGCCCCATCGCATACAGCACGGTGGGCGGATCCGGAGTGTCGAGCAGGCGCTGCGGATAGGCGGCATCGGCCAGCGTGAGGATGGCGTTGCCGGGTGCGGCAGCCCAGGCGAGTGCCGCCTCGATTTCAGCCTGCGCGTCGTGGGATAGCAGCCGCTCCGCCAGCTTGAGCGGTATGGTGTCGGCCAGGGTGGCGGGACGGGCTGAAAAAATCCGGTCTGGAAGGCCGTAGGCGGCAAGCAGCTTGCGCTGCGCCTCGCCGCCAATGCCCGGCGCAAGCGTCAGGCGCAACCAGGCGGCGAGCTCGTTGTTGCCGGGCACTTAGGGTGTGCGGACGATGTCGGAGACGATCACGGGACGGGAGACGTCCATCACCAGCGCGTAGGAAATGCGCTCGAAGACGCGGAAAACGAACACTACGCCGTAGCGCTCGGGCGGCAATTTGACGTTGCTGGTTTCATCGCCATCGCGGTAGAGGCGCTCGCCGCCTTTGCGGTAGAGGGCCAGCACGTGGCCGGCCTCGATGCCGTCGCGGCTGCCGCGGTTGAGAGTGACGACGGAATGGCGACCACTCTCCTTGACGCCACCGTAGACGGCCGCAATCTGGCCTTCGATCTGCCTGGCGGGCGTGCGCGGAGCATAGTTGTTGACGATTTCGACGCGCGCGACCGGAAGCAGGCGGTCGTTGACGCCGATTTCCTGAACGGCCGAGGCGATGTCCACCGTCGCCGGGTCGCCTTCTGCGACGAGCGTGGCAGTGCCGAGATAAAAGGCCTCGTGGCCGATGGTTTCCCTGGTTTCCGGATCGAGGATCGGCTTGGTGGGACGGAAAACCTGCCACTGCTTGGTTTTTTCCTTGAGGCCGGCGACGTAGGCGCGGCCGCCGGGGCCGATATAAACACGATCTTCCTGCGTGGCGACGATCTTCGGCGCATTCTTCAGGCCGTCTTCGTCAAGCACGAGCGGCTTCGACAGGAAGGGCTCGATGGCGTTCTGCGGAATGCTCGGAATGCCCCGGGCCGTCTGCTCGCTATACATCCTCGGCTGAAGCTTGACGTCCTCGATGCGCAACTGCGGCGTGGCGCCGCTGCGGTCGAGCACCAGCACCTGGCCGGGATAGATGCGGTGCGGGTTTTTCACCTGATCCTTGTTCATGCGCCACAGCTCGGGCCAGCGATAGGGTTCCTGGAGGAATTTGCCCGAAATGCCCCATAGCGTGTCACCCTTGACCACGGTGTGTCGATCGGGGGCGTCATTGGCGAGCTGGAGCGGCTTGGTTTCCTGCGCCAGGGCGCAGGCGGTTGAAATGCTCAGAAGCAGCGCAGATATAATGCGGATCATCGTCATGGCCTCGCACAAGGTTCCCGAGCCGGGACCGGATTCTCGTCGAAGTCTAGCATGCTAGCCCCGATTTTTACAGATTTGCATTAATTGTTGCACCTAATTACCTAATCTGCAAGCTTTTATGGCCCTGTTACCGATCCTTCGCTATCCCGATCCCCGCTTGCACAAGAAAGCCGCCTTCGTGCCGAGGGTCGATGAGACCATACGCAAGCTGATCGCCGACATGGCGGAGACCATGTACGAAGCGCCCGGTATCGGCCTGGCCGCCACCCAAGTGGATGTGCACAAGCGGGTGGTCGTGATCGATGTGTCGGAGGACAAGACGAAGTTGCTGGCTCTCGTCAATCCGGAAATTCTCGATCGCTCCGGCGAGCAGGTTTGCGAGGAAGGGTGCCTTTCGGTGCCGGGCGTCTACGACAAGGTCACCCGCAGCGAACGGGTCAGGGTGCGTGCCCTCGATGCACAGGGCGAGCCCTTTGAGCTGGAAGCCGGCGGCCTGCTGGCGGTGTGCATCCAGCACGAGATCGACCATCTCGAAGGCAAGGTCTTCGTCGAACATCTCTCCAGGCTCAAGCAGGGCCGCATCAAGGCGCGGCTGGCCAAACAGGCGCGCATCACGGCGTGATGCGCGTCGTTTTCGCCGGCACTCCCGAGTTTGCGGCCCAGGCGCTGTCGGCGATCCTGGCCGCCGGCCATGATGTGCCGTTAGTGCTCACTCAGCCGGACCGTCCCGCCGGCCGGGGCATGTCGTTGCAAGCCAGCCCGGTCAAACAGCTCGCCTTGCAGCACGGGCTGGCGCTTCACCAGCCTCCTGGCCTGAAGCCGGAAGAAGCGCGGCGGCCAATCCTCGATGCCCGGCCGGATGTCATGGTGGTGGCGGCCTATGGCCTGATCCTGCCACAGGCGTTGCTCGACATTCCCCCCCTGGGGTGCATCAACATCCATGCTTCGCTGCTGCCGCGCTGGCGCGGGGCGGCGCCGATCCAGCGCGCCATCCTGGCCGGCGATGGCGAAACCGGGGTGACGATCATGCGCATGGAGGCCGGGCTCGACACCGGGCCGATGCTGCTGGCGGAAAAACTGCCGATAGACGCCTCGGATACCACCGCGACGCTGCACGACAAGCTGGCGGGGCTGGGCGCGCGGCTGATCGTGGAAGCGCTCGCCCGGCTGCAAAGCGGCAAGCTGACGCAAACGCCTCAGCCGGATGCGGGCGTCACCTACGCCGCCAAGCTGGAAAAATCCGAGGCCGCGCTCGACTGGCGTCTGCCGGCCATTCAGCTTGACCGCGCGGTGCGCGCCTTCAACCCCTTTCCCGGCGCGACGGCGCAGTTCGACGGCCAGGCCGTCAAGATCTGGCGCGCCGAACCCGGCGCGGGCGGCGGCGAGCCCGGCGCCGTGCTGTCGGCCGGCCCCGGCGGCATCGCGGTTGCCTGCGGCGAAGGGGTATTGCGCCTCCTCGAACTGCAGAAAGCCGGCGGCAAGCGTCTGGCGGCGGCTGATTTCCTGCGCGGCTTTCCGCTCGAGCCCGGCCGGCGCTTTGGCTTGCCCGATTGAATTATTCCGCGCCTCCCCCATCTAAGCTTTGCGTTTCTTATAACTGGAGACAAGAACCCATGTTCGGCAACTGGCTGAAAACCGCAATCCTCATGGCCGGCATCCTGGCGCTGTTCGCCGCCGTCGGCGGCGCCATCGGCGGCGCCCAGGGCATGCTGATTGCCTTCCTGCTCGGCGCGGGCATGAATTTCTTCGCCTACTGGTTTTCCGACAAGATGGTGCTGCGCATGTACAACGCGCAGGAAGTCGACGAGGCCTCCTCGCCCTACCTCTACAACATGGTGAAGGAACTGGCCCAGCGCGCGCAGATCCCGATGCCGCGCGTCTACCTCATCGACGAGGCGCAGCCCAACGCCTTCGCCACCGGCCGCAACCCCGACCACGCCGCCGTGGCGGCCACCACCGGCATCCTGCGGATGCTCTCGGCGCGCGAGCTGCGCGGCGTCATGGCGCACGAGCTCTCGCACGTCAAGCACCGCGACATCCTCATATCGACGATTTCCGCCACCATCGCCGGCGCCATCTCCTCGCTGGCGCAGTTCGGCATGCTCTTCGGCGGCTCGCGCGACGGCGAGCGCGCCAATCCGATCGTCTCCATCGTCGTCATGATCCTGGCGCCGATCGCCGCCATGCTGATCCAGATGGCCATCTCGCGCGCGCGCGAGTTCGAGGCCGACCGCGGCGGTGCCGAGATCTCCGGCGACCCGCACGCCCTGGCCGATGCGCTGGCGAAGATCGACGCCTACGCCCGCGGCATTCCCATGCACACGGCCGAGGCGCACCCGGAGACGGCGCAGATGATGATCATGAACCCGCTGTCGGGCGGCGGCATCCGCGGCCTGTTCAGCACGCACCCGGCGACGGAAGAGCGCATCGGGCGTTTGCGCGCGATGGCCTGAGCGGCAGCAAGGAAAGAAGGGCGGCTGCGGCCGCCCTTGCTATTTGAGCTTCTTCTCGAGGTAGTCGAGCACGTCGCCCAGCGTGACGAGCCTGGCGTAGTCGGCCTCGGGGATGTCCACCTTCAGCTTCTCGTGCAGGCCGATGAGGAAGTTGAGCCAGTCCATCGAGTCGAGGTCGACCTGGTTGCGCAGCGGCCGGTCGGCGCGCAGGTCGCCGTCCTCCACTTCGGGCGCGATGGTCTTCAGCGTGGCGATCACCACCGCGCGCAGTTCGTTTTTTTCCATTACAGGTTCTCCGGTTCTTGCAATTGATCGCGCAGCGCGGCGAGGAACAGCGCGCCGCGATGGCCGTCCGAGGCGCGGTGGTCGGCGGCGAGGCTGGCCGTCACGACCGGCATGACGCCGAGCGCGCCATTCTCCACCCAGGGCTGCTCATCGACGCGGCCGAAGCCGACCAGTGCCACCTGCGGCGGGTAGATCACGCCGTACACCGCCGCCACGCCCTGCTCGCCGAGGTTGGTGACGGTGATCGTCGGGTCGGACATCTCCGAGCTGCGCAGGCTGCCGGCGCGGACGCGCCTGACGAGATCGGTGAGGTCGCGCATGAGCTGCTCGAGCGATTTTTCGCCGACGTCGTGGATGGCCGGCGCGATGAGTCCGCCCTGCCGCAGCGAAATCGCCACGCCGATGTGCGCGGCGGCGGCAGGCTGGTGCGCGCCGTCGCGGAAGAAGCCGTTCATCTCGGGGAATTTTTTCAGCGCCAGCGCCACCGCCTTCAACTGCAGCACGGCGATGAGCAGACGCGACGTGATGGGGCGGCCGGCGTTGGCCTGCGCCAGCCATTCCGTCGCGCGGCGCATCGGCACCGGCTCGGAGAGATAGTAGTGCGGGATCTCGCGCTTCGAGCGGCTCATCGCGGCGGCGATGGCCTTGCGCATTTCCGCTGCCTTGTCGGGAACAGGCGCCGTCCTGGCGGGACTGACTTTTTCGGCGGCCGCCTGCTCGACGTCGGCCAGGGTGACGGCGCCATCGGGGCCGGTGCCCGGTATCGTTTCGATGTCGACGCCCAACTCCTCGGCATGCTTGCGCGCCGCCGGCGAGATGCGGCGGCGTCCGGAAACTACCCCCCCTCCCCCGGCGCGGGGGAGAGGGCCGGGATGAGGGAGAAGCACGGCGCGCGGCGCGCGCTTTGCCGTCTCCGGCGATTCACCAGCTTCGAGCAGGGTCGCCATCACCGTGCCGACCGGGATCGTCTCGCCCGGTTCGATGAGCAGTTCGAAGACGGTGCCCTCGCACCAGACCTCGACGTCCACCGCCGCCTTCGAGGTGTCGACGATGGCCACCGCCTGGCCCTTCTTCACCGTGTCGCCGGGACTGACTTTCCATTCGAGGAGCTTGCCCTCGTCCATGTCGGCGCCCAGCGAGGGCAGCTTGAACTCGATCATTTCCCGGTTACCTGTTTTACTGAAGCGACGATCTTCGGCACCTGCGGCAGGGCGGCTTCCTCCATGTGCTTCGCGTAGGGGATCGGCACCTCCTCGCTGCACACGCGCGCCACCGGCGCGTCGAGCTCGAAGAAGCACTGCTCGACGATGCGCGCCATCACCTCCGCCGCCAGGCTGCCGCTCTTCCAGCCCTCGTCGACCACCACCGCCTTGTGCGTCCTGCGCAGCGAGGCGGCGATGGTCTCGCTGTCGAGCGGCCGCAGCACGCGCAGGTCGATCACTTCGGCGGCGATGCCCTCGGCGGCGAGCTGTTCGGCGGCGGCGAGCACCTTCGGCAGCGAGCCGCCGTAGGTGATGAGGCTCACGTCCGTGCCTTCGCGCCGCACGGCCGCCGTGGCGATGTCGCAGCGCCAGTCGTCGGGAAGATCGCCTTCCATGTTGTACAACTGGGCATGCTCGAAGATCACCACCGGGTCGGGGTCGGCCAGGGCGGGACCGAGCATGCCGCGCGCATCAATGATGGTGGCCGGCGCCAGCACCTTGATGCCGGGGATGTGGGCGTACCAGTTCTCCAGGCTGTGCGAGTGCTGGGCGGCGAGCTGGCGGCCGGCGCCGGTGGCCATGCGCAGCACCAGCGGCACGGAGAACTGGCCGCCCGACATGTGGCGCAGCGCCGCCGCGGTGTTCACGATCTGGTCGAGCGCCAGCAGGCTGAAATTCACCGTCATCACTTCCACGATGGGGCGCAGGCCGCCCAGCGCTGCGCCGATGCCGGCGCCGACGAAGCCGAGTTCGGAGAGCGGCGCGTCGCGAATGCGTTCGGGGCCGAATTCCTCGAGGAAACCCTTCGAGCAAGCGTAGGCGCCGCCGTACTTGCCGACATCCTCGCCCATCAGGAAGACGCGCGGGTCGGCAACAAGCGCCTCGTGCATGGCCTGGCGGACGGCTTCGCGGTAGCTCATCTTCATGCCGGCGTCACCACGTCTCTCAACAGGTCTTCCGCCGGCTCCCATTCCGCCGCCTCGGCGAAATCCACTGCCGCCTGCACCTCGGCATTTGCCCTGGCGTCGAGGGCGAGGAATTCCTCTTCCGTCAGCTTGCCCTCGGCCTTCAGCCGCGCCGAGAAGGTATGCAGCGGGCCGCGCGTCTTCCATTCCTCGACCTCCGTCTTGTCGCGGTAGAGCTCGGGGTCGAACATCGAGTGGGCGCGGAAGCGGTAGGTTTGCAGCTCGAGGAAGAAGGGGCCGAGGCCGTCGCGCACGTGCGCGACGGCGAGCTTCGCCGCCTCGTGCACCGCCACCACGTCCATGCCGTCGGTCTTCAGCGTCGGCACGGCGTAGCTGGCCGCCTTGGCACAGAGGTCGGTCTGCGCTTCCGAGCGCGCCAGCGCCGTGCCCATGGCGTAGAGGTTGTTCTCGCAGCAGAACAGCACCGGCAAGCGCCACAGCGCGGCGAGGTTCATCGACTCGTGGAAGGCGCCCTCGGCCATGGCGCCCTCGCCGAAGAAGACGGCGGTGACCGCCTGCCGCTTCTGCAATTTGTCCGCCAGGCCGAAGCCGGCCGCCAGCGGCAGGCCGCCGCCGACGATGGCGTTGCCGCCGTAGAAGCGCGTGGCGGCGTCGAAGAGGTGCATCGAGCCGCCGCGCCCGCGCGAGCAGCCGGATTGCTTGCCGAACATCTCGGCCATGATGGCGTTCATGGTGACGCCGCGCAGCAGGGCGTGGCCGTGCTCGCGGTAGGTGGCGACGATGTTGTCCTCGGGCGCGAGTGCGTGCAGGGCGCCGGCGGCGCAGGCTTCCTCGCCGATGTAGAGGTGCAGGAAGCCGCGGATCTTCTGCGCGCCGTAGAGCTCGGCGCACTTCTCCTCCATGCGGCGGATGCGCAGCATGTCGAAGAGCAGTTTCTGCGCGAAATCTTTATCGTAGGGAACCGGGTTCACGCGTTCTCCAGGGTCGACGTGTCGCCTTCCGGCAGCCCCAGCTCGCGCGCCTTGAGCAGGCGGCGCATGATCTTGCCGCTGCGCGTCCTCGGCAGTGCGGGCAGGAAGTCGATCTCCTTCGGCGCCACCGCCGCGCCGAGTTTCTTGCGCGCGTGGCCGAGCAGCTCCAGGCGCAGGGCTTCGCTCACTTCGAAGCCTTTCTTCAGGGAAACGAAGGCCTTCACCACCTCGCCCACCGTCTCGTCGGGCTTGCCGATGACGCCGGCCTCGGCCACCGCCGGGTGCTCCATCAGTGCGCTTTCCACCTCGAAGGGGCCGATCAGGTGCCCGGCCGACTTGATGACGTCGTCGGCGCGGCCGACGAACCAGTAATAGCCGTCGGCGTCGCGCTTGGCCAGATCGCCGGTCAGATACCACTCGTTATTGGGGCCCGCGAAGCATTTCCGATAGCGCTCCTCGTTGTGCAGGTAGCCGCGCAGCATCGAGGGCCAGCCGCGTTTTAATGCCAGCTCGCCTTCGGTATCCGCCGTGTCCACGGGACTGACTTTTCCCTCGGCGTCCTTCTTCACGATCGCGGCGTCGATGCCGGGCAGCGGCCGGCCCATCGAGCCGGGCTTGATGTCGAAGGCCGGCGTGTTGGCGATCATGATGCCGCCCGTTTCGGTCTGCCACCAGTTGTCGTGGATGGGCAGGCCGAGCACCTCCTTGCCCCACCACACCGCCTCGGGGTTCAACGGCTCGCCGACGCTGGCGATGAAGCGCAGCGCCGGATAGCTGCGCTTCCTGGCGATTTCCGCGCCGGCCTTCATCAGCATGCGGATGGCGGTGGGCGCCGTGTACCAGACACTGACTTTTTCCTCGTCGAGGATGCGGTACCAGCGCTCGGGGTCGAAGTCGGCTTCGTCGACGATGGACGTCACGCCGTGCAGCAGCGGCGCGACGATGCCGTAGGAAGTGCCCGTCACCCAGCCCGGATCGGCGGTGCACCAGTAGATGTCTTCCGGATGCAGGTCGAGGGCGTACTTGCCGGTGGCCCAGTGCGTCGCCACCGCGCCGTGCACGTGCATGGCGCCCTTCGGCGTGCCGGTGGTGCCGCTGGTGAAGTGCAGCAGCGACATGTCCTCCGCATCCGTCGGCACGATGTCGAATTCGTCCGCAGCCTGTGCCATCAGCGTGCCGAGGTCGAGCGTGCCGGGGATGTTCGTGACCTGCCCGTTCTCGCCCACCAGCAGCACATGGCGCAGCGTCGGCAACTGGTCACGGATCTTCGCCACCTTGCGCTCGTAGAGGAGTTCCGTGGTGACCAGCACCGCGCCCTCGCCGAGCCTGATGCGCGTGGCGATCGGCTCGGGGCCGAAGGCGGAGAAGAGCGGCGAGACCGCCGTGCCGTTCTTGAAGCTGCCCAGCACCGTGACGTAGAGTTCGGGGATGCGGCCGCTGAGCAGGAACAGCCGCTCGCCGCGGCCGACGCCGAGGGACTTGAGCACGTTGGCGAAGCGGTTCGTCAGGCGCGACAGCTCGCCGTAGCGGACGTCGCGCTTCGCCTGCGCGCCGAGAAAGCGGAAGGCAACCTTGTCGCGCAACGGACCGCGCGCGTGGCGCTCGATGGCCTCGAAGGCAATGTTCAGCCCGCCGCCGGGCAGGCCGGCCAACCCGGCGCGCACGGCGTCCCAGCTGAACGAAGCGCGCGTCGCGGCGTAATCCGCCAGGTTCGGCGGCAGGCGCAGGTCGGCGGCGGTCTTGCGGATGATGGACGGACGTTCCATCGCGCCCTCCCAAGGCGATGACAAGTCCATTGTGGGCGGCAGGTTATGCCGCCTCTTTGATTTAAAACAAAGATTCAGGTTACCCGGAAGTTCCTGAACTGCCAGGGGTCGTCGCGGTCGAGCTCTTCCTCGAACAATCGCCCCCGGCCCAGCAGGGGCGTCCAGTTGCTGTATTCGCCGACCACCTGGCCGAGGTAGGGACGAATGAAATCCATGACCTCGGCGTGATCCATATCCTCAGGTTCGACGACACCGCGGTCCGGATGGCGCAGCGCCCAGATGACGCCCGCCACCACCGGCGCCGTCACCTGCAGGCTGGTGGCGCTGTTGTGCGGGGCGAGGCGGCGCGCTTCCTCGATGGAAAGCCGCGAGCCATACCAGTAGGCGCCCTTTTCGTGGCCCATCAGCAGCACGCCGAGCTCGTCCAGGCCGGAGACGATCTCGTCCTTCACCAGGCGGTGCGAGGACTGCATCTTCCAGTCGCGGGCGGCCAGTTCGTGCACCGACAGCACGGCGTCGTCGCAGGGGTGGTAGGCGTAATGCACCGTCGGCCGGTATTCGGGACTGTCGCCGGCGCCGAGGGTGAGATAGTCGGCGAGCGAAATCGATTCGCTGTGGGTGATGAGAAAGCCGTGGATCGCTCCCGCCAGGGGCGTCCAGGTGCGAACGCGGGTGCTGGCGCCGGGACGGGCCAGGTAGATGGCGGCCTTGCAGCCCGAGGCATGGCGGCGGCCGTCGGCAGGGAAGTGCTTCTCGTGGCTGCCCCAGCCCAGCTCGGCAGGCTGGCAGCCCTCGCCGACGAAGCCCTCCACCGACCAAGTGTTCACGAACTCGCCCGGCGCCTTGCGCGGCTCGGCCACCTGTGTGTCGCGCTCGGCGACGTGGATGACCCT
Organism: Rhodocyclaceae bacterium; assembly: GCA_008933825.1. Classification (GTDB taxonomy): domain Bacteria; phylum Pseudomonadota; class Gammaproteobacteria; order Burkholderiales; family Rhodocyclaceae; genus Desulfobacillus. The sequence goes on along the minus strand of WBUF01000002.1, from coordinate 51,603 downwards.
GATGTTCAGTTCCTGCCCCAGGCGCGCCCAGCCGGCGCGGTCCTGCGGGGTGGCGGCCGGCCGGCCGGTGTCGCGGGCGATGTTGAGCATCGCATCCTTGACCAGGTGCGAGATCATGCCCGGATTGGCGCCATGGGTGATGACGGCCGTCGGCATGCCGGGGCGCTTGAGGGCCAGCGCCGCCTCGCGCATGGCATAGTTCGTGCGCGCTCCGGGGGCGATCGCGGCATCCGTGTAGCCGCCGGCCCAGGGCTCGATGCAGGTGTCGATGTAGAGGGCGCCGCGTTCCTGGCAGAGCCGGATGAGGGCGATGCTGGAGACGTCGGTGGAGCAGTTGATGAGAATATCGCCGCGCCCGAGACGCGGATCGAGCAGGGCGCGGTAATTGTTCGGATCGAGCGGGGTGTCGTGGAAGGCTACCCCATATTCGGCGGCCACGCGGCGGCCGTTCTCATCGCCGGTGACGATGGTGATCTGATCCGGTTTCAGGTCGATGTGGCGCAGCAAAAGAGGCAGGGCGCCCTGACCGATCGAGCCGAAGCCCACCATGACGATGCGGCCGGAAAAGGCCAGCGCTTTGCGGTTCTCCCCCAATTTCTCTCCCCTAAAAACCTTTCTGCAGTCCTGCGGACGGCATGTTTTTATGACGTAAGGCCGCGAATGCTAAAGGAAATTCTACAAATTGGCAATGTCGTGGATCAAACCCGTCAAATCCTTTCGGCCATTCGCCGGTCTTCCTGCCGGCGCGTACAATCGGCCCTTCTCCGGGAAGGGATGCATGCGGAAGCGACGGCCGAAAGTCGATTACAGCGCCGAGATGAACAAGCACGACTCGCCGGCCGTGCGGTTGCTGTTCGTCTTTCTCGGCATCCTGTTCGTCCTGCTCGGCATCGCCGGCGCCTTCCTCCCGGTGCTGCCGACCACGCCGTTCATGCTCCTTGCTGCCGGCTGTTTTGCCCGCGCCTCGACCCGCTTCTACAACTGGCTGCTCAATAATCCGGCCTTCGGCCCGACCATCCTCGAATGGCGCCGCCATCGCAGCCTGCCCTGGCGCGTCAAGCTCACCGCCATCGCCCTGATGGCGGCAACGCTGGGCATTTCCATCGTCTTCTTCGTGCCCTGGCCGGAGCTGCAGACCGCACTGGCCCTGTTCGGCCTGCTCCTGGCCACCTACATGTACCGCATCCCTTCGCGCGACCGGCCGAAATAATCGATGTCCCTCGACGACACTTCGCTTGCCTATGCAATGCATGGCGCCGCTCTGGTCGTGGCCGAGGTGATGGCCGGACGCAACCTGAACGAGGCCCTAGCCGGACTGTGGCGCAGATGGCCCGGCCTGCCGTCCGGACAGCGCGGCGCGATGCAGGACATGGCCTATGGCGCCCTGCGCCGCTTCGGCCGAGACGATTTCCATCTGTCGCGGCTGATGCAGAAGCCGCCGGCCGCGCCGGTGCGCGCGCTGCTGCTGGTGGCGCTCGCGCGCCTGGCGGCGCGGCCGGACGAGGTGCATACCGTCGTCGACCAGGCGGTCGAGGCGGCCGGCGCGATGCCGCACGGCAAGTACAAGGCGCTCGTCAATGGCGTGCTGCGCAATTTCCTGCGCCGGCGCGCCGAGCTGGAAACCGCCGCCGGGCAGGACGAAGCGGCGCGCTGGCAGCATCCGGGCTGGTGGATCGCGCGGTTGCGCAGCGACTATGCCGGCGAGTGGCAGTCCATCCTCGAGGCCGGCAACGCCCGTCCGCCGATGACGCTGCGGGTCAATCGGCGCCGTGCCACGGAGACTGACTTTCTGGCGCGGCTGCGCAGCGAGGGCATCGAGGCGTGCCCGATCGAGGGCGGCGCGCTCCGGCTCGCGCGCCCGCTGCCGGTGGAGCGCTTGCCTGGCTTCGCCGAGGGACTGTGCTCGGTGCAGGATGCCGCCGCGCAGCGCGCCGCCGCGCTGCTCGACGTGCACGACGGCCAGCGCGTGCTCGACGCCTGCGCCGCACCGGGCGGCAAGACCGCCCATGTCCTGGAACGGGCGGCGGTGGAAATGCTGGCGCTCGATGCCGACGCCGGCCGCGCCGTGCGCATTTCGGAAAACCTGCTGCGCCTGGGGCTGGCGGCGCGCGTGGCCGTGGCGGATTGCCGCGAAACCGCCGCCTGGTGGGACGGCCGCGCCTTCGACCGCATCCTTGCCGACCTGCCCTGCTCGGCCTCCGGCGTGGTGCGACGGCATCCCGACATCAAATGGCTGCGGCGCGAATCCGACATCGCCCGCTTCGCCCGCACTCAGGCAGGGATTCTCGACGCGCTGTGGCGGGTGCTCGCGCCCGGTGGTAAATTGCTGTATGTGACGTGCTCCCTCTTCCCCGAGGAGAACGAGCGCCAGGTCGCGGCATTCGCCGCGGGACAAGAAGACTGCATGCGGCTGCCGGCCGCGGGCGCGCCCGGGCTGCAGCTGCTGCCCAACGAAGAACATGACGGCTTTTTTTATGCCCTCCTCGAAAAGCAGGCCTAGCGGATCGGCGATCCGGGTTCTGCCGGCGCTGCTGCTCTTTGCCCTGCTGTGGCTTCCGTTCGCCGGCGGCGCCGCCGAGATCGAGGTGAGGCGCGCCGAAATCGTGGCCGGCGAGGAGGACTGGCTGCTCGACGCCGAGTTCGGCATCGCGCTCGGCCATCGCCTCGAGGAAGTCGTCTCGCGCGGCGTGGCGCTGTATTTCGTCGCCGAGTTCACCCTGAGCAAGGCGCGCTGGTACTGGATGGACGAGCATGTCGCCGGCCGCACACAGACCTGGCGCCTCGCCTTCAACGCGCTGACGCGCCAGTACCGGCTCTCCTCGGGCGCGCTGCACCAGAACTTCGCCACCCTGGAAGAGGCATTGGGTGTGCTCGGACGGTTGCGCAACTGGAAGGTGGCCGACAAGGCGCGGCTCGTTCCCGGCGAACCCTACAACGCCGCGGTGCGACTGAAGCTCGACCTCAGCCAGCTGCCGAAGCCCTTCCAGGTCAGCGCCATCGGCAACAAGGACTGGAACATCACCGCCGAAGTGAAGCGCTGGAGCTTCACCCCGCCGGCGGAGGCGGCGCCGAAATGAGGCTTGCCCTGTTCGTCGTGGCGGCGCTGGCGGCCGTCCTGCTATTCCTGCTCACCTCCGCCTCGGCCAACACGGCGCTCTTCGCCGGCCACTACCGGATGCTGCTCGGCGTCACCGCCGCCGTGGCGTCCGTGCTGCTCGGACTGGTGCTGTGGCAGCTCGTGCGGCTGTGGCGAGAGCATCGCGGCCAGGTCTTCGGTTCGCGCCTGAAACTGCGCCTGGTGCTGATGTTTGCCCTGATGGCGGTAGTGCCCGGCGTGCTGGTGTATGCCGTCTCGCTGCAGTTCGCCGTGAAGAGCATCGAATCCTGGTTCGACGTGCGCGTGGACAAGGCGCTCGAGGGCGGCCTGGCCCTCGGCCGCAACGCCCTCGACTACCTGCTCGCCGATCTGACCGACAAGGCGCGCAACATGGCGCTCGAACTGAGCGACGTTTCGGAGGCAGCCCGCGCCGCGCAGCTCGACCGCCTGCGCGAGCAGGCCGGCGTGCAGACTGCCGCACTGTTTGCCGCTGCGGGCCAGGTGCTCGCCAGCAGCACCGCCGGACGCGCCGCGCTGCTGCCGGACCTGCCCTCGCCGGCGCAGCTGCGCCAGGTGCGCCAGGGCAACGGCGTCAGCGCGGCGGAAGGCGATGCCGCCAGCGGCCTGATGCTGCGCGTGCTGGTGCCGGTGGCCGCATCCTCCTTTTCCGGCGAGCTGCGCGTGCTGCAGCTCACCCACTCGGTGCCGTCCTCGATCGCCGGGAACGCCGAGAGCGTGCAGGCGGCCTACCGCGACTACCAGGAGCTGTCGCTGGCCAAGAACAGCCTGAAGCGGATGTACACCCTGACGCTGACCCTGGCGCTGCTGCTCTCGCTGTTCGCCGCCATCGGACTGGCTTTCCTGCTGGCGCGCCGCCTCTCCGCGCCGCTGTCCATCCTCGCTCGCGGCACCGAGGCGGTGGCGGCCGGCGACTACTCGCCGCGCGAGACCGTTTCCACGCGCGACGAGCTCGGCGTGCTGACCCAGTCCTTCAGCCAGATGACGCGCCAGCTCGACGAAGCGCGCGCGCAGGCGGAGGGAAGCCGCGCCGAGACGGAAGCCGCGCGCGCCTACCTCGAGAGCGTGCTGGGCAACCTGTCGGCGGGCGTGCTGGCCTTCGATGCCGGGGGGTGCCTGCGCGCCGCCAACGACGGCGCGCGCGCCATCCTGCGCGACGACCTCGCTGCGGCGCAGGGGCAGCCGCTGACGGCGTGGGCGCGCCACGCGGAGCTGCGCGATGCCATTGCCGCCGGCTGCCTCGAGCAGCCGGGCGAATGGCAGCGCGAGATCGAGATGCACAACGGCGCCGGCGTGCCGCAGGCGCTGCTGGTGCGCGGCTCGCGACTGCCGGAGGCCACCGGCGGCGGCTGCGTGGTGGTGTTCGACGACATCACGCAGCTGATCGCCGCGCAGCGCTCGGCCGCCTGGGGCGAGGTGGCGCGGCGTCTGGCGCACGAGATCAAGAATCCGCTGACGCCGATCCAGCTCAGCGCAGAGAGATTGCAGCACAAGCTTGCCGGGAAGCTCGCCGGCGCCGAGCGCGAGATGCTCGAGCGCTCGACGCAGACCATCGTGAACCAGGTCGAGGCCATGAAGCACATGGTGAACGACTTTCGCGACTACGCGCGGCTGCCGCCGCCGCAGCTCGGCGCGCTCGATCTCAACGCCCTCGTCGAGGAGGTGCTCGGCCTGTATGAGACCTCGCGCGCGCGCCTCACGGTGGAGCTGGCCGACAGGCTGCCGCGCGTGGCAGGCGATGCGGCGCAGCTGCGGCAGGTGATTCACAACCTGGTGGCCAATGCCGAGGACGCGCTGGCCGGGGTGGCCGAGCCGGAAATCCGCATCGCGACGCGCGCGGAGGGCGTCGGCGCGGAGCTGGCGGTGAGCGACAATGGCGGCGGTTTTCCCAAGGAGATACTCGCTCGCGTCTTCGAGCCCTACGTGACGACCAAGGCCAAGGGCACCGGGCTGGGCCTGGCCATCGTCAAGAAGATCGTGGACGAGCACCACGGCCAGATCGAGATCGCCAATGCCGCGCCGTGCGGCGCGCAGGTGAGGATACGGCTGCCGCTGGCAGCATGAGAAACGAACATGGCGAAAATACTGGTTGTTGACGACGAAATCGGCATCCGCGAGCTGCTCTCGGAAATCCTCGCCGACGAGGGGCATGACGTGCAGCTGGCGGAAAATGCCGCGGCGGGGCGCGCGGCGCGGAATGCCGCGCGCCCCGACCTGGTGCTGCTCGACATCTGGATGCCCGACACCGACGGCATCACCCTGCTCAAGGAATGGTCCGCCGCGGGCCAGCTCAGCATGCCGGTGGTGATGATGTCGGGCCACGGCACCATCGACACCGCTGTGGAGGCCACGCGCATCGGCGCCCAGGATTTCCTGGAAAAGCCCATCGCCCTGCAGAAGCTGCTGGCGGCGGTCAAGCGCGCCCTGCAAAAGTCAGTCGCCCCGGCACGGCACGGCGAGCTCACGCTGGCCGCGTTTGCCCGCAGCGGTCCGCTGCGCGACCTGAAGAAGCGCCTCGAGCAGATCGCCGCCAGAAGCCGCGCGCTGATGCTGAAAACCGGGCCGGGCAGCCTCGCCGAACTGGTTGCGCGCAGCCTGCAAGCGCCGGGCAAGGCCTGGCTCGATCTGGCCGGCCAGGGCCAGCCGCTGGCGATCGAGGCGCTGGAGCAGGCGGCGGGCGGCATGCTCTTCGCCGCCGAGCTGGCCGCCCTCTCCCGCCTGCAGCAGAAAAACCTCGCCTTCGCACTCGACCGCCTGGAGAAGTTCGATCTGCGTCTGGTGGCGGCAAGCGGGCAGACGGCGGCGGAATTGGCAGCGGCCGGCTTCGACGAGGCGCTGCTGCGCCGGCTGGGCGAGGTCAGCCTCGGCGCGCCGGGCCTGGCCGAGCTGAAGGACGAGGTGCCCGAACTGGCGGCGCAGATCCTCACCCACCTCGTCGAGGCCGGCGAGGTGCCGCTGCGGCACTTATCGACGGCGGCGCTCAATGCCCTGCGCAACCAGGCCTGGAGCGGCGGCTATGCCGAACTGAGGAACGCCGTGCGCTCGCTGGCGCTGGCGGCGCTGGAAGAAGAGATCAGCGGCGAGGAAGTCTCGCGCCTGCTCGCGCCGCAGCCCTCGGCGGCGGCCCAGGCCCTGCCGCTCGACCTGCCGCTGCGCGAGGCGCGCGAGGCCTTCGAGCGCGTCTATTTCGAACACCATCTGCAGCTCGAGGGCGGCAACATGACGCGGCTGGCGGAAAAGACCGGTCTTGAGCGCACCCACCTCTATCGCAAGCTCAAGGGCCTCGGCATCGCCCTCGGGCGCAAGGGAGAAGAACAGTGAATACGGCCTACCCCCCGCCCCCCTTCCCGAGGAAGGGGGTGACGGTTGATCGCTTCGCTCACAATCAAATGACTGCGCCTCCTCGGGGCGGCCCAGCGGAGGCGCTATGAAGATCATCATCCTCGGCGCCGGCCAGGTCGGCACCTCGGTGGCGGAGAGCCTGGTCTCCGAAGCCAACGACATCACCGTGGTCGACACCGATGGCGCACGGCTTGCGCTGCTGCAGGGCCGGCTCGACCTGCGCACCGTCGTCGGCAACGCTTCCAGCCCTTCCGTGCTGCGCCAGGCCGGCGCCGACGACGCCGACCTGCTGATTGCCGTGACGCAGAGCGACCAGACCAATCTGTGCGCCTGCAAGACGGCGCACGCCCTGTTCAATCTGCCCACCAGAATCGCCCGCGTGCGCTCGACCGACTACGCCGACAGCCCCGAACTGTTCGACGAGAAGAATTTTGCCGTCGACTTCTCCATCTGCCCGGAACAGATCATCACCGACTACATCGTCAAGCTGGTCGAGTTTCCCGAAGCCCTACAGGTGCTCGAGTTCGCCGGCGGCCTGGTCAGCCTGGTGGCGGTGCGCGCCTTCGAGGGCGGCCCGCTGGTCGGCCATCCTTTGAAGGACATGCGCAAGCACCTGCCGCAGGTCGACGCCCGCATTGCCGCCATCTTCCGCCGCGATTCGCCGATCATCCCCGAAGGCGACACGGCGATCGAGGTCGGCGACGAGGTGTTCTGCCTGGCCGCCACCCGCGACATCCGCAAGGTGATGCGCGAGCTGCGCCGCATGGACAAGACCGTCAAGCGCATCATGGTCGCCGGCGGCGGCAACATCGGCCACCGCGTCGTGCGCGCCGTCGAAGGCGGCTACCAGGTGAAGGTCATCGACCGCAACAGGCGCCATGCCGAATGGCTGGCCGAGAACGTGAAAAGCGCCCTCGTGCTGCAGGGCGACGCCACCGACGAGAGGCTGCTCGACGAGGAGAACGTCGACCAGATGGACCTCTTCCTGGCGCTGACCAACGACGACGAGAACAACATCATGGCTGCGCTGCTGGCCAAGCGCATGGGCGCGCGCCGCGTCGCGGCGCTCATCAACCGCCGCAGCTATGCCGACCTCCTGCAGGGCAGCCAGATCGACATCGCCATTTCGCCGGCGCAGACCTCCATCGGCACCCTGCTTGCCCACGTGCGCCGCGGTGACGTGGCGGCCGTGCACAGCCTGCGCCGCGGCGCGGCCGAGGCGCTCGAGCTGGTGGTGCACGGCGATGCGCAATCCTCCCAGGTGGTCGGCCGCCGCATCGGGGAATTGCCGGTCATCAAGGGCGCCACCATCGGCGCCATCGTGCGCGCGCTCCCGCTCAGGGAAAAGCCGGTCTTCACGGACGATCTCGCCGAAGAACGGCAGTTCAAGGTGATCATGGCGCACCACGACACGGTCATCCAGGCGGAAGACCACGTCATCGTCTTCGTCGTCTCGAAGAAGCTGGTGCCGAAGGTCGAGAAGCTGTTCCAGGTCGGTGTCGGCTTCCTGTAACCGGCGGCCGCGAAAGCCATGAGCAATCCGCTGGCGGTACTGCGCGTCTTTGCGCTCGTGTTGCTGGTGTTCGCATTCAGCATGCTGGCGCCCGCCGCGGTCGCCTGGGTCGACCAGGACGAGGCGGCCGGCGCCTTCCAGCGCGGCTTCCTGGCCACGCTGCTCGCGGCAGGCCTGCTGGGGTGGCTGACACGGCGCCACACCGAAGAACTGCGCATCCGCGACGGCTTCCTGCTGGTTTCCCTGGTCTGGTGCGTGATGCCGGCCTTTGCCGCGCTGCCGTTGCTCATTTACTTCCCCTCGATGAGCTTCACCGACGCCTACTTCGAAACGGTGTCCGGCCTGACCACCACCGGCGCCACCGTGATCGAGGGACTCGACGCGCTTCCTTACTCGATCAACCTGTGGCGCGCCCTGCTGGTGTTCCTCGGCGGCATGGGCCTGATCGTGCTGGCGGTGGCCATCCTGCCGCTGCTCGGCGTGGGCGGGCGCCAGCTCTTCTCGGCGGAATCGCCCGGGCCGATCAAGGAGACCAGGCTGACGCCGCGCATGGCGCACACCGCCAAGGGGCTCTGGCTGGTCTATCTGAGCCTGGCCGCCTCCTGCACCCTGGCCTATGTCTGGGCCGGCATGGGCTGGCGCGACGCCATCATCCACATGTTCTCCACGCTGGGCCTGGGCGGCTTCTCCAGCCACGATGCCTCGTATGGCCATTTCGATTCCCCGCAGATCGAGTTCGTCGCCATCGTCTTCATGACCCTGGCCGGCATGAACTTCGCCACGCACTTCATGGCGCTGCGCCACCGCTCCGCGGCGTTTTACTGGGCGGATCCGGAAATCCGCTGGTTCATCGGCGTGCTCTATGCCAGCGTGTTCGGCGTCGCCGTCCTGCTCTGGATCAGCGGCGCCTATGCGGAATTCGGCACGGCGCTGCGCTTTGCCGCCTTCAACGTGGTGTCGATTGCCACCACCACCGGCTTCGCCAGTACCGACTACGCGCAGTGGCCCTTCTTCGCGCCGCTCTGGATGCTCTTCCTGTGCAGCTTCGTCACCTGCGCCGGTTCGACCGGCGGCGGCCTCAAGATGATGCGCGCCATCATCGTCTTCCGCCAGGTGATGCGCGAAGTGATCCGCACCGTGCACCCGAACGCCGTCAGGACGGTCAAGCTGGCCGGCGCCCCGCTGCCCAACAAGATCGTCTTCGCCGTGCTGGCCTTCAGCTTCATCTACATGGCGATCATCGTTTCCCTCACCCTGCTGATGGTCTTTTCCGGGCTGGACATCGTCAGCGGCTTTTCCGCCGTCGTGGCCAGCTTCAACAACACCGGCCCGGGCCTAGGCCAGGTCGGCCCCGCGACCACCTTCAAGTCCCTCAGCGACTTTCAGACCTGGGTGTGCACCGCTGCCATGCTGTTCGGCCGGCTCGAGATCTTCACCTTGCTGTTAGTGCTGACGCCCTCCTTCTGGAGAAAATAGCGCGCATGGAACGATTGCTCGCGGTCCTCAATGTCTTTGCCCGCATTGCGCTGATTTTCGGTATTGCGCTGCTGCTGCCGATCGGCGTGTCGTGGTGGACCGGCGACGGCGCCCTGCCGCATTTCGACGAGGCCTTTCTGGGCACCCTTGTGTTCGGCGGCGCCCTGCTCGCGGCCACGCATCGCTTTCGGCGCGAATTGCGCGCCAACGACGGCGTGCTGCTGGTGGTGATGTGCTGGGCGCTGCTGCCGCTGATTGCCGCGCTGCCCTTGCTGCTCGCGATTCCGGGTGCGCGCTTCGTCGACGTGTATTTCGAGGCGGTGTCCGGATTGACGGCAACCGGGGCGACGGCGTTTTCCGGGCTGGACCGGCTGCCGGCGTCGATCAATCTGTGGCGCACCGAACTGCACTGGATCGGCGGGCTGGGCATCATCGTGCTGGCGGTGGCCATCCTGCCGCTGCTCGGCGTGGGCGGGCGCCAGCTGATGAAGGCCGAGGTGCCCGGTCCGGTCAAGGAGGCCGGCATCACGCCGCGCGTCACGGAGACGGCGAAGGGGTTCTGGAAGATCTACCTGGCCCTGACCCTCCTGTGCACCCTGGCCTACGGCCTGTTCGGCATGACCTGGCTCGATGCCCTCACCCATGCCTTCAGCACCGTGGCGCTGGGCGGGTTCTCCAGCCACGACGCCAGCTTCGCCTTTTTCGATTCGCCCGCGCTGGAGGGCATTACCATCGTTTTTGCGCTCCTCTCCGGCATGAGCTACGTGACGCACTTCGCCGCGCTTTCGGGGCGCAGCCTGCGGCCCTATCTGCGCGATGGCGAGGCCCCTTTCTACCTGGGCGTGCTCGGCGCCAGCGTGCTGATGATCGCCGCCTATGTCTGGCACCATGGCCACTACGCCGAGTTCGCCGCGGCCCTGCGCCATGCCGCCTTCAATACCGTTTCGGTGGCAACGACGCTGGGCTATGCCTCCACCGACTATTCGAAGTGGCCGCTCTTCGCGCCCTTGTGGATGCTGTTCCTGTGCAGTTTCGCCACCTGTTCGGCATCGACCGGCGGCGGCATCAAGATGATGCGCGCCATCATCCTCTACAAACAGGTGTTTCGCGAGGGCGCGCATGCCATCCATCCCAGCGCGACGACCTTCGTCAAACTGGGCGGCGTCGTGGTGCCGAACAAGATCATCCTGTCCGTGCTCGGCTTCAGCTTTCTCTACATGGCCTGCACCATCGTGTTCACCCTGCTGTTGTCGGCCAGCGGTGCGGACATCGTCACTGCCTTTTCGGCAACGGTGGCCTGCTTCAACAACACCGGCCCGGGCCTCGGCCTGGTCGGTCCGGACGGCAATTACGGTGTTCTCAACGATTTCCAGGTGCTGATATGCAGCTTCGCCATGCTGCTCGGCCGGCTGGAGATCTTTACTTTATTGGTGGTGCTCACCCCGGCTTTCTGGCGCAAGTAGGGCCATCCCCCCCCCGGCCCCTTCCCGCGGAAGGGGGTGACGGAGGTTTGCGGGCTGCGCCCGCTCCATTACCTTGGCTGGTAAACTCGCGCGATGAACAAGCCCAAGAACGACACCTTCCTGCGCGCCCTGCTGCGCCAGCCCACCGAACACACGCCGATCTGGCTGATGCGCCAGGCCGGGCGCTACCTGCCGGAATACTGCGAGACGCGCCGCCGCGCCGGCAACTTCATGAACCTGTGCAAGAACCCGCGCCTGGCCTGCGAGGTGACCCTGCAGCCGCTGGCGCGCTACGATCTCGACGCGGCCATCCTCTTCTCCGACATCCTCACCGTGCCCGATGCCATGGGCCTCGGTCTGTATTTCGCCGAGGGCGAGGGGCCGAAGTTCGAGCGCCCGCTGCGCGAGGAATGGGAGATCCGCAACCTGGCCGCGCCCGATCCGGGCGTCGAGCTGCGCTACGTCATGGACGCCGTGGCGGAGATCCGCCGCGCGCTCGACAATTCCGTGCCGCTGATCGGTTTCTCCGGCAGCCCGTTCACCCTGGCCTGCTACATGATCGAGGGCGGCGCCTCGGAGGATTTCCGCACCATCAAGGCCATGCTCTACGACCGGCCGGACCTGCTGCACCACGTGCTGGAGGTGAATGCCAGCGCAGTGACCGCTTACCTCAATGCCCAGATCGAGGCCGGCGCCCAGACCGTGATGATCTTCGACACCTGGGGCGGGGTGCTCAGCCACCGGGCCTACCGGGAGTATTCGTTGAACTACATGCAGCGCATCGTCGAGGGCCTGATCCGCGAACGCGACGGCGCGCGCATCCCGAGCATCGTGTTTACCAAGGGCGGCGGGCAGTGGCTGGAAGACATCGCGGCGATCGGCTGCGACGCCGTCGGCCTCGACTGGACCACCGACATCGGGGAGGCGCGCAGGCGCGTCGGCGACAAGGTGGCGCTGCAGGGCAACCTCGATCCGGTGGCGCTGTTCGCCCAGCCTGAAAAAATCGCCCGGGAAGCGAGCGCCATCCTCGATGCCTACGGCCCGGGCAGCGGCCACGTCTTCAACCTCGGCCACGGCATTTCCCAGTTCACGCCGCCGGAGCATGTCGCCGCGCTGGTGAATGCGGTGCATGAGCACAGCCGCAAGCAGCGCCAGATCTAGCGTTCGGAGACCCCCATCCGGAAGCCCAGAAAGGGCGCGGCCTGGCGCGATGCCCGGCCGGGAAACCGCATGGAAAAAGGCTTTCCAAAAGGGTGGATGGGGTTGACTTATGCACAACAGCCTGTTCTAGGCCTTTCGTTTGCACGGGTTTCAGCCTCTCTGCGTGCCGTTTTCTATCCGCATGTTTTTTCAGTATATTTTTTAGATGAATTTGTGAGCAAAGGAAGAAAAAGCCTTTTCCGTAGGGTAGTTAAGGGCTTTTCGGAAGGGTTCCCCACAAAGTTATCCACAGATTTTGTGGACAAGAATATTGCGCTTTGATTGCAGAGGCTTAGCGTCGATATCAATACTTCGCGCGAAGATGTGAAACCAACCCGCGCATGACGCGAAAAAACTCAAAATGAATTCGCCGATTCTTCGCGTTGCGCTCGACGTGCCGTTGATGCGCAGCTTCGATTATCTTGCGCCCGAGGCAAGTCGTGACGATGTCGGCCGGCGCGTCCGCGTACCGTTCGGGCGCGGCGAGAAGATCGGCGTCATCCTCGAAGTGTCGTCGACCAGCGACATGCCGGTGGACAAGCTCAAGGCGGTGAGGGCCATCCTGCGCGACGCACCGCCGCTGCCGCCGGACTGGCTGGTGCTGGTCGAATTCTGCAGCCGCTACTACCAGCATCCTCTCGGTGAAGTCGTTGCGCTGGCCCTGCCGCCGGCCTTGCGGCAGCGCAATGCGCTGCCGCGCCTGCCGGAGCGCGAAACCTTCTTCATCACCGAAGCGGGACGTGAGGTCCTGCCCCGCTTGGCGCAGCGCAGCATCGCGGCGCGCCTGCTGGCGTCCCTGGAACTGAACGGTGGGCTGACGCGCCGCGAATTGCGCGCGGTGTCGGCATCCGCCCCGAAACAACTGCTCGCATTGATCGAGAAAGGCTGGCTGCGCGCCGCGATCGAGACACCGGAGCGCCAAACGGTGTCTGGCCCAGAGTTGCTTCCCGAGCAAGCTGCGGCGGTGGGTCAAGTGAAGCAGGCCCTCGGCCGCTTCGCCCCATTTTTGCTGCACGGTGTCACCGGAAGCGGCAAGACTGAGGTCTATCTGCGCTTGATCGATCAGGTGCTGGCACGCGCAGGCCAGGCCTTGTTATTGGTGCCAGAAATTGCACTGACGCCGCAGTTGGAGGCGAGGGTGAGCAATCGCTTTCCCGGTGCGCGGCTGGTGAGCCTGCACAGCAGGCTGGCCGATGGCGCGCGCGCGGCGGGTTTCCTCCGGGCCCTGAACGGCGAGGCGGACATCGTGCTCGGCACGCGTCTGTCGGTGTTCACGCCCTTGCCGCGTCTCGGCCTGATCGTGGTCGACGAAGAGCACGATCCCTCCTTCAAGCAGCAGGAAGGCATGCGCTACTCGGCGCGCGACGTGGCGGTGTGGCGCGCCAAGCAGCGCGAGGTTCCGATCGTCCTCGGTTCGGCCACGCCCTCGCTGGAAAGCTGGGCGGCGGCGCAGGCCGGCCGCTACAGCCTGCTCGAACTGACTACGCGCGCGGTGGCTGAAGCCATGCCCGCGGTGCGCTGCGTCGATACGCGCCGCGAGAAATTACAGGACGGCATGAGCGAGCACTTGCTGCGCGCCATTGCCTTGCGGCTGGAGCGCGGCGAACAGAGTCTGGTGTTCCTCAATCGCCGCGGCTATGCCCCGGTGCTGGCCTGCCCGGCCTGCGGCTGGGTCAGCCGCTGCCCCGGCTGCGCGGCCAATATGGTGGTGCATCTGGCGGACGGAAAACGCGCCGGGCCGCCCCAAGCGTTTTCCAGCCCCCCGGGGGGAGAACCGAGCGAAGCGAGGTTTTCGGGGGGGGTGTCTTGCCTGCGCTGCCACCACTGCGGCCGCGAGGAGCGCATCCCCGTCGCCTGCCCGGGCTGCGGCAACCAGGACATCCATCCCTTCGGCCGCGGCACGCAGCGCCTGGAGGAGGCGCTCGCCGCGCGCTTCCCCCGGGCGCGCATCCTGCGTGTCGACCGCGACAGCACAAAAAGTCAGTCTCACTGGCACGGCGTGCTGGAGGCCATCCACCAGGGCGAGGCCGACATCCTCGTCGGCACGCAGATGCTGGCCAAGGGCCACGACTTTCCGCAGCTCACCCTGGTCGGCGTGCTGAATGCCGATGCCGCGCTCTTCGCCGCCGACTTTCGCGCGCCGGAGCGGCTCTTTGCCCAGCTCATGCAGGTCGGCGGCCGCAGCGGCCGCGCTGCCTTGCCGGGCGAGGTGCTGGTGCAGACGCAGTACCCCGACCATCCGCTCTATCGGGCGCTGGCGGCGCACGACTTCGCCGCCTTTGCCGCGGAGCAGCTCGCCGAGCGCGAGCGCGCCGGCTTCCCGCCCTTCACCCACCAGGCGATGCTGCGCGCCGAGGCAGCGGAGCTGAAGCAGGCGCTCGCTTTCCTGAAGACGGCAGCGGAACTCGGGGAAGGAATGTCGGCAGGCAAGGTGGCGCTCTACGACGCCGTGCCGATGCGACTGCCCCGCCTGGCCCACCTCGAGCGCGCCCAACTGCTGGTCGAATCGCGCAGCCGGCCGGCGCTGCAGGCCTTCCTTGCGCCCTGGCTGGCCGCGATACGCGAACTGAAAGCACCGAACGCCCTGCGCTGGCACATCGACGTCGATCCGCTGGAGTTTTGAAAGGAGTCGGTCTAGACTGGCCGCCATGCACCTGAGCGCCCCGGAAAGCCGCTGCCTGTCCCGAATCTTCGGCCTGCTGGCCGAAGACATGGCCGAGCGCGAAGTGCGCGAGCGCGTCGGCTACGGCCTGCTCGACCTGCTCAAGGCGGACCATTTCGCCTCGTTCGTCTGGGACGAGGCGGCACGCCGCTTCGGCGGCCGCGTCACGCTCAACATGAGCGACGACAACCTGCAAAGTTACGAGGCCTATTACCAGTTCCACGATCCGATCACCTACGCACTGCAGGCGCGGCGCGTGCCGACCCTGGTCACCCAGGTCATGCCGCAGCGCGAACTGATGCGCAGCGAGTTCTTCAACGACTTTCTCGCCCGCGACGGCCTGCATTGGGGCGTCAATGCGTACAGCTACGTGGACGGGCGCAACATCGGCGACCTGCGCATCTGGCGCGGCAAGTCGCGCGAGAACTTCGACGCCCACACCCTCGACCTCCTGCGCCTGATCGAGCCCGCCTTCACCGGGGCGCTGCACCGCGCTTCGCTGCGGGCGCGGCTGTCAGGCGGGGCGGACCCGCATGCCGGGCTGTCGCCGCGCGAGCTGGCGGTGGCGAAGATGGTGGGCGAGGGCCTTACCGACAAGCGGATCGCCCAGCAGCTCGGTGTCGAACTCTCCACCGTGCGCACCTACCTCAAGCGCGCCTTCGACAAGCTCGGCGTGCAGCGCCGCGGCGGCGTGGCCGCCGCCATCGGCCGCCTGCGCAACGACTGAATCCGCCGCTCAGCGTTTCGGCGCAGGCAATCTTCCGAACACCTCCTCCAGCGCCAGGCCGATGGCGATCAGGCGCCGGTCGCTGCCGGCCGGGCCGTCGAGCTCGAGGCCGACCGGCAGCTTGCTTGACGCCCCCAGTGCGATCGGAATCTGCAGGCCGGGAATGCCGGCATTGCTGCCCGGATCGGTGTTCTGGATGTAGGCGATGAAGTTCGGCACGCTGCTCGAATCCGGATTCGAATCGATGGCCACCTTCGGCACCGTCGGGAAGACGAGGGCGTCGAGCTTGTGCCTGGCGAAGGTGTCCTTGTAGAGCTTCTGCAGCGCCGGGCGGCCGGTCTTCATCGCCGCCTCGTAGGCGGGCTTGGCGTCGACCACCGTGTTGTTCGGCCCGGGCAGCTTGCGCGGCATCACCAGGCCGTCGTAGGTGCCCTTGACGTCGGGGCTGGAGATCTCCTTCGCCACGTCGGCGATGGTCTTCCCCGAGCCGCTCGCCTTGAGGTATTTCACCATGTCGTCGTAGGCCTCGTAGAGCGCCAGCGGGAAGCCGACGCCGCCGTTCAGTTCCATCAGCTTCGGCATGTCGACCTCCACCACCGTCACGCCGGCGGCCTTCATTTTGGCGAGGGCGGCGTCGAAGGCGACCTGGGTATCGGCGTCGAGGTTGGCCAGGGTGGCGGCGGTCACGCCGACGCGCACTTTCTTCAACTCGGCCGGCCTGACCGCGCCGCCGCCGGCAATGGCGCGGTCGAGCAGCGCCACGTCGGCCATCGCCACCGCCATCGGCCCCGCCGTGTCGCGCGTGTGCGAAATCGGCGCGATGCCCTTTTGCGGATAGCGGCCGACGGTCGGCCGCAGCGAGGCGCAGCCGTTCAACGCGCAGGGGATGCGCACCGAGCCGCCGGTGTCGGTGCCCAGGCCGGCCAGCGCGATGCGCGCGCCGATCGCCGCGCCGCTGCCCGAGGACGAGCCGCCGGCGATCTTCGCCGCGTCATAGGCGTTGCGCACGCCCGGCTGGGCGCCGCTCTTGAACGCCGTGTTGTAGCCGGAAATGCCGAAGGCCAGCTCGTGCATATTGGTCTTGCCGAGAACGATGGCGCCGGCGGCGCGCAGCTTCGCCGCGACGGGCGCGTCGGCCTTCGGCACGAAACCCTTCAGCGCCGGCGTGCCGGCGCTCGCCGGCACGCCGGCGACTTCGATGTTGTCCTTGACGACGACCGGCACGCCGTCGAGCGGCTTGCAGGCGCCGGGCTTGCGCGCGGCATCGGCCGCCCTGGCTGCCTTCAGCGCACCGGCTTCGTCCAGGGTGATGAAGGCGTTCAGCTCGGCGCGCGCCCTGGCGCGCTCGAGCGCGGCGGCGACCAGCGCCTCGCTGGTGTACTTGCCGGCGCAGATGTCGGCGGCGGCCTGGCTGGCGCTCAGGGTGTCGAGATCGGGCGCCGCCCGTACGGCGAGCGGCAGAATGGAAAGCATCGCAGCAGTCAGCTGCGTCAGGCATGGCTTGCGCATGGCGGATCCTCCTTTGGCGAATGGTCGGTACTCCGGTATCGGTTCCGGATTGCCAGGGAATTTTCCGATTCTCGCCGGGGACTGTCTGTCCCCATTTCTGCGGACAGCTACTTGCGCCGGCCTTCGAGCAGGAACCAGGCATAGCCCGCCGCCTGCAGGGCCAGGAGGATGGCGAAAGCGCTGCGGTAGGCGGCGGCCGGCGCGAAGCCGCTGCCGGCCAGCCCGTCGATCAGCACGCCCAGGCCCCATTGCAGGACGAAGGCGCCGATGAAGGCGAGCAGGTTGAGGGCCGTCGTCACGCGGCCGGAGAGCGCGGGCGCGAAGTGGGCCGCCAGCAGCGCATAGGAGAGCGAACCACCGGAGACGCCGACGCCATAGAGGAACCACGGCAGTGCTACCGGCTGCAGGCCTGCCAGCATCGCCGCCTGGCTGAGGAGCGCCAGGCCGTAGCCGCCGACCAGCAGCGCGGCCGGACGGATGCCGGCGCGCGAAAGTCGTGTGGCGAAACTGGCAATGCCGAGGTGGGACAACAGCATGGCGAGGTTGAGCGCCAAGAGCACTTCCGCCGCCCGGTGGCGCGTCATGCCGTCGACCTCGATCAGCCACGGCACCGCCCACAGGCCCTGTACCGCCATGAAGCCGCCGGTGATCAATGCCACCGGCGGCGCATAGCGCCAGAAGGTGCGGTGGACCAGGATGCCGGCGACTTCCTGCAATTGGGCGGTGAGGCTGTCGCGCGCCATGCCGGCCTCGCGCTGCGGCACCGAGAAGAAAATCCAGGCGGCGACCGCCGCCAGCAGCAAAGTCAGTCCCTGGAACACGCCGCGCCAGCCGACGAGCGGCAGCGCCAGCTCGAGCGGCAGGCTGGCAGTGACGGCGCCCAGCCCCCCCGAGGCCATGATGGCGCCGGTGAGCGAGGCCTGCCGTTCGACGGGAAAGTTCTGCGCGAAGCCCTTGAAGGCGGCCATCAGGCAGGACGAAACGCCCAGCCCGATCAGGCCGCGTGCCACGGCCAGCTCCGTGGCCGAGTCGCCCAAGGCGAACAGCAGCGCGCCGGCGGCGGCCACCAGCAGCAGGCCGCCCTCCACCCGGCGCGGGCCGTAGCGGTCGAGCAGCAGGCCGAGCGGGATCTGGAAGGCGGCGAAGGCGATGAGGTAGGCGCTGGTAAGCAGGCCGAGGTCTGCGGCCGACAGCGACAGCTCGCGCGAGAGCTCCGGCGCGATGACGGCGTTGACCGTGCGCAGCAGGTAGGAAAGGTAGTAGCCGGCGGCGAAGGGCAGAAAGACGCGAACCCAGAGATTCATCTCAGCCGTTCTTCTTGAGCCATTCGATGCGCTCGTCGAGCTTCTGCACCCAGTTCGGCGACAGTCCCGGGATCTCGCGCAGCCTCGCCAGTTGCCCGGAATCGGGCCGGTGCGCACGGAACGCGAACCACAGCTGGCGCAAGGTCACCGGCTCCGGATTGCGCTCGATCAGCTCGAATGCGTCTCCCGCCGCGATCGGCCCGCCTGCCAGTACGCGGTAGTACCAGCCGGCGACGCAGTGCTCGGCGACGAAGCGCATCAACTCCTCCTCGCCGAACTTGTGGTTGATCTTCCAGCAGGGCTGGCGCGGCTGGCTCACCTGCACCGTGGCGGCGCCGATGCGGAAGACGTCGCCGATACACACCGAGTCCTCGTCCCAGCCGCGGGTCGACACGTTCTCGCCCAGGCTGCCGGGCACGAACAGCGCCGCCTTGGCGGGGAAGGCGGTGGCGAGCCTTGCGTAGTTTTCCGCGGCGTAATGGTGCAGGGCCTTCCACGGCCCGCCGTGCACGCGGCGGTCGGCCTGCTCGTCGCCCGCCAGCCCTTCGGGACCGAGCAGGACGGGGCCGCTGACCGCCGTTTTGAAAATCCCGCTCGGATGCCCCTCCGGCGGCAGCGGTCGGATGCCACCGACGTATACGGCCGCGATGCGAGTCATGCCAGTTGCTTCAGCGCCGCCCGATGAGCCGCAGCGAGCGCATCGAGACGCTCCACCGTCATGCCAAGATCGCGCAGCCGCCCGTCGGCGAGGCCGTAGATCCAGCCGTGCACGGCGAGCGTCTGGCTGCGTTCCCAGGCATCGCGCACGATGGTGGTCTGCGCCACGTTGGCGACTTGATCGATGACGTTGAGCTCGCACAGGCGGTCGGCCGCCGCCTCGCCGGCGAGCGGGGCCAGCAGGGCGGCGTGCCGGTCGCGCACGTCCTGAATGTGGCGCAGCCAGTTGTCGATGAGGCCGAGGCGCTCACCGGTGAGCGCCGCGCGCACGCCGCCGCAGCCGTAGTGGCCGCAGACGATGATGTGCTTCACTTTCAGCACGTCGACGGCGAACTGCATGACGGAGAGGCAATTGAGGTCGGTGTGCACCACCACGTTGGCGACGTTGCGGTGGACGAACACCTCGCCCGGCTGCAGGCCGGTGATCTGGTTCGCCGGCACGCGGCTGTCCGAGCAGCCGATCCACAGGTATTCCGGATTCTGCAGATGCGCCAGCTTGTCGAAGAAGGCCGGATCCTCGGCCGTGATCTTCTCGGCCCAGCTGCGGTTGTTCTCAAAAAGATGCTTGAGCGTCATGGCCGGAATTATACGGGTTAGAATCCGCGTACCATGCTGATCGTCTTCAAATCCAAGGCCGCCGGCGACGTCATGATGTTCGGCGACGTCGCGCATACCCTCATGGAAATCATGGGCAAGACGCCCGGCGACAAGGGCATCGTCACCGTCGAGCAACTGCCCGGGGCGATTGCCCGCCTGAAGGCCGCGGTGGCGCAGGACAAGGCCGAGAAGCCCGTCATCGACCACGACGAGCGCCTGTTCGAGAAGACCCCCGAGGGCGGCAAGCGCGAATACGTCAGCCTGGCGCGCCGCGCCGTGCCGCTGATCGAGCTGCTCGAATACTCCCTGAAGGAGGGGGTGCCGGTGGTGTGGGGTGTATAAGATTCTTTCCAGATGGATGAGACGATGAGGATCGTCGCTCGTAGTGCCAACCGGAGCATAGAGAAGGATTGATCCATTGAGTCAATCCATCGCCTTGCTGGAGCCGCTGGAGCGGCTGCGGAGTTTGCCCCGCGAAGCGGCGACTGTGGAATTCAAGTCGAATCTCGATCGCCCTGACGAGATCGGGCAGTACATCTCGGCACTGGCCAATGCGGCTGTGCTCGAAGGCCACGACCGCGCTTGGGTGGTGTGGGGCGTCGAGGACGGTACCCATGCGGTGAAAGGAACCACATTCGATCCGTTCGTGCGCAAAGAAGGCAACCAGGCGCTAGTCATGTGGTTGCAGCAGATGACGGTGCCGCGCGCGGACTTTGCCTTCCATCAAGTCGACCACCCTGAAGGGCGGATCGTCATGCTGGAGATTCACCCGGCGCGCAGCGCGCCGGTCGCCTTTCAGAACATCCGCTACATCCGCATCGATAGCCACAAGACACGGCTGTCCGATCATCCAGACAAGGAATCGCGACTGTGGGCGATGCTGGGGCAGAAGGACGACTGGTCAGGTGAGGTGGTGCATGGGGCGACGCTGGATGACTTCGACCACGAGGCGGTTGCAGCTGCGCGTAGGCGCTTCACCGAGTATCTGCTGAAGAGCGAACCCGACTCGGCGCGGCACGCCCAGATTCGCGCCGAGGCCGAGACGTGGGACGTGCCGACGCTGCTCAACAAGGCGCGGATCACCAAGCAGGGAAAGGTCACCCGCTCGGCGCTGCTGTTGCTTGGCAAGGACGAAGCGGCGCACTTCCTTTCGCCGGTCGATGCCAAGATCAGCTGGATCCTGCGCGACAACCGCAATCGCACCGAGACTTCGCAGCCTTTCGGCATCCCCTTCCTGCTGTCGACGGACAAGGTGTATGCCCGCATCCGCAATGTTGTCATCGAGCACATGCCCGACGGCACGCTGTTTCCGACCGCACTGCCACGCTACGACGCCTGGGTGATGCGCGAAGCCCTGCACAACTGCATCGCGCATCAGGACTATCGCCTCGGCGGCAAGATCAATGTCGTCGAGCATCCGGACCGGCTGGTGTTCAGCAATCTCGGCCAGTTCATTCCGCCAAGCGTCCAGTGGATGCTGGAGCATCAGTCGCCGCCCGAACATTATCGCAACCAGTGGTTGATCGACGGCATGATCCGCCTGCGCATGATCGACCAAGTCGGCAGCGGCATCCGCCGCATGTTCGAGACCCAGCGCGAACGGTTCTTCCCTTTGCCAGACTATTCATTCGACCCGGACGAACAGGGCCACCCGCGCGTCGAACTCACCATCACCGGCCAGGTACTCGACGTGAAATACACGCAAATGCTGATGAAGCGCAATGACCTTGAACTTTACCATGTATTGCTGCTGGACCAGGTGCAGAAACGTCGCGCTTTGTCGCCGGAACAAGCGCGGGAATTGAAGGCGCTGAAACTGATCGAGGGGCGCTCGCCCAATTACTTCGTTTCGGCAAGGGTCGCCGAATGGACTGGGCAGAGGGCGCGCTACATCCGCAATCGCGGTTTCGACGATGGCTACTACCGGAAACTGGTAGTCGATTTCCTCCAAAGCTACGGCCAAGCCTCCCGGAAGGAAATCGATGAGTTGCTATTGGCGAAATTGCCGGAGATTCTTGATGCCACACAGAAGAACCACAAAATCCGCAACCTCCTGCAGGCCATGCGCCGCGAAGGGCTCATTCAGCGCGAAGGCCCCAAAGCAACAGCAGTATGGCGACTAGGCCCCGGAGCTCCCGGAGGGCTTAGCTAGACGTTCAAAATTAGCAACGTGCTAGCAAAGAAATTCTTTCTAGTAGATTGAATTTATTGTTTTCTTTGCGCGTATCTTAACTGCTAGCCTAGACAAGCCCCCCCACATCTCCTTGCCTACAGCACCGGCGCCAGCCAGCGCTCGGCTTCCGCCAGCGTCATGCCCTTCCGCTTCGCGTAGTCCTCGAGCTGGTCGCGGCCGATCTTCGTTACGGCGAAGTAGCGTGCGGCCGGGTGGGCGAGGTAGAAGCCGGACACCGAGGCGGCCGGGTGCATGGCGAAGGATTCGGTGAGCGCCATGCCGGTGTGCTTCTCCGCCTCGAGCAGGGCGAACAGCGAGCCCTTCTCGGTGTGGTCGGGGCAGGCCGGGTAGCCGGCGGCGGGGCGGATGCCGCGGTATTTCTCCGCAATCATCTCTTCGTTGGATAGCGCCTCGTCGGCGGCATAGCCCCAGTACTCGCGGCGCACGCGCTGGTGCAGGTGCTCGGCGAAGGCCTCCGCCAGGCGGTCGGCGAGCGCCTTCAGCAGGATGGCGTTGTAGTCGTCGTGCTGCGCTTCGAATTCGGCCAGCTTCCTTTCGATGCCGAGGCCGGCGGTGACGGCGAAGGCGCCGACGTAATCCGCGACGCCGGAGTCCTTCGGCGCGATGAAGTCCGACAGGCAGTAATTCGGCTTGCCCTCCGGGCGCACCTGCTGCTGGCGCAGGTTGTGCCAGGTCATCAGGGTTTGCGTGCGGGTTTCGTCGGCGTAGAGCTCCACGTCGTCGCCGACGGCATTCGCCGGGAAGATCCCGAACACGCCGCTGGCGGTCAGCCACTTCTCCTCGACGATGCGCTTGAGCATCGCCTGGCCGTCGGCAAACACCTGGCGCGCCGTCTCGCCGACCTTCGCGTCGTCGAGGATGGCGGGGTAGGCGCCGGCCAGGTCCCAGGTCTGGAAGAACGGCGACCAGTCGAGGCAGGGCACGAGTTGCGCGAGGTCGTAGTTCGCCAGCACCTGCACGCCGGGTTGCCTCGGCTGCGGCGCGGCGTCGATGGATTGGCAGCGGTTGGCGCGCGCCGCTTCCAGCGTCACCAGCGGCACGCCCTTCTTGCCGGCATGCTGCGCGCGCGCCTTTTCGTAGTCGGCGGCGATCTCGGCGACGAAGGTGGCGCGCATTTCCGCCGAGAGCAGCTTCGTCACGACGCCGACGGCGCGCGAGGCGTCCGGCACGTACACCGTGGCGCCGCCGTAGTGCGGCGCGATCTTGATGGCGGTATGGGCGCGCGAAGTGGTGGCGCCGCCGATCAAGAGCGGCAGGTCGAAGCCCTGGCGCTGCATTTCCGCCGCGACGTGCGACATTTCCTCCAGCGAGGGCGTGATCAGTCCGGAGAGGCCGATGGCCTGGGCGCCGTGTTCCTTCGCCGCGTGCAGGATCTTCTCCGCCGGCACCATGACGCCGAGGTCGACGATCTCGTAGCCGTTGCAGCCGAGCACCACGCCGACGATGTTCTTGCCGATGTCGTGCACGTCGCCCTTCACCGTGGCGATGACGATCTTCCCCTTCGACGAGGCGCCGCTCCTGCGCTTGTCCTCCTCGATGAAGGGAATGAGGTGGGCCACCGCCTGCTTCATGACGCGCGCCGACTTCACCACCTGCGGCAGGAACATCTTGCCGGCGCCGAAGAGGTCGCCGACGGTGTTCATGCCGTCCATCAGCGGGCCCTCGATGACGTCGAGCGGGCGCTTCGATTCCAGGCGCGCTTCCTCGGTGTCCGCGACGATGAAATCGGTGATGCCCTTCACCAGGGCGTGGGCGAGGCGCTCGCGCACCGGCTTTTCGCGCCAGGCGAGGTCCTGCGTCGATTCCCTCGCCGCGCCCTTCACGCTCGCCGCCACCTCGACCAGGCGCTCGCCCGCATCGGGCCGGCGGTTGAGCACGACGTCCTCGACGCGCTCACGCAGCTCAAGCGGAATGTCTTCGTACACGCCGAGTTGACCGGCGTTGACGATGCCCATGCTGAGGCCGGCCTGGATGGCGTGGTAGAGGAAGACGGTGTGGACGGCCTCGCGCACCGGGTCGTTGCCGCGGAAGGAGAACGACACGTTGGAGATGCCGCCGGAGACCTTGGCGCCGGGCAGGTTCTGCCTGATCCAGCGCGTCGCCTCGATGAAGTCGACGGCGTAGTTGTCGTGTTCGGCGATGCCGGTGGCGACGGCAAAGACGTTCGGGTCGAAGACGATGTCGCCGGGCGGGAAGCCTTCCCTGACCAGCAGCTCGTAGCTGCGCCGGCAGATCGCCTTCTTGCGTTCGAGCGTGTCGGCCTGGCCCTGCTCGTCGAAGGCCATGACGATCACCGCCGCGCCGTAGCGCCTGACTTTGCGCGCCTGCTCGAGGAACTTCGCCTCGCCCTCTTTCAGCGAGATGGAGTTGACGATGCCCTTGCCCTGCAGGCACTTCAGCCCCGCCTCGATCACCTCCCACTTCGAGGAGTCGATCATCACCGGAACGCGGGCGATGTCCGGCTCGGAGGCGATCAGGTTGAGGAACTTCACCATCGCCGCCTGCGAGTCGAGCATGGCCTCGTCCATGTTGACGTCGATCACCTGGGCGCCGGCTTCCACTTGGGCGCGCGCCACGGCGACGGCCTCGGCGAACTGGCCGTTGAGGATGAGGCGGGCGAAGGCCCTCGAGCCGGTGACGTTGGTGCGCTCGCCGACGTTCACGAAGAGCGAGGACTCGCTGACGTTGAACGGCTCCAACCCGGACAGGCGCAGGGAAAAGTCAGTCTGCGCAGGACGGCGCGGCGGAACGCCCGCCAGCGCTTTTGCGATGGCAGCGATGTGGGCCGGTGTCGTGCCGCAGCAGCCGCCGGCGATGTTGATGAGGCCGGCGCGCGCCCAGTCGGCGATTTCGGTGGCCAGCATTTCCGGCGTCTCGTCGTAGCCGGTCGGGGCGAGCGGATTCGGCAGTCCCGCGTTGGGGTGGGCCGAGACGAAGCAGTCGCTGATGCGCGAGAGCTCCTCGACGTACTGGCGCAGCTCCTTGGCGCCGAGCGCGCAGTTGAGGCCGATGCTCAAGGGCCGCGCGTGGCCGAGCGAATTCCAGAAGGCCTCCGTCGTCTGGCCCGAGAGCGTGCGCCCGGAAGCGTCGGTGATGGTGCCGGAGATCATGATCGGCAGGCGCCGGCCGATGCGATCGAAATGCTGCTCGACGGCGTAGAGCGCCGCCTTGGCGTTGAGCGTGTCGAAGATGGTCTCGACCAGGATCAGGTCGGCGCCGCCGTCGCACAGGCCGCGCACCGCATCCGTGTACGCCGCCACCAGTTCGTCGAAGCCGACGTTGCGAAAGCCCGGGTCGTTCACGTCGGGCGAGATCGAGGCGGTGCGCGAAGTGGGCCCGAGCACGCCGGCGACGAAGCGCGGCTTGTCCGGCGTGGAATATTCGTCGGCCGCCTCGCGCGCCACTTTCGCGCCGGCAACGTTCAATTCATAGGCGAGCGCCTCCAGGCCGTAGTCGGCCTGCGAGATCGAGGTGGCGTTGAAGGTGTTGGTCTCGACGATGTCGGCGCCGGCAGCGAGGTACTCGGCGTGGAGGCCGCGGATCAGCTCAGGCTTCGTCAGCAGCAGCAGGTCGTTGTTGCCCTTCAGCTCTTTCGCATGGCCAGCGAAGCGCGTGCCGCGGTAGTCGGCCTCCTGCAGGCCGTGGCGCTGGATCAGGGTGCCCATGGCGCCGTCGAGGATGAGGATGCGCTGGGCGAGAAGCGTGCGAAGCAGTTCGCTGCGGTCGGGCTGCATGATCGGTCCGTAAAAACAAAAACCCGTTCGTCGGTGTGGCGAACGGGTCTGCGCTCGCTTTAGCGGAATTTGGTTCGCGCCCCGCAAGCTGACGATCAAATCGGCGCAGGGCGAACCTTACGCCGATGGGGAGGGGCTGTCAATTTCGGCTAGAAAAAACTCGGTCCGCTGGCCTTGTATACGACCATTCGCTCGCTGCGCAGCAGGCGGCCATCGCTGCCGAAATAGGCGTTGAAATAATCGTACTTCTCGGTGGTCTCGTCGATGCGCCAGGTCCACACCTCTTCGTCGGGCTTGAGGTGGAAACGCAGGGTCTCCTCCGGCCGGCCGAGCAGGCGGCGCACTTGGTCCCGAGCCAGGCCGGGCACGACGCGGCGGAAGTTCGCCTCGGTGAAGGCCTGGCGGATCTCGCGCAGCCTGCCGTCGGGGCCGATGAGGATCATGTGGCAGAAGGTGCCGTTGGGCTGGCCGGAGTATTCGAGCAGCCTGCCGCCGTCGGGTTCCGTCCAGCTCATGCCGGGCTCGCCCAGCTTCGCCCGCACGTCCGCTTCCGTGGTGGTGCCGGGCGCGAAGCCGCCCGTGCCGAGGTTGGCGCAGCCGGCACAGATGAAAAGAAGGGCGGCCTGAGCGAAACGCTGCATGATCATGATGCGCACCAGTGTATTCCAGCCGGGAGGCGGCGAAAAGCCTCTGCTATACTCGAATCGCCCCACCGGAGAAAGAACAGACATGAAGCACCTCGAACCCAAGGAAGCCCACCAGTTCCTGCACGACAACCCGACGGCGCTGTTCATCGACTGCCGCAGCGAGATGGAGTTCCTCTTCGTCGGCCATCCGGTCGGCGCCATGATGATTCCCTGGAACGATGGCCCGGACTGGGAGATCAACCCGCACTTCGTCGCCCACGTGAAGAAGGCGGCCAGCGTCGACCGCCCCATCGTGCTCATCTGCCGCAGCGGCAACCGCTCGGTTTCCGCCGGCCACGCGCTGGAGGAAGCCGGCTTTACCCAGGTCTACAACGTGCTGCACGGCTTCGAGGGCGAACTGGACGACAACCACCGGCGCGGCACCAAGGCCGGCTGGCGCTTCGACGGGCTGCCCTGGGAACAGTGCTGAATTTGAACTTGTTCGGGTCGGCGCCATCCGCCAAGCGCCGCTTCGGTCTGCCTGTCGAAATCTGGTTGTTTCTCATCGCCTTCGTCGCCCTGCAGTTCTGGCAGGGACGCGAGATGCAGGCCGGCGCCATGCCGCCCATCGCGGGCCGGCTCGCCGACGGCCGTCCGGTGACTCTCGAAACCTACCTGCAGGAAGCCGGCGGCCGGCCGCTTCTGCTCTATGTCTGGTCGAGCGACTGCCCGGTCTGCCGCGCCGAGGAGGGCGCCATCGCTTCGCTAGCGGAAGACTGGCCGGTGCTGACACTCGCCATGCAGTCGGGCAATGCCGAGACGGTGGCGAAACACATGCGGGAACGCAAACTGTCCTACCCGGCGCTGGTGGATGCGCGCGGCGAGATCGCCTGGTCGCTCGGCGTGCGCGCGACGCCGGCCTGGTTCGTCGTCGACCGCAATCGGACCATCCGCTTCTCGGGCCTGGGCTACACCACCGGCTGGGGCCTGCGCGCGCGCCTGTGGTGGGCGCAGGCTTTCGCATGACGGAACGGCCGCTTCCTCCTGCAAGGCTCTCCTGGTTCGTCTGGGGCCTCGGCGCCCTGCTCTACCTCATCGCCTTCTACCAGCGCGTGGCGCCGGCCGTCATCACCGACCAGCTGATGAACGACTTCGCCATCGGCGCCGCGGCGCTGGGCAACCTCTCGGCCTTCTACTTCTACTCCTACGTGGCGATGCAGATCCCGACGGGCATCATCGCCGACCGCTGGGGACCGCGGAAACTGCTTGCCGCCGGCGCCGGCGTGGCAGCGCTCGGCACGGCGCTGTTCGCCTTTTCGCCGACCCTCTGGTGGGCCAATGCCGGGCGGCTGCTCATCGGCGCCTCGGTGGCGGTGGCCTTCGTCTCGATGCTCAAGCTCGCCACGCACTGGTTCGCGCCGCGCCAGTTCGCGCTCGCCTCGGGCATGGCGCTGTTCATGGGCGTGGTCGGCGGCGTCTTCGCCGGCGTGCCGCTGCGCATGCTGGTCGATGCCTTCGGCTGGCGTGTCGTGATGGGTGTCTCCGCCCTGGTGACGGCGGCGCTGTGCGCCGCCATCTGGCTGCGTGTGCGCGACGATCCCGCGGAAGCCGGCTATGCCAGCCATTTCCACGGCGCCGGCCACGGCGCGGGACAGCACGGCTCGATCCTGCGCGGCCTGCTGGACGTGCTCTCCTACCGCAACACCTGGATCCTGGTCATCGTGCCGATCGGCATCGCCGGCTCGGTGCTCACCTTCGCCGGGCTGTGGGGCGTGCCCTACCTGCGCCAGGTGCACGGCCTGGAAACCAAGACCGCGGCGGCGATCACCTCGAGCTTTCTCGTCGCCTGGGCGCTGGGCGGCCCGCTGCTCGGCACCTGGTCGGAGCGCATGGGCCGGAGGAAGCCGCTCTACGTCGCCACCGCCGCGCTGGCGTTCGCTTGCTGGACGGCGATCATCTTCCTGCCGCTGACGGTCGCGCCGCTCGCCGCGCTGCTGGTCGTCACCGGCTTTCTCTCGGGGAACCTCATCATCGGCTTCGCCTGGGCCAAGGAGTCGGTGCCGGCGCGCCTGATGGGCACGGCTTCCGGCGTGTGCAACATGGGCCCGCTGATGGGCGGCATGTTCCTGCAGCCTGCGGTGGGCTGGATGCTCGACCGCCAGTGGGGCGGCGCCACCGCCAACGGCGTACGCACCTACGATGCCGCCGCCTGGCAGGCCGGCTTCACGGTGATGTACGCCTGCGTGATTCTTTCGCTCGTGCTGATCGTGTTTGCGCGGGAAACGCACTGCAGGCAAACAACGGCTTGATCACGAGGGCTGAATTACAGCCCTTTGTATCCCGCTTCGCGTTGGCTGCGTATCGCCAGCACGAAAACCGTATCGATCTCCGGCACATAACGGTATAGGGCCGCGTAACCGCGGGAGCGGCGGCCGATGATCAGCTCCCGCTTGTCCGCTTCGACCGGGCGGCCGATGAGCGGGTTGTGTTCGAGCACGTCGACCGCCTCGATGATTTCCCGGATGCGTGACGGCACATCCTCGACTGCATGTTGCGCCAGGTGATCGAGGATGCGCTCGAAGTCGTCCGCCAGCTCCGGCGCCAGCTCGATGCGCGACATCCTGACGGCCTGTCAGCGCGCCAGCTTGCGCGCGGCCGGGCGCCTGGCTTTCCTGCCTGCCAGCCGGTCTTCGAGATAGCCGCGCATCTCGTTCCACGGGATCGCCTTCCCCGAAGCAACGATGCGGGCGTAGCGATCCTCTGCGACCTGATTGAAGTCGGCTCGCCGCTCCTCCTGGTCCGCCTTCTCCGCGATGGCATCGAGAATGAAGCTGTGCGGCGTCGTGCCGGCGCGCTTGGCCGCGGCGGCAATGCGGGCCTTCAGCGCTTCCGGGATGCGGATCGTCGTCGTGGTCATGGCGGCCTCCTCGGGGTTTCGGTGACTGTAGCACAACCGTGCTACAACAGGCCAGTCAAAAGTCAGCCCCCGCGGGACGGCGGTAGTGGATCGCCTCGGCGACGTGGGCGCTCGCGATGCGCTCGGCGCCGGCAAGGTCGGCGATCGTGCGCGCCACCTTCAGCACGCGGTGATAGGCGCGCGCCGAGAGGTTGAGCCGCGCGATGGCCTGCTTGAGCAGCTGCGCGCCGGCCGCGTCGGGCGCGCACAGCCGGTCGATCTCCTTCGTCGCGAGGCGGCTGTTGGGCTTGCCCTGGCGCGCCAGCTGCGCCGCGCGCGCCGCCGCCACCCGCGCGCGCACCGCCGCGCTGGTTTCGCCTTCCGCCTTTCCCTGCAATTCCCCCTCGGCCAGCGCCGGCACCTCGATGTGCAGGTCGATGCGGTCGAGCAGCGGTCCCGACAGCTTGCTTCTGTAGCGTGCCACCTGGTCGGGCGTACAGCGGCAGCGCGCCGCGCCCAGATAACCGCAGGGGCAGGGATTCATCGCCGCGACGAGCTGGAACTGCGCCGGGTAGTCCACTCGGTGCGCGGCGCGCGCGACGCGGATGTGACCGGATTCGAGCGGCTCGCGCAGCGCCTCCAGCACGCGGCGCTCGAACTCCGGCAGCTCGTCGAGGAACAGCACACCGTGGTGGGCCAGCGAAATTTCGCCCGGGCGCGGTTGCGAGCCGCCGCCGACAAGCGAGGCCGCCGAAGCGGTGTGGTGCGGCGCCTGGTAGGGCCGGCGCATCCACTGCTCGATGCGGAAGCCGCCGTTCAAGGAGTGGATGGCCGCCGCTTCCAGCGCCTCGGTTTCGTCCATCGGCGGCAGCAGGCCGGGGAAGCGCGCCGCGAGCATCGACTTGCCGGTGCCGGGCGGGCCGATCATGAGCAGGCTGTGGCCGCCGGCCGCGGCGACTTCCAGCGCGCGTTTGGCCTGCGCCTGGCCCTTCACGTCGGCGAGATCCGGATACTCTGGCGTCCCCGCCGCCGGCGCGCCGGCATAGGGCGCGAGTGCCTGCTGTCCGTTGAGGTGGGCGCAAACCTCCAGCAGAGACTTCGCCGGCAGGATGGTGGCCGCGCCGACCAGTGCCGCTTCGGCGGCGCTCTCGGCGGGCAGCACGAAGCTGCGCGCCTTGCCGCGCGCCGCCAGGCACATCGCCAGCGCGCCGCGGATCGGGCGCAGTTCGCCGGTGAGCGAGAGTTCGCCGGCGAACTCGTGCTCGGCCAGATGCTTGCCGCCGATCTGGCCCGAGGCGGCGAGGATGCCCAGCGCGATGGGCAGGTCGAAGCGGCCGGATTCCTTCGGCAAATCGGCCGGCGCCAGGTTTACGGTGATGCGCGAGGCAGGGAACTCGAAGCGCGCGTTCTGGATGGCGGCGCGCACGCGCTCGCGCGCCTCCTTCACCTCGGTGTCGGCGAGCCCGACGATGGCGAAGGACGGCAGGCCGCGGCCGAGGTGCACCTCGACGGTGACTTCCGGCGCATCCGTGCCGGCGAGGGCGCGGCTCCTGAGGACGGCGAGCGACATGATGCCGGCAAGTTTAACCGAGCGCCGGGCTCAGCCGGCGAGCCAGGAGGAAATCGCGGCGCCGCGGCGCCCCCTGCCTGGTGCGCGAGGCCGGCTCAGTCGGCCTTGATGGCTTCGATCTGGATGGCGAGCTTCATCTCGTCGCCGTGCATCGGCAGGCCGTATTTCATGCCGTAATCGGAGCGCTTGAAGCTGCCGGAGGCATCGGCGCCGCAGACTTCGCGCTTGAGCATCGGGTGCTGGATGCACTTGAAGGCGTTGATGGCGAGGTTGAGCGGCCTGGTTTCGCCGAGCAGGGTCATCTGGCCCTCGACCGCGGCCGGCGCATCGCCGTTCCATTTGGATATCTTGCCCTTGTAGGTGATCTTCGGGTGCTGTTCGACGTTGAAGAAATCCTTGCCGCGGGCGTGCTCCTCCATCTTGGCGTGGCCGAAATTGATCGAGGCGGCGTCGATGGCGATGTCCACCGTGCCGCTCTTTGCCGCGCGGTCGAGCGTGATGCTGCCCGAGGTCTTGTTGAACTTGCCGCGCCACACGGAAATGCCGAGGTGGCCGGCTTCGAAGCTCGGGTAGGTGTGGTTCGGCTCGACGTTGTAGGTCTGGGCGAAGGCCGGGGAAAAAGTCAGTCCCGCCAGGACGGCGGCGAGGGCTTGCAGTTTCATGCTGTCATCTCCTGTGCTTGGGTTGGGATTCACTGCTTCGCTGTGACGATGCGGAACCTGATCTGCACGTCGTCGGCGACGGTGGCGGTGTCCTTCCACTCGCCCTCGCCGATGTTGAATTGCAGGCGCTTGATCGGCAGCACGCCTTCGAAAACCTGCTGACCGCCCTCCGCCTTGAAGCTCACCGGCGCGACGACGTCGCGCGTGATGCCCTTGATGGTGAGCTTGCCGGCGGCCTCGAATTTGCCGGCGCCGGCCGGCTTGATGGCGCTGGCGACGAAGGTGGCCTTGGGGAATTTCGCGGCGTTGAACCATTCCGGCTTGGCCGTCTCGCGGTTGAAGTCCTCGGCGCCGAGGTCGAAGCTGGCGATGTCGATCTCGACGCTGGCTTTTCCTTCCGCCGGCCTGGCCGGGTCGAAGCTGACCTGCGCCGTGAAGCGCTTGAACTTGCCGTCCACCGGCACGCCCATCTGCTTCGAGACGGCGACGACGCTGCTTTTCGCTGCGTCGACCTGGGCCAGGGCCGGGGCGAGGAGCGCGGCGCCGAGCGCCAGGGCAGTTGCGGTTTTTTTCATGTCATTTCTTTCTGTCGAGGAGGGGGATCATGCGGCCGAGCACCTCGTCGCGGTCGACGAAGTAATGCTTCAGTGCGGCCGTGAGATGGGTGATCACCAGCACGGCCAGGATGAAATTGAGCGCCTTGTGCACCGTCGTCAGCAATTCGCCCAGCTCCTTGTTCTTGGCCAGCAGGTCGGGGATGGGGGCGATGCCCAGATACACTGTCTGGAAGCCCTTGGCCGAACTCATCAGCCAGCCGGAAACCGGCACCAGGACGATCAGCACGTAGAGCAGGTGGTGCATGGCCGTCGCGGCGATGCGCTGCCAGGCCGGCAGGCCGGCGGGCGGCGGCGCGGGATGCTTCAGGCGCCACAGCAGGCGGGCCAGCGCCAGCAGGAACACCGTGACGCCGAGCCACTTGTGATAGGAGTAGAGCTTCAGCCGCCCCGGCGAGAAGGGCAGGTCGTGCATGTACACGCCGAGCGGGAAGGCGCTGAAGACGAGCAGGGCGATCAGCCAGTGCAGGGCAATGGCGGTGCGCGTGTAGCCGAGGGTGGGCAGGGTCATGGGCTTTCCTTCCGGCGTCGGGCTTGATTGCGACCCGCAGAGGCTGGGACAGGTTCCGCTGCCGGAGCCGCTTCGAAGGCGCCGCGCAGCTCGCGCAGGGTGGTTTCATGGCGCTGCATGCGGGCGGCGTCGAGGCCGCCCAGCGCCAGGCGCAAGTGGGCGAGATGGGCGGCGAAGGCCCTCTCGAACAGGCGCTTGCCGGCAGGGGTCAGGCTGACGATCATGCTGCGGCCGTCCTCGGGGGCTGCGCTGCGGCGGACCAGGCGCTGCGCCTCCAGGCGGTCCACCACGCCGGTCAGCGTGCCCTTGGTGATGAGCGTTTTCTCGCCCAGCTCCTTGAAGCTCATGCCCGGCGTGTTGCCCAGCGTGGCGACGATGTCGAACTGCGAGGGCGTGAGCCCCAGTCCGCGCACATGGGCGCCGGAATAGGCCTCGAAGGCCTGGTAGCAGCGGGCCAGTTCGCGCAGCATGGGCAGGAAGGGTTCGCGCGGCAAGAGCGGGGATCCGGTTAGTCCTAACGCGAACAATATTAGTACGCATTAGAACAATATGTCAAGCCGGCCGCCCGCACCAGCCTGGTGCGGCACTGCCGGCCGGCGCGACGAATTGGTGCGCCGGATTGGCGCCGTCGCCGCGCGCACCGCCCAACTTCATGATTGATTGAGACAATCGCTTCTGGCACGGTTGATGCTGGAAGGTGTGCGTCCTTCTTGAACTGATGTCCTGGAGCCGATCATGCGCAAAACCCTGTTTGCCGCCGCACTTGCAGCTGTTTTCATCCTGCCCGCCGCGGGCCACGCCCAGACCGCGCCCGCCGGCCCGCACACGCTGACCGCCAACCTCGGCCTGTTCAGCAGCTACCGCTTTCGCGGCATCGACCAGACCTTCGGCAAGCCGGCCCTGCAGGGCGGCTTCGATTACGCGCATGCCAGCGGCTGGTATGCCGGCAACTGGAACACCAACGTGAATTCCGGCGCCGGCTATCCTTCCGGCAACCTGGAGATGGATTTCTACGGCGGGTGGAAGAAAACCTGGGGCGACTGGGGCCTGGATGCGGGCGCCATCTATTACTACTACCCCGGCACCGATGCCCCGGCGGGCGCACCCATCACCAACGCCCGCACGACCAGTGTGCACGGCGGCAGCACGAGCAACAAGGAGCTCTACATCGGCGCGAGCTGGAAGTTCCTCTCGCTCAAGTACTACCACGCGCTGGGCGATTACTTCTCGGTGCCGCACACCAAGGGCTCGGGCTACCTCGACCTGTCGGCCGCCTACGACCTGGGCGGCGGCTGGGGCATCAACGGCCACATCGGCCATCTGAACTTCAGGAACTACAGCAACGGGCGCTCGAATGGCGATTACACCGACTGGAAGCTCGGCGTCACCAAGGATGTTTCCGGCTGGGTGTTCGGCGCATCCTACATCGGCACCAATGCCAGGGGCAGTTGCTCGCCCAACGTCGCCGGCCTGGTGCAGCCCTACTGCTTCGGCAACGACTGGACCGGCGCCACCAAGTTCAAGGACGCCGGGCGCGACACGCTGGTGATTTCCGTCAGTCGGACTTTCTGAAAGGGACCGCCATGAAACTCGTCACCGCCATCATCAAGCCGTTCAAGCTCGACGAAGTGCGCGAGGCGCTCTCCGCCGTCGGCGTGGCCGGCATCACCGTCACCGAGGTCAAGGGCTTCGGCCGCCAGAAGGGCCACACCGAGCTCTACCGCGGCGCCGAATACGTCGTCGACTTCCTGCCCAAGGTGAAGGTCGAGGCCGCCGTCAGGGATGAACTGCTCGAGCAGGTGATCGAAGCCATCGAGAAGGCCGCCAGCACCGGCAAGATCGGCGACGGCAAGATCTTCGTCTTCGACCTCGAACAGGCCATCCGCATCCGCACCGGCGAGACCGGCGCCGACGCGCTCTAGGAGAAATGCCATGAGAAAGCTGTTTGCAACCCTGATGGTGGTTTGCGGCCTGGCCGCAAGCACCGGCTTGCTTGCCGAAGAAAAGGCGGCGCCCGCGGCCACGCTCGCGGCAACGGCGCCGGCCGCGGCGGCGGCCGCCGCACCCGCCCCTGCCGAAGCGGCGCCGGTCGCCGCGCCCGTGCCGAACAAGGGCGACACGGCCTGGATGACCGTGGCCACCGTGCTGGTGATCCTGATGACCATCCCCGGCCTGGCGATGTTCTACGGCGGCCTGGTGCGCGCCAAGAACATGCTCTCGGTGCTGATGCAGGTGTTCGTCATCTTCTCGATGATCAGCGTGCTGTGGGCGATCTACGGCTACACGCTGGCCTTCGGCGGCGGCGGCGCCATCTACGGCGGACTCGACAAGCTGTTCCTCAAGGGCGTCACGGTCGAGTCGGTGGCGGCCACCTTCAGCAAGGGCGTGGTGATCTCCGAGCTGACCTTCATCGCCTTCCAGGCCACCTTCGCCGCCATCACCTGCGCGCTGATCGTCGGCGCCTTCGCCGAGCGCATGAAGTTCTCCGCGGTGCTGCTGTTCTCGGTGATCTGGTTCACCTTCGCCTACCTGCCGATGGCGCACATGGTGTGGTACTGGGACGGCCCGGACGCCATCACCGACGCCGCCTCGCTGGAGGCCGTCACCGCGGCGGCCGGCTGGCTGTGGGCGAAGGGCGCGCTCGACTTCGCCGGCGGCACGGTGGTGCACATCAACGCCGGCGTGGCGGGACTCGTCGGCGCCTACCTGGTCGGCAAGCGCGTCGGCTACGGCAAGGAATCGATGGCGCCGCATTCGCTGACCACCACCATGATCGGCGCCTCGCTGCTGTGGGTGGGCTGGTTCGGCTTCAACGCCGGCTCCAACCTGGAAGCGACCGGCACCGCGGCGCTGGCCTTCCTCAACACCCTGGTGGCGACGGGCGCGGCGACGCTGTCCTGGACGCTGGCCGAATGGCTGCTGAAGGGCAAGCCCTCGATGCTGGGCTCCGCCTCCGGCGCGGTGGCGGGTCTCGTGGCGATCACGCCGGCCTGCGGCTTCGTCGGCCCGATGGGCGCCATCGTCATCGGCCTGGTGGCCGGCGCTGTCTGCCTGTGGGGGGTGAACGGCCTGAAGAAGCTGCTCGGCGCCGACGACGCGCTTGACGTCTTCGGCGTGCATGGCGTCGGCGGCATCATCGGCGCCATCCTCACCGGTGTCTTCGTCTCGCCGGACCTCGGCGGCACGGGGGTCTACGACTACGTCGCCAATAAAGTCGGCGAGTTCAGCATGGGCACGCAGATCGTCAGCCAGCTCTGGGGCGTGGGCACCGCCATCGTCTGGTCCGGCGTGGTCTCCTTCATCGCCTTCAAGATCGTCGATGTGGTGATCGGCCTGCGCGTGCCGGAAGAGGAAGAGCGCGAGGGTCTCGACATCACCTCGCACGGCGAGAGCGCCTACCACTACTGACCTTCGCTCTCCCTCGAAGGTCGGTGACGGGCGCCCCGGGAAACCGGGGCGCCAGTTTTTATGCGGCCAGCGGCGCGACTTCCTTCTCGACCTTTTTGGCCAAGGTCTTTTCGGCCGTCCTGATTTCGTAGGCGACCTGCAAATTCATCCAGCTCTGCACGTCGCCGCCGAAGTAGCGCACCAGGCGCATGGCGGTGTCCACGGTGATGCCGCGGCGCTCCAGCACGATGTCGTTGATGCGCGAGGCGGGCACGCGCAGCGCCTTGGCCAGGGCGTTGGCGCTCATGCCGAGCGGCTTCAGAAAATCCTCGCGCAGGATCTCGCCGGGGTGCACCGGCCGCATGCCGTTTTTCGGAGCAGGTGTAGGCATAGTGGCTTGTCCTCAGTGGTAATCGACAATCTCGACGTCCCTCACGCCATCCTCGGTCCAGACAAAGCAGACGCGGAACTGGTCGTTGATGCGAATGCTGTGCTGGCCCCTGCGGTTTCCCGACAGCGCCTCCAGCCGGTTGCCCGGCGGCGAGCGTAGTGCCTCCAGCGTCACCGCGCTGTCGATCAGCTGCAGCTTGCGCTCGGCGACGGCGGCGATATTGGCGAAGCGCTTCACGCGCCTGCCCGCGAACAGTTCGGCCGTGTCCTTGTCGGAGAAGGAGGCGATCACGGCGCAAGAATATACCGGCTACCGGTAAATGGCAATAAATGATTAAATATTCATTACAAATAAACAGTGCTACGCTTTTAGTGACTCAGAATAACCATTTGATAAGGAATTTATCGTGAATACTGGACATAAAGCTGGTGTTAAGTCGATTTGCCAGCAGCTGGTTAAAAGAAGTGTTTCAGGATTCATTTTCATGATGGGAGTCTCAGGGCTAAATGCATACGCTGCGCCCGATGAAGACAAGCTTGGCAAAGGGGCGGGTTATCCGACAGGTAATTCAGACACTATGTATCAACAACGCTATCGTGTCGGATCATTTTCTGGAACGGATCAGATATACCCATTTGTGGTGACCCGGAGAGGGGATCACATTAACAACTTGAGACGTGCAGCAAGCGAACCGGCCATTACCTACTTAATGGATGGCAAGACTTATTCCATAGATGACTATTTGGCGCGTTTCCCCGTGACAGGGCTACTTATCGTCAAGAATGGCGAAATTCTTGTTGAGCGCTATCAGTACGATCGCAAAGATACGCATCGCTTCCTGTCCAAATCAATGGCGAAGTCTATTACCAGCCTTGCCCTTGGCATTGCCTTGAGCGAAGGAAAGATACGCTCCCTCGACGACAAGGCCGCCGATTATGTGACGGAATTAGCGGGATTTGCCTATGGAGAAACATCTTTGCGGGATTTGCTCAGGATGTCATCCGGTGTCAGATTTGACGAGAGCTATGCAACTGGAAGCGACTTGGCTAATTTCAGCTGGATAGGGCGTAACCATGGCCAGCTGGAGGGCCTTAAGCGGTTTAACGAAAGAACTGCCGCGCCAGGCGAGCGTTTTCACTATGCAACGACAGAGACCGTAGTGCTTGGTTTGGTGATTCGGGCTGCAACCGGGAGAGCGCTGGCAGATTATGTTTCTGAAAAAATCTGGCAGCCTATGGGTGCCGAATCCGATGCTCACTGGAATGTTGATGCAAAAGGAGTTGAGCGTATGGGTGGCTGGTTTAACGCTGTACTGCGAGATTATGGGCGTTTGGGATTATTGCTTGCCAACGATGGCGAACTAGATGGTCGCCAGATACTACCCAAGGAATATCTTATCGAAGCAACAAGCTGGGCTCGCCATCCTCCTCAGTTCTAGGCCTCGCAAAGAAAACAACTTTATAGGTTATGGCTACCAATTTTGGTTATTTCATGGAGAAAAAAGACGCTTTGCCCTTTGGGGTTCGTTTTACCAAGCTATATATATCGATCCTGAGCTTAGGCTTGTGATGGTGCATACGGCAGTATCGGATGTATCAAGCGGGGATCCAAAATTTGGCCGTGAACGTTTTGCTCTCTGGAAGGGAATAGTGAATTATTTCGGGAGGTGGTGACCTCTAGCGGAACACCACCGTCCGGTTGCCGTTGAGGAGCACGCGGTCCTCGACGTGGTAGCGCAGCCCGCGCGCCAGCACCGCCTTCTCGATGTCCTTGCCGTAGCGCACCAGGTCCTCCACCGTGTCGCCGTGGTCGATGCGCACGGTGTCCTGCTCGATGATCGGGCCGGCGTCGAGTTCCGCCGTGACGAAGTGGCAGGTGGCGCCGATGAGTTTCACGCCGCGACGGTAGGCCTGATGGTAGGGCTTGGCGCCGACGAAGGAGGGCAGGAAGGAGTGGTGGATGTTGATGATGCGGCCCGGGTACTTCTCGCACAGCTCGGGCGGCAGGATCTGCATGTAGCGCGCCAGCACCATGATGTCGCCCTGCGCCTGCTCGAACAGGCGCACGATCTCGGCGTTGGCCTCGCGCCTGTTCTCCGCCGTCACCGGCACGTGGTGGAAGGGGATGCCGTGCCACTCGACGAAGCCGCGGAAGGTCTCGTGGTTGGAAATCACGCAGGGAATGTCGACATCGAGTTCCTTCGATTGCCAGCGCGAGAGCAGGTCGTAGAGGCAGTGTTCCTGCTGCGAGACGAGAACGACGACGCGTTTCCTTTCCGCCGAATCCGCGATGCGCCAGTCCATGGCGAACTCGGCGGCGATCGGCGCGAAGCGGCGGCGGAACTCGGCGAGGTCGAAGGGCAGCGAATCGGCCTTCATCTCGATGCGCATGAAGTAGCGCTGCGCGTCGTCGTCGGCGTGGTGGCTGGTCTCGAGGATCCAGCCCTTGTTGTCGGCGATGAAGCCGGCGACGCGGGCGACGATGCCGACGCGGTCGGGGCAGGCGGCGGTCAGGGTGTAGCGGCGTTGTGCGTGCACGGTCACTCCGATTTTTCCAGTTTTTCCTGTGCAGCGAGCCAGGCGGCTTCGGTCTCGGCCAGCTCTCCCGCCACCTCGATCTGTCGCTGCTGGCAGGCCTGCAGGTCGGTCTTCGCCGCGGGCTGGTAGAGCGCCGGGTCGGCCAAGCGGACGTCGAGCTTCTGCTTCTCGGCCGCCAATTGTGCCATGCGTTTTTCCAGCTGCCCGATTTCCTTCTCCAGGGCGCGCGCTTTGCCGGAGGGCTTGCGCTCGGGTGCCGGCGGCGGGGCCGGCTTCGCCGTGTCCTGGGGACTGACTTTTGCCGCGGCTTTCGCTTCCTGCGGCTGGTCGAGCCACTTGCGGTAGTCGTCGAGGTCGCCGTCGAAGGGCGTGAGGCCGCCGTCGGCGACGAGCCGGAAGCTGTCGCAGACGGTGCGCAGCAGGTGGCGGTCGTGCGAGACCAGCACCACCGCGCCTTCGTACTCCGACAGCGCCAGCGTCAGGGCGTGGCGCATCTCCAGGTCGAGGTGGTTGGTCGGCTCGTCGAGCAGCAAGAGGTTCGGCTTCTGCCAGATCAGCAGGGCCAGCGCCAGGCGCGATTTCTCGCCGCCGGAGAAGGGGCCGACCTTCGCCGTCGCCATCTCGCCGTGGAAGTTGAAGCCGCCGAGGTAGTTGCGGAAGTCCTGGTCGCGGGTGCGCGGGTCGAGGTGGTTCATGTGCCAGAGCGGGCTCTCGTCCGGCCGCAGCTGTTCCAGCTGGTGCTGGGCGAAGTAGCCGATCTTCAGCCCTTTCCCCTCGCGGCGTATTCCCGACAAGGGCACCGATTCGCCGGCGAGCAGGCGGATCAGCGTGGACTTGCCGGCGCCGTTGCGGCCGAGCAGTCCCAGGCGCTCGCCCGGGCGCAAGGTCAAAGTCAGTCCCCGCAGCACGGCGGTGTCGCCATATCCCGCGGCGGCGTCCTCCAGCATCAGCAGCGGGTCGGGGCTGCCGACCGGCTCGAAGAAGCGGAATTCGAAGGGCGTGTCGACGTGGGCGGCGGTGACTTCCTCCATGCGCGCCAGCGCCTTGATGCGGCTCTGCGCCTGGCGCGCCTTGGTGGCCTTGGCGCGGAAGCGGTCGATGTAGCTCTTCAGGTGCGCGATCTCGCGCTGCTGCTTGACGTACATCGCCTGCTGCAGCGCCAGCTGCTCGGCCCGCGCCCGCTCGAAGGCGCTGTAGTTGCCGGTGTACAGCTTCAGGCGCCGGCCCTCGATGTGGATGACGTGGCCGACCACGGCGTCGAGGAAGTCGCGGTCGTGCGAGATCATCAGCAGCGTGCCGCGGTAGGCGCGCAGCCAGCCCTCCAGCCAGATCACCGCGTCGAGGTCGAGGTGGTTGGTCGGCTCGTCGAGCAGCAACAGGTCGGAGCGGCACATCAGCGCCTGGGCGAGGTTCAGGCGCACGCGCCAGCCGCCGGAGAATGCCGCCACCGGCCGCTCGAAATCCTCGTCCTTGAAGCCGAGGCCGTGCAGCAGCGCGGCGGCGCGGGCGCGGGCGCTGTAGCCGTCGATGTGGCCGTAGTCCATGTGCAGGTGGGCGATGGCCTCGCCGTCGTGGGCTTCCTCGGCCGCGCGCAGGCCGGCTTCGATCCGGCGCAGCTCGGCGTCGCCGTCGAGCGTGAAGTCGAGCGCGCCGGTGGCGAGCGCCGGCGTCTCCTGGCCGACGTGGGCGATCACCCAGTTGGGCGGCAGCTCGAGGTCGCCCGCCTCCTGGTGCAGGTCGCCGGTGAACAGGGCGAACAGGCTCGACTTGCCGCAGCCGTTGGCGCCGGTGACGCCGACCTTCCAGCCGGCGTGCAGGCTGAGGCTGACGCCCTCGATCAGCGGCCGGCCGGCGCGGGCAAGGGTGAGGTTGCGCAGCAGGATCACAATTTGTTACAGCGCCGGTTCGACCGGAGCGGGAAAAAGGCGCTATTGTACGCATGCTTGTCCGAGAGTCCGCCATGAAACGCCTGTTGTTGATCCTCATCTGCCTGATTGCCCCTGCTGCCTGGGGGCAGGCTTCCGCCCCCGCCACCATCACGGAGCCGGAGCGGGAACAACTGCTCGATCGGGCAAAGTCCCTCAAGGCCGAGGCCGGCCGGATCCGGACGGAGGCGCAGAAGCAGCATGCGGAGGCGGACAGCGCCTGCTGGAAGAAGACGCTGGTCTCCGGCTGCCAGGCGGATGCCCGGCGCGCCTACCTCGACGGTACGGCGGCGGCGCGCAAGCTCGAAGTGGAGGCGAAGAAAATCGAGCGCGAGGTGCGCGAGCGCGATCGGGCAACCAGGCAGGCGAAGCAGGCCGAGGAAGCGCCGAAGCGGCGGGCCGAGCGCGAGAAGAAGATTGCCCGGGAGCGCGAAAAGGCCGCGGGGCAGCAGGAAAGGCGCGAGCAGAAGACGACCGAAAAGCAGCAGGAGGCGCAAAAGGCCAGCGCCCGCGCCCGCGAAAGCGAGCGGGCGCGGCAG
This sequence comes from Rhodocyclaceae bacterium, assembly GCA_008933825.1. Lineage (GTDB taxonomy): Bacteria > Pseudomonadota > Gammaproteobacteria > Burkholderiales > Rhodocyclaceae > Desulfobacillus. The sequence continues at coordinate 10,392 of WBUF01000002.1, read as the reverse complement.
GAAAAGCTCGAGGCGCGGCGGCAGAAGGAAGAAAAGGCCGAGCAGAAGGCGCTCGAGCGCGAGAAGAAGCGCAAGAAGCGCGAAGAGGAGCGCGCCCGCCAGCTCGAGCAGCAGCAGCAGGCGCAGTAGCTATTCCAGGCGGATGTTGCCTTCCAGTTGCGGCCGGCGGCCGCGCCGTCCGGCATAGCAATCGCGCAGCCGCGCCATGTCGGCCGCCTCGTCGCCGGAGAGCGTCAGCCAGTGCGTGATGCCGATTTCCCGGCGCGGATAATCGATGAAGGCGAGGCCGAGCGGCACGCCGGCAGCCAGCGCCGCGCGGTAGAACCCCGATTTCCAGTGATCGACTCGCGCTCGCGTCCCCTCCGGCGCGATGGCCAGGTAGAGGCTGTCGCGCCGCGCGAAGAGATCCGCCATCAGGGCGACGAAGCCGGTGCTTTGCCGGCGATTGACGGGAATGCCGCCGAGCCGGCGGAACAGCGCGCCGAAGGGCGGCCGGAACAGGCTGTCCTTGCCGATGAAGCCGATCGGGATGGCCACCGCCGTGCGCGCCAGGATGCCGATGATGAAATCCCAGTTCGAGGTATGCGGATAGAAGATCACCACCGCCTTGGGCACCGGCGGCGGCACGAGCACCACCTGCCAGCCGAACAGCCCGAGCAGCGCGCGCGAGAGGCGGCTGAGCGGGCCGCCCTGCGTGGTAAGATTCCCGGTCAATTTATTCCCGTTTTCGATTCGGCCCGATTCCGTGCCGAATCCCAATTATCACGGATTTCCCCATGCGCGACATTGCCCGCCACGGCCAGGTGTTCACCCCGCCGGCCATCGTCGAGGCCATGCTGCGCCTGCGCCGCAATGCGGGGAGTGTTCTCGAGCCGGCCTGCGGCGACGGCGCCTTCTCTTCGCGCATCGCGGGCTGCACGGCCATCGAACTGGATGCGCGCCATTGCCCGCCGGGCGCGCTCAACCTCGACTTCTTCGCCTATCCCGAGTCGGAGCGCTTCGACACCATCATCGGCAACCCGCCCTACGTCAAGGCGCGCGACATCCTGCCCGGCACGCGCCGGCACCTCGGCTCGCAGCTGCTCAACGGCCACGCCAATCTCTACCTCTACTTCATCGAGAAGTGCGTGCGCCAGCTGAAGCCGGGCGGCGAGCTGGTCTTCATAACGCCGCGCGACTTCCTCAAGGCCACCGGCGCGGCGCGCCTGAACACCTGGCTGTACGACCAGGGCACGATCACCGACTTCGCCGAGCTGGGCGACGCACGCGTTTTCGACGGCGTCGTGCCCAACTGCGCCATCTGGCGCTTCGAGAAGGGCAACATGACGCGACGCCTCGGCGACGGCCGCCGCATGGTGCTCGCCGGCGGCCAGATCCTGCTCACGCGCGGCATCTACAGCGTGCCGCTTGCCAGCGTCTTCGCCGTGAAAGTCGGCGCCGTCTCCGGCGCCGACGAGGTCTTCGCCCATGCCGAACTCGGCAACATGGATTTCGTCTGCTCGAAGACGGCGCAGACCGGCGAGCTGCGCCGCATGATCTGCCTCGACCGCGAGGGGCCGATCGCCTTCCTGGAGCCGTTCAAGGAGCGCCTGCTGGCGCGGCGGGTGACGCGGTTCGACGAGACGAACTGGTGGAAGTGGGGCCGCCGCCATTTCGTTTCCGACGCGCCGCGCCTCTACGTCAACCAGAAGACGCGCAATCCGCGGCCTTTCTTCCTCAATGACTGCCGCAACTACGATGGCGCGATCCTGGCGCTGTTTCCGCACCGCCGCGATGTCGCGGTGACACGCCTCGCCGTCATGCTCAACGACGTCGACTGGGCCGAACTGGGCTTCGTCTGCGACGGCCGCTTCCTCTTTGCCCAGCGCAGCCTGGAGCATGCCCTGCTGCCCGAGGCCTTCGCGCCGTTCACGGTGCGCGGACTGGTATAAGATCGGCCCATGGTTCCCAGACTGACGACCGCCCTCACCGGCCCGCTGCTCGACCTCGAGCGGACCTTCCTCGACCGCGCCACGGCCATCGAGCAGTGGTTCCGCGCGCAGTGGCAGGAGCACACGCCACCCTTCTACTGCTCGGTGGACCTGCGCAACGCCGGCTTCAAGCTGGCGCCGGTGGATACCAACCTCTTCCCCGGCGGCTTCAACAACCTCAACCCGGCCTTCCTGCCGTTGTGCGTGCAGGCGGCGATGGCGGCGATCGAGAAGCTCTGCCCCGACGCCAAGAACCTGCTGCTGATCCCCGAGAGCCACACGCGCAACCGGTTCTACCTGATGAACGTGGCGCGCCTGGCGACGATCCTCAACCGCACCGGCCTCAACGTGCGCATCGGCACGCTGATTCCCGAGATCGCGGCGCCGACCCCGCTCGAACTGCCGGACGGCCAGACGCTGCTGCTCGAGCCGCTGAAGCGGCTGAACGGCCGCCTCGGCCTCGAGGACTTCGATCCCTGTGCCGTCCTGCTCAACAACGACCTCTCCGCCGGCGTGCCGGAGATCCTGAAGGATCTGCACGAGCAGGTCGTCATTCCGCCGCTGCATGCCGGCTGGCACGTGCGCCGCAAATCCCGCCACTTCGCCGCCTACGACCGCGTCGCCGGCGACTTCGCCCGGGCGATGGGCATCGATCCCTGGCTGATCAATCCCGACTTCGCCGTCTGCGGCAAGGTGAATTTCCAGGCGCGCGAGGGCGAGGAATGCCTCGCCGCCAACGTCGACGCGGTGCTCACGCGCGTCAAGGCCAAGTACGCCCAGTACGGCGTCAAGGAGGCGCCCTTCGCCATCGTCAAGGCCGATGCCGGCACCTACGGCATGGGCATCATGACGGTGCGCGACGCCGCCGAAGTGCGCGGCCTCAACCGCAAGCAGCGCAACAAGATGGCGGTGGGCAAGGAGGGCCTGCAGGTCACCGAGGTCATCATCCAGGAGGGCGTGCACACCCACGAGACGATCGAGGGCAACGTCGCCGAGCCGGTGGTGTACATGATCGACCGCTACGTCGTCGGCGGCTTCTACCGGGTGAACACCGAGCGCGGCCGCGACGAGAACCTCAACGCGCCGGGCATGCGCTTCGAGCCGCTGGCCTTCGACTGCGGCTGCACCATGCCCGACTACAACTGCGCGCCCGACGATGCGCCCAACCGCTTCTTCGCCTACGGCGTGGTGGCGCGCCTGGCCCTGCTCGCCGCCGCCGTCGAGCTGGAGCTCTCGGCGCCACCGGCGGACATTGCATGAAACTGGCGTTCATCCTCGATCCGCTGGAACACCTGAAGGCCTGGAAGGATTCCAGCGTCGCCATGCTGCGCGCGGCGCAGGCGCGCGGGCATGAAGTGCACGCCATCATGCGCCCGGCGCTGGTCTGGCGTGACGGCGCGGTGCGCGCGCAGGCCGAGCGGCTCGTCGTGCGCGACGAGCATCGCGACTGGTTCGAGGCCGGGGCGTCCGAGGAGCGGCCGCTGGCGGCGTTCGATGCCGTGCTGATGCGCCAGGACCCGCCCTTCGACTTCGAGTACCTCGCCGCCACCTGGCTGCTGGAGCGCGCCGCGGCCGGCGGTGCCCGCGTCTTCAACGATCCGCGCGCCGTGCGCGACCATTCCGAGAAGCTGTCGATCCTGGAGTTTCCGCAGTTCATTCCCGAGACCGCCGTCGCGCGCGAGCCGGAGGCGCTGCAGGCCTTCATCGACGAAATGGGGAAGGACGGGGGCGACGCCATCCTCAAGCCGCTCGACGGCATGGGCGGCAGCCAGGTGTTCCGCGTGCGCCGCGACGATCCCAACCGCAACGTCATCGTCGAGACATTAACCTGCCACGGCGCGCGCAGCATCATCGCGCAGCGCTTCATTCCCGAGATCGCCCGGGGCGACAAGCGCATCCTGCTCATCGGCGGCGCGGTCGTGCCGCATGCCCTGGCGCGCATCCCGAAGCCGGGCGAGACGCGCGGCAATCTCGCCGCCGGCGGCAGCGGCGTGGTGCAGCCGCTGACCCTGCGCGATCGCGAAATCGCCGAGACCCTGGCCCCGCTCCTGCATGCGCGCGGCATCCTGCTCGCCGGCATCGATGTCATCGGCGACTGCCTGACGGAAATCAACGTCACCAGCCCGACCTGCTTCGTCGAGATCGCGCAGCAGAGCGGCTTCGACGTGGCCGGCCTGTTCGTGGATGCGCTGGAGCGGGCATGCGGCGCCTGAGCGCCGCGCTGGCGCTCTCCCTGCTGTTGCTGCTGGCCGCCTGCGCGCGGGCGCCGTCGCTCATCCAGCGCGAGGCCTACGTCTTCGGCACCCGCGTCGAGGTGTCGGTGTGGGGCGAGTCCGCGGAGAAGGCCGGGCAGGCGCTCGCCGCCGTGCTGGCCGAGTTCGACCGCCTGCACCGCATGCTGCACGCCTGGCAGCCGTCCGAGCTGACGGCGCTGAATGCGGCCATCGCCCGCGGCGAGCGCGACATCGCCGTCTCGCCGGAACTGACTTTCATTCTGCGTGACGCGGCGGCCATCGCGGCGCGCTCGGAGCAGCGCTTCAACCCGGCCATCGGCAAGCTGGTGGCGCTGTGGGGTTTTCACTCCGACGAGTTCAAGCCGCAGCTGCCCGATGCGGCGGCGCTCAATGACGCGGTGAAGGCGCGGCCGCGCATGAGCGACCTGGCGATTGCGGAGGGTCGCCTGAGCAGTTCCAACCGCGCGGTGCAGCTCGATCTCGGCGGCTACGCCAAGGGCTACGCCCTCGACCGCGCCGCCGCCATCCTGCGCGGCTTGGGCGTGCAGAACGCCCTCATCAACATCGGCGGCAACGTCATGGCGCTGGGCGACAAGGGCGGCCAGCCCTGGCGCGTCGGCATCCAGCACCCGCGCGCCGCCGCGCCGCTGGCGACGCTGGAGCTGCGCGACGGCGAGGCGATCGGCACCTCCGGCGACTACCAGCGCTACTTCGAGCTGGACGGGCGGCGCTACTGCCATCTGCTCGATCCGCGCACGGGCCGGCCGGCCGAGGGCACGCAGGCGGTCACCGTGCTGATCCTGCCGCGGGAAGGCGCCGGCGCGCTGTCGGACGCCGCCAGCAAGCCGCTCTTCATTGCCGCTGCGGGCGAATGGCGCGGACTGGCGCGCCGCCTCGGCGTGGATCACGCCCTGCGCATCGACGGCGCCGGTGCGATGCACCTCACGGCGGCCCTTCGCGAGCGCCTTTCTCTGCTGGCAGCGGATGTCAGGGTCGAAGTCGAGCCATGAGCGGCGATTGCGCGGACCGGATGGCGCGCCGGCACGGCGACCTCGCCGTCCTGGCGGGACTGACTTTTCTCATCTTCCTCCTGCGCTGAGACGGCCTCGGTTACAATCGTGACGATATTTTCGTCGCGATCATGATCGGCCTTTTTCTCATCACCCACGGCAGCCTGGGCGAGTCCCTCGTCCAGTGCGCCTGCCATGTGCTGAACAAGCGGCCGCAGCAGATCGTGCAGCTCGGCGTTGCCGGCCAGGACGATCCGCTCGACGCCCTGCCGCTGGCCCGCGACATGATGCGGCTGGTCGATTCGGGCCAGGGCGTGCTGCTGCTCACCGACATCTACGGGGCGACGCCTTCCAACATCGCCCTCAAGCTGCTCGCGCCGGGCCGCGTCGAGGGCGTCGCCGGCGTGAACCTGCCGATGCTGCTGCGCGCGCTGACCTACCGGGACAAGGACATGGAGACGCTGATGGCGAAGGCCGTGGCGGGCGGCCGCGACGGCGTCATGCTGATGAAGGGCGCGCGCGATGCCCAGGGCTGAAGCGGAGATCGTCAACAAGCTCGGCCTGCACGCGCGCGCCTCGGCCAAGCTGACGCAGGCGGCGACGGGCTTCACCAGCGAAGTCTGGCTGGAGCGCAACGGCCGCCGCGTCAACGCCAAGAGCATCATGGGCGTCATGATGCTCGCCGCCGGCAAGGGCGCCAGCATCATCGTCGACACCGAAGGCGTCGACGCCGATGCCGCGCTGCAGGCCATCCTCAAGCTGATCGCCGACAAGTTCGGAGAGGGGGAGTGAGCGCCTTCCCCCCGCCCCCCTTTCCGAGGAAGGGGGTGACGTTGGCTCGGCCGCCGAGGCGGCTTCCGGGTCTTCACGCTGCGCCTCCTCGGGGCGGTCCGGCGGAGGCGCGATGAGTTTCACCCTGCACGGTCTCGCCGTTTCCAATGGCATCGCCATTGGCCATGCCCACCTCGTCTCGCATGCGGTGCTCGAGGTCGAGCACTACGTCCTGCCCGGCCGCTACGTCGACGAGGAGGTGGCGCGCTTCGACCAGGCCGTCGCCGCGGTGCGGGGCGAGCTCGACGGCCTCATGGCCGGCGTCGCCGCCGCCGCCCCGTCCGAGCTGACCGCCTTCATCGACGTGCACCAGATGCTGCTGGCCGATCCCCTGCTGGTCGAGGCGACGCGCGCGCTGATCCGCAGCCGCCGCTGCAACGCCGAGTGGGCGCTGGTGCAGCAGATGGAGCAGGCCGTCGGGCAGTTCGAGCAGATCGAGGACGAGTACCTGCGCGAGCGCAAGGCCGACGTCGTGCAAGTCGTCGAGCGCGTGCTGAAGGTACTGATGGGCCGCCCGGGGCACCCGCCGAAGCACGGCCGCGGCGAGCAGCTGATCGTCGTCGCCCACGACCTGTCGCCGGCCGACACCATCCAGTTCAAGCAGCTGAAGATCGGCGGCTTCGTCACCGACCTGGGCGGCGCCACCTCGCACACCGCCATCGTCGCGAGGAGCCTCGCCATTCCGGCGGTGGTCGGCCTGCATCATGCGCGCGACCTGATCCGCGAGGACGACATGCTGATCGTCGACGGCACGCGCGGCGTGCTGATCGTCGACCCGGACGCCCGCGTGCTGGAGGAATACCGCCTGCGCAAGAGTGCGCTGGAGCTGGAGCGCGCCAAGCTCAGGCGCCTGAAGAAGGCGCGCGCGGCCACGCTCGATGGCGAGCAGATCGCGCTCGCCGCCAACATCGAGCTGCCGGGCGACGTCGCCCAGGCCCGCGCCGCCGGCGCAGCCGGCGTCGGCCTGTTCCGCACCGAATTCCTCTTCCTCAACCGGGACGGCATGCCCGGCGAGGAGGAGCAGTACCAGGCCTACCGCAGCGTGGCCGAGGCCATGGAGGGCGGCCCCGTGGTGATCCGCACGCTGGACATCGGCGCCGACAAGAATCTGCGCGGCGTCGAGCGGCTGGAGGCCAATCCGGCGCTCGGCCAGCGTGCCATCCGCTACTGCCTGGCCGAGCCGCAGTTGTTCCTGACGCAGCTGCGCGCCATCCTGCGCGCCTCGGCCCACGGCCGCGTCAAGGTGCTGGTGCCGATGCTGGCGCACGCCCACGAGATCGATCAGACCCTGGCCCTGGTCGGCCAGGCCAAGGAGCAGCTGCGCGCCCGCGGGCAGGCCTTCGACGATGGGCTGGAGGTCGGCGGCATGATCGAGATTCCCGCCGCGGCACTGGCCCTCGGGGTGTTCCTGGAGAAGCTGGATTTCCTCTCCATCGGCACCAACGACCTGATCCAGTACACCCTGGCCATCGACCGCAGCGACGAGGCGGTGGCGCATCTCTACGATCCGCTGCATCCGGCCGTGCTGCGCCTGATCGCCCACACCATCCAGGCCGGCCGCCGTGCGGGACTGCCGGTGGCGGTATGCGGCGAGATGGCGGGCGATCCGCAGCTCACGCGCCTGCTGCTCGGCATGGGCCTCACGCAGTTCTCCATGCATCCGGCGCAGATCCTCGAAGTGAAGCAGGAAGTGCTGCGCAGCAACCTGGCCGAGTTGCGCCGCAAGGTGCTGCGCCTGCTGGCCGTCGACGATCCGGTCCGCTTGCGGCAGAAGCTGGAGCGGCTGAACGCAATTTGACATCCGCTTGCCGCCACGGTAACTTTGGTCCACAGCGCCGATTTGACCGTCAGCTTGCGGGCGCTTAAAAAATACGGCTAAAGCGAGGGCGACCCGGTCCTGCTTAGCTGCGCGAAGCCGACCGGGTTTTTTTATTGCATGGACACATCGTCAAACAGCGTTGGCGCGGTGCAGCCGCAGCGCGTGCGATTCGACACCCCGCTCACACTGGCGGGCGGCGGGGTGCTGCCTGCCTTCGAGCTGGTCTACGAGACCTACGGCGAACTGAATGCGGCGCGCAGCAATGCCGTGCTGGTCTGCCACGCCCTGTCGGGCAACCACCACGTCGCCGGACATTACGCCGGCGAGCCGAAGAACCTCGGCTGGTGGGACAACCTGGTCGGCCCGGGCAAGCCGCTCGACACACGCAAGTTCTTCGTCGTCGGCGTGAACAACCTCGGCGGCTGCTACGGCTCGACCGGCCCGGTGACCGTCAATCCGGCCTCCGGCCGCCCCTGGGGCGCGGATTTCCCGGTGGTGGTGGTCGAGGACTGGGTGGCGGCGCAGGCCCGGCTGGCCGACCGGCTCGGCATCGATGCCTGGGCGGCGGTGATTGGCGGCAGCCTGGGCGGCATGCAGGCCATGCAGTGGGCGCTGGAGTACCCGGAGCGCATCCGCCATGCCCTGGTGATCGCCTCGGCGCCGAAGCTGACGGCGCAGAACATCGCCTTCAACGAGGTGGCGCGCCAGGCCATCCTGAGCGATCCCGACTTTCACGGCGGGCACTATTACGAGCACGGCGTCGTGCCGGCGCGCGGCCTGCGCCTCGCCCGCATGATCGGGCACATCACCTACCTGTCGGACGACCAGATGGCGGAGAAGTTCGGCCGCAGGCTGCGCCAGGGCGACCTGAAGTTCAGCTACGACGTCGATTTCGAGATCGAGTCCTACCTGCGCTACCAGGGCGACAAGTTCGCCGGCTACTTCGACGCCAACACCTATCTCATCACCACCAAGGCGCTCGACTACTTCGATCCGGCGCGCGATTACGGCGGCAATCTCGCCGCGGCCCTCGCCCGCGCGCGCGCCGATTTCCTCGTCGTTTCCTTCTCGACCGACTGGCGCTTCGCGCCGGAACGCTCGCGCGAGATCGTCTACGGCCTGGTGCACAACGGCCTCGGCGTCAGCTATGCCGAGATCGAGTGCAGCGCCGGCCACGATTCCTTCCTGCTCGACGACCCGCACTACCATGCCGTGATGCGGGCGTATTTCGAGGGCATCCGCCTATGACGAACGTGCTGGGGCGGTTCGACTTCGACGCCATCGCCAAATGGATCAGGCCCGGCGAGAAGGTGCTCGACCTGGGCTGCGGCGACGGCAGCCTGTTGCGCTACCTGAGGGACGAGAAGGGCGTGCTCGGCTACGGCGTGGACAACGACCCGGACAACATCCTCGCCTGCATCCGCAACGGCGTGAACGTCGTCCAGATCGACCTGGAAGCGGGGCTCTCCGGCTTCGAGGACGGCTTCTTCGACCATGTCGTGATGTCGCTGTCGCTGCAGACCGTGCGCCATACCGAGCGGTTGCTCGCGGAGATGCTGCGCGTCGGCCGCGAGGCGGTGGTGAGCTTCCCGAATTTCGGCCAGCGCAGCCACCGCGAAGCCATCGCCGAGGGCCGCATGCCGGTGTCGAAGACGCTCCCCTACCAGTGGTACAACTCGCCCAACGTGCGCTTCTTCACCATGGCCGACTTCGAGACCCTGTGCGCGGAGCGCGGCATCGTCCTGCGCGAGCGCCTCGGCTTCGACGGCGAAGCCGCCGTCACCGAGGACCTCAACCTGAACGCCAGCATCGCCGTATACCGGCTGGGGAAAGCGGGTTGAGCGCGCAACAGCCCCTGCTGCGCTCGAAATTCTTCTGGGTCGCGGTGCTGTATTTCGCCGAAGGGTTTCCCCTCGGCATCTTCTACGAGATCTTTCCCGTCTACTTCCGCCAGCAGGGCGTCGACCTGCGCAGCATCGGCGCCCTCTCCCTGCTCGGTCTGGCGTGGACCCTGAAGTTCCTCTGGGCGCCGGCGGTGGACCGCTTCCGCGGCCACCGGCGCTGGATGGCCGCCGCCGACCTCGGCATGGGTGCCGTGATGATCGCCTTCGCCGCCTCGGCCGGCCTGCCGTACTGGGTGTGGGCGGCGATCGCCGTCTTCGCCGTGCTCTCGGCGACCAACGACATCGCCATCGATGGCTACACCATCGAGCTGCTGCGCCGCGACGAGATGGGGCGCGGCAACGGCCTGCGCATCGGCTTCTACCGCGCCGGCATGATCACCTCCGGCGTAGTGCTGATGGCCTCCGATTATCTCGGCTGGCCGGGCGCCTTCGTCTGCGCCGCCGCCATTTTCGCCGCCGCCGCCTGCGCCTGCCTGCTGGCGCCGCGCGAGGAACGACGCGCGCGCGCGCCGACCGCCGGCCTGGGACGGGAAGTCCGCGCCTTCCTGGCGCAGCCGCACGGGGCTGCCGCACTCATCATGGTGCTCCTCGGCACGTTCTGGCTGACCGACGGCGCGCTCAAGC
>WBUF01000028.1 GCA_008933825.1 Rhodocyclaceae bacterium | reverse complement strand
TGGCGTCCCCACGGGGATTCGAACCCCGGTTACCGCCGTGAAAGGGCGATGTCCTAGGCCTCTAGACGATGGGGACCCGAGGTGCTACTCGAAAGTCGTAGTGTCTTGTGGTGGAGGTAAGCGGGATCGAACCGCTGACCTCTTGCATGCCATGCAAGCGCTCTCCCAGCTGAGCTATACCCCCACAGAGGAGCGCGCATTATACGGACGGCCGGCGGGCTTGTAAAGCGCGTTTTTCCCTCTCACAGCAGCTTGCCCGGATTCATCAGCCCGTGCGGGTCGAGGGCCTGCTTGACGGCGCGCATGAGGCTCATTTCGACGCTGCTCTTGTAGCGCAGGATCTCGCCGCGCTTGAGCTGGCCGAGGCCGTGCTCGGCGGAGATCGAGCCGCCCAGTTCGGCGACGATGTCGTGCACGATGCGGTTGGCCTGCGGCGTCTGCGCGATGAACTCGGCGTTGGCCGCCGCATCGGGCTTGGACAGGTTGTAGTGCAGGTTGCCGTCGCCGATGTGGCCGAAAGTGACGATGCGCACGGCGGGAAAGGCGCGCCGCAGGGCGCCGTCGGCGCGGGCGATGAACTCGGCGATGCGCGACACCGGCACGGCGATGTCGTGCTTGATGCTGATGCCTTCGATGCGCTGCGCCTCGGAGATGTTCTCGCGCAGCTGCCAGAAGGCCTCCTGCTGCTTGAGACCCTGCGCCACGGCGGCATCGGCCACCCGCCCCGCTTCGATCTCGACGCCGAGGATGGCCTCCAGCGTGCCGGCGAGGTCGAAATCCGCCAGAGTGTCGGTCAGTTCGACGAGTACGTACCAGGGCGAGGCGGCCGCGAGCGGATCGCGCGCGCCGGGGATGTGCCTCAGCACCAGCTCCAGTGCCGGCCGCGCGACGATCTCGAAGCCGGTGACGCGCTCGCCGCAGGCGCCGCGCAGGCGCGACAGCAGCTCGACCGCGGCGGCCGGATCGCGCACCGAAAGCCAGGCCGTGGCGGCATTGCGCGGCCGCGGGAACAGCTTCAGCACGGCGGCGGTAATGATGCCCAGCGTGCCCTCGGCGCCGATGAAGAGGTGCTTGAGGTCGTAGCCGGTGTTGTCCTTGCGCAGGCCGCGCAGGCCGTGCCAGATGCGGCCGTCGGGCAGCACCGCCTCGATACCCAGCGTCAGCTCGCGCATGTTGCCGTAGCGCAGCACGGCAACGCCGCCGGCGTTGGTGGAGAGGTTGCCGCCGATCTCGCAGCTGCCCTCGGATGCCAGCGACAGCGGGAACAGGCGGTCGGCGCCCGCTGCCGCCGCCTGCACCTCGGCCAGCAGGCAGCCGGCCTCGGCGGTGAGCGTGTTGTTGGCCGTGTCGATCTCGCGGATGCGTTTCATGCGCGAGAGGTTGATGACCACCTCGCTGCCCTCGGGATGGGGCGTGGCGCCGCCGACGAGGCCGGTGTTGCCGCCCTGCGGCACCATGGGGATGCGTTCCTGCGCGCACAGACCGACGACGGCGGCGACCTCCTCGGTCGCGGCCGGCTTGACGACGCAGCGCGCGCGGCCGGTGTAGCGGCCGCGCCAGTCGGTGAGATGGGCATCCGCGTCGGCGCCGCTCAGGACGGCGGAATCGCCGACGATGCCGGCGAGGCGGCGAAGGAGCGTCTCGTTACTCAAGGCTCGACCGCCTCGGCGTAGAGGTCGTGCACGTCGCAGTCGGTGACGCGCACGCGAACGAATTCGCCGACTTCGAGATGCTCGCCGTCGGGGATGTGCACCAGGCCGTCGATCTCCGGCGCATCGGCCTGGCTGCGGGCGACGGCGCCCTCCTCGTCGACCTCCTCGACCAGCACCTCGATCTCGCGGCCGATCTTGCGCTCGAGCCGCTGCGTGCTGATGTCCTCCTGCAGTTCCATCAGGCGCTGGCGGCGCTCCTCGCGCAGCGCCTCCGGCACCGGGTCGGGCAGCCGGTTGGCCTCCGCCCCCTCCACGGGGGAATAGGCAAAGGCGCCGACGCGGTCGAGCTGCGCTTCCTCGAGGAACTGCAGCAGCAGTTCGAAGTCCTCGTCCGTCTCGCCGGGGAAGCCGGTGATGAAGGTGCTGCGGATAGTCAGTTCGGGGCAGACGGCGCGCCAGGCGCGGACGCGCGCCAGGACGTTCTCGGCGCTGGCCGGCCGCTTCATCAGCTTGAGGATGCGCGGGCTGGCGTGCTGGAAGGGCACGTCGAGGTAGGGCAGGATCTTGCCCCCGGCCATCAGCGGAATGAGGTCGTCCACGCCGGGATAGGGATAGACGTAGTGCAGGCGCACCCAGATGCCGAGCTCGCCCAGCGCCCTGGCCAGTTCGTGGAGGCGCGTCTTCACCGGCTTGCCGCCCCAGAAGCCGGTGCGGTACTTGACGTCGACGCCGTAGGCGCTGGTGTCCTGCGAGACGACGAGCAACTCCTTCACGCCGGCATCGACCAGCTTCTCGGCCTCGCGCAGGACCTCGCCGATGGGCCGGCTAACGAGGTCGCCGCGCAGCGAGGGAATGATGCAAAAGGTGCAGCGATGGTTGCAGCCTTCGGAAATCTTCAGGTAGGCGTAATGCCGCGGCGTCAGCCTGATGCCCTGCGGGGGAACCAGGTCCTCGAAGGGATCGTGCGGCTTGGGCAGGTGCTTGTGCACCTCGTGCATCACCTGCTCGGTGGCGTGCGGGCCGGTCACCGCCAGCACCTGCGGGTGGGCAGCCAGCACCACGTCCTCCCTGGCGCCGAGGCAGCCGGTGACGATGACGCGGCCGTTCTCGTCGAGCGCCTCGCCGATGGCGTCGAGCGACTCGGCCACGGCGGCGTCGATGAAGCCGCAGGTGTTCACGACGACGAGGTCGGCGCCGGCGTAATCAGGCGCGATGGCATAGCCCTCGGCGCGCAGGCGTGTCAGGATGTGCTCGGCGTCGACCGTGGCCTTCGGACAGCCGAGGGAGACGAAGCCGACCTTCGGGGCGGGCTGCTTGCGGGGCATTCTGTCCTGTGGAGCGTTGCGGCGGGATCTGGGCCGCGGAGTATGTTGCGCTTACTTCTTTTCCGGCGCCTGCTCTTCGGCGGCTTCCTTCTTCTCGCCCGGCTTGCCGGCGGAGGCGGCGTAATTCGGGAACTGGAAGCCGGAGAACATGTTGCGCGTCTGACTCTCGATCTGCTCCTGCATCTGCATGAACATCTTCTTCGACTGTTCCATGTAGGCGCCCATCATGCTCTGCATGGCGGGACCCTGGAAATTGAGGAACTGCGCCCAGAGATCCTTGCTCGCCGGATTGTTCTCGCCGTACATGGCGCGGGCCTGCTCCTGAAGCTTGGACTGCATGTCGGAGAAGGCCTTGATGTTGCCCTCGAGGTATTTGCCCATCATGCCCTGCATGGCGTTGCCATAGAAGCGGATCATCTGCGAGAGCAGGTCGCTGGTGAACATCGGCATGCCGGCGGTTTCCTCCTCGAGGATGATCTGCAGGAGGATGCTGCGCGTGAGATCCTCGTTGCTCTTGGCGTCGACGACCTGGAAGTCCTCGTTCTTCAGCACCAGTTCCTTGACGTCCGCAAGGGTGATGTAGGAACTCGTCCTGGTGTCGTAGAGACGCCGGTTCGGATATTTCTTGATCAGTCTTGTTTCAGCCATGCCCTGGTCTCCTCCCCCCTTTCAGGAAACGAAATTATACGCAGAAAGCGCGAATGCCCCGTCCGCCCTTTCAGCTCATGTGCAGGCCGCCGTTGATGGATAGCGTCGATCCGGTCATGTATCCGGCGTATTCCGAGGCCAGATAGGCCACCAGCTTGCCGATTTCCTCTGGCTTGCCGAGGCGGCCCATGGGAATCTGCGCGACGATCTGCTCGCGCACCTCCGGCTTGATCGCCATCACCATGTCGGTGCCGACGTAGCCCGGTGCGATGGCATTCACGGTGACGCCCTTCCTTGCCACTTCCTGCGCGATGGCCTTGGTGAAGCCAAGGATGCCGGCCTTGGCGGCGGAATAGTTGGCCTGGCCGAACTGGCCCTTGACGCCGTTCACCGAAGAGATGTTGATGACGCGCCCCCAGCCGCGCTCGGCCATGCCGGGCAGCACCTGGTGGGTGACGTTGAACACACTGTTCAGGTTCACGTCGATGACGGCATTCCAGTCAGCCGACTGCATCTTGCGGAACATGTTGTCGCGCGTGATGCCGGCGTTGTTCACCAGCACGTCGACCGGACCATGCTCCGACTCGATGCGCTTCACCATCTCCTGGCAGGACGCGTAGTCGGCCACGTTTCCCTCTGCGGCGTGAAACTCGAAGCCGGCGGACCGGTTCTGCGCCAGCCACTCGTCCATCTGCGGAAAGCCGGGCAGGCAGTTGGCCACCACGACGAAACCGTCCTCGGCCAGCGCGCGGCAGATCGCCGTGCCCAAGCCACCCATGCCGCCCGTAACGAGCGCAACCCGTTTAGACATCGCCTTGCTTCCTATAGACAACAAAAAACCGTTTGCGGGCCGCCGCCGAGCCGGGCGGCGGCGCCGTGAATCAGAACATGTGCTGGCCGCCGTTTATCGAGATGTTGGCGCCGGTCAGGAAGGCCGCCTCCTCGGACGCCAGATAGGCCACCAGGCCCGCCACTTCCTCCGGCTTGCCCAGGCGCCCCTGCGGGATCTGCGGCAGGATCTTCGAGTCCAGCACGTCCTGCGGGATCGCCATCACCATCTTGGTGCCGATGTAGCCCGGGCTGATGGTGTTCACCGTCACGCCCTTCTTCGCCACTTCCAGCGCGAGCGCCTTGGTGAAGCCGTGCATGCCGGCCTTCGCCGCCGAATAGTTGGTCTGGCCGAAGGCGCCCTTCTGGCCGTTGACCGAGGAGACGTTGATGACACGGCCCCAGCCGCGCTCCATCATGCCGTCCATGACATGCTTGGTCATGTTGAAGACGCTGTCGAGGTTGGTCTTCATGACCACGTCCCAGTCGCCCTTGGTCATTTTCTTGAACGTCATGTCGCGCGTGATGCCGGCATTGTTCACCAGCACGTCGACCGGCCCGAGCTCCTTCGCCACCGTGGCAACGCACGCCCCGCAGGAATCGTAGTCGGCCACGTCGCAGGGATAGGCGTGAAAATCGTAACCCTGCGCCTTCATCTGCTTGAGCCAGTCCCCCGCCTTGGTGTTGCTCGGACTGTAGGTCGTCACCACCTTGTAGCCCAGCGCGGCCATCTTGATGCAGATCGCCTCGCCCAGTCCGCCCATGCCACCCGTAATCAGTGCCACTCTCGACATGATCAACTCTCCTTTGCTTGACGGGGATTGTTTGTCGTCGCCAGCCGCGTTTCCCCAGGCGCGGCTAGGCTTTTTCCCTGACATAGCGTCCCGGCGCCGCCTCGATCGGCTTGTGGCGCCGGCTGCCGGGCTTCTTCGGTGCGGTGCGCACGTCCCCGCCGAAGCGCTTGAGCCATCCTATCCAATGCGGCCACCAGCTGCCCTTGTACTCGGTGGCACCGGCCAGCCATTCATCGGCTTCGGCAGCCGGCGCGTCGTTGCGCCAGTGGCTGCGCTTGCCCGCCGCCGGCGGGTTCACCACACCGGCGATATGGCCGCTGGCGCCCATCACGAAGGTCGTTTCGCCGCCAAGCAGGCCGCGCGAAAGATAGGCGCTCTTCCACGGCACGATGTGATCCTCGCGGCTGGAATAGATGTAGGCCGGCATGCCGAGGCGGGTGAGGTCCGTCGCGGTGCCGCACATCGCCAGCCGGCCCGGCTCGCGCAGGGCGTTTTCCAGATAGAGATGGCGCAGGTACCAGACGGCGAAGGGGCCGGGCAGGTTGGTGCTGTCGGCGTTCCAGTAAAGCAGGTCGAAGGCCGCCGGCTTGCCGCCCTTCAGATAGTTGCCGACGACGTACTGCCAGATGAGGTCGTTGGCGCGCAGGCTGGAGAAGGCCGAGGCCAGCTCGGCGCCGCGCAGCAGGCCGCCGCCGCCGATCGCCTTCTCGCGTGCGGCTACCGAAGCCTCGTCGATGTAATGGGCGACCTCGCCGCCGTCGGAGAAGTCGAGCAGCGTGGTGAGCAGGGTCAGGCTCGCCGCCGGGTCCTCGCCGCGCGCTCCGGCCACCGACAGCGCAGCCGAAAGGATGGTGCCTCCGACGCAGAATCCGAGCGCATTCACCTTTTCCCCGCCGCTCACCTCGCGCGCCACCTCGATCGCCTTCAGCGCGCCCCGCTCGATATAGTCGTCCCAGCCGAGGTGGCCCAGTTCCGCCTGCGGATTGCGCCAGGAGACGAGGAACACCGTCATGCCCTGCTCCACCGCATGGCGCACGAAGGAGTTCTGCGGCTGCAGGTCGAGGATGTAGAACTTGTTGATGCAGGGCGGCACGATCACCAGCGGCCGCGCATACACCTTCGGCGTCGCCGGATCGTACTGGATGATCTGGATCAGTTCGTTCTCGTATATCACCTGCCCCGGGGTCGTCGCCAGGTTGCGGCCGACCTCGAAGGCGGCCTCGTCGGTCATCGAGATGCGACCCTTGCGCAAATCCTCGAGGAGGTTCCTGATGCCGGCAGTAATGCTGGCGCCCTGGGTGGCCAGCGCCGCCTTGACGAATTCCGGATTGGTCGCCGCGAAATTCGACGGCGCCATGGCGTCGACGAACTGGCTGGTGAAAAACCGTAGCCGCTCGCGCGTGTCCTCGTCGCCCGGCAGTGCGTCGACCAGCCTGCCGCAGAACTCGGCATTCAGCAAATAGGCCTGGCGGAGGTAGTCGAAGTAGGGGCTTTCCGCCCATTCGGCGGCAGCGAAGCGCTTGTCTTTCACCTCGCCCGGCGCGCCGCCCTGCAGCATGGCCTGCCACAGCGCAAGGTGCCGTTCGGCGAAGGACTTCTGCAGGCTGGCGATGGCTTCGCTCTGGGGCAAGTGTGGCGGCAGATTCGTTGCGGCAGCGGACGCAGCGCCGGCCACCGGCTGCTGCGCCATGAAATGCATGAACCCCTGCGCGAACGCCTGACCGGCCTGGAACAGGTTCTGCATGACAGCCCCATCGGGCTGCGGGTTACCGGACATCGACCGCTCTCCCTATGACAGTTGCAAGACGGCAACCATCGGATTCGCAGGGAATTTTGCACCGCACCATAGTTCCTGTCAACGACGCTGGCGGACATACAATTGCCCCATGTACATCGTCGCCATCGGCTGGTTGTGGGTCGTCCTGATGATGTCCTTGACGGAAACCAGCGTCACGGCGGGCATCCTGACCTTCTTTTTCTATGGATTGGCCCCGCTCGCCCTGTTCCTGTGGCTGGCCGGCACCCCCGACCGTCGGCGGCGCCGTTCAGTCAAGATGTCCGACCAGATGGTGCGCCAGAAGGATGACGCCAATGCCGGCCGCGATGAGTAGCACCTGATGCAAAGTGGCGCGCAGTTCGGTGCGCTTGTGCAGGCCGGGGATCAGGTCCGCCACGGCGACATAGATCATGCTGGCGGCCGCCAGCGCCAGGAACACCGGCACCACGCCCTGCACTGCGGAAAGGGCAAAATAGGCGAGCAGGCCGCCGACCAGGGTGGCGAGGCTGGAGAGCAGGTTGAAGGCCAGCGCCTTCAGGCGCGAATACCCCGAGTGCAGCAGGATCAGGAAGTCGCCCACTTCCTGAGGGATTTCGTGGGCGATGATGGCCACTGCGGTGACCAGCCCCAGTCGCGCGTCCTGCATGAAGGCGGCGGCGATCAGCACGCCGTCTACGAAATTGTGGAAGGTATCGCCCACCAGGATCAGCAGGCCGCTGCGGCCATGGTCCTGCGCGGCCGCGTGCGCCTCGTGGCCTTCGCAACGGTCGTCGTGGCAGTGGCGCCACAGCACCAGCTTTTCCAGCACGAAGAAGCCGAGGATGCCGGCCAGCACGATCGAGGCGGTCGTGCCGGCATCGCCCTGCGCCTCGATGGCGTTGGGCAACACCTCGAGGAAGGCGGCGCCCAGCAGCGCGCCAATGGCGAAGCTGATGAGATGCGGTACCCAGGCGCCGCGCGCCGTCAGGGCGAAGACCGCGGCAGCGAGCACCGAGAGCGCGCCGCCGGCGAGCGCGGTGAAGAAGATCCAGGCGAGAACCGACATGGGCGCGAATTATACGCGGCGGTCACGACGCTCGCGGCGGCCGGTTGACCAGCCAGATGCCGAGCACGACCAGAGTGAGCGCCAGCGCGAGATAGGTGCTGACGCGCTCGCCGAGCAGCAAGGCGCCGGCCATCACGCCGAACAGTGGCGTGAGGAAGGAGAACGCCGCCAGCCGCCCGGCCGGATAGCTCGCCACCAGCCAGAACCAGGCGAGATAGCTGGCAAAGGCCACCAGCACCGTCTGGTAAGCAACCGAGGCCAGCACCAGGGGGCTCAACGCAATCACCCCCGGCTCGCCCAGCGCCAGCGAGACGAAGGGCAGCACGACGGCCGAGCCGGCGAGCTGGTAGAACAGCGTCTTGGCGGGGCTGACTTTCGCCAGCCGGCTGCCCTTGATCACCAGCGTGGTGGCCGCCCACAGCACGGCGGCCAGGAGCAGCATGCCGTCCCCCAGCAACTGACTTTTCGCCTGCATGCCGAGCGATTCGCCGAAGGCGGCGAGAATCCCGGCAAAGGCGCAGGCGAGCCCCAGCCACTGCAGCGGCCGCAGCCTCTCTCCGGGAAGGAGCCAGTGCGCGCCCAGCGCGATCATGAAGGGGGCCGTATACAGGAACACCACGCCGCGCGAGGCGGTGGTGTAGCCGAGCCCCCAGTAAATGAAGGCGAACTCCCCGGCAAACAGCGCCGCAGAAAGCAGCCCGGCCCGCAGCGTGCCGTCGCGCTCGAAAAGGCGGATGCCCTTCGCCGCCGCCCAGCCCCATACCAGCAGCGCCGCGCCGATCGAGCGCAGGCTGGCCTGCCAGACCGGCGAGATGCCGGCGTTGGCGACCTTGATCGCCACCTGCTGCAGTCCCCAGGATGCGCACAGCACGACCATCAGGGCCATTGCAGTGGTATCGAGATGCGTTCTTCTATCCATTACTCCATCCAGATCAGCGAAGCCATGCGGCCGGTGATTCCTTCCCGGCGGAAGGAATAGAAGCGCTCCGCCTCGCGGTAGGTGCAGAAGCCGCCGCCGAAGACGCGGGAGACGCCGAGGGCATTCAGGCGCTGCGTCGCCAGCCGGTACAGGTCGGCCAGCCACTTGCCGCCCTCACGGGGGACGAACGCCGCCGCCGCGGCGGGTAGCCGGGCAAGAAAAGCCTCGCGCACCTCGTCGCCGACCTCGAAGGCCTGCGGGCCGATGGCCGGGCCGAGCCAGGCCAGCAGGGTTTCCGGCGGGCAGCGCATTGCCGCCACGGCTGCCTCGATCACGCCCCCCGCCAGCCCGCGCCAGCCGGCATGCGCCGCGCAGACCGCACCCGCCTCTGCATCGCACAGCAGTACCGGCAGGCAATCCGCCGTCATCACGGCACAGACTGTTCCCGCCCGCCGCGCCAGGCTGGCATCGGCCTCGATGCCGGAGGCGACCGCCGCTGCATCGACGACGCGAATGCCGTGCACCTGAGCCAGCCAGCGCGGCTCGTCCGGCAGCTGCGCGCGCAGGCGGCGCCGGTTCTCGGCCACCGCGGCCGCAGCGTCGCCGACATGCGATGCCAGGTTCAACGAGGCATAGGGCCCGCGGCTCACGCCGCCTGCCCGTGTCGTGACAAGCGCGCGCACGTTCGCCGGCGCCGGCCAGTCGGGAATGATCCAGCCGGTCATGCCGCTGCTATCCGCAAGCATTCCAGCAACTGCGCGAAATCCTCCGGCAGCGGCGCCTCCCATGCGCACTGCGCACCGGTGGCCGGATGCGCGAGCGTCAGTCGCCAGGCGTGCAGGGCCTGGCGGGGAAAATCCGCGAGGACGCCGGCCGCTTTGCGGCGCAGTCCATAGACCGGGTCGCCGACCAGCGGATGGCCGAGCTCGGCCATGTGCACGCGAATCTGGTGGGTGCGCCCGGTTTCCAGCGCGCACTCGATCAGGGTCGCCTGCGCGAAGCGCTCCAGCACCCGGTAGTGCGTGCGCGCGGCGCGGCCCGATGCCACCACCGCCATCTTCGTGCGCTGCACCGGATGGCGGCCGATCGGCGCGTCGACCGCGCCGTCATGCGCGACGCGGCCGTGCGCCAGCGCCAGGTACTGCCGCTTCACGCTGCGCGCGGCGAGCTGGCGCACCAGGTCGGTCTGCGCTTCCGGCGTCTTCGCCACCGCGAGCAGGCCGCTGGTGTCCTTGTCGAGCCGGTGCACGATGCCGGCGCGCGGCACGCCGGCAAGCTGCGGGGCATGGTGCAGCAGGGCATTCAGAAGCGTGCCCCGCCAGTTGCCGCTGCCAGGATGCGTCACCAGGCCGGGCGGCTTGTTGACGACGAGGATGTGCTCGTCCTCGTGCACGACGGCGAGCGGAATGTCCTCCGGCTGCTGCGCGGCATCCTCCGGCAGGACGGCGGCCGCGATGGCGACGCGCTCGCCGCCCCATACCTTGCGGCGGGCATCCGCCGCCGTGTCGTCGAGGCTGACTTTTCCCTGCTTCACCCAGGCGGCCAACCGGCTGCGCGAATGCTCGGGCATCAGCCGCGCCAGCGCCTGGTCGAGACGCAGGCCGGCACACTCGGCGGGAATTTCCAGGATGCGCGCCGGCGGTGGGATATAATCGGCGCGGTTCGAATTCGAGGCTTTCACATGCGTAGTCTAGCGTTAATTCTCGCCCTGCTGCTCGGCGGCTGCGGCCTGCTGCCGGAGCTGAAGGACGAGACGGCGGGCTGGTCGGCCAACCGCCTGTACTCCGCCGCCAAGGAAGCCATGGGCGACGGCTCCTACGACAAGGCCGTCAAGTACTTCGAGATCCTCGAGTCGCGCTATCCCTACGGCCGCTACGCGCAGCAGGCGCAGATCGAGATCGCCTACGCCTACCACAAGGCCAACGAGCCCGCCTCCGCCATCGCCGCCTGCGACCGCTTCATCAAGCTGCACCCGAACCATCCCAACGTCGATTACGTGTATTACCTGAAGGGCCTGGTGAACTTCAACGAGGACCTCGGCATCATGGGCTACATCAGCATGCAGGACCTCTCCGAGCGCGACCCGAAGGCGGCGCGGGAATCCTACGATGCGTTTCGCGAGCTGGTGGCCAAGTTTCCCTCCAGCAAGTACGCCGCGGACGCCACGGCGCGCATGAAATACATCGTGAACGCGCTGGCCTCGCACGAGGTGCATGTGGCGCGCTACTACATGAAGCGCGGCGCCTATGTCGCCGCCGCCAACCGCGCCCAGGCCGCCGTGAGGACCTACGTCGACGCGCCGGCCAACGAGGAGGCGCTGTTCATCATGGTAAAGGCCTATGACGCGCTCGGCCTGAACGACCTGCGCGACGACGCCGAGCGCGTCATGCGCACCAATTTCCCCGACAGCGAATACTACAAGCGCGGCATCGACCGCAAGGAGCCGTGGTGGAAGCTGTGGTAGGCCGCTGACGGAAAAAACGGCCGCGGTCTCAGCGCGCCAGCGCGATCAGCACGCTGCAGGGAGCGTCCTCGATGAGGGTCGAGCCAACCGAGCCCTTCCACCAGCGCGACATGAAGAAGGCATGCTTGCGGTGGCCGACGACGATCAGGTCGACGCCCAGCTCGCCTGCCATGCGGCAGATCTCGTCGACCGGCTCGCCGGTGACGACATGGCCCTCGGCCCTGACGCCGCGCTCATCGAGCAGCTTCAGCCCCTCGTCGAGAATCTCCTTGAAGCGGCGGTTCTCGTCTTCCTGCAGCGTCTCGGGCACGAAGCCTTCGGTAAGGTAGAGCCCGGCCATCAGCGGCGCCACCGCCAGCAGATGAATCTCGGCGTGCAGGAAATTGTTGATGTCGGCGCATTCGAGCAGGGCGGTTCGTCCGCTCTGCGAGCCATCGTAAGCCAGCAGGACTTTTCGGTACATCGCCTCTGTCCCTCCGCAATAGCGTGATGTGGACGATGTTAATGGAAGGATCGGCCGGGTTCAATCGGGCTATACTCGTTCGTTGGAAAAAAACAGGCCGGCAATGCATATCGACATTCACTCCCCCGCCTTGACGCTGGGCGTCGCCGGCGCCGGCGCGATGGGCCGCGGCATCGCCCAAATCGCCGCCCAGGCCGGTCTGCGCGTCCTCCTCTTCGATCTCGCACCCGGGGCCGCCGCATCGGCGCGCGACGCCGTCTCCGCCACGCTCGCCGGGCTCGCCGCCAAGGGCAAGCTGCCCGCCGCCGACGCCGAAGCCGCTGCGACCCGCATCGCGCCCGTTGCGTCGCTGGAGGCTTTCGCCTCCTGCCAGGTCGTGGTCGAGGCCGTCATCGAAAGGCTCGAGGCCAAGCGCGAGTTATTCCGCAAGCTGGAGGATATCGTCGACGCCGATTGCATCCTCGCCAGCAACACCTCCTCGCTGTCGATCACCGAAATCGCCGCCGCCTGCCGCCGGCCGGGCCGCGTCGCCGGCTTCCACTTCTTCAATCCGGTGCCGCTGATGAAGGTCGTCGAGGTCGTCGATGCCCTGCTCACCGAACCGCGGGCCGTCGAGGCGCTCGTCGCGCTGGCCCGTCGCATGGGCCATGTGCCGGTGCGCGCCAAGGACACGCCGGGCTTCATCGTGAACCACGCCGGCCGCGGCTACGTCACGGAGGCGCTGCGCCTTGCCGGCGAAAACGTCGCGGAGTTCCACGTGATCGACGCCATCCTGCGCGGCGCCGGCGGCTTCCGCATGGGCCCCTTCGAGTTGCTCGACCTGACCGGACTCGACGTCTCCCATCCAGTGATGGAGGCGATCTACCGCCAGTACTACCAGGAGCCGCGCTACCGGCCCTCCGCGCTCGCCGCGCAGCGCCTGGCCGGCGGGCTGCTCGGGCGCAAGAGCGGGCGCGGCTTCTATGAATACGCCGACGGCAAGCAGCAGGTGCCGCCGCAGGCGGACATGCCGCAGGCGCGCCCGGAGCGGATCTGGGTAAGCAACGCGCGGCCGAAGCTGGCCGCCGCCGTGCGCGAACTGGTGCAGCGCCTGGGTGGCACGCTCGACGAAAGTCAGTCCCCGCAGGACGGCGCGCTGATCGTCGTCACGCCGCTGGGCGAGGACGCCAGCAGCTGCGCCGCGCGCGAAGGGCTCGATGCCGCTCGCACCGTCGCCATCGACGCCCTGCCCGGCCTGGACCGCCACCGCACCCTGATGGCCACGCCGCTGACCGCCGCCGCCGTGCGCGAGGCGGCGCTCGGCCTGTTCTCCGCCGACGGCGTGCCGGCCTCTCTCGTCCGCGACAG
Source organism: Rhodocyclaceae bacterium (assembly GCA_008933825.1). Classification (GTDB taxonomy): domain Bacteria; phylum Pseudomonadota; class Gammaproteobacteria; order Burkholderiales; family Rhodocyclaceae; genus Desulfobacillus. The sequence continues at coordinate 18,757 of WBUF01000028.1, read as the reverse complement.
CGCCGGCTGCGTCGTGCAGCGGGTACTGGCGCACATCGTGAACATCGGCTGCGACATCGCCCAGCAGGGCATCGCGCAGCCGGCCGACATCGACAGCGCCGTCACCCTCGGCCTGGGCTACCCGAAGGGGCCGCTGGCGCTGGGCGACGCGCTCGGTGCGCGCACCGTGCTGGATATCCTGGAGAACCTGCAGGCCTGCTCCGGCGATCCGCGCTACCGCCCCAGTCCCTGGCTGCGTCGCCGCGCGCTGCTCGGCGCCTCGCTGCTGACGCCCGAGACACGATGATTCTCGACGCCCGCACCATCCTTCTGCTGATGGCCTTCACGGCGTTGCCCACCGCCCTGGTGCTGGTGGCCGTCTCGCGCTCCTATGCCGCCCGCGTGCGCGGCGCCGGCCACTGGACCTGGGCCAACATCGCGCTGGCGGCGGGCCTGCTGCTGCTCGGCCTTTCCGACACAGGGAACAACCTGGCCGCCCGCATCATCGGCAACACCCTGCTGGTGCTCACCGCCGCCCTCTACTACCTGGCCATCCAGCGCCTGCTCGGCGACAAGCCGCACGGCCGGCTCGCGTGGTCCGCCGTGGCGGCGGCCGGCATCGTCTTCGCCTTGCAGTGGTCCTCCGCCGCGCCCTACGGCCTGGCAGTCGGCACGCTGTCCATCGCGCTGGCCATCCTCACCGGGCTCAGCGCCGCCCGCCTGCTGCTGCCGCCAGCGGCCGAAGTGCCGGTCTCTCACCGCTTCACCGGCCTGCTGTTCCTCGTCGGCTGCCTGCTGATGGCCGCGCGCCTGGCCTACACCGTGCTGGCCGACCATCCGCCGGATCATCTTTTCGCGGCCGATTTTTGGCAGGGCGCCATCCTCGGCATCGCCCATATCGTGGTCATGCTGATGAGCCTCGGCTTTGCCCTGATGATCGTCGACCAGCTTGCCGCCGAACTGGGCCGCCAGGCCACCCTCGACGAACTGACCGGCATCGGCAACCGGCGCGTGTTCTACAGTCGTGCCGAAGCGGAACTGGCGCGCTGCCGGCGCCGCAACACGCCGCTGTCCCTGTTGATGATCGACCTCGACCGCTTCAAGTCGATCAACGACACGCTCGGTCACGCCGCCGGCGACAGGACGCTGCGCCGCTTCGCCGGGCTGATCGGCCCGCAGCTGCGCGAGTACGATTTTTTCGCACGCCTGGGAGGCGAGGAATTCTCCGTCCTGCTGCCCGACACCACCGAGGAGGTTGCACTCAGCATCGCCGAGCGGCTGCGCCAGCTGACCGAGGCCGAGCATCTGCCCGTACCCGGCTTTGCGGTACCCACCACCGCCAGCATCGGCGTGGCCCAGCTGCGGGAGGAGGAACGCGGCATCGACGAGCTGATGCACCGCGCCGACCTGGCCCTCTACGCCGCCAAGAGCAGCGGGCGCAATCGCGTCGTCGCCGCCTCCTGGCTGGACGAAACGACGGCGGTGCTGCCCCCGGCGCGGCGCCCCGCCGCCGCGCCCGCCGTGCAGGCCGGGGCCGAATGATCGACTGGCAGGCCATCGACACCGTCCTGCTCGACATGGACGGCACGCTGCTGGACCTGCATTTCGACAACCACTTCTGGCAGGAGCACGTGCCGGTGCGCTACGCCGAAAAGCACGGTCTTCCCTTGACCAGGGCGCACCAGCTGCTGTCGGACACCTACCGCGCCAAGGCCGGCACCCTCGACTGGTACTGCGTCGATTACTGGACGCGCGAGTTGCAGCTGGACATCGTCCGGCTCAAGGAAGAGGTGGCGCACCTGATCGCCGTGCATCCAGGCGTGCCGCGCTTTCTCGATGCGCTGCGCACCGCCGGCAAGGGCGCGGCGCTCGTCACCAACGCCCACCGGAAAAGCCTGTCGCTGAAGATGGCGCGCACCGGGCTGCAGGTGCACTTCGATCTGCTCGTCACCTCTCACGAGGTCGGCCTGCCGAAAGAGGATGCCGCCTTCTGGCCGGCACTGCGCGCAACGGTGCCCTACGATCCGGCGCGCACCTTGCTCATCGACGACAGCCTGCCGGTGCTGCGCGCGGCGCGCGCCGCCGGCATCGCCCATCTGCTTGCCGTCTGCCGTCCCGACTCCCGCCAGCCCGACAAGGACGTCGGCGAATTTGCCGCGCTGCGTCATTTCGTCGACATCCTGCCGGGGCTGGCGACTTGATGCACGCCGGCAACTTGGCGAAAATGCGCCTGCCACCAAAGGAGGAAAACATATGCACGGCCTGATGCAGAACATGCCCCTGATGATCTCCTCGCTGATCGGCCACGCCGAGCGCAACCACGGCGACACCGAGATCGTCTCGCGCGAGACCACCGGCGGCATTCATCGCTACACCTACCGCGACGCGCACCGCCGCGCACGCCAGCTGGCCCGCGCCCTGCTGTCGCTTGGCGTGAAGCCGGCCGATCGCGTGGCGACCCTGGCCTGGAACAACCACCGCCACTTCGAGCTGTATTACGGCGTCTCCGGCCTGGGCGCCATCCTGAACACCGTCAATCCGCGCCTGTTCCCCGAGCAGGTAGCCTATATCGTCAACCACGCCGAGGACGGACTGGTCTTCTTCGACCTCACCTTCCTGCCGCTGGTGGAAGGCATCGCGCCGCACTGCAAGGGCGTGCGCAGCTGGGTGGCGATGTGCGACCGCGCCCGCCTGCCCGATTCGAAGCTCGATCTGCTTTGCTACGAAGACCTGGTCAATGCCCATTCCGACGACTACGAGTGGCCGGAATTCGACGAGCGCACCGCATCCTCGCTGTGCTATACCTCCGGCACCACGGGCAATCCGAAGGGCGCCCTGTATTCCCACCGCTCGACGGTGCTGCATGCCTACGGCTCGGCCCTGCCCGACGCGCTCAACCTGTCGGCGCGCGACACAGTGCTGCCGGTGGTGCCGCTGTTCCACGTCAATGCCTGGGGGCTGCCCTACGCCTGTGCGCTGGCCGGTTCGAAACTGGTGATGCCGGGCCCCCAGCTCGACGGCGCCAGCCTCTACGAGCTATTCGAACAGGAACAAGTCACCGTCAGCGCCGGCGTGCCGACCATCTGGCTCGGCCTGCTGCAGCACCTGCAGGCGAAGGGCCTCAAGCTGTCCACCGTCCAGCGCCTGGTGATCGGCGGCTCGGCGGCGCCGCCGGCCATGATCCGTACCTTCGACGATGCCTTCGGCGTCACCGTGCTGCACGCCTGGGGCATGACCGAAATGAGCCCGCTCGGTACGGTCAACACGCCGAAAGGCAAGCATCTCAAACTCTCCGCCGCCGAGCGCGACAAGCTGCGCCTGAACCAGGGCCGCCCCATCTACGGCGTGGACATGAAGATCGTCGACGACGAGGGCCGCGAACTGCCGCGCGACGGCAAGGCCTTCGGCGACCTGCTGGTGCGCGGGCCCTGGATCGTCTCCGGCTACTTCAAGGGCGAGGGCGGCAATGTCCTGCGCGAGGGCGGCTGGTTCCCCACCGGTGACGTCGCCACGCTGGACGCCGACGGCTACATGCAGATCACCGACCGCTCCAAGGATGTCATCAAGTCAGGGGGCGAATGGATCAGCTCCATCGAGCTCGAGAACCTCGCCGTGTCGCACCCCGCGGTGGCCGAGGCGGCGGTGATCGGCGTGGCCCATCCGAAATGGGACGAGCGGCCGATGCTCGTCGTCGTGAGGAAGCCAGACCAGGCGCTGACGCGCGAGCAGCTGCTCGACTTCATGCGCGACAAGGTCGCCAAGTGGTGGCTGCCCGACGACGTCGTCTTCGTCGACAGTCTGCCGCACACCGCCACCGGCAAGCTGCTCAAGACGAAGCTGCGCGAGGATTTTCGCAGCCACAAGCTGCCGTCCTGAGCACGTCGGTACCGCCTGGCGAAATCTGGCCGGCGGGCCCGTCTTCCGGTTCTCCGGCGCCTGCCGTAATTGTTGGTAACCCCAACGGAATCGTGTAAGCTCGCGCCAAGCAGTCGCTTGCTTGGCGCTGCGGGAAAGGAACGCCGAAAATAATGATCTATACGCTGCACGAGCTCCAGCACGCCGCCAACGCCCCGCTGCGCTACTGGGCGGAAACCAGCCAGCAACTGTTCACCAACCCCTTCAGCCCGCTCGCCTATCTGCCCCACAGCAGCCGCGTCGCCGCCGGCTCGGAATTGCTGGCGCGCATCGTCAGGCGCTACGAAAAGCCGTCGTTCGAACTGGATACGGTCGTCATCGACGGCCGCCCGGTGTCCGTGCGGGAGGAAGTGGTCGCCAGCAAGCCGTTCTGCAAGCTGCTGCGCTTTCGCCGCGAGGCGCCACTCGATCAGCCCAAGGTGCTGCTGGTGGCGCCGCTGTCCGGCCACTATGCCACGCTGTTGCGCGACACCGTGCGGGCACTGCTGCCGGACCACGACGTCTATATCACCGACTGGATCGACGCCCGCCAGGTGCCGCTTGCCGAAGGCTATTTCCACTTCGCCGACTACGTCGCCTATGTGCAGGACTTCCTGCGCCATCTGGCGCCCGGCGCGCACGTCATTTCGGTGTGCCAGCCCACCGTGCCGGTGCTGGCCGCCGTCTCGCTGATGGCTGCCGCCGACGATCCGGCCCAGCCGCGCAGCATGACACTGATGGGCGGCCCGATCGACACGCGCCGCGCCCCGACGGAAGTCAACCGCTACGCCAAGACGCGCAGCCTGCGCTGGTTCGACACCCATGTCATCACCCGCGTGCCGCTGAAATACCCCGGCTACATGCGGCGCGTCTATCCCGGCTTTCTGCAGCACTCGGGCTTCGTCGCCATGAACCCGGATCGCCACCTCAATGCCCATATCGATTTCTACAATCACCTGGTCATCGGCGACGGCGAATCGGCCGAGGGACACCGCAAGTTCTACGACGAGTACAACGCCGTGATGGACCTCCCGGCCGAGTATTATCTGGAAACCCTCGACATAGTGTTCATGAAGCACCGGTTGCCGCAGGGCGAGATGACGCTGTTCGGCCAGCGCGTGCGGCCCTGGGCCATCCGCGACACGGCATTGTTCACCGTCGAGGGGGAGCTGGACGACATTTCCGGCCCCGGCCAGACCGAGGCGGCGCACGACCTGTGCCGCAACCTTCCCGCCGAAAGGAAGGACCACTACCTCGTGCCGGGCGTCGGCCACTACGGCATATTCAGCGGCAAGCGCTGGCGCGAGACGGTCTATCCCCGCGTGCGCGACTTCATCCGCAGCAGCGCCTAATCGCCAGTCGGTACCCGGCTGCTGGCGTGGTGCTTGACATCGCCGCGCTGGCGGCGACCGTATTCCTCGACCTGGCGCCTGGCGGCGTCGAATGCATCGCGCAGGGCGACGTAGATGTCCTCGTGCTTGTCCCGGTTCACCACGATCTCGCTGCCAGGCACCTTGATGTCGATGCGCACGTTGTGCTGCTTGCCCTGGTGGTGGTGCTTGTGCGGCAACTCCACCGTGACATGGCAACCGATGATGTGCGGGTAGAACGTCTCCAGCTTGGCGGCCTTTTCGCGGATATGGGTTTCCACCGCGTCTGAATGCGGGATGTCCTTGAAGGTGATCTGGACGGGTCTTTGCATGACGACACCTGTTGTGAGTGGGTTGGTCGAATGGTCCCTTTCAGCATAACCGCCGGCGGCAACACGGCTTTGAGGTAAGTCAATCAGGCGAAGTCCGGAAAAGTCAGTCTGCGGAAGACGGCGGCATAGCGGCTGGGCGCCGCCCCCCCTCGTCGCCGCAGGGCACGGCGAGGCGGCTGCCGGACAGGAATTCCAGCTGACCGCCGACCAGGATCATCGCATCGCCCGCCCGCCTGCAGGCGGATCGGTCCGCCGTTCGTGGGATTATTCCTTGCCCTTGCCCTTCCGGGCGCCTTCCCTCCTGCCGGCGGCCGCGAAGGCCTGGCGCCGCGCCGTCAGCTCGGCCAGCTGGGCGGCAACCATGTAGTTGATGGTGCCCTCCGGCACGAGCCCCTGCGCATCCGGCTCCCCGGCCGGAACACCGGTAAGCAGCGCGATGGCCTGGTCGACGTCCTCGACGGCGTGGATGGCAAACGCCCCCGTGGCACAGGCGGCGGCGACCTCCTCGCGCAGCATCAGATGCTTGACGTTGGCCTGCGGGATGACGACGCCCTGCTCGCCGCTCAGGCCGCGCGCCTTGCAGATGTCGAAGAAGCCCTCGATCTTCTCGTTGACACCGCCGATCGGCTGCACGCGGCCGTACTGGTTCACCGAGCCGGTGATCGCCAGCGACTGCCGGATCGGCGCCGCGGACAGGGCCGAGAGCAGCGCGCACAGCTCGGCGAGCGAAGCGCTGTCGCCTTCCACGGGACCATAGGACTGCTCGAAGACCAGGCTCGCCGACAGCGACAGCGGCAGGGTGCGCGCATAGCGCGCGGCGAGGAAGGCCGAGAGGATCATCACCCCTTTGGAGTGGATCGCGCCGCCCAGCTCGGATTCGCGCTCGATGTCGATGACCTCGCCCTCGCCGATGCGCGCCGTGGCGGTGATGCGCACCGGGTGGGCAAACGGAGCGTCGCCGAGGTCGATCACCGCCAGGCCGTTTACTTGGCCGACCCGGCTCCCCCCGGAATCGATCAGCTGGCTGCCGCGCAGGATCTGTTCCTGGACCGCCTCGTGCAGCCGGCCGGCCCGGTGGCGCTGCGCTTCCAGCGCCGCTTCGACATCCTCGCGCAAGACCAGGCCGCGGCCTGACCGCCCGGCGCAGTGGCTGGCCTCCTGCATCAGGTCGGCGAGGCGGCGCGTGCCGGCGGAAAGCTTCTCGGCATCGCCGGCGAGACGCGCGCTGTGCTCGATCAGGCGCGCCACGGCGTGGCGGTCGAAAGGCCGCAGCCCGTAGTGGCGCACCAGCCCGCCGAGGAAGCGGGCATAGCTGCGTGTGTTCGGCTCGTTGCGCGCGACGTCGCTTTCGAAATCCGCGCCCACCTTGAACAGCTCCTCGAATTCCGGGTCGTATTCCTTCAGCAGGTAATACAGGATGCGTTCGCCGATCAGCACCACCTTGAGATCGAGCGGCATCGGTTCCGGCTCCAGCGGCAGCATGCTGGTGAAGCCGAACACCTGGCCGAGCGATTCGATGCGCACCTGGGCCGAGCGCAGCGCGCGCTTGAGCCCTTCCCAGGCATAGGGCTGGCTCAGCACCTTGGCGGCATCCAGCACCAGATAGCCGCCGTTGGCGCGGTGCAGGACGCCTGGCTTGATCATGGTGAAGTTGGTCATCAGCGTGCCCATGTGGGCAACGCTGTCGACGCGGCCGACCAGGTTCGGGTAGATCGGATTGTCCTCGAAGACCACCGGCGCCGCCTTGGCCGCGCCGTTGTCGACCAGCAGATTCACCTGGTAGCGGGCCAGTGAAATGCTTCCGCTGACGACGACTCCGCTCGCGTCCCCGTCTGCCTTCGGCTGCTCGCGCAGCTCTTCGCCGCTCTCGATGACGTCGCGCATCACTTCGTCGAGAAAGCCGAGCACGTTGAGCAGATCCGTGTAGCGCTCCTTCAGCTCCTCGATGAGGTGGCCGACGGCCAGCCCCATGGTCTCCCGGCTCGCCTCCTTGATGCGACCCTGCATCTCGCGACGCCACTGCGGGAACTGGTGCATCAGCTTGTGCAGGCGCTCGCCGTAATCCTCGATCAGCTTGCCGATGCGCGCCTTCTCCTCGTCCGGCAGCTTCTCGAATTCCTCCGGCGCCATCGCGTCCTCGCCCTTGATCGGGGCGAAGACAAACCCATGCGGCGTGCGCAGCAGCGCAACACCCTTCTTGCCGGATTCCTGGCCAAGCGCGCGCAGCGCGCTTTCCTCGCGCTGCTTGAACTCGTCCTGGATGGTCTCGATGCGAATGCGATACTCCTCGCTCTCGAAGGCTGCGCCGATGGCCTTCCCCAGCTCGGCGACGAACTCCTGCATGTCATGTCGGAGCCTGCCGCCGCGGCCGGGCGGCAGGCGCAGCAGGCGCGGCTTGTTCAGGTCGGCGAAGTTATTGACGTAACACCAATCGCTCGGTGCCGGCTCGCAGCCCGCCCTGGCCTCCAGCAGGCGGCGCACGGCGGCATGGCGGCCGCTGCCCGGTTCGCCCAGCACGAAGAGATTGAAGCCCGGCTGCTTGATATCGATGCCGAAGCGCACCGCATCCAGCGCACGCGACTGGCCGACGATATCGACCGCATCGTCCAGTTCGGCGGTGGTCTCGAAGTCCAGCAGGGCGGGATCGCAGCGCCGCAGCAGCAACCGCGGATCGAGGGTGAGCGGGTTGGACATTCCGGTTTTTCTATATTCGAATCTGCCGAACAACTATAACCCCGGGCGGATCCCCGCACAAGATTTCAGCCTGGCAGCACGAATGCCGTAAAGGCATGCATGCCGCCATCGAACCTGACTCCGGTCAACGAACCGGCATCGGATTCGCCATAGCTTTTACATTGAAAAAGGTTCAAGATACCCGCAGCGACAAGGAAACGGAGATCGCCATGCCGAAGAGCATACCCGCCACACGCACAGACTTCGACCGCACCCGCGTCATCGAAAGACCGGACGGCTTCTACTGGCAGGACAAGGACAGCGACGAGGAATACGGGCCCTTTCCGACGCTGATCGAAGCCGCCGAGGATATGGAGTACAGCGACGAATCCGACTTCGAGCCTGGCGAGACGCTGGCCGAGGCAGAGGACGAACTGGGCATTTCCGACTGGATCGACCCCGATACCGGCGCGCCGGCGGAGGAAGGCCGCCCGCACATCGAGGACCACTGAGCGGCATTGCAGGAAATGCCGCTGACGCTGGCCTCGATCGCCGGGGATCTCGACGCGCCGGATCCGGATGCGACGCGCATGACCCGGCTTCACTGGGCACTCTGCGGCCTCGCGGCCCTGGCCGGCCCTCCAGGGCACCGCGGGAGCAGGACAGGCGCGGCCGCGTGTCGGCACAGGCCGTGATCGTCGCCTGCAGGCAGAAGCAGTGATCTTCCCGGACTACGAGGGCGGCAGCATCCTCAACCTGATGCGCTCGCTTGGCGACGCCTGCGGCGCACCGCCGTCGCCCTATGCGCCGCTGCGCGATGCAAAAGTCAGTCCAGGCGGGACGGCGTACAACATCGTGCTGCTTGTCATCGACGGCCTCGGCTACAACTACCTGCAACGCCACGGCAAGGGCGGCCACCTGCACGCTCGCCTGCAGGCCCGCCTCAGTTCGGTTTTTCCATCCACCACCGCGAGTGCAGTTACCACCTACCTCAGCGGCCTGGCGCCGCAACAGCACGCACTGACCGGCTGGCACATGTATTTCGCCGAACTCGATGCCATCGCCGCCGTGCTGCCGCTCAGGCCGCGCGGCGCAGGCGAGTTCGACGCGCCGCCCGGCGCGCTGCCGCGCCGCCTGTTCGGCCACCGGCCGTTCGTCGACCGCCTGCCCCGGCGCAGCGTCTTCGTTTCGCCGCAGGCCATCGCCCATTCGGAACTCAGCCTGTATCACAGCGGCCGCGCCGCGGTGCGCGCCTACCGGACGCTGCCCGAACTCTTCGGCCAGATCGCGGCCGCGCTTCGAGAATCCGGCGAGCCCTCCTACATATACGCCTATTACGCGGAACTCGACTCGCTTGCCCATGCCCATGGCGTCGGCAGCGCCCGGGTTGCCGCGCAGTTCGCCCTGCTCGACGAGGCATTCGGCGCCTTCCTCGCCGCCATTGCCGGCAGCGACACGCTGGTGGTGGCCTGTGCCGACCACGGCTTCATCGATTCGCCGCCGGAACGCCAGATCGACCTGGCGCTGCACCCGGATCTCGCCGCGATGCTGGCACGCCCGCTGTGCGGAGAACACCGCGTCGCCTATTGCTATGTCAGGCCTGGTGAAACGGCCCGTTTCGAGGACTATGTGTCGGAGCATTTCGGCCATTGCCTGGACGCCTTCCCGCGCCGGGCGCTGCTCGAACAGGGCTGGTTCGGGCCGGGCCCGGCCGACCCGCGACTGGCCTCGCGCGTCGGCGATTACGCACTGGTGATGCGCGAGGACTGGACCCTGCTCGACTGGGTCGAGGGCGAAAAGCGCCACCGCCAGGTCGGCGTGCATGCCGGGGTCAGCGCCGACGAGATGCTGGTCCCGCTGATCGCTGTTCAATGCGACGCATGAAGATCCGGCAGCGCCACCGCTGGGACCTGACGCCGAAGGAAGCGATGGCACTGCAGGCACGTCTCGCCGCGAAAGTCGTCCGCCGGGACGACTTCGCCGGCATCGGCCGCGTCGCCGGCGCCGATGCCGGCTTCGAGAAAAACGGCGCCACGACACGCGCCGCCGTCGCCGTGCTCGCCTTTCCCTCGCTGCAACCGGAGACCTTCGCCATCGCCCGCCTGCCGACGCGCTTTCCCTATGTGCCGGGCCTGCTCTCCTTCCGCGAGGTGCCGGCCGTGCTGGCGGCCATCGAGCAACTCGCCGTTTTGCCGGACCTGCTGCTCTGCGACGGCCAGGGCATCGCCCACCCGCGCCGTCTCGGCATCGCCTGCCACCTCGGCCTGCTCCTCGACATTCCAGCCATCGGGGTGGCCAAGACGCGCCTGATCGGCACGCACGATGCGGTGCCGGACGAGCGCGGCGCCTGGGTGCCGCTCAAGGACGGTGACGAGGTCGTCGGCGCCGTGCTGCGCACCCGCCCGGGCGTCAAGCCGCTGTATGTCTCCCCCGGCCACCGCATCGGCCTGGAATCGGCCATCGCCTGGGTGATGGCCTGCCTGACGCGCTATCGCCTGCCGGAAACGACGCGCTGGGCGCATCGCCTGGCATCGGCGAAGCCCGGAAAAACTACAGCGCCTTGACGACGTTGATGGTGTCGCCCCCGCCCTCGTCGCGATGGAACTCGAAGCCGAGCTGGCGGCAGAACTTCAGCATCTTGTGGTTGCTCGCCAGCACGTAGCCGACCATGGCCTTCAGCCCACGCTGGCGCGCCGCCACGAAGAGATCCAGCATCAGGATGCCAGCCACGCCCGTGCCCTGCCAGGCATCGTCCACCGTGATGGCGAACTCGCAGCTGTCGCTGCCGGGCGTGACGACGTAGCGCGCGACGCCGATCTCCACCTCGCGCCCGTCGCGCATGACCGTGGCGATCAGCGCCATGTGCTGGTCGTAATCGATCTGCGTGAGGTACTGCAGCTTGCGCGGCGCCAGTTCGCGCAGCTGGCCCATGAAGCGGTTGTAGCGCGAATCCTCCGAGAGCCCGCGCACGAAGTCCTGCTCGATGTCAGCGTCATCCGGGCGGATCGGCCGGACGACCACCTCGGTGCCGTCGAACAGGCGATGCGGATGAACCAGTTGCTGCGGATAGTCGGCCATTCTCTCCGGTCTTCTTCTTCGTGGCGCCCATGATAACGCGTCAGCGGGAACGTACAATGCCGTCATGGACAGCGACATGCATCCCTATTCGGCCCTCACTCCCGATACCGTCCTGAATGCGCTGGAGAGTGTCGGCCTGCCCTGCGACGGTTCTCTGCTGGCCCTCAACAGCTACGAAAACCGCGTCTATCTGGTCGGCATCGCCGACGCGCCGCCGCGGGTGGCCAAATTCTACCGGCCGCAGCGCTGGAGCGATGCGGCGATCCTCGAAGAACACGCCTTTGCCCGGGAACTGTTCGAACAGGAAATCCCCGTCGTCGCCCCCCTCTCGCTGGCCGGCGGGCACACCCTGTATCATGCGCAGGGCTTCCGTTTCGCGGTGTTTCCGCGCCGCGGCGGCCGCGCCCCCGAACTGGACCGGCCGGACACCCTGCAAAGGATCGGGCGCTTCCTCGGCCGCATCCATGCCGTCGGCGCCGCGACGCCTTTCCGCGAGCGCCCCTGCATCGATATTGCCGGCTTCGGCGAAGCCTCCCGCGATTATCTCCTCGAGCACGGCTTCCTGCCGGAAGACCTGCGCACCGCCTGGTGCAGCGTGGTCGATCAGGCGCTCGACGGCGCACGCCGCTGCTACATGCGCGCTGGCGCCGTCGCCTCGATCCGCCTGCATGGCGACTGCCATGCAGGCAACGTGCTATGGACCGATAGCGGCGAAATGCGCGGCCCCCACTTCGTCGACTTCGACGACTGCCGCACGGGGCCGGCCGTGCAGGACCTGTGGATGCTGCTTTCCGGAGAACGGGCCGAGATGACGCACCAGCTCGGCGAGGTGCTGGCCGGCTACGAAGACTTCCGCGACTTCGACCGGCGCGAATTGCATCTGGTCGAAGCGCTGCGCACCCTGCGCCTGCTGCATTACTCGGCCTGGCTGGCGCGGCGCTGGGGCGATCCGGCCTTCCCGGCGGCCTTTCCCTGGTTCAACACCCAGCGCTACTGGCAGGACCGCATCCTCGAACTGCGCGAGCAGGTGGCGCTGATGGACGAGCCGCCGCTGGTCGCCTGATCAGCGGTCGATCTTGGTGATCTTCGAGCCTTCGAAGGTCAGGTTGGCCATCAGGCCCTTGTTCGAGAAGATGAAGCCGATGATGGGTTTTTTCGCCGTCTCGGTATCGACGGCGCCACCTGCGCCGAGCGTGGCCAGCGCCACACTGCCGTCGACACCCGCCTTCCAGCCCTCGCTGGCGCGGAATTTGGCCAGGGCGTTCTCCGTCATGAACAGGATGATCATGCTGCGTGCCTGGGCGCCCAGCTGCAAGCCGATCGAGGCAGAAGCGATGTTGTAATAGGCCGCCGGCTTGCCGCCGATCAGCAGCGAGCCCTCGCCGTACTCCCCGCCGACGCCGATGCCCGCCTTCACCACGCTGGGGAACACCAGCATACCGGCCGCCTTCTGCGACAGCTCCTTGCCGGCGCCGGTGTGCCGGTAGAACTCCTTCACGGCCTGGCGGGCCTCCGCGTCGATCTCTTCCCTCGAGGCCGCTCCGGCGCCTCCGGCGAAAAGCAATGCCAGCATCCCGATCAGAATCAGCCGCGTCTGCGTTGCCATCATGATGTCTCTCCCGTTATTCGGTCGGAGATATCGTAACGCAAGACGACGTGACAGGCGAAAAAAAAGCCTGCGAAATCGCAGGCCCTTGGATACTGGCGCGCCCGAAGAGATTCGAACTCCTGACCCCTTGGTTCGTAGCCAAGTACTCTATCCAGCTGAGCTACGGGCGCGTTAGTGCGGAATTATATCAAACTGGCGGAGAGAGAGGGATTCGAACCCTCGATGCAGGTTTAAGCCCGCATACTCCCTTAGCAGGGGAGCGCCTTCGACCTCTCGGCCATCTCTCCAAAACGGCCGGCGATATTACCGCTTTCGCCCAGGCCGGTCAAACGGCTTACGCCGGCGCCTGATCGAGATCGAAGGCCTTGTGCAGCACCCGCACGGCCAGCTCGAGGTATTTCTCGTCGATCACCACGGAAATCTTGATTTCGGAAGTGGAGATCATCTGGATATTGATGCCTTCCTCCGCCAGCGTGCGGAACATCTTGCTGGCGATACCGACATGGGAACGCATGCCGACGCCGACAACGGACACCTTGGCGATCTTGTTGTCGCCGGCAATCTGGCGCGCGCCGATATGCCCCTTGACCTGATCGAGGATGGCGGTCGCCCTGGCGAACTCGCCGCGCGGCACGGTAAACGAGAAATCGGTCATGCCGTCGTGGCCGATGTTCTGGATGATCATGTCCACGTCGATATTGGCCTCGGCCACCGGACCGAGAATCTGGTAGGCGATGCCCGGGCGGTCCGGAACGCCGAGCACGGTGAGCTTGGCCTCGTCGCGATTGAAGGCAATGCCCGAAATGGTCGGTTGTTCCATCATGATGTCGTCCTCGAATGTTATGAGCGTGCCCTGACCTTCCTGACCCAGTTCCTCAAGGCTCGAAAGCACGCGCAGCTTGACCTTGTACTTGCCGGCGAATTCCACCGAGCGGATCTGCAGCACCTTCGAGCCGAGGCTGGCCATCTCCATCATTTCCTCGAAGGTGATGCTTTCCAGGCGGCGCGCCTCGGGCACAATGCGCGGATCGGTGGTATAGACGCCGTCCACGTCGGTATAGATCTGGCACTCGTCGGCCTTCAGCGCTGCGGCGATGGCAACCGCCGAAGTATCGGAACCGCCGCGGCCCAGCGTAGTGATGTTGCCGGCCCCGTCGACGCCCTGAAAGCCGGCCACGACCACCACGTAGCCGTTGTCCAGATCGCGCATGATGTTGCCTTCGTCGATGCTGACGATGCGCGCCTTCGTGAAGGCGCTGTCGGTCAGGACACGCACCTGTCCGCCGGTATAGCTGCGCGCCTTGACGCCGATGCCCATCAGTGCCATGGACAGCAAGCCGATCGTCACCTGCTCGCCTGTCGAGGCAATCACATCCATCTCGCGCGAGTCTGGATTTGTCTGCATCTCCTTCGCCAGTGCGATCAGGCGGTTGGTCTCGCCGCTCATGGCGGATACCACCACCACGACCCGGTGGCCCTTCGCCTGCCAACTGGCGACGCGCCGGGCGACGTTCTTGATCCGTTCCGGCGAGCCGACCGAGGTGCCGCCGTACTTCTGAACTATGAGTGCCATGGAGGATTGCTGCTTCCCATTCCAGTGCGTTGAAAGGGCGGAATTTTACCCGATAACCGGAGAACGGCGCAGCAAGCATGGAGAAATCCGCAGCCAACCGCCCGCAGCGGGCGCGGGTATGCCAGCCTTGTATGTTCTTTGAATAGCGTCTATACTGACCAAGCTATCACTTAGGTAATAGTTTTTTTCGTTTATAAATTACTCTAATTTGATTATTTTCAATCTAAAGGACGGCACAACAATGAAAACCGATACCATCGACGCGCGCGAAATCCGCCGCAAGCTCGGGCTCAACCAGCAGCAGTTCTGGTCCAAGATCGGTGTCACGCAAAGCGGCGGCTCCCGCTACGAAAGCGGGCGCAACATGCCACGGCCAGTGCAGCAGCTGCTCCGCCTGGTGCACGTCGAGCAGATCGACATCGGCAAGATCAAGCGCGATGACTGGGAAGTGGTGGAATACCTGAAATCCAGCGACCCTGATTTGTTCAAGTCGCTGAAGAAGGCCGCCAAGACCAGAGGCAAGAAAGGCAACTGAAGTCTCTCAGGGGCTGACCCGCACGGTCAGCCCCCGCGCCCGCAGGTGGCGGGCAATCTCCTCCAGTTTCTCCTCCGGCAATCGTGTCAGACGGTCTTTCTCCGGCTGCATCGATGGCCGCGCCAGACCGTACAGGTGCACCCCTGCCAGATTCTCGAGGCCGGCCATGCCCAGCACGTCGAGGTACGCCGATACATCCCGCTCCTTGGGCCCCTCCCCGTCGAGCGCAAACAGGCAAGTCTGCACCCAAGTGGGGCATAGTTCGGTACAGCGCCGCAGATTCCGTGCCACCGCAGCGGGCGACACGTCCGCTCCATTGATGCGTCGTAAGCCTTCTTCCGTTCCCGCATCGACCTTGAACCAGGTTTCTCCGCCAAGATGGCCAAGCAAGCGTAGTCCCTCCTGCACCCTGCCGCGCCCGACCAGACTGCCATTGGTGATCAGGCGCAGCGCCGCCTCGCCATCGAGCCGGCTCTCGCGCCTTACCCTGCCCGCGATCTCGATGGCTTCGGGAAACGCATCCGCCGAGGTCGGTTCGCCGTTCCCGGAAAAGGCGATATCGACGATTCGCCGCATGTCCTCCGCGACATGCCGGCGCATAAAGTCTCCGTGCAGCAGGACACCCGTGAATCCCCGCAGTTCGCTGTCCAGCAGCGCCAGGTCGATCGCCGGGGCCGCGCCACGCTTCAGATTCGGCACCTGGCAGTAGATGCAGCGCCAGTTGCAGGCGTTGTTGGGATTCAGGTTGATGCCGATCGACACGCCGCCGGCCCGGCGCGAAACCACGGGATACACGTACCGCAGTCCCGCGCTGTCCCGGCTATGCTCCGTCACATCGAGCTGTTTCGACACCTGCATCGCCTCCGATCGGCCAGCGGCCGAATGCTATAATCCCTCAACGTTCCTGAGCCATGCCTGAGGCACCATGCGCATTACCCGCCGCCTCGAGTTCGATTCCGGCCACCGCATTCCAGACCATCAGAGCCAGTGCCGCCACCTGCACGGTCATCGCTACGCCATCGAAGTCACCCTGTCTGGCGACATCATCCGCCAAGGCGGGTCGCCCGTGAACGGCATGGTGATGGATTTTGCCGATATCAAAACGCTGGCGAAACAGAACCTGGTGGACATTTGGGATCACGCCTTTCTCGTCTGGCGCAACGACACGGTGCTGCTGAGGTTCCTCGAAAGCCTGCCGGGACACAAGACCGTCGTGCTGGATGTCGTGCCCACCGCGGAAAACCTTGCTGCGGCGGCATTCAGGCTGCTCGATCGCGCGTACCGGGACATCTACGGCAATCACCTGCGCCTGGAGCGTGTGCGTCTCTACGAGACGCCCAATTGCTGGGCGGATGCGCTGCGCGGCCAAATCGCCGATGCGGGCTAATGGCGGAGGCGGTAGGATTCGAACCCACGATGCCCTTGCGGGCATGGCTGATTTCAAGTCAGCTGCATTCAACCGCTCTGCCACGCCTCCGAATCGCCTGAAAATTTTATCACGCAGTTCCTCCCGGCCGTACCGAGCAAGTCATTTCAAGGCTGCGATTGCCCGTACTTGTCGAACAGCGCGATTGACTCGACGTGAGATGTCTGCGGAAACATGTTGGCGATGCCGGCGCCGCGCAGGCGATAGCCCTTCTCATGCACCAAAACGGCTGCATCGCGCGCCAGTGTCGCCGGGTTGCATGAAACATAGACCATGCTACGCGGCCCGTCTTCGCCGATTGCCTTGACCAGTTCAATCGCCCCTTCACGCGGCGGATCGACCAGCCACTTGTCGAGCCTTCCCCATCCGGCCAGCAGTTCCGGGCTTGCCTCGAATAGATTGGCCGCGGTGAAGTCGGCGAGTTCGGACAAGCCGTTCAGGACGGCATTTTCTTCCGCCCGCTTCACTAGGGCCAAGCTACCTTCCACGCCGAATGCAAAGGCACCGCTGCGGGCAATCGGCAGGGTGAAATTGCCCAGGCCGCAGAACAGGTCGCCGACACGTTCACCCGGCCGCGGCTGCAGCAGGTGCATGGCCCGGCGCAACAGCATGCGGTTGATGCCCTGGTTGACCTGTGTAAACTCGTTCGGCCGGAACCGCATCTGCAGATCGAAATCCGGCAAAGCATAGCCGAGAGCCGGCGCCTCGGCCGGATGAAAGGGGTGGGCCGAGTCCGGCCCGCCCGGCTGAAGCCAGAACTGGATGCCTTGTTCTTCGGCAAACCGGCGCAACAGCACCTCGTCTGACGGCACCAGAGGCTGCAGGATGCGCAAAACCAGTACCGTCACCGCATCGCCAATCGCCACCTCGATCTGCGGCAGTCGATCGGCGACCGACAGGGCGCCGACCAGCCGGCGCAGCAAGGGCAACAGCCTGGAAACGGCTGGCGGCAGCACCTCGCAACTGTCCATGTTCGCAATATAGCTGCTGCGTTTCTCATGGAAGCCGACCAGCACCCCGCCCTTCTTCGGCACCAGCCGCACCGATAGTCGGGCGCGTGAGCGGTAGCCCCATGACGGCCCCTGGATGGCCGGATAGACCACCTCCGGTCTTAGCCGCCCGATGTGCCAGAAGGCATCCTCCAGCACCCGCTGCTTGGCCGCCGCCTGCCCAGGCGCAGCGAGGTGCTGCATGGTGCAACCGCCGCAAATGCCGAAGTGCCTGCAACGAGGCTCGACGCGCAAGGAACTCGGCTTGATTATCGTGCCAGAGACAGCCAGTTCGTAGTTCGATTTGCGCCGGTAGCTGGAAAACGTCACCCGCTCCCCGGGCAGGGCACCCTCGACAAAGAGGGTCTTGCCTTCCTGCCGGGCCACGCCCCTGCCCTCATGGTCCAAGGATTCGATGATGGTTTCAGGCATTGCACGGGCTCAGGAAACAGGAGGCGCAATTGTATGCATCGATGCAGAATTTGCAACGACCAACGGCTTGGCCTACCATGGCAACTGATTATTCAGCCATCACATGCCGGACTATCGCGAGGAACCCTTCGATACCCGCGCCGCCTACCAGACGGCGGTCGATCTCGTACTCTCACGGGCAAGCAAGGAAATCTGCATCTTCGATCCGGATCTGAAAGCGCTGGAACTGGATAGCCGTTCGAGGGCCGACGCGATTGGCGCCTTCCTGGCCGCCGGACGGGACCGCAACCTGCGCATCGTCCTGCACGACCCGGACTACCTGACGCGCTATTCGGCGCGCCTGTCAGCCCTGCGCAAGCGCTACAGTCATTGTTTCCAGTTCCGCCAGACGCCGGAACCCTTGCGGGGAATCGCCGATTGCTTCGTTCTGGCTGACGGGGCAAGCGGGGCCATCCGCTTCCATGCGGACCATTTCCGCGGCAAGCTACTCCTGGATCGCCCGCTGGTCATCCACGACTGGCAGCAACGCTTTGAGGAGCTCTGGATCGAATCAACGCCGTGCACCTCGGCTACCCAACTCGGCCTTTAGCTCGCCTTCATGGCTTTGTAGTTTTATTAGGGCAGTTTTATGGGCAAACAGCTGTTTTTTTGTTAGTATTCAAAGTTGATCTGAAGCAATTCAGATCAAGCCCAAAATTTTGGTTGCTATGTGTCTATGTATTTTTGAACAGACGTTTTCTTTATCGATAAGGGAAATCAAATGAAACACTCTCTCCTCGTTGCTGCCCTCGTCGCCGTGGCCCTGACCGCCTGCGGCAAGAAGGAAGAAGCCAAGCCTGCCGCCGCTCCGGCGGCCCCCGCTCCGGC